>CAXPQP010000025.1:0-100542 GCA_964219495.1 Leeuwenhoekiella sp. | reverse complement strand
ACACACGCTACTAGCGATATGTATTGGGCTAAAGATCGCCTGGGAGAGCGACGAATGAAAGGCGCTTATGCTTACAAAAAGCTGCTTGAAGAAACCGGAATTATTGCTTTGGGAACTGATTTTCCGGTGGAGCAGGTAAATCCGTTTTATACTTTTTATGCTGCGGTAGCCCGAAAGGATTTAAATAATTATCCGGAAGGTGGATTCCAAATGAAAGATGCCTTAAGTCGTGAAGAAGCTTTACGCGGAATGACCATCTGGGCTGCTTTTTCAAATTTTGAAGAAAATGAGAAGGGAAGCATTGAGCCGGGTAAATTCGCCGATTTTATTGTACTTGATCATGATATGATGACCATCCCAGAAAATGAGATCCCAAATTTAGAAGTAAACCAAACCTGGCTAGGAGGGAAGCAGGTTAAGTAGGCTCCTGAAAGAATTATTATTGTTTTTTCTATGATTAAACTCTGAGGCGATTATTCAAACAAAATACAAACCGGTGCTGGTGCTTTTACTTCATTGATATAACTCATCAAACCGGTATTTACATCGCGTTTATAGGAAACCAGGTTGTTGCTGTTTTGATTGGCTACCAGAATAAATTTTCCGTCAGGTGAAATCTGAAAGTTGCGAGGTTCTTCACCACGTGTGGGTTCAAAACCTACTAATTCTAGACTTCCAGCTTCATTTACACTAAAAATTGCAATGCTGTTATGACCGCGGTTTGAGGTATAAATAAAGTTTCCGTCTTTACTGATGTGAATATCAGCGGCTTTACTAAACTCGGTGAAATCTTCAGGAAGTGTTGAAATCGATTCTTCAATTTGATAAAAGTCATCTGTTTTTGAAATTCTGCTAACCGTGTTGTTGAGTTCATTCAGCACATACATAAACCCGTTGTTGGGATGAAAAACCAAATGACGTGGACCTGCTCCTTCAGCTAAATCCAGTTTTTGAGGAGAAGCCGGTTCGAGTTTATTGGTTTCGGTATTGATTTTTGAAAACCACAATTGATTGGTCCCTAAATCTGCGGAAACAATACCGCTGCCATCAGGTAAGAACCAGGCTGAGTGTGCGTGCGGACCTTCCTGACGATCTGTAGTTCCCTTACCTTCGTGTTGTTCTACATCAAGCAATTGTGAAAGACTACCATCTTTTGAATCCAGTTGAAGTAAGCCAATATTACCTCCGCTATAGTTAGCTGCCATAACATAATCTGCATCATTGGTAGTTACAAAACATGGATGCGCGCCACCGGTTGAAGTTTGATTAATTCCCTTCAATTCGCCATTGTCCATTTGAAACGATTCAATAGTACCGGGATCATTCTCATTTACAGCTAGCAGGATGTCTTTATCCTTGCTAAAAGCCAGATAGGATGGGTTTGAAGCTTCAACAGCCAGCACAGGTTTGCTAATCGAACCATCACTGTTTAAAGTAGCTTCATAGATGCCTTTGCTTTCACCGTTTGTGTATGTTCCTATATAAAAATCAGATCCTTTGATTTCATCTTTGGATGTTTCGGTCATTGTGTTTTCGGTTTTTGAAGTATTGTTTTTGCATGAAAACATTAGGATACAGCTAAGTATTAAAAGGCGTAGGCTCATAAGTCAATTCAGTTTAAGAACTTAAAAGTACACTATTTACTGCATTTGCCTAAAAACTTAAAATCCCAACCTTTCGATTGGGATTTTATATGTTAGCCTTATGGTTTAAAGGACTAAGTTTTCAGACTTGTCCTGAGCCAAATTACTCAGCTTTATTGGGATACCAGTCAAGCATAATCACGTCTGTACCCACGTTGGCGGAATCTACGATGCCTTTAAATTTTTCGGTATCGCTAAGACCATCCTGACCTCTAAAATGGTATGGGTAAACTTCTTTGGGAGCAAAAGCTATAACCCCGTCTGCTGCGCTTTCAACAGTCATAGTATAAGGTAGATTCATACATACAAAGGCCTTATCTATATCTTTAAGATTACGCATTTCTGGGATGTCTTCGGTATCTCCTGAGAAATAGATACGCGTGCCGTCTTTTTCCAATACATATCCATTACCACGACCTTTTACGTGAAATTGCTTGGCTTCCTCGCGTAGGTTATACATTGGGATTGCAGTTAAATCATACCCGTCCCAGCTTTGCGTGTCACCGTTATTCATAACCGTAACCTGAGAGCGAATAGGCCCTTCAAGCTGATCAAAAACCGCTTGTGGAGCAAAAATTTTGGTATTTGATTTAGCCACAGCTTTAAGCGTAGCCTGATTTAAGTGATCGCCGTGAATGTCTGTAAGTAAAATGTACTGAGCAGCAGGCTGACCTTCAAAGGCTTCTGCACCACCTACAGGATCAATATAAAAAACGGCATCTGCCAGTGTAAATACTGCAGTAGCATGCTCAATTGGAGTTATGTCAAATGACGCTTCGGTTTCAGCATCTTCTGTCATTGCTACATCTTCCGTTTCTTTAACTGTGTCTTCCTGATTTTTTGCTACGTTTTTACAACTGAATAAAGCTGTTGCAAACAGGACCGTTAGTAGTATACGTTTCATCTTTAGTGATTTTTAGGTTTAGAAAGCCTAAAGAAACTAAGAAATTGAAAGAAAGGGTATTAAAGAAATGGTAAACTACGCGTAGGTAAAAGATTTAGAAATAGATTTCCATTTTAATGTCTGCGCGCTTGTAGGGATTGGGTTGCTCTAGTGGCACTTCAATAAAACCATATTTGCGATAGAGGTAAATTGCATTTTCAAGTTTGCGGCTTGAGTACAATTTCAAAATGTTCAGACCTTTTTCCTGAGCAAATTTTAAGGTGTGTTGCAGTAATTGTTGACCTATTTTTTGACCGCGTAAACTGCTGTCAACTGCCATTTTGGTTAGTTCGTAAACTCCATTCTCATCGGGCATTAGCGCCACAACTCCTACAACACGTTCATCTATTTTGGCAACGAGAATGTCACCACCGGTTTTAATTATATAAGTTTCGGGATTGCTTAAAACTTCTTCATCGTGAGGTTCAACTACAAAAAATGCTTCAAGCCAATTTAAATTAAGCTCTTTAAAGGGAAGAGCATATTCTGGTTTGTAGGTGTCATAAACTATAGGGGTCATCAGGTTGATTTTTTGATTTTGCAAATATAGCTTGCTCACACTATATACGCCTGTTTATTTATGATGCAAAGTCAAAGGTATTCCTATGGCTTTTTCGTAAATTCGACTTTTAAATTACTACAGACTATGAACCATTCAAATTTTGGAAAAAACACCATTTGTACTCACGTGGGTGAGGTAGAAGACCAGCAATTTAAAGGTGCTATTTCGCCAATTTATATGTCGACTTCCTATGCCTATGAAGATGTGGAAGTTAAACGTTATCCGCGTTATTTTAATACACCCAATCAGGAGATGCTTGGTAAAAAGATAGCAGCCCTTGAAGGTACAGAAGCAGGGATGATTTTTGGTAGTGGAATGGCTGCAGTAAGTACTGCTCTTTTAGCATTTTTAAACGCGGGAGATCATATCGTATTACAGAAAACGCTTTATGGAGGTACGTTTAATCTGGTAGAAGAGGAGTTTTCAAAGATGGGAATTGAATATAGCTTTACCGAAGGTTTGGAAAAAAGTGATTTTGAAAAAGCTATAAAAGCAAATACTAAGGTTCTATATATTGAAACTCCATCAAACCCATTGATGACTGTGACCGATATGCAAATGGTTGCAGACCTGGCTAAGTCTAAGGGAATTATCACAATGATTGATAACACCTTTGCTTCCCCGGTTAATCAAAATCCGGCAGAATTTGGTATTGATATTATGATTCACTCCGCTACTAAATATATGGGTGGTCATAGTGATATTCTGGCTGGTGCAGTGGCTGCTTCCCATGCTCATATGGAGCAGATTTGGCATAAGGCTAAAAATCTGGGCGGAAGCCTTAGCGATTTTAGCGTTTGGATGTTGGAGCGTAGCCTGAAAACTTTGGTACTGCGTGTCAAACAACAAAATAAGAATGCTAAGAAACTGGCGAAATGGCTTGATCAAAATGGTCACGTGAAGACCGTTTACTATCCCGGTTTAAAATCGCATCCAGATTACGATTTGGCTAAAAAGCAAATGCGCGGTTTTGGAGGGATGCTTTCCTTTGAACTAGCAGATGAGCTTGACGCCAAAGCTTTTCTTAAGGAATTAAAACTGATTAAACCTTCGATGAGTTTAGCCGGTGTTGAATCGACTATTTTATCACCTACTCAAACTTCACACGCTCTTTTAAGTGCTGAAGAACGCGAGAATCAGGGCATTAAAGATGGTTTGTTGCGATTTTCGGTGGGGATTGAAGACAAGAAAGATTTGATTAACGACCTCGAGCAGGCCTTGGAAAAGGTGGTTAAGGATAGTCTGAATTTTAGTATTTAGTAAAGAGAAAGGTGATTAAATTTTACCAAATAGTTTTTAACCGATAACATTAAGCGCATAGTGAAATTAGATATACTTGCCATAGGTGCTCACCCAGATGATGTAGAATTGTCGTGTGCGGGCGTTTTGGCTAAAGAGCAAAGTAGAGGTAAGAAAACAGGTATTCTAGATCTAACCCGTGGCGAACTCGGTACTCGAGGTTCTGCCGAAATACGGGATCAGGAAGCTGCAGATGCTGCCAAAATATTAAAATTGAGCGTGCGCGAAAATATCGCTCTGGCAGATGGTTTCTTTGAAAATAACCGCGAATCTCAATTGCGTATAATTGAAATCATACGCAAGTATAGACCAGAAATCGTGTTGTGTAATGCTATTGACGACAGACATATTGATCACGGTAGAGGAAGCAAATTAACCAGCGATGCCTGTTTTTTAAGCGGACTTAAAAAGATTGAAACCAGTCTTGATGGCCAGCCTCAGGAAGCCTGGAGACCAAAGCACGTGTATCATTATATACAGTGGAAAAACCTGCAGCCCGATGTAGTTGTCGATATTTCTGGTTTTATAGATCAGAAAATGGAAGCGGTGATGGCGTATGCGTCGCAGTTTTATGATCCGTCAAAAGGGGAGGACAATACGCCGATAAGTAGTAAAAATTTTCAGGAAAGTATAAAATACCGGGCGCGTGATTTAGGCCGTCTCATTGGGACAGAATATGCAGAAGGCTTTACTGTAGAGCGTTACCCGGCTGTAGATTCAATTTTTGATCTCATTTAACCAGCTTTGCTGGTTCTGAAATTAGAGCCGTATTCAGTAAATGAACTAGTGAACTTACATAAAGTTAAGTGAGCTTATATTTTTTTAGCAGAATGTATTGCTCATAATTGGGAATTGCATTACATTTGCACCCGCATAAATCTCCAGAGATTGATGCTTTTAAAATGGTGGTTGTAGCTCAGTTGGTTAGAGCGCCTGATTGTGGTTCAGGAGGTCGTCGGTTCGAGACCGATCTTCCACCCGGAAAGAAAAATCCTCACAGCAATGTGGGGATTTTTTCGTTTATCGATTATGCATTGCTTGCCTCCAAAATCACATCTACCTACTTCCGTATTTCAACAGACATCATTTTAACATTTTTTAGTATTTTGGCTTTCCCAAATACTAGAATTCATGAATAACTTCGGCCTTCTCCTGTTTGCAGCTATGATGCTTAGCGCCTGTGGTGGCGTTCGTAAATCTGAAAAAGACCTTGCCCGGGGTAATTACGATCAGGTAATTATTCAAACATTAGATAATTTACGTGTCAACAAATCTGCCGATCGTAAAAGTCCATACATTACTTTACTCAAAGATGCTTTTGTAAAAGCTGTGGAACGCGATGAGCGTCGCTTGGAGTTTTTAGATAAAGAAGGCAATCCCAATACCTTGCGTGAGCGTTACCAACTTGTCACCGGTTTAAGCCTGCGTCAGGATCGCATTCGTCCTATTTTACCGCTGCCGGGAGAGAAATTTAATTTCACCGATTATTCAGATGCTATCATTGAAGTGAAAAATGAACTCTCTGAGCATATCGTTCAATCGAGTACACAATTATTGGAAAATGCCACTAAACAGGATGCACGAGCAGCTTATGATGATTTGATGTATCTCGAGCAGATCAATCCGGGTTATGCTGATATCAACGAACTGAAAGAAGAAGCGCTGTATAAGGGGTCGACTTTTATAAGACTCAGCCTTTTAAACGAGACCGAAATGGCAATCCCAGAGCGTCTTGAAAACGACTTGTTGAATATTGATACCTATAAACTCAACAAGCCCTGGGTACAGTATCACAACAGACCTCTAGCTGAGTTGGCTTATGATTATGATCTTATCCTAAGCTTCAGAGCCATGCAAATAAGTCCGGAGCTGGTGACCGAGCGTATTTTGAAGCAGGAAAAAAAGGTGAAAGATGGTTTTAGTTATGTCTTAGACTCAAACGGAAATGTCAAAAAAGACAGTTTGGGTAATGATATCAAGGTTGATAAATTTAAAACGCTTAGTGCAGACATCCACGAGTTCACACAGTCAAAAAGCACCCAACTTACTGCTCAGGTCGATTTAATTGATTTAAATACCAATCAGATGGAAGCAACATTTCCATTAAATGATGGTTATGTATTTAATCATATTTATGCGACTTATAAAGGAGATAAGGCTGCTATAGATCCTAAAATGTTACCGCTTTTGGGCAACCGAGCAGTACCTTTCCCAACAAATGAGCAAATGGTTTACGACTCGGGTGAAAGCTTGAAGTTGTTATTAAAAGATATTTTGGTAAATCAGATTAAGCTGCAGTAGACTGAGGATAGGAAATTTTTATTTCTGTTTGATTTTATCTCGCTATGGTGATTCAATCTAGAATCACAGGATGTATAGATTGGTAAGAAAGGTTACTCTATACCATTAATAAATTAAAAAGACATTTTTGGTTGGAGCGCCAGATTGTGTAAAACCTTTAGATTTTAAATCATCAATGCTTGTAGTGAAATTTAAGTCAGGATTTATAAGCTGAATATTTTCCACTTCACCGTTTTTATTTGAAAATATCAAGGCAACAACTGGTAGTTCACTTTTAGACTTACGTTTATTTAATTTTTTAAACAAATCTTGTGATTTGGGATTACCATTTTCATCAAAAAAAGCTGAAAACTGATGCGAGCCAAGACTTAAGTTTGAGTCTAGAACAGTGTTTACTTGTTCAACATTAGCAGCTATATATTTAAAACTGTTTGCTTCATTTTTGATTACATTACTTTTTGACATATTGAAGCTTGAGAAGTATTTTGTTAGTACCGAAGAACATTCTGTGATTTCTTTTAAATTCTCAGGAGTATTCTCCCATTTTCCTAAAATAACATAATCTCTATTAAGTAAAGAACTTACCTTATTATCTTGAAACATATAGCTATAAAAATTACTGTCCAATTGGGTAGTTCTTATTTTTATTAGTATTTCATTTTCATCATTCACTTCAGGTTCAAAAATTAAATCAACTAACGGAAATTCATATAACCATTGATAAAAGTGAAGTTTCCCTTCCGCAGATTTTCGTACATCTTGAATATAAACATTTTGATGTAATGAATCTATGCTCATATTATAGTTGGCGAATGTATTGAACTCCGGAGCTGCAATTTGTTTAGTTCTTGGCAAATTACTTAACTCTAATAGTTCTTTTTGTCCGTAACCATTTAGGCTCAAGTTTAATAGAATTAAAATTAATAGGTTGGATTTCATTTTAAATAAATCAAATTTTAGATGTTCGTTAAAAAATCCTAGAATCTAAAATATAGGTAAACCTCTTAAAATTTATTATGGCTTCCCTTATCTAAGATGTTTCAAAAATAGGAACAAAAAAATACCCGAAAACTATAAAAGCTATCGGGTAAATTATAATTATCACTTTTTAAGGTCTTATTCGTCTTTAACGTCATAACGGTCCAACATCATCACCTTGTCCCAGGCTTTGATAAAGTCGGTTACAAAGCGCTCCTGAGCATCGTCTGCGGCATAAACTTCAGCCAGATTGCGCAGTTGAGCATTAGAACCAAAAACCAGATCGCAACGTGTCGCAGTGTACTTAGTTGCGCCGGTAGCTCGGTCGTTGATATTGAATAAGGTTTCCTCGTAGTTTTGAGGTTTCCACTCATAATCCATACTCGTAAGTATCTGGAAAAAATCATTAGTCAGTTGGCCGGGACGCTCGGTAAATACTCCATGCTTCGAATGATCAAAGTTTTGTTCCAAAACGCGAAGTCCTCCGGTGAGCACAGTCCATTCTGGTGCTGAAAGATTGAGCAAATGTGCACGATCTAAGAAAATACGCTCTGCCGGAATCTTATATCCTACCTTATCGTTGTGGTAATTTTTAAACCCGTCAGATACCGGTTTTAACCAGTCGAAGCTTTCCACATCGGTTTGCTCGGGAGAAGCGTCGGTACGGCCGGGAGTAAAAGGCACTTCCACATCAAAACCAGCATCATTTGCTGCTTTTTCAACAGCTGCACAACCACCCAAAACTACAAGATCTGCAAGAGAAACCTGCTTTTCGGGAAGTTTACTGCTAAAGTCTGTCTGAATACCTTTCAGGGTATTAATAACCTGATTGAGCTCGTCTGGTCTGTTTAAATCCCAGTTGTTTTGAGGCTCTAAGGCAATTCGTGCACCATTGGCACCACCACGTTTGTCACTATGTCTGTAAATCGAGGCTGCAGACCAGGCAGCATTTACCAGAGCAGAAACACTCAATCCACTTTTTAAAATTACCTGCTTTAAAGCGGCTATATCAACGTTATTGATAAGGTCGTGATCCCTTGCAGGAACCGGATCCTGCCAAATCATATCTTCTTTAGGTACTTCAGGCCCCAGATAGCGATCTTTTGGTCCCATATCACGGTGCGTGAGTTTATACCAGGCCTTTGAAAATGCATCGGTAAAATAGTCGAAGTCATTCATGAACTTTTCACAGATCTTACGATATTCAGGATCGGTTTTAAGAGCGATGTCTGAAGTCATCATCATCAAATCATCCATCTTGTCAAGATGTGCATCTGGAGTTTTGGGAGCAGTAGGATCTACAGGTGTCCATTGCTGAGCACCAGCCGGACTCGTTTTTTGTTCCCACTCGTATTTAAATAAGTTCGTCAGGTAATCGTTATCCCACTTGGTAGGATTTGGCGTCCACGAACCTTCAATTCCGTTTGTTGAAGTAAACTCAGCATTACCTGTGCCTACGGGGTTGTGCCAGCCAAAACCTTGCTGATGAAGGGGGGCGGCTTCGGGAGCGGCACCTATTTTATCTGCAGGTACAGCACCGTGACTTTTACCAAAGGCATGTCCTCCAGCAATAAGCGCAAGGGTTTATTCATAATTCATCGCCATACGTTTAAACGACTCTCGAATGTTTCGGGCAGAATCCTGAGGATCCATATTTCCTCCGGGACCTTCAGGGTTTACATATATCAGTGCCTGGTGTGTAGCCGCTAAAGGATTTTCCAAATCGTGATAGTCTTCTTTAGGTCCGCCTACCCAGCGAATTTTTTCATTCACCATTTCGCCCGGATGGCCCAGATGATCACTGGTTTTAGGAACTTCCTGAATAGGTTTTCCTTCCCAGAATTCAGGTCCCCAATAAGTGCCACGATCAGGTTCCCAGGCATCTCGACGCCCGCCGGCATAACCAAAAGTAGGGAAGCCCATAATCTCCAAGGCGCAATTACCGGTAAGCACGATTAGATCTGCCCACGAGATTGCCGCTCCATATTTCTTTTTTATTGGCCAGATAAGGCGGCGTGACTTGTCTATATTGCCATTGTCCCACCAGGAGCCAATTGGCGCAAAACGCTGCATTGCCTGCGCGGCACCACCACGACCGTCTGCAATACGATACGTACCTGCAGAGTGCCATGCCATACGTATCATCTGCGGCCCATAGTTACCATAATCTGCCGGCCACCAGTCCTGAGAATTTACGAGTAGCTCTTTAATATCTTTTTTGAGTTGCTCATAGTCAATTTTACTAAAAGCTTCTTTATAACTCTCACCGCTTAAGGGATTTGCAACGGGTTGCTCCTGATGTAATAAATCTACCGGAAGGCGGTCTGGCCACCAGTCATCAATTTGTGGAGCGGTACCCAAAGCACCACCTATACGCGTTCCTCTAAAGGGGCATTCGGTAAGCCCTTGCGGATTTTCAATGTCTTTCATAACAATTTTTGGATTAGTTTATAGCAAAGAACACAGGTGGATTAAGAACTTTTAGACCGCTCTAATAGGAAAATGAGATAGTTTAAAATGCCTTTAACCTGCATCTTTTTAAAGTTATTGGTTCTTAAAAGGAAAGGAGTGGGAGTGGGCGTTAAACTTTAATTAAAGTTAATTTTGAAAAGAAGGTGATGATCTTAAATGGATACTGTTTGAGTCTATGTTTTATCTTTTCTGAAATTAAAAAAGACTAATGCGATGAGAATTAGGGAAGGAATTACAACGCAGATTATTACTGACGCCTGTACGTAATTTAATCCCAGATTTTCAAACCAATTTAGAAAAGAGACAGATTTGTCAAAAATCACATCTGAGAAAGCTCTAAAGTCAGGAATAGTGGTAATAAGTATTAAGACGATCAGTAAATAACCAAGAATCCAATATTTGTTTCTAGATAAAAGACTAATGAGGAATACAAAAAATGCGGGTATAAGAATGAAATAAATAATGATGTTGACTTCGTGGTAGGTAAAGCCTGTAATTGAAGATAACCATATCAGAAATCTATAAATGAGATCGAAAACTTCATTCATTTTTAAAGATGATTTAATCCAAGCAATATTTTCAGCTTTAACTTTTAGATAACTCCACCAACTTCATAACCGTTTTCCAGTTACGGGTGGTAGCTTCAACGCCTAGTTTCTTTTCAATTAATGCGTTACTCAGTTTGGTTTTATGGTATTTGGTGTCCAGATTTAAATAGACAAATTGATCATAAAGACTGAAAGCATCTGGACTGGCATCAAAGCTTATGAATTGGGCTGAATTTTCGGTATCGGGAACATCAGATAGAAAACTGAGGTGTAAGCGGGTGATATCAACCTCCGTATTTAAATATGGGTTGTTATTGGAAGCTTCTAAAAGTTTTTCTGCGTCCAACACAATCACCGGAATGGTATAGCCAAAACGTGTTTCAATCCCTTTCTTGATTTGTTCAGAAATAGCAACGTTTGATTGAGCGGCATTAAAAAGTATGTTCCCGCTTTGAATATAGGTGTTAACCTCGGTAAAGCCCAGATTTGACATCATCTCTTTAAGATCGGCCATTTTAATGATATGATGGCCGCCTACATTTATGCCGCGAAGTAGTGCTATTTTTAGGATCACAACTTAAGATTTACAGGCGTTAAGTTTAAGTTCAAGATTTTTCTGAACTCCACTCCATTCACTATCAAGTATTGAAAATACAACTGTATCGCGGTAGCTTCCATCTGCATTAATACGGTGATGCCTTAACACGCCATCCTGTTTAGCTCCAAGCCTTGCAATGGCTTCACGGGATTTCAAATTAAACCAGTCGGTCACCAATTGAACCGCGATACAATCGAGCTTTTCAAAGGCATATTGCAATAAAGCCAATTTGCACTGGGTATTGACCGCAGTACGTTGATAGCTCTTAGCGTACCAGGTGTAGCCTATCTCCAACCGGCGATGCGCAGGTTGCAGATTGTAATAGCGGGTAGAACCGATTATCCTTCCGGATTTATCATCTATGACGGTGAAAGGAAATGAAGTGCCCTTTTCTTTTTCTTCAAGTGCTAAATCTATATAGGTGTCAATTTTTGACTCGTCAGGTACCGAAGTGTACCAGAGTTCCCATAAGTTTCCATCTAAAGCTGCATCAAGAAGTCTATCGCGGTGTGTTCGCTCTAGAGGAATAAGACGTACATCTTCAGCAGCTAATTGCAGTTCGGGATCAATCCAGGTATTCATTCTATCAATTCTAAGTAGTTTAAAGGTACATTTTTAAAGTAAAAAAGCCCTTAAACAAACTGCTTAAGGGCTTTACATTTTCAGGCTTTAAAAACCTTATTTAATCTCTTTGTCAACTACGATGCGATCTTCGCGGTTAGCAACTTCCCAGGCAGTTAAGAAAACCAGCTGTGAGCGTTTTGCCAACATCGGGTAATTGATTTTATCTGGAGTATCAGATACTTTGTGGTAGTCTGCGTGAACCCCGTTAAAGTAAAAGATAATCGGCACACCAAACTTAGCAAAGTTATAATGGTCAGAACGGTAGTAAAAACGGTTTGGATCGTTCTCGTCATTGTAGGTATAATCCAAATCGATATTCATATACTTATTGTTTACAGCCGTTGAGATGCTGTCAAGTTCAGTACTCAATTTATCTGAACCAATAAGGTAGATGTAGTTTTCATTGTCTTTGTGCGCATCATCAACACGACCTATCATATCGATGTTAAGATCTGCTACGGTATTAGCCATTGGAAAAATTGGGTTTTCAGCATAATAGCGTGAACCTACCAATCATTTTTCTTCACCAGTTACGTGTAGAAAAACAACACTACGTTGAGGTCTGTATCCTTTTTCAACCGCTTTGTTGAAAGCTTCAGCGATTTCCAGTAAACCTACAGTTCCTGAACCATCATCATCAGCACCGTTAAAAATCTCCCCATCATTGCGAACACCTACGTGATCTAAGTGAGCAGATATCACAACATACTCGTCTGGCTTGGTACTTCCTTTGATATAAGCCACCACATTTTCAGAAGCTTTGATACCGCTACCCGCTTTAAAAAAACTTTCAGGCACAATCTGGAAATAAGAATCTTCCTGTGCAGACTCGATACCCTGATCTATGTAGTAATTTTTAAGATATTCAACAGCTTTTTTCTGACCAGGCTCGCCGGTGTTACGACCCTCAAATTCGTCTGATGCATATACATACAACATTTCCTTTAGTTCTTCTGCTGTAATGCTTTCTGCGAAAGGCATTGGGTCAACCTCTGTTAGGGATTGGGTTTTTGAGGAGCCAGAAGTGTTGCCCACTTTAGGTCCGCATTTTACAAACATCATACAACTTAGTACGACGCCAAGTAAGAGTACTTTTTTCATAATATTTTTTTCAATTTAAAGCGTTAAAAATACGCTTTTAGTTAATAATTTTCAGAGGCTACCTGCATTTTTACTGAAAATTTGAAGTTTATTCAAGAATTAAAAATGAAGTTCAAATTCGCCTGTATCTGTGACGTTTAATTGAATGCGCTCATAGTCATTCATAAAATGCTGAATGTTTGCAATTTGATCAAATTCTTCAGGATTATGAGTTGTAGTAAGTATTACCGATTGTGAATTGCCATTGGCAGCTGCTTTAGCACCGGTTGGGCTGTCTTCAAATACCAGACTCTGCGATAACGGAATGCCTAAATCTGTACTTACCATCTCAAAAACCTGCGGATCAGGCTTGCCGCGCTGTACCATATCTGAGTGTACAACAGTGCTAAAATAGGAGTGTAGCCCCAGCGTTTTGATGGCGAATTCAGCATTTTCTTTGGGTGCTGCTGTCCCGATTCCCATAGGTATTTCTAAGGATTTGGCACGGTCTAAAAAGCTTTGCAAGCCGGGTAAAAGGGTGATTTTGTCCGCGTAAATTTTGCGGTAAGCTGCCTCCTTATCCCAGGCAATTTGCCGGCGCTTAGCCTCATCAAAGCGATCTCCGAAAAGACGTTTTATTATTTCTTCATTAACCCCGTGAATATCGCGCTTTACTTCTTCAAGTGTCATCTCTAGCCCGAGTTCACTTAGCTTTTTTTGCCAGGCTTTGTGATGAATCATCATATTGTTAAACATCGTGCCGTCCATATCAAAAATAAGGGCACGTATTTTAAGGGAATGGGTTTTCAAGATTTTCAGTTTTAAGGTTGAAAAATTTCAATGTGTTTTCGCATTGTAAAAGAATCAATACAATGCCAAAATTACTATTAATGCTATCAAACTACAGCCAATTGTATCCCAGGTCCTGAATTTAAGGTGTCTTTTTCCCGATAATTCATAGGGATTTTGCCCCTTATTCGATTTTCGATCATGCTAAGGCGTTGTGTTTTAGGTACTTTTAATTGCAAACACAAGAAAAATTAGTCAATATGAGCAAGGCACTCGTCTACGGAACCCTAATCGCCGAAGAATTAAACCCACAAACCGCACAGTTTTCTGAATTTGAAGTAGTAACCGCAGTTCAGCTTGAAAAGAGCAGGGCAGAGAATCGGCGTATTGAGCTAGATATTAAAGAGGATGATCTCATTGAGCTCACGTTTACAGACCAAACACAATGGATTGGAAATGCGCTGGATATCGAAGAGATTTACAATGCTCCTGCAGGTGCTAATCGTTCTGGGGAGTTGTTTGTTTTTGAATCTCAGGTAATGGGCAAGTATGCTTCCCGGGCAGGTATAGGAAGTGTGGTTATTAAAACACTCAAACTTATCCGATCTAAAACCCTGGGTGGTGCTGCCGAGACTTCTGCAAAAAATCTGGCGATAGCCTATGATAAGCGAGCAATGCCACAGCCAGGGCTTTTTAAATTAGATGCCGGATTTCAATACTTGCCGGTTACTAAAATAGCTCCTGCCAGTAGTGCTTATCTCCTGCTCATTCACGGCACATTGTCAAATACATTCGCCGCCTTTGCCGAACTGCGTATGGGGCACAATCCTATCTGGGATCAACTCTTACGTAATTACAATGCTGGTGTTCTTGCATTAGACCATCGCACGCTTTCAATAAGTCCTTTGCAAAATGCGCTCGATTTTTTAAAACATCTGGAACAGGCTGCTGTAGTTGATATTTTAAGTCATTCTCGGGGAGGACTCGTGGCAGATGTATTGGCCAAATGTGATCATCGTAATGAAGTAATTGGTTTTAGCGAGTTAGAACTAGGTATGATGGCCCATGAAGATGCAGAGGCTTTTGAGTTGATGAAAGAACTAAATACGCTCGCACGTACAAAGAAATTAGAGGTACGTAAGGTAATGCGTGTTGCAGCACCAGCAAGTGGGACCACTTTGCTTTCGCGGCGAACAGATCATTTTCTTAATGTGATGCTCAATGCGCTTGGCCTTGTTGTAGGTGCACAGGCAAACATAGTTTACAACACGGTAAAGCTCTTTTTGCTTGAAGTTGTAAAACAAAAGGCCAGTCACAAGGCTATGCCCGGCCTCTATAGTATGGTGCCCGATAGTAGCTTCCAGAAAATGCTGAATTATTCCGGAAATACGGTGGTGAATGATCTTTATGTGATAGCAGGCGATTCAGAAGTAGGTGGGCATCTGGGCGATTCACTCAAGGTAATCCTGGCCAATTTATTCTATTGGAAGGCAAATGATCTGGTTGTCGACTCAGACCGTATGGAGCAGGGAGCACCTCGCGTAAGAGGTATTCAATACTTTTTATCAAAAGATGAAAGTACTAATCATTTCAATTATTTCCGAAATCAAAATACGTGCGATGCGATATTGCAGGCAGCAACTACCGCGTCAGGAAGTACTGCAGGATTTTTTACTCAGAAATATAGTGAAGTGGGCAATCGAGGCGTGCTCCTCAGCCTGTTTTCAATGGAAGGGGTGCATTATGAACATGTAAGTGGTAATAGGCGTATCGCAATACTACTTCCGGGAATTATGGGGTCGAGCCTTGATCACAACGGTAACCCCCAGTGGATCGATTTTAGAGAACTCAATCGAGGTGCAATTAAAGATGACTTAGAAATTAATACTACCGGGGTTCAGGCTTCTGGAGTCATCAAGAACTATTACGACGATTTTATAAAACACCTGCTCAAGACCCACGACGTCATAACTTTTCCTTTTGATTGGCGTAAAAGTGTAAAAGGTGCTGCCGGCGAGCTGGCAAAAAAAGTTGAAAGCTTATTAGAAATTTATAACCAGCCCATTCACATCATTGCTCATTCTATGGGAGGTCTTGTAGTACGCCAGTTTATGATGGATTCTGCAGCTATCTGGAAACGCTTTATTGATAAACCCGCCAATAAATTTGTAATGCTGGGTACTCCCTGGTTGGGTTCATACCTCATTATGGAAGTGCTTACCGGCCACAGCAGCCGCGTTAAGCAGTTGGCAATGATAGATTTTAAAAATTCGAAAGAAGAGTTGCTTCAGGTTTTTCGTGAGTTTCCGGGAATATTTGAGTTGCTCCCCATTGAGAATAATACCCGTCGCCCTTTCTGGGAATCGCAGTTTTGGAAAGATCGCAAAGCGGAAAGCACCGAGCCTATGGTTGTTCCCTTAAAAAAAGATCTCGACCATTTTAAAAAATACCGGGAGGCTGTGCTCGATTTTGTAACACATCTATCTGAAGATGATTTAAGAGACGTCTATTACGTGGCAGGTCACGCCGATCAAACAGTTTACGATTATAAAACCGAATCGCGTTTCCTTTCTAAAAAGAAAAAATTGGTTTACCTGGCTACCACACACGGGGATAGCAGTGTCACCTGGGTTACCGGTATTCCTTCGCGTATTCCAAAAGATAATGTGTACTATTCGTATACCTCGCATGGCGAACTGGCTAACGATCCTAAAATTTATGATGGTATTGTAGATATTCTTCTTGAAGGTAAAACCAACCGATTGCTTAAAACCAAACCTGTTTCTCGTACCGGTGAAGTCATTAGCGAACTGCATGCTGTACCAGCGCCGGGTAACAATCCAGATCTTGTAGGTGATACCTTGTTTGGTATTAAATCTAAAGTCAAAAACACAGAACCTGAACGTACCTTACTCAACGTAAGCGTTATTAACGCAGATCTCAAAGTTTCTCGCTATCCGGTTATGGCGGGGCATTTTAATAACGACGGTGTTCACAGCGCAGAGAAAGCTCTTGATGGATACCTTCACGGTCGCCTGATGCAGCGGTATGATATGGGATATTACCCAGGTAAAATTGGGGAGAGCGAGGTGTTTTTTAATTTAAATACTAATCCCCGGGGAGCTATCGTATGCGGTCTTGGAAATTCTCAGGAGCTCACTCATTATTTGTTGGCAAAAACCGTAGAGATGGCAACACTCAAGTATGCTATGTTTATGCGGGATAATTATACGCTGGCAAAAGCCAAATCTTATGCCGAAGGAATTTCATTTATCTTAATGGGAACCGGTTATGGCAGACTGCAAATCGAAGATTCGATAAAAGGGATTTTGCTTGGTGTAAGCAGTGCTAACCGATTTATAAAAGATCACGGCGAAGGTTTACAAGAAATCACACAGGTTGAATTTGTAAATCATTATGAGTCGTTAGCAAGTCAAGGGTATTGGGCTTTAAGCCGACTTAAGAACTCTGATAATCGCTTTAATTTTGACTTGCAAAAAGGAATTGAACGCAAAGAAGGCGCCAAGAAAAAACGCGCATTTATTGATGAGTCTGAAGACTGGTGGCATCATTTTAATGTCAAAAGTATTTGTGATGGCGATCACATTACGGGTTTTGCTTATAATTCGTCTAGTGGTCTGGCTCGGGTTGAAGAGGAAGAAGTGCACAATGGGTTACAACAGGTAGGTATCCTGCTCGAAGAAATGTCGCGGAGTTCTACCTGGGATAAGCGCCTTTCTAAAACCTTGTTTGAATTATTAATCCCAAATCAGTTTAAAGACATCATCCGCAATCAAAACAATATTTTATTTAAACTCGATTTAAAAGCGGCACAATTTCCCTGGGAACTATTCCACGATTTTGAGTCAGATGAAACCCCTGCAGCAGTAAATTCGGGCTTGATACGCCAATTGCTTACCTCAGATTATGAGAGTAACCAATTGCGAAGTGTGAGTAATAAGAGCTTGGTCATAGGCGATCCCATTTACAACGAAGCTACACTCCCACAACTTGCCGCTGCAAAGGCAGAGGCTCAAATGGTAAGCGATAAACTCAAAAGTTCTGGTTTTGAAACTTTCGCTTTACTCAACAGTGCTGCAACAGATATTATGCTGCAACTCTATACACACGATTATAAGATTCTGCATTTTGCAGGTCACGGCCTCTATGATCCTGTCAATAACCGGGTAGGTATAGCTATAGGAAATGGTATTTGTATAGATCCGGCAATGATAAAGCAACTTAGTTATGTACCCGAATTTGTTTTTATCAATTGTTGTTTTAGCGGTACGCTTAACGCTGCAGATGATGTCTTTATGCGCTCGCGGTATAAACTCGCAGCAAACATAGGAACCCAACTTATCGCAATGGGTGTCAAAGCTATAATAGTGACAGGCTGGGCAGTAGATGATGCGGCTGCAGAGACCTTTTCAGAGGAATTTTATGGTAGAATGCTCTCGGGATATGAGTTTGGCGAAGCCGTACAAATGGCTCGTAAAAAATGCTATCAAAATCACAGGCACACAAATACCTGGGGCGCATACCAATGCTATGGCAATCAGCATTATAAGTTTTTTGAACACGTGCGTCAGAAAGAAGAGGTGTTCGACTATGTGTTAAGTTCGCAGGTTTATACAGATCTAGAGAATCTATATGCTTCTATAAGACATAGTAGCGCTAATCCAAATACGGTTAAAGGGAAACTAGATGCTATTCTTGAAAATGCCAGTCGCAATGATTTGATCGATGGTGTAATCAGAGAAAAGGAAGCTTTAATTTATGACGAACTTGACATGCCTAATGAAGCTCTCGATACGTTTAGAGCGGTGCTTACTCTTGAGGATGCTAATTTTTCGATGAAGGTATTGGAACATTTTTGCCTGTTGCGCTCTCTCAATTTTTCAAAAGATGCCGCAGAGCGGAAAGAAGAACTAGACCTGATTACCAAGCTAGCATTAATTGGTAAAACAACCCTGCGTTTGGGAATAGTCGGCAATTGCTACAAATTTGCTTCTATGTTTGAAAAGGGAGATAAGCAGCAACATTTCTTAGAATTGGCACTTCAATATTATACTGAAGCTTACGATAACAGTACAGATCCTTATGATGGTAAAACTCTGGATGCTTTTTCAAATATTGTGTTTCTTGCCTATATACGGGAATGTTACGGGAAAAACAGCCTTAAAAATGAATTGAAAAAATACACCAAAAAACCAGTTTATGCCTATCTGCAGGAATTTTTGAAACATCTGGATGATGTAGACCCTGCAGACCTAGACATATCTGTTTTATTGGGAATGACCGAAGTGAGTTTTGGAATGTTGCTTGTAAATACCGAAAAGGACGGAGAGCAGGTCATTCTTGATGAAATCAACAGGCGTTTTGCAGAGGGATTTCAGATTTTACACAGTAAACGACAAATACGTATCGAGCTGGCACAATTAGACTTTTTATTGAGCCATGAGGTGGTGCTTCCTAAAGAGAAAACAAAGAATTTATTAAAGGTTAAAGAATCGCTGATGCGATTTAAATAGCTTAAACAGGTTTTCGGTAAACCAGCGCTTTTTTACCGGATTTGAGGGCGACCTCCACCCGCTCGTAGGAAGTGCCTTCGTACTCGTCAACTACAGGAAGTTCATCTTGATTGATGGTATAGCAAATGCCATCAATCGAATCCTGGCTCTGTCCTGTATAGATAGCTATAAAATACAATTGTGCTTTGTGGTGATCTTCAGGAACTGAAATAGTTCCCAATTTATAACCTGGTAATGCTTCAGATGTGCCGTGAAGCTGTCGTTTAAATAAGGTATCTTGTATATCGTTATGCTGAAGGGTTCCGTAAGAAAAGAGCTCAATGGTTTTCATATTGAACTAGCGCTTCAAGGTAAAATGCCCGTTAAATCTGCTGATAACTCCGTCATAGTCGGTAAGTTCTACTCGGTACCAATAGTCGTCTGAAGGGAGCGCTTTTTCCCGGGTAGTACCGTCCCAGTTTTCACCAAAACCATAAAGCGATTTAAGCAGTTTTCCGAATCGGTCAAAAATATAAACACTAACCGCAGTATAATTTTTATCACTTAAGCCCGAAGGCCCCCAGGTGTCGTGGTAGCCATCATTATTGGGTGTAAAATATTGTGGGAAGCCTAACACGGGAATTTCAATGCTTGAAATTCCACAGCCATTCTTATCCCGCACGAATAGGGTTTTAAAACCAGGAGTTACCCGTTCAAAAACCGGCTCATCCTGATAGGGGCCAATTTCATCTCCCAAAGCAAACTCATAATCTCCCTGACCCAATTCGGCAGGATTAATAATACGTATGGTATTGATGTTACCGTCACCTTCGCTAATCACTTCAATATTTTCGAGACTTAAAATCGCAGCTTCTGAAGCAATCACCTCTACCAATTGAACCTCTGAAGTACAGGCGCCATTGCTGGCGCTAACGGTATATACACCGGGGCTTGTAACGGTTACAAATGAATCGGTGCCGATGATTACATCGTCAGCATCACGCCACTCGTAAGTATACGTGCCTTGTGCATTGGTGGTTTCTAGAGTAAAAGATGCTGCTGTACTACAAAACTTACCATCATTAAGAATATCAAATTGAGGAACCGGTAAAACTTCCAATCTCAAATGGGGTCCTACACCATAACACCGATTTCCGGTATTGTCTTCCACACGTACAAACAAAATTTGTTCATCAACGATCTCATTGCGGTAAGTAGTAGTTAATGGAATTTCATTTTGATCAAGCAAGGCTTCCTCTTGAGTGCGATAATAGGAAACACTCAGGTCACTTCCTGTAGGGAATTGAGCTAGCATAGTCGGTGTCGCTTCATTCAGGTCAAAATCATAAAAACCATCTATGCTTCCATCGGTATCGCAATAAGTAAGATCATATTGAAAGCCGGGTTGAAACGAAGTAGTTGAGACTTCAAGATTTACTTCAGTGATTCCATAACACCCATTGGTGTTCTGTGTACGGGTATAAAGTGTGTTGCCCTTACTGCTATCATAATCAGTATCTGTTATTTGATTTGCAGTCTGATTGTTTTCTGCATCTGCCTGGTTGGAATAAAAAAGTACTGTCTCGTTAGCCGATGTAGAAATTGTGGCAGCAATGGCGTTGAGGTCAAACAGTGTAAAACCATCTGGAATACCGTCTTCATCACAATTAAACACTTCGATTTGAGCGGGTACATTAACCGGTTCAAGAATAACCCCCTGAACAGAGATTCGCGTTCCCTGAGCACAACCTACAGGTTCAGCGGCAACATAGAAAGTTGTGGTACTGGTTAAATTGGTTACAAAATTGGCTCCGGTAAACACGCGATTCCCTCCGGTGGCACTGTCGTACCAGTTTAGGTCACCGTCGCTTGCCTGTGCCATAAGACTTACAGATCCTGCGCCACAACGCACATCACCACTACTGCTGGTAACCGAAGCAACGCGTATTTGTGTTGAAGTTGCAATCTTAAGTTCGGGATCGCCGGGCATCCCTCCGTATTCAACGATATAACCTTTAGCCTGAAACGGTCCGGGTGGTTCACCAATAGTTCTTAAATCATTCCAGGAGCCGGGAAGACCAACATTGGGGTCGGTAATGTGAGCATAATTTTCACCACCGTTTACATTGTTAGGTTCCCCGGTATTCCAATAGGCAAAGTTGGGAGTTGAACCATTTACGCCCCCATTCCAGAAAATTACTCCACCTTGCAGTCCTTCTGGTCCGGTAACCCATTTCCAGACACCTTCTGTCTCTTCATCTGTACCGCCAATCCAACCAGCACCCTGAGTTTGCTCACCACACAGAATGGCTTCATCTTCTGATGTTAAAGTGGCTAAATATCCATTTAAACCGTAATACGTTTTATTCTCAGCTGCAGCACGCGCATCCTGCCAGGTAATTTCAACATCCTCAAAATACTTATAAAAATGTCCGGTAGAAGGGAGGTAGTTGGCATCGCCTATAGAGATTGAAAACTCACGAGTACCACTTATATTCAAATTTGAACTGCTGAAAACTACATTCTCAACGGCGGTTTCAATTTCGGCAATAGTAAGTGTTGAAAAGCTAAGTATTAATTTTCCTGTCGATGCATTGAAGGTTGAAGTAAGAGCGGTATTACTACCTGCATATCTCAATAGATCACGACCTTGCTCGTAGCCGCTTGAGATTTGTATAAAAACCTCGTTTATGGCAGTCCCGGAAGCATTGCTTAGCGTAAAATCTTCAACAATTGCAATTTCGGAACCTGGGCAATAGAGTTGGTCGCCGGTTGCATCCAATTCCTGGGATTGGGTTAAGGAGGAACTTAGTACTAAGAGTAGTAGGGGAATTATTTTTTTGAACATCTAATTATCAAGGTTTACAGCATTGTAAGCTCCAGCATCTGGAGTGCTGGCACGAGGTTCTCCTTTTATATCAAGTGGAACCTGTAACGCACCCAGCCCGTTCCCAAGGGATCGAGCCGCAGAATTCAAGCCAATGGTATAGGCGTTTTGGTTGGTATTTTTAAAAAAGGGATCTTCACTGAGAATAGTATTCTGATATCGGTTTTCATCAGTAAAGTCATATACTGGCACAGCCGAAAATTCACCAAATCGATCATCAAACCGAATCAGGCTATTGCTGAATGAAAAATTGAATTCGGTGTTCTCAAGCGGTCGCAATCCTAGTTCTTCAGATTTGTTCCCATAAATGATACAATTTACAAAATTGGCCTGTATCAAGTCTGCAGTTAGCAAGGCATCAGCTGTTTCCAGATAATTATCGATTTGAACTGCAGGAGTATTTCTAAAACTTTGATTCCAGTAATTTGCAAAAGTACTGTGCGTAAATTCATAACTACCACCCAGTCTAATCCATAAATTTGAAATTCCTGAATTGCCAATTACCAGATTTTCTGCGGAAACTGAGGCTGTAATTCCGTAGAGACCTATCAATGCCGAATTGTAAATTTGAACGTTTTGTATTAGTAAATCTGAATCTGAATTACCGGTATTACCATCTGCCAGAATACCAAGATTGTTGTTTTTAATAGTAACATAATTCATTTTACCTGTGCTTCCGGGAGTAAACCAGATGGTTCCCCATTGCCCGGGTATCTTTTCATATTCCGGTTCGAGGCGGTCGCCCTCCTCTATTATCTCCTTTTCCAGACGGTCGTCATCTGTACTCAGCGAGCCGTTTGCCTCAATTCTTCCACCATTTCCTACAATGATCCCGCTATTATCATGAAAATGCAATCGGGCTCCGGGGTCGAGAACAAGTGTTTTGGAATTGGCTATTCCGGCGTAGCCGTATATAACATAGGGCTTCTCATTGGTAAAATGCAATTGCGCATCGCTCAATACAAAACCCTCAATCAAAATAGGATCGCCTTCTTCATCAAGACCTATTTGCAGGGTTTCTTTAATTCCTTCAGCATCTTTTTGAGGATAGAGAAAATAGGCGTCTTTGACCAGCGTTACCAATTCTACTTTTTGATATTGCGATGCCGATTCAAAAACAATTTGATCGGTATAAAGCAGTTCGTTACTATTCTGGGTGTCAACTGTGGTTTCAATAAAAATGAAAATACTGTCGCGAGGCAGAATTTCAACATTCTCAAAAACTTTCCCGGCAAGCCCATCTACATTTAAGCGATATGCCGAATTTTCACCTTTTGCCAAAGCGAGTTTTGGAATATTTATAAATGCATTGCTGCAATTATAGACCTTTAAGGTGTAAGTGCTGCTGCCAATATTTGAAAAAACAGTGTCCAGATAGACGGTATCCCGGGAGAATTCCAGATTTCCCTGACTTAGCTCTGACTCAAAGTCATCGCGGCAGGATGCCATACTCACAAGTGCCAGAAGAACAAGCGAAGTCTTAAACAGGATTGTGAGCTGTTTTTTCAAGGTTTGTTTTTATTTTTTAAGAATACGTATCTCAAAAAGTTTATCCCAGTGCTTGCCTGTAACGTAGAGTTTTTGGGTATTTGCATCGTAAGCGATACCATTTAGCACTTCGTTTACATTATCTGAGATCGAATTGATTTTCTTCTTTAACGGGCGTAAATCAACCACTCCTTCAATTGCTCCGGTTTCTGGATTTATTATGGTAATACTGTCAAACTGGTAACTGTTCGCATAAATTTTACCGTCAACCCACTCGAGTTCATTGAATTTGGAACGGACTTTCTTATTGTCAACCACATCAAAATATCCGGTTTCTGCATAAGTCTCAGGATCTAATGTCCAAATACGCTCGGTACCGTCTGATTTATAAATTTGATTGCCATCGTTGCAAAGTCCCCAACCTTCCTTACTTTGATTGTATTGAAAGCTTCCGGTTTTTTTGAAAGTATCGAGATCGTAAATAAAACCTGTTTTCTCGCGCCAGGTCAATTGGATCAATTTGTCATTTAAAATGGTTAAGCCTTCGGCGAAATAAGAATTTTCCAATTCGATGCGATTGAGAATTTCGCCCGATTGCAAATCGGTTTTTAATAATGCAGATTCACCATATTCTCCAATGCTTTCATATAAGGTGTCGTTGTGAAATTCGAGTCCCTGTGTGTAGGATTTGGTGTCGTGAGGATAGGTGTTTACAATTTCATACGTGTATAAAACCGGAGTTTCAGCGGACAGAAGGATAAGCGTGGTATTTATAGTAGCTGTTTTATCGCCGGCATAAAGTGTAGCTTTCAATTCTTTTTTTCCCAGTTTTTGCTGGTTTAGGGTATGTGAAATTGCTTCGAGACCATTTTTACTTCCAATTCGATCATTTTCGAGACTATAAACAACCGAATCTAGCGTGATATCTACCTTTGGCTTGAGGCTTATGGAGATGGTTTCGCCGTTTTTGAGACTTTCTACAGGCTTATCAACGACTATAGAAAAGCTTTTATTGAGATCTTTTCCGTTTCCACAAGAAAGGGTTATAAGACCTAAAATGAAGAGAACGAGAAGATTATAAATGCGCATGATTAATAGAATTAGGTGATGAAGTTAAATCATTAAATTCAGTAAAAAAAACCTTTGGCAAAGTGTAGAGGTGCCTTATATTTGCACCCGGCAAGTCCTACACAACCAGCTCCTGTCGAATTCCCCCAGGGCGGGAACGCAGCAAGGGTAGATGGTCGTAGCGGTGTGATGTAGGTAGCTTGCCTTTTTTTATGCCTTATATTTGCGTAAATTCTTCGCTTTTTTAAACGCACAATATGTCAAAAGTAGTATTGATCACCGGGGCTTCCTCGGGCATTGGTAAATCTATAGCTGAATTTCTGGTCGCCAAAAATTACACGGTTTATGGTACCAGTCGTAACCCGAAATCTCCCGAAGTTAATGGAGTTTATTTTTTACCTCTCGATGTTACTAAAACCGAAACTATAAAATTAGCTGTTTCACAAGTTCTGGAGCAGGAAGGGAAGATAGACGTACTCATTAATAATGCCGGGAAAGGAATTACTGGTCCGCTTGAAGAAATCCCTGAAGACGAACTTAAATCGGTTTTTGAAACTAACTATTTTGGTCCTATTGCTGTGATGAAGGCTGTTTTACCAACTATGCGTAAACAGCGTGAAGGTTTGATTATAAATGTAACTTCTATTGCCGGTTATATGGGATTGCCTTATCGCAGTGCGTATTCTGCAACCAAAGGAGCGCTTAGTCTTACCACCGAAGCTATGCGTATGGAGCTCAAAGAATTTAATGTTAAACTTACCAATGTAGCTCCTGGAGATTTTGCAACCAATATAGCTTCTGGTCGTTACCATGCACCTCTTGATGAAAATTCAGATTATGCAGCAAATTATGGAAAGTCACTTGCATTAATGGATGAACACATAGATGAAGGAGAAGATCCAATGCTTATGGCTAAGGCGGTTTATAAGATTATCGAGACTAAAGACCCGGAAGTTGACTATAAGATTGGAGCTTTTATGCAACGCTTTTCAACCTTTTTAAAGGGAGTGTTGCCCAGTAAAATGTATGAACGCCTTTTGCTTAACCATTATAAGCTTTAAAATAAGATACTTCGCTTGTGTAAATGTGATATTTACACTTATTTTGTATAATAACGAAACTTTACGATAATTCAAGTTTTAATTGCTTAATTTTGACCGTAAAACAAATTGATAAACCAAAAATATCCTCATGAAATTTTTTATTGATACTGCAAACCTTGATCAGATCAAAGAAGCTCAGGATCTGGGCGTTCTTGATGGCGTAACTACAAACCCGTCTTTAATGGCTAAAGAAGGCATTACCGGACGCGAAAATATCCTTAAGCATTACGTAGATATTTGTAATCTGGTAGATGGTGATGTAAGTGCAGAAGTAATCTCGACAGATTTTGACGGGATGGTGAAAGAAGGTGAAGAGCTTGCAGCTTTACACGAGCAAATCGTTGTTAAAATACCAATGATTAAAGATGGTGTTAAAGCATTAAAATATTTTAGCGATAAAGGTATCCGTACTAACTGTACGCTTGTATTTTCAGTGGGGCAGGCATTGCTTGCTGCTAAAGCTGGTGCAACTTACGTTTCTCCGTTCTTAGGTCGTCTTGATGATATTTCTACAGACGGTCTTCAGCTTATTGCAGACATCCGTTTAGTATATGATAACTATGCTTTCGAAACTGAAATTCTTGCAGCTTCTATCCGTCACACGATGCACGTTATTGACTGTGCTAAATTAGGTTCTGATGTTATGACCGGGCCATTATCTTCTATTGAAGGCTTGTTGAAGCACCCACTTACCGATATAGGTTTAGAGAAATTCCTAGCAGATTATAACAAAGGGAATAGTTAATATTCCGACTTTTTCAAATACTAAAAATCCCGTCTTAAATCAAGATGGGATTTTTTTTGATACCTAATTAGGATTTAAAATTAGGAGGTGATTTTTTAATGCTTATTCATTTAATGCCGTAAGCAATTCATTTTCAAATTTGGTACTGAACAGGTTGGTGTGAGCATTTATGATGAAACCATTTTCATCTACAATGAAGGTTTTAAGAGTAGAGCTTAAGGCTAAATCTTTAACGAGCTGGTTGTAATCTCCTGTAAATAAATATTGTTTGCTGGTATTGAAACCATAGCGCGTAACGCTGCGTTTCCAGCCTGCATAATTTCCTTTAACACATACTGCCATATACGTGAACTCCGGGAATTTTTCAATATAACTTTCCGCTAGCTTTTGGGCATTCTTAGCGTGTGTTTTGTTGTCGTTAGACCAAAAGAAAATAAATGCCGGTTTATTTATAGTCGTTTCAAAACTTATGGTGTCACGATCTAAAGTGAGCAATTCTTCGTCAGGAATGCGCTTACCGGTTTCGATCTTTTTGTTTGAAGTATATAGGTCTCTTATGGTTTTCTTGTCTGCTTCAGAGGGTATATGTTCCATATACATGTCATAAAGCGTCTCCCCCCCTTTTTTATCATTGCTGTTTGCGAGGTAATCTTTTATAGTTCGAGTTAGAAGAAAACTTTTAACTGCGTCATTTTTAATTTTAGTTTGAATAAGCCGCAGTTTGTGTAGGTTGTGTGTAAAGGAAAGTGGATCGTAAGATTCTTCGGTAAAATACTCTCTAAAAGCTGCCTGATTAAAATAGTTGATTAAGAATCGTTGGTAAGGATACAGTTCAAGAAACTCTTCTTTATCAAAACTCACATCCTTACGATACTCGTAAAACGAATTGGGTATGCTTTTCATAAATTCAACACGATCAACTCCAAAATGAGACATTGGGTACACTTCGAGCCGGGCGTAATAATCATAATCTACAATAGCCTGACCCAAACGCTCAAAATACGAACTCACATCATGTTTCTGTAAAAATTCGTCTAAAAGGTTCTGTCGCAAATTTTTAAAGTCGAGAATACTTCGGCTGAAGGTTGTAGGATCTTGCTGGTAAATCTCACGCTGCATCATCAGATTGTTTTCTTCCTCATTCATCAGGAAAAAATCGATTAGCAGGTTATTTTCTGGAGCTCCATAACCGCTATAGGTTAACGTTTCATCAAATTCAAAAGTATTAACGCGAAGTAAAAGGCTATCTCCAGGTTCTATGTAGAATATTTGTTGTTCGTTGTGATCAAAGGAATAAACACCTTCATCTTCAGTTTCAAATTCGTAAAGAAATCGGTTATTTTGATCCAAAGCGATGCTGTCCAGAAAAATCCCATCTTTTTCCAGAATAATAACATTAGAAACCGGGTTGATGATTTCACCTCCCAGGTAAGTGCCATGATCAGCTTTAGGGGTGCTGTTGTCACAAGCGGTTAAAAATGCAATAAGTATGAAGAAAAGTAACTTTTCAATCATGTAAACAGTGGTCTTGGGTTTGGGACAGAATTAATAAGTAATTGGCGCTAAATGTACCCGTGTTGAATATTAAAGGCTGTTAATTACAAGTTAAAATATATAATTAAAAAGTTAATCTTTCATCTTTTACGTCAATAGCTGTACTTTTGCGCCCTTAATTAAAAAGAGGTCTAACTATGTTATCAGTATCTAATTTATCTGTTCAGTTTGGAAAGCGTGTGTTGTTTGATGAAGTAAATGTTTCCTTTACTCAAGGTAATTGCTACGGTATCATCGGGGCAAATGGCGCCGGGAAATCTACATTTTTAAAAATCATCTCTGGGAAGGAAGATCCTACCAGTGGTCACGTGCATTTAGAACCGGGTAAGCGTATGTCTGTTTTAGAGCAGGATCACTATGCTTATGATGAGCACACGGTACTTGAAACGGTACTCATGGGTAACAAACCCCTTTTTAAAATCAAAACCGAAATTGATGCGTTGTATGCAGATTATTCTGATGAAAATGCAGACCGTATAGGTGAGCTTCAGGTAGAATTTGAAGAAATGAATGGGTGGAATGCTGACAGCGATGCGGCAGCCTTACTTTCAAACCTGGGTATAAGCGAAGATTTACACTACAGCCTTGTAAAAGATCTAGATGGTAAGCAAAAAGTACGTGTGTTATTGGCTCAGGCACTTTTTGGTAATCCAGATGTGTTGATTATGGATGAGCCTACCAACGACCTGGATTATGAAACTATAAACTGGCTCGAAAACTTTTTAGCAAACTACGACAACTGTGTAATTGTGGTATCTCACGACCGTCACTTCCTGGATGCAGTTTGTACACATATCTCTGATATTGATTTTGGAAAGATTTCGCACTTCAGTGGTAACTACACTTTCTGGTACGAGTCTTCTCAATTAGCTGCTCGCCAAAGAGCTCAGCAGAATAAAAAAGCTGAAGAAAAGAAGAAAGAATTGGAAGAATTCATTCGTCGTTTTAGCGCTAACGTGGCAAAAAGTAAGCAGGCTACTTCGCGTAAGAAAATGATCGAAAAACTGAACGTGAATGAAATTAAACCTTCGAGTAGAAGATATCCAGCTATTATTTTTGAGCGCGAGCGAGAGGCGGGAGATCAGATTTTAAATGTTGAGAAATTGGCTTCTTCTATAGATGGTGAAATTCTGTTTAAAAATGTAAATCTTAACCTCGCTAAAGGTGATAAAGTGGTGGTGTATTCTAAAGATAGCCGGGCTACAACCGCTTTTTACGAGATTTTGAATGGAAAGCAAAAAGCATTAGAAGGTAAATATGAGTGGGGTGTAACCACAAACCAGTCTTACCTGCCGGTTGATAACCAGGAATATTTTGAAAATGATTTAACGCTGGTTGACTGGTTGCGTCAATATGCAAAAACGGAAGAAGAGCGTGAAGAAGTTTTCTTAAGAGGTTTCCTTGGGAAAATGATTTTCTCTGGAGAAGAAGCTCTTAAAACTTCTAATGTACTTTCGGGAGGTGAAAAAGTACGTTGTATGTTGAGTAGAATGATGATGCAGCGAGCAAATGTGCTTATGTTTGATGAGCCTACCAACCACCTGGATCTTGAGTCGATCACGGCAATCAACAACAGTCTAAAGAATTTTAAAGGAACTATATTGCTAACTACCAGTGATCATGAGTTTGCGCAAACTGTAGGTAATCGTATAGTAGAGCTAACTCCAAAAGGTGTTATTGATCGCTATCTTACTTTTGATGAGTATATGAATGATCCTAAGATCAAAGAGCAGCGTAATCAAATGTATGCAGTAGAGGCCTAATTTTTATATCTTAGTCAACTGTGATCCCAAATCATACGTTTACTATGAAAACCAGGTTTTTTACTTTGCTTTTAACGCTCGTTGTTTGTCTGGCATCTTGTTCATCTGATGATGCCGGTAAACAAGAAATTATAGAAGATCCCGTCAATGCATTTGTGTTTGACGGGATTTTATTTGATGTACAAACTGTCTGGGTGTTTGATGAAAACACATCAAATGAGGAACCATCAAAAATAGGCATCAATCTGTTTAATAAAACTACTGCGCAACTCTCTTCTGGAGAAGATTTAGAGAATGTTACCGCAATCTATTTTGTATTAACTGACGATGTGCTTAAAGCCGCCAGTTATAATACTGCAGCCGACTATGAATTTTTTGTAAATGGAAGCGTTTCTGGTGGGAGTTATGATCGCGGCACATCAATCTTAGATTACGAAGACGATTCTAAAATTGCCACCGAAATTCAAATCACTATAACCAGTATTTCCAGTACAGAGATTGCCCTTGACTTTAGCTTTACGCGAATTGATGGCAAGGTAATTTACGGTAACTATACCGGAGCATATCTCGATTTAAATCAGTAATTCTTAAGCTGACTTTCTAAAATGGTTGATGATTGCAAACGCACTAATTGCTGCAATAAATGCACTTAGAAAAATACGGAAAGTAGACAGATCTTCGCCTTGCGTAAGAGGGTAGAGTCGGTACAGCGAGTAAATCAACAGACCTGCATTGATTAGTAAATTCCAGATAGATCGCCTGGGTTTTTCTCCCTTTTGAATAAGAGGTGTTCCCTCTGAACTTACCCTGGGTTCTTCCTGTAATCTGCTCGTTGTGGCTTCAATATCCACATCGGCATCTGCAAGTTCATCCTGTGTAAATGCCTTTTCAGTAAGATGGCGTGCTTTTAGCAGGTTTTCTTTTTCAACAAATACGAGTGCTTCATTTTGATAATTATTGCCAAAACCTGCGCGAAGAGCGCTTTCCTTGTCATTGCGTAAAATACTATTAATGCCTGCCTCCTTAAGATAGTTTATCAGGTAGTTGGCATTGATTTCTGAACCCGTATAAACGTGCTCGTAGTTTGAGTCTCTTATCATTATTGAGCTTTATCGTACTGACAGCGCCAGATTGCCGTATTAAAGTTTTTACCCAGGGCAAAACCATAAAACAGAACAACTGCAGCTATAGATTTAAACATAAAAAAGAAAACCATCACATCCTGACTAAAACTTTGTTCCCTGGTAAACAGTCCGTCTGGAACAAGTAAGGTTGCCACCAGGCTAGATAGAAGTATGGTAAAAATTAAATTTTCAAAATTTTTGAATGGCCACATCATCAATTTACGAAGTGGATGTAAATCATTTCCCCATTTGTGAATGAGGTAATAATAACCAATACCCATTGGCGCAAATAGCAAAGGATCGTCGGTCTTTCGCATCACAAACATTTTTGAAGGCGCCATTATTTTAAAACCGCTAAGACTGATATTATGCTCTTTTTCGAGTCGGTCAATTTCGGTCAGGGCTTCCTGCGGAAAAGTTCCTTTAAAATATCTGGAATCCAGAAATCGCAAACGGTAGTTTACACAGATTTTTTTTATGCTATTCTCGTGAAAAATACGTTCGCGATCGAGCAAGTCAAAATTAAATGCAATAGAATCGGTTTCTGAACTGGCAGCTAAATTTTCTAAAATACGCTCGTGTGAACCACGGCTACTTGAAATAAAACCGCGAACCCATTCTAGTACACCAGCTTCCGAACTTTTAAATTCTTCCCGATATAATTTATCGTGAATATTGGTTTTCTTTAATAGCATTTTTTCTCTTTTTAAGCCTAAAAATAACCAATAGCCCTCAGAATCACAACCTTGTAAATGCTAAAGTCTTAGCGCAATACCGCTTCAAACTGCTCTTCAAATCGCTTTTGAAGTTTGCTCATAATCTTGTCGGTTTCACTATCAGTAAGCGTCTTGTGCTCATCCTGTAGCGTAAAGCTTACTGCATAACTCTTCTTGTTTTGGGGTAAGTTTTTACCTTCATAAACATCAAAAAGGGCAACTTTCTTTAATAGGTTGTTTTCCGTTTTAAAGGCCTCATTGTAGATTTCTTCAAAGCTTACCTGCTTGTCAAGTAACAATGCAAAATCACGACGTACCGCAGGATTCTTTGGTATTGGAGCGTAACTGATTTTATTCTGCTGAATCAAATCCAGAATTACATCCCAATTAAAATCGGCATAAAGCACTTCAAGATCAATGTCAAAATGATTACGGATTGCTTTGGCTACCAAACCAAACTGAACGACCTGTTTCTTCTGAATACTGTAGCTTAAACCTTCTGAAAACTCGTTGCTTTTAACCGGCTTTACCTGCCAGTCTTTTAAGCCCAGTCTGTTCAACACGATCTCAACAAAACCTTTAAGATTGAAAAAAGTCGCGTTCTGCTGTTGTTGATACCAATTTTCAGGATTTTGTTTTCCACAAAGCAATAAGCTTAAGTGCTTGTATTCTTCACGATTATCACCGTATTGATGATAGCTTTTCCCAAATTCAAACAGTTTAAGATCAGACTGGCGGCGGTTGCTGTTAAATGCTACCACCTCAAGACCAGAAAACAAAAGCGACTGGCGCATTACTGAAAGATCTGTACTCAATGGGTTGAGCATCTTCACGCTGTGTTCTGCTTTAAAAGCATCGTTTAACGTTGCGTACTCTGGGTTTGTTAGGGAGTTGTTCAGAATCTCATTAAAACCAAGAGAAGCCAGTAAGCTGCCCGTAATGTGTTGTACTTTATGGTCTGCAAAACGACTTGTTTGAGAAACAGAAGCGTTTAGCTTTGCTTTAAACTTGATTTTATTATACCCATAAACGCGTAGAATTTCTTCAATAACGTCTACTTCACGGGTTACATCATTACGATAGGCAGGTATGGTCATCCCAAGACCAGACTCAGTAATGTTGTTGATTTTTATATCTAAAGATGAAAGGATTGACTTGATGGTCTCTTTAGGAATCTCTTCGCCAATAAGTTTTTGAGCACGGTCAAAATTTAAAACCACCTGATGATCTTCGATCTTTTTGGGATAGAAGTCCACAATATCGCTGGTTACTTCACCGCCAGCCAATTCTTTGATAAGCAATACGGCACGCATCAACGCATATTCGGTGATATTGGGGTCAATACCACGTTCAAAACGGAAAGATGCGTCAGTATTTAAACCGTGTCTTTTAGCCGTTTTACGTACGCTTACCGGATTGAAATACGCGCTTTCTAAAAAGATAGAAGTCGTGTTTTCTGTAACACCGCTATTTGCACCACCAAAAACACCTGCTATACAAAGAGGTTTTTCAGCATCGCAAATCATCAGGTCTTCTTCGTGAAGTTCACGTTCTATACCATCTAAGGTCATAAACTTAGTACCCGAAGCAACCGTTTTTACATTGATTTGTTTTCCAGCAATTTTAGCCAGATCAAAAGCGTGTAAAGGTTGACCTAACTCGTGTAAAATATAATTTGTAATATCAACCAAATTATTCTTTGGAGTAAGACCAATTGCTTTAAGGCGATTTTGCATCCAGGTTGGAGATTCTTTCACCGTTAAACCAGTTAAGGTTACCCCGCAATAACGAGGTGCTTTTTGAGAATCGAGCACTTCTACACTCACTTTTTGAGTGCGGTTGTCTATTCTAAACGAACTTGTAGAAGGTGTAATAAATTCCGGGTGCATCCCCAGCTGAATTAAACCGGCACGTAAATCACGGGCTACACCCATATGACTCATGGCATCTGCGCGGTTAGGAGTAAGGCCTATTTCAAAAACCTGATCGTCTTCAACTTCAAAAACTTCAGCTAGCGGAGTTCCGGGAGCGAGATCATCATCAAGAATCATAATACCGTCGTGGCTTTCACCCAGACCAAGTTCATCTTCAGCACAAATCATCCCGTTACTTACCTCGCCACGTATTTTTCCTTTTTTGATTTTCCAGGCTTCGCCTTTGTCATCGTATAAAGTAGTACCTACAGTCGCAACAGGTACTTTTTGCCCGGCATCGACGTTTGGCGCACCACAAACAATTTGTACTGGCTCACCATCACCAAGATCAACCGTTGTAAGTTTTAAACGATCTGCATTGGGATGTTTTACGCAGGTTAGCACGTGGCCAACCACAATACCTCTAAGACCGCCTTTTACACTCTGAAAGTCTTCAACACCTTCCACTTCTAGACCCAGGTCAGTAAGTAGGTTGCCTGTTTTTTCAGTTTCCCAATCAATATTTATAAACTGCTTTAGCCAGTTGTAACTTATTTGCATGCCTTTAATTTTGAAAGGGCAAATATACTATTTACAGGGCTTTTTGGCACTGTAGCCGATTGAAAATACACGTATTTTATAATTCTGAATTCGGCACCGCTTAATTGGAATAATGAAGTGCTAACTAATGTAATTCCAGATGTTTTTGAACTTCATCAAAGCGGCGTAGGTAGCTCTAATGGGAGTGTTTTCAGGTTTTTGTAACTGGGGATCATCTTTTAAAACCGCTGAAGCATAGCCACGGGCAGCTTTCATAATCTCGTTGTCTTTTACGATATCGGCAATTTTAAGGTTGAGCATGCCGCTTTGTTGAGTTCCCATCAAATCACCTGGGCCGCGCAGTTTTAAGTCCACTTCGGCGATTTCAAAACCATCGTTAGTTTGTGTCATCGTTTGCAAGCGGGTTTTACTGTCTTCCGAAAGTTTATGGCCAGTCATTAAAATACAATAACTCTGATCTGCGCCACGACCTACTCGCCCTCGAAGTTGGTGTAGTTGCGAAAGTCCAAAACGTTCTGCACTTTCAATCACCATAACTGAAGCATTGGGTACATTAACACCTACTTCAATCACCGTGGTTGCAACCATAATCTGGGTTTCGCCATTTACAAAACGATTCATTTCATAATCTTTATCTTCCGGCTTCATCTGGCCGTGTATAATAGAAATTTGAAATTCGGGCATCGGGAATTCACGGCTGATACTTTCATAACCGTCCATCAAATCTTTATAATCTAGCGCTTCACTTTCCTGAATAAGCGGGTAAACAATATAGATTTGCCGGCCTTTTTTTATTTCATCTCTTATAAAACCAAATACTTTCAGTCGGTTATTGTCGTAGCGGTGTACTGTTTTAATCGCTTTTCTCCCAGGTGGCAGTTCGTCAATAACAGAAACATCGAGATCACCGTAAACACTCATCGCCAGTGTACGGGGGATGGGTGTTGCGGTCATAATCAAAATGTGTGGTGGTAGTTCATTTTTGTGCCAGAGTTTACTGCGCTGGGCTACACCAAATCGATGCTGCTCATCTATAATCGCCAATCCCAGGTTTTTAAACTGCACCTTATCTTCGAGCAAGGCGTGAGTGCCTATAAGAATGTGTAGAGACCCATCTTCAAGCTCCTGATGAATCACGCGACGTTCTTTAGTTTTTGACGAACCCGTAAGTAAGGCGATTTTGATATCCAATTTTTCGCACAATTCGCTAAGGCCCTGGTAATGTTGAATTGCTAGAATTTCTGTTGGAGCCATAAGACAGGCCTGAAAACCATTATCTATTGCAATTAGCATTGTAAGCAGCGCGACAATAGTTTTACCACTACCTACATCTCCTTGAAGCAGCCGATTCATTTGAGCAGGTTTACCCAGGTCGTTACGTATTTCTTTCACCACTCGTTTTTGAGCATTGGTAAGTTCAAAAGGTAGGTGCGTGCTGTAGAACTGGGTGAAATTGTCGCCGATATGTTCAAAAGGATATCCCTTAATTTTCTTTTTATGCAATTGATTTTTTACCAGGAGCTGGAACTGTATAAAAAACAATTCTTCAAACTTAAGTCTAAATTGTGCCCGAGCCAGACTTTCCTGTTTTTGAGGAAAGTGGATATTGAGGTAGGCCTTACTGCGCGACATCAGCTTTAGATTTTCAATAATTGATGCAGACAGGGATTCACCCAATTCTTTGTGTACTTCCTGAAATAAGGTTTGCATCAGTCCATTCATCACACGGTTTGTAATGCCGCGGTTACTCAATTTTTCAGTAGAAGGGTAAACGGGTTGCATTGCAATACGTAAGCCTTTTTCATGATCTTCGAGCAACTCAAGATCGGGATGAGCAATGGAGTAGGAACTACCAAAACGCTGCACTCGACCAAAAGCAACATAGGGCACATTGATTTTTAAACGTTCGCGTATCCACTTCAATCCTTTGAACCAGACGAGTTCCATCGCATCGGTTTGATCTATGTAAGTAGCTACAAGTCGTTTAGATCTGCCTTCTCCAACCGTTTTGATGTGGGTCACTTTACCTATAATTTGCACATCTGCACTGGTAGGTTGCAGTTGATTAATGGTGTAATACTGAGTTTTGTCAATATATCGATTGGGAAATAAGTTGAGCAAATCCTGATAGGTGTGAATACCCAATTCAGACCGCAGCAAATCGGCCCTGTTAGGACCAACTCCTTTAAGATAATCTATAGGTGTTTGTAGCTTGCCTGCGTTCATGGCAACGAATATAAAAAACCCTGCAATTTTATACGTGTATTAGCTCCCATTAAACAAGCGCTTTTAAAATCAAATCCTTAATTTGGCAGCCGGTTTTTAATTTAACTCTTAAATGGTAGTTTTAGGAGGTTTCGCATAGCGAAAACAACAAATGCTGCCTAATCAAATCTCTACCAGAGATTTATAAATTTTGTGAATTGATGAAATGGTTTTATTCGCTTATCGCAGTTTTAATGATAGGCAACGGGTTTGCTCAACAAACTGAAACAGTAGATTTTGAACGAATCTATGCTTTACTCGATTTTAATTTTACCGAAGGTACGGTAAGCGGTGATATGGAAGTTAAGTTTACAATGCTTGACGATGCCGATTTTGTATATCTCGATGCAAAAAATATCACGCGTTATGAGTCTTTGTTGAATGATAAACTGGTAGGAACGCATACCGATGATGGTCGAATCATTTTTACGCAGAGCTTTGCAAAAGGTCAAACCTATCATCTTAAACTGAAGTATACTGCAAAACCAGACCGCGCTCTTTACTTCGTAAACAATGGCGGTTTTCAGCAGATTTGGACCCAGGGTCAGGGTAAATACACTTCAAACTGGTTACCGAGTATAGACGATATGAATGATAAAATTGAGTTTGATCTGAGTATCGTCGCTTATCCCGGTCAGGAGGTGATTTCTAACGGAGTTTTAAAAGAGAAAGAAGAAGTTGAAGATAAGTTTATTTGGCATTACGAGATGTCTGAGCCGATGTCAAGTTATTTGGTGGCAGTAGTTTTAGGAGATTATCGAAAGCAAAAGAGAATGTCAGAGTCAGATATTCCTATCGAATTGTATTACTACCCAGAAGATTCGATGAAGGTAATGACTACCTATCGCTATACCGATGATATTTTTGATTATTTCGAAGAAGAAATAGGCGTAGGCTATCCCTGGCCAAATTACAAGCAGGTTCCTGTAAAGGATTTCCTGTATGCCGGGATGGAAAATACTACGGCGACCGTTTTTAGTGATCATTATATGGTAGACCGTACCGGTTTTACCGATCGCAATTATGTGGCAGTTAATGCTCACGAACTTGCCCATCAATGGTTTGGAGATTTTGTGACCGAAACTTCGGGAACGCATCACTGGCTTCAGGAAGGATTTGCAACTTATTATGCCTTGCTCGCAGAGCGGAAATTTTTAGGTGATGATGAATTTTATTGGAAACTTTATGAGTCTGCAGAGCAACTTGAGGCGTTATGCAAGCAGGGTAAAGGCGAAAATCTTCAGGATCCCAATGCTAGTTCGCTAACCTTCTATGAAAAGGGAGCCTGGGCGCTTTTTGCATTGAAAAACCGAATAGGTGAAGAGGCGTTTAAAACAGCTGTTAAAAATTATTTGAATGCTCATAAATTCAGCAATGTAGAGACCGAAGATTTCTTGAAAGAAGCCCGTGCTGCAAGTGGTGAAGACTTGATAGATTATACAGAAACCTGGATTGAGAGTACCACTTTTCCCTATGCTGAGGCGCAATCTATTTTAGCAGATTCTCCGGTTATTCAGCGTTATAAGCGCGTGGTGGCTTTACGCCCGCAGTCTTTTGGTCAAAAGCAGAATAAACTCTTTGAACTTTTGGCTTTGCCAGATAAGTATAGCGGTCGTGAAGCGATTTACCAACTCGCAAAAGTACCAGCATCTTCAGCTGCTCGTATTTATGAGCGTGCATTTTATACCAATAACTCGTGGGTGCGCCAGGCAATTGCAGAATCGATCACTAATGTGCCTGCATTTATGAAAGTAAATTATGAGCGCTTGCTTAATGATGATTCCTATTTAACCAGAGAGTATGCATTTTTCAATCTTTGGAAATCGTTCCCTGCAGACAGACATAAATATTTGGATAAGATGAAAGGCGTACAGGGCTTTGCAGACCATAATCTTGAGATTTTGTGGTTAGCTCTGGCTATTTCTACTTTGGATTATGAGGAAGCTTATATACGCGATCATTTCTTCAGATTGACGCGTTTTACCGGAAACCGTTATGGTTTTGAGACTCGCTTAAATGCTTTTGAAAAATTATATCAGCTTACGCTGTATGAGCCTAAAAGTTTAGCCAATCTGGTTGAAGCTTGTTTTCACCACAACTGGAGATTTTCACAGGCCTGCAAGGCAATTTTGGATGAGGTAGTTAAAAATCCAGATTACCGCAGAGAGCTTGAAAAACTAAAGTTTGAAAATCCAAAAGAACAGGCGCTTGTAACCGAAAAACTATTGTAATGCGCGCATTGGTTATTTCAGGAGGAGGAAGCAAAGGAGCCTACGCTGGTGGTGTGGCCCAGCATCTTATTGAAGAGCAGGGGCACAAATACGACCTGTTTCTGGGTACTTCTACAGGGAGTTTGCTCATTTCTCAGCTTGCAAATAACAACATCAAACGTGCGTACGAAGTGTACACTCAGGTAAATCAGAATACGATATTTAACGTGAATCCTTTTAATATCAAGAAAAAAGGGAATCGCGAATACGTATCGATCAATTATTGGAATACGGTTTGGCAATTTATCAACCGCAAGCGAACCTTTGGTGAAAGCAAGAACCTGCTTAAAAACATTAAAAAGAATCTTTCAAAAGCAGAATTTGAAGAGATCAAGCATCAAACTGCAGATGTGGTGGTCACGGTTTCTAACCTTACCAAAAATACTGTCGAATACAAGTCTATTAAAAACTGGGAGTACGAAGATTTTTGCGAATGGATCTGGATCAGTTGTAACTACGTGCCCTTTATGAGTCTGGTTAATAAGAATGGGTTTGAATATGCCGATGGCGGCTTTGGTTGTATTGTTCCTATTCGGGAAGCCATACGTCGTGGTGCCACGGAAGTAGATGCTATTATTCTGGAGTCAGAGAATATGGAGTATAACAAAGTGCTGGGCAAGAATCCGTTTTCGCTGATGGTAAATCTCTTTGGCTTTTTGATGGATCAGGTAGAATATCACGATGTGATCGTGGGTAAACTGGCTGCGATCAATAGAGATGTGCCACTTAATTTGTATTACACCCCTTCAAAACTCACTGAAAACAGTCTTATTTTCAACAAGAAACTGATGAGTAGTTGGTGGCAACAGGGCTGGGATTACGCAGCTGCGAAAGCTTTACACGCCAAAGAAAATAAGCTGCGGGAAATCTCAGAATCTGAGTAATGGATTAGCGTTTAAAAATATATAGTGCTTCGTCGTCAATAGTCTCAGGATATGGATCGCTATAAATCTTCAGATTATTATCTTCGAAATAATAGTTATAGGTTCTTCCGTTAAAAGTTATAGAATCCTGGTCAATCAAACTGTAAGTATGGGTTTCTGATTCCCCGAAAAAGTTATAGCTTCCGTTTTCAATTACCGTTACTTTATTGCTATTTTCATCAAAATCTAATTGAGTTTTGGCAAAGTCATAATCGTCTGAAAATCCGCAAAAGCATTCAACTTTATTTAATTTCCAAGTGTTGTTTAGAGATAACTCAGTAGGACTAGAATCATCAGAGCAGGAGCTCAAAATTACTAGCATGGTTAAGATGAGGAGATTGTAATTTTTCATAATGAGTGGTTTGGCTATCTTGTTTTAGAAAAGGAAAAGAGTACTATATAAATTCTTGTAGAATAGATGCTTAATTTCTTAAATGGTTGCGTTAAAGCTACCTTATATTTTAATTATTTAGGCATTTTACAACATCATCCAAACCTTCTTCATCCTCTGAGAGTACGACAAGAGTATCACCCTTATTAATTACGGTTGCACCTTTTGGCGTAAGAAACTTATCATTGCGTTTAATCATTGCGATTATCGCATTTTCCGGGAAATCGAGCTCCACAATTTTTTTATCAACCGCATTGCAATGAGGCGTGACTATAATTTCCTTTAAGGCTGTTTTAGGAATTTCAGAAATCATCCCTGCCATATTTTTTTGAGGCTGTGAATCTTCTGGTAGTCCAACTTTTAGCCATTTGGCTACCAGTGATAAGGTTGTTCCCTGTATAATTACTGAAGTGATGGAGATAAAGAAAACAATATTGAAAATGATATTTGCCTTGTCAATCCCGGCGAGGAGGGGATAGGTTGCAAATACAATAGGCACCGCACCGCGTAATCCCACCCACGAAATATAGAATCGTCTTTTCAGCTTCATTTTAAAAAACATAAGACTGATGAATACGCCTAACGGTCTGGCAACAAATATTAGAAACAGGGAGATGAGCAACCCGATACCAATGTAGGGAATCATTTGAGAAGGGAAAACCAGTAGCCCTAATGTGAGGAACAATACAATCTGCATAAGCCAGGCAAGCCCATCAAACATTCGCATAATGGTCTGCTTGTGAATCAGATTTTGATTACCCAAATAAACGGCGCAGATGTAAATTGCAAGAAAACCGTTTCCGCCTAGAAATTCGGTACCTGAGAAGGTAATAAACATCAGAGCAATAACGAGAACAGGGTAAAGCCCTTCAAAACTCAGTTCAATTTTATTAATAATGAATTTGCTGAGTTTTCCGAAAATAAAACCGGAAATACCACCTACAATCATTTGCTGAAGCAGAATGGGAATAATAGAAAGCGGACTTTGATCCTGATTGATTACCAGGGTTAAAAATGCTATGGTAAGCACATAAGCCATAGGGTCGTTACTTCCGCTTTCAAGCTCTAGTGTAGGGCGTAGATTGGTTTTTAATGCCAGACTTTTCGACCTTAAAATGGAAAAAACCGCTGCTGCATCGGTAGATGAAACGATAGATCCTAATAATAAACTTTCGTAGATTGTAAAATCAGTACAATAAAATACAAACAATCCCAGAGTCACCGCGGTAAGTAAAACGCCTAGTGTTGATAGTGCCAACCCTTCCCTAAGTATAGGTTTTACCGAACTCCAATTGGTATCGAGACCACCCGAAAACAGGATGAAATTAAGAGAAACAATCCCCACAAATTGTGCAATCTGAGGGTCGTCAAAATGTATTCCGCCTAAACCATCTGATCCTGCAAGCATCCCAATGGCGAGAAAGAGCAGTAGCGTTGGGACACCAAATTTATAGGAAGTTTTACCTACCAAAATACTTATCAATAGCAGAATTGATCCAATAAGGACAATGTTTTCAGTAGTTAAAATCATTTGAGTTTGGTCGAGCTAAAGTTATAAAATGCGTTTTCCCTGAACGGTAAAGGAAAGGCCTTGAGTACCTCGGGTTGAAATCATTATGCCCTCAAAAAGCGGGTCTGTAACCTCTGGATCATCCAGCCAGTCGAAAATAAAATTTCCTCCGGTTCCTCCCGATTTGTCGCCTTCTTCCACGATAATTTCAACCGTTTCCAAAGGATTCAGTTTTATGGGGAAATCAAAATAGGTACGTATGGGATTCCCGGCGGTATCGTAATAAACGCCTTTAGTCAAAATTACAGATTGGGTTTCGCTTGTGTTGCGCAAGCTCGCCGTTACAGTTAGGTCGTGCGTGTTATGCTCTGAGGTACTGTAAATCTGAGAATAAATGCCCAAATAGGTTTTTGCGGCAATCAACGAATCTTTAGCCGGTATTTCGGTGCGTCTTTTTTCCCAATTGATTGGATCCAGAGATTTGGCAGTTGGCTTGGTATTATCACAAGCTGTAAATAGCAATAAAACCGGTATGAAGAAAGCTAAGATTCGCATGGATTTCGGTTTTTTTAATTGAACAGTTCCTGAACTTCTGTTTTTAGATATTCAAGAGCTACACGAGTAGGACTTTCCTGCCCGTCTGGATTTTGCAATATATACTCCCGTAGTTGCTGCGCAGTACCTATATCACTTTTCCCTGCTGCTTTAAGCATTTGCTGTATCAGCGAATTTTTAGCCGATTTGATAGCTGCCCAACATTCTGAAGTCATATAGATTTGCTGTGTTAGATTGTGCTCAAATTCCTGTTCTATTGTAGCAATAAGCAGGTCTGCGTAAGCTTTTTTGTCATCGGTTACTGGTTTAACCCGGATTAAAAGTTGGGCAGGATTTACACGCTCTAAGAACAAGGTTAATCGCTCATAAGCTTGTAAACGCGTAGGTAGAATATCTTTCTGACTTTCTTTATGTAGCAGAAAACGTCTTCGGCCTTCCTCGTTTTTTAAAAAGGAATCAAAAAAATAATAGGCAATGATTGCTACAATGATCGCAGGTCCTACGGCTATCGCAATTTCTATGATTTGGTCCATAAACTAGTAACGTACTTTTTCGGGTTTTTGTTGAGTTTCTTTAGTCGCTTTTGCGGTTTTTGGATCATAATTTCCGCCCAGATACTGGCAGTCAATGAGATCCTGCATAGAATTAAAGGGTACTTCCACTTTGTGGTAGGTAAAACAAGCTGCCAAAGTTTGAGTCAGGTTTTTATCTCCCAAACTTAAATCGACATCTTCGGTCGTTAATTGACACGGATGCTCATAACCACAGGCGTGTGTAATTTCTAAAAGTTCTTTTCTAAAATTTTTAAAATAGAAATTGGTCCGCACGGCTTTATCTTCCACATCAATACCAGCCTGCAGCCATTTGTTTTGCGTGGCCACACCACTTGGGCATGTATTGTTGTGGCAAGCTTTGGCCTGAATACAGCCTATAGAAAGCATCGCTTCGCGAGCAACATTAATGATATCTGCTCCCATAGCAAATGCCATAGCGCCTTTTGCCGGAAGGCCCAGTTTACCACTACCGATGAAAACGATACGATCGGTAAGATTGTGTTTTTTGAAAATCTTGTACAAATCGCTGAATGCATAAACCCACGGTAATGATACGTGATCGGCAAAACTAGGAGGGGCAGCACCAGTACCACCTTCACCACCGTCAACCTGAATAAAATCGGGTCCTTTGTTGGTTTTAACCATAAGCTGGGCAAGCTTTTCCCAGTCGTGTAATTTTCCTATCGCAGCTTTGATGCCCACAGGTAATCCGGTAGCTTCGGCGATAGCCTCAACAAATTCGAGTAAACCTTCAACATCTTTAAAAGCTGTGTGTGTAGCTGGCGACAGAACGTCTTTACCCATTGGCACGTGACGTATCTCTGATATTTCTTTGGTGATTTTTGAAGCTGGTAATACACCTCCCTTACCGGGTTTTGCTCCCTGCGAAAGCTTTACTTCAATAGCTTTAACCTGCGGATTCTCTTCAACTAGCTGAATCAATTTCTCCATTGAGAAGTTGCCATCATCATCACGAACACCAAAATATCCGGTACCGATTTGAAAAATGATATCTGCTCCTTTTTTATGATAAGGAGAGATTCCACCCTCACCACTGTTGTGATAAGCGTGAGATAATTTACAGCCTTTGTTAAGCGATTCGATTGCACGTGCAGACAGCGAACCGAAACTCATTGCCGATACGTTGATTACCGATGCTGGTCTGTAGGGTCTGCGACGCTTGTTGTACAACCCCATTACTTTAGCCGAAGGCAGAAAATAGGGGTTTTTAGCATTGGGATGCTCCGGGGGAACCCGAAAGCCCATCATCGCATTATTTATAAAAATGTAGTTGGCCTCATAGATGTTTTGGTCGGTACCAAAACCCTCGTAGTTATTCTGGTTTTTTGCTGAAGCATAAATCCATCCTCGTTCTATTCGGTTAAACGGAAGCTCTTCCCGGTTATTGGCAACAATATACTGGCGTAATTCAGGCCCAATACTTTCGAGCATATAGCGTATATGCCCTACAATGGGGAAGTTATGTGTAATGATGTGTTTTTTATTGAAGAACACATCTCGTATGGCAATTGCCGCCAGAGTGATGAGAACCCAACCCCACCACGGGATCGATTTTAAAATGTCAAAAAATTCAGTCATAGACCTTCAAAGTTACTGCGCATTTAGGTAATCAAGAGTTAGTTGACTCATAGTTTTTACGCCTAACAATAAGCCAGCATCATCTATCATAAAATCAGGCGTATGGTGTGGATAAGGAGTGGTATTTCCGGGTGTCATTCCGCCTAAAAAGAAATAAAATCCAGGTACTTTTTCCTGAAAGAAGCTAAAATCTTCTCCACCAGTCGTTGCTTTTACCAGCTTTACGTTGTCTGTACCTGCTACATTTTGAAGTGTTGGTAGCATTTGAGCTGTTAACTCGTGATCATTGTAAGTGATAGCAGTATTATTCTGAAACTCGATAGTTGCGCTTCCGCCATAAGCTTTTGCCAATCCTTCGGTCATCTCGGTCATACGACGAACGATGAGTTGTTTCATTTCAGGATCTAGTGTACGTACCGTTCCTATAAGTTCTGCTTCTTCAGGGATGATATTAAAGCGCACTCCTGAAGTGATTTTTCCAACGGTAATTACAGCAGGTTCTACGAGCAGGTTAGATTCTCTACTGATAATCGATTGGAAGCCGTCAATAATCTTTGCTGAAATATAAATAGGATCTACGCCTCCCCAGGGTTGTGAACCGTGGGTTTGTTTTCCTTTTACTTTTACCACAAAACGTTCTACAGCTGCCATGGTACCACCCGGCTTGTAATTGATTTGTCCTACCGGCGTAGCACTATTAATATGCAGACCAAAAATGGCATCAACATCGGGGTTTTTAAGTACACCTTCTTTGATCATAAGGGCAGCACCACCTTCTTCTCCCGGAGGCGGACCTTCTTCAGCTGGTTGAAATACAAATTTTACCGTACCGTGTATTTTGTCTTTATGCTTTGCAAGAATTTCGGCAGTTCCCATAAGGATTGCCACGTGTGTATCGTGCCCGCAAGCGTGCATAACGCCAGTCTCAGTTCCCAGAAAAGTAGCTGTGTTTTCACTTTTGAAAGGTAGATCATTGCGTTCAGTTACAGGTAGCGCATCGATATCTGCCCGCAAGGCAACGACTTTTCCTGGGTGATCACCTTTAAGAATCCCAACCACACCAGTTTTTGCAACTTCGGTTTCTACTTCGATACCAAGAGACTTTAGATGTTCGGCGATTTTAGCAGCGGTCTCAAACTCCCGGTTGCTGAGTTCAGGGTTTTGATGAATCTCGTGTCGCCATTGTATAACTTCGTCTTCAATAGACTCTGCCGCTTTCATAATTTGCGGATCTGGACTTTGAGCAAAGGCGGTTAGGCTTGTGCCCAAAAATGCCAGGAGGTATCGTTTTTTCATACTTTGATATTTAGGTGATCAAATTTCAATTCTTTTAAAATGCAATAACGGTATAGCCTAATTCGGTATAATGTAAACGGGCAGTCATTGCAGACAAGGCAATTTTGGTATGCTCCCAACGCATATCTTTAGTTACATGGCGCTTGCCAGTAGTTTGCCCACATAAGATAACAGGCACTCCCAACTTGTGAAGTTGATCTAGCAAGGGTAGATTGGGATTGTTTGTACTGAATTTCTCCTGATAATATTCATCAGTAAGCAGGTCGAAAATTGCGCTGCCATGAACAATAAGAACAGGCTTTAAATTTTCGGGTGGAACGCCAGCCGCAGCGTGCATATTTAAAAAACGTGCGACGGTGTCAAAATAAAAATTAGTTTCTTCCGGATTTTCAGACCCTTTGGACACATCAAATACAATTTTGTAGATTTTATCAGGATCTGCAGCGATGTCAGGATCTGGAATGGTGTAGGTCGCACCATAATCCTTAATTAAGGGACCGGCAATCAACTCTTGAGCCTGTGTATTTTTCGCGAAAGCGAAAGTCAATACTAAAAATAAAAGGAATGCAGATTTTCTCATAGGGTATCAATAAAGACTAAAGGTAGAGAAATCTTAGTAAAGCCGAGGCTGCTAGCCTATAATTTGTAGGGTTAAAAACTAAAAAAGCGCAACCCGTTGTAACACGAGTTGCGCTTAGCATCTGCACTAGAAAAGCGATTATAAGCTGTATTTTTTGATAAGTCTAATAAGTAGATCCTGAAGCAATTCTACCTCATATTCCCCAACAGTTGGTTCCAGGTGATCGTTACCCACGCCACTGTCATTAGTTATAAAAACATAAGTCCCATTGGTACTGATGCTTAAATTCCGCATCAAAAACTCTGTTTCTTTATTGATGCCACTGGCAACAATAGGAATGATTTTAATTCCTTTTTTAGCAGCATTTTTAACCGAACTGTGAATGTCATCAATAATTTGAGCATCATTGTGTGGTGGTGCATCAAGTAATAGAAATGCAATACGTGTTCTGGCGCTTGAAGACCATTGTAATTCGTTTATCCCTGTTTTTAGTCCGCTGTGAACCGCTTCCGGAAAATCGCCACCACCTTCAGCATATTGATCATTTATGAATGAAAGTGTGCTCTGCAGTTTGCTGGTGAAATCTGATTTTTTTACCACATATTCATCTCCTTCATCTCTGTAAAAAACGGTTCCGGTTGAAATTTCAAGATTGGGTATCGCATTACTTACTTTCTGAATAACCATCTTTAAATCGTCTTTTAGAAAATCCATTTCGTCCCCCATCGATCCGGTTGCATCTACAATAAAAGAGAGATCAACCTGATTGCTTAAGGTTGTATTGGTAGCAACTTGAATGCTGTTGATTCCCTGACTATACGGTTTAATCGCCTGTGTGACTGGGGTGTCGTTTATAAAAAAAGTATAATCTTCTGCAGCTTTAGTTTGGTAGGTTGTGTTCTTAAGATCAATCCACAATTCAGCAGTCCCACGATTGTCTGTACGTGCTTCCCAGATAAGATTTGTGCCTTCTTTAACAGAAATTACCGCATCTACGAGCGGTTGGTTTCTGGCATTGGTTAGTTTAAATGAAAAGCGGTTTGCAGTATTAAATTTCCAATTTACAGTAAGTTTATCTGCAACTTCCTGATTGAGTAAGTTTTGCCAAAAGCTCCAGTTGTCGAGATCATTCCATTCACCGGCAGTTACAATGCCGCTTTGGTCTGGTTCATCTGTTCCGCCGTCAGATCCAGAACCGTCGCCAGGGACATCTCCGCTAGATTCACTTGCAAAGGAGGAAGGTGAATCGGTTGTGTCGGTCTCTGAAAATGTGCCGTCTTCGGTACACGACACGAAGACTAGAAGAAATAATAAAAGCGATGCGTAAAATTTTAGTTTCATAACAAATTTTGTTGGTTGCTATAAATACAGATGCATTAATGTTAAATGGTTGCGTTTAAGTCTATTGAAAAAGTAATTCTTTCTTAAACTTATAATAGAATTATAACTTGAAAGACGTTGCACATTTAAAAATTCTTGATAACTAAACCGCTTGTAATTCTAATAAAATGGGAAGTTTCCTTATTTTTCCGCTCTTGTGTTTAGAAGGAGAAAAAATTAAAAATTAGATTGTTTTGGAGGCACTCATAGAAGGATTGAATGATGCACAGCGTGCACCGGTTTTGCAGAAAAATGGAGCGATGATGGTTATTGCGGGTGCAGGCTCGGGTAAAACCCGTGTACTCACGATGCGTATTGCCTATTTGATGCAGCAAGGGGTTGATGCCTTTAATATTTTGGCGCTAACCTTTACCAACAAGGCTGCGCGTGAGATGAAACACCGTATTGGTACTATCGTGGGTAATAGCGAGGCAAAAAACCTATGGATGGGTACTTTCCACTCGGTTTTTGCTAAGATTTTACGCATTGAAGGGCATCATTTAGGTTTTCCTCCCAACTTTACGATTTACGATTCTCAGGATTCCCAGCGTCTTATTTCGGCGATTATTAAAGAAATGGGACTTGATAAAGATATTTATAAGTATAAGCAGGTTCACAGTCGCATATCTTCTTTTAAAAACAGTTTGATTACGGTTAAGGCTTATTTTCAAAATCCGGAATTACAGGAAGCCGATGCAATGGCTAAAAAGCCACGTTTAGGTGAGATATATAAGGAATATGTTGACCGCTGTTTTAAGGCCGGCGCGATGGACTTTGATGACTTACTGTTGCGCACTAATGAACTCCTGGCTCGTTTTCCTGAGGTTTTAGCGAAATATCAAAAGCGCTTTCAGTACATATTGGTAGATGAGTACCAGGATACCAACCACTCTCAATATCTTATCGTAAAGGCATTGGCAGATCGCTTTCAGAATATTTGTGTGGTGGGTGATGACTCGCAGAGTATTTACGCATTCCGCGGAGCGAACATCAACAACATTCTCAACTTTCAACGGGATTATGATGACGTAAAAGTTTACCGTCTGGAACAGAATTACCGCTCAACAAAAAATATTGTTGAGGCTGCAAACTCGGTGATTGAGCATAATAAGACAAAACTTGATAAGGTAGTTTGGACCGCAAATGACGAAGGGCCAAAAATCATAGTCCATCGCTCCCTTACCGATGGGGAAGAGGGGCGCTATGTGGCGAGTAGCATCTTTGAGAATAAGATGAACAATCAGCTAAAACATAGTGATTTTGCGATCCTCTATCGTACCAATGCCCAATCCAGAGCTATGGAAGACGCGTTGCGCAAGCGCGAAATCCCGTATCGTATTTTTGGAGGTCTTTCATTTTACCAACGTAAGGAAATCAAAGATGTTTTGGCTTATCTCCGCCTATTGATTAACCCTAGCGATGAGGAAGCTATAAAGCGTGTGATTAACTATCCCGCCCGCGGAATTGGTCAGACTACCATAGACCGTCTGGTAATCGCTTCTAAGCAGTATGGTAGATCTATTTTTGAGGTGATGGAAAATATTCAGCATCTGGATATCAAGATAAATTCGAGCACCAAAAACAAGCTGAACAATTTCGTTAATATGATTCGAAGTTTTCAGATTACTTCAGAAAATGCCGATGCTTTTGTTGTGGCAGAAGAAGTGGCTCGTAAAACCGGATTGCTTCAGGAGCTGAAAAAAGACGGTACTCCAGAGGGTATTGCGCGTATTGAGAATATTGAAGAATTGTTGAACGGTATGCGCGATTTTGTTGAAGGACAAAAGGAAATCGCAGATGCCACCGGAAGCCTTACCGAATTTCTGGAAGATGTAGCCCTCGCGACCGATATGGATAAGGATATTGACGATGTAGATCGTGTGTCGCTAATGACCATTCACCTGGCTAAAGGACTTGAATTTCCATATGTATATATCGTAGGACTCGAAGAAGATTTGTTCCCGAGTGGGATGAGTATGAATACCAGAAGCGAACTCGAAGAAGAACGCCGCCTATTCTACGTGGCACTTACACGGGCTGAAAAACAGGCCTATCTTACGTATACCGAATCGCGCTACCGCTGGGGTAAACTTATCGATGCAGAACCCAGCCGCTTTATAGAGGAGATTGATGAGAAGTTTTTGGATATTCAAACGCCGATGGATACCTATCGCTATAAACCGATGATCGATAGCGACATTTTTGGCGAACCCGATAAGAGCAAATTACGTCTCAAAAAGCCTGTAAGTGGTGCTCCTCCAACGGTTGGTAAACCTACCGAGGAGCAACTGCAAAAGCTGCGTAAGCTAAGACCACAATCTACTTCCAGCAGTGTACAAACAGATGACTTAAATGGAAATCTGGCTAAGGGAATGCGTGTTGAGCATAGCCGTTTTGGTCAGGGAGAAGTGTTGAGCCTTGAAGGAATTGGACAGGATCAAAAAGCGGAAATTCGTTTTCAGACCGGCGGAATCAAGAAGTTGTTATTACGCTTTGCGAAATTGAAGATTCTGGATTAACCAAAAGCTTTTATCGAAGCCAATAGCGCAACCGGGTCAATCTCTGTATTAACCGATTCATCTTCCTGAATCAAGCCAAGGCTTTGCTTTTCATATTCCATCAGTGACCAGGTTTTGTTGTGGTATTCGAGGGCTGTAAGATTCTCGATCCAATCGCCGCTGTTGAGGTAAAGGCAGGAGCCTTTTTCAGTTTTGATTTCTCGCATTTGCGGTTGGTGAATGTGTCCGCAGATCACATAATCAAAGTGATTTTCGATGGCGAGTTCGGCGGCTGTATCTTCAAAATTGGACACAAAGCTCACTGCTTTTTTGACGCTGTTCTTGATTTTTTTGGAAAGTGAATATTTCGGTCTTCCCAATTGAACGAGGCAAAAGTTGATAAAACTATTCAGCACAATTAAAAAATCATAGCCCCAACCGCCCAGCTTTGCAATCCATTTGGTGTGCTGTATCGATGCATCAAAAACATCTCCATGGAAAATCCACGCCTTTCTTCCATCGAGATTTAAAACCAGTTTATCAAGCACCGAAATATTTCCCAAAACCACTGGACTAAATTTGCGCAATTTCTCATCGTGGTTTCCTGTGATGTAATAAACTTTAGTTCCTTTGGCAGCTAACGAAATGATCTTTTTTATCACCTGCAGATGTGATTTTGGGAAATACCGTTTCCTAAACTGCCAGATATCTATAATATCTCCGTTAAGCACAAGGGTTTTGGGATTTATACTTTGCAGGTAATTTACCAGATTTTTAGCCTGCGAACCGTAGGTGCCCAGGTGCACGTCTGAGAGGACAACGAGATGAACTTTACGTTTCAAAGAAGTTTATTTTTAACAAATAACCTCATTTGGTGTTACCTGGATATTAGGTAAGCATTAAATAATTTTAGTCTTTTCACAGTTTTAGTTTCAATTAGACAATTTATAGCAAGGCTTTTAGGCGAAAACATTTTAATTTCGCCGCTCAAATACATGTTATGGCAGGTAATACTTTTGGAAAATTATTTACGCTAACCACTTTTGGAGAGTCGCACGGCGAGGCAATAGGCGGTATCATTGATGGATGCCCGGCAGGGATTGATATAGATCTGGATTTGGTTTATAAAGATATGGAGCGCCGTAAACCGGGACAGTCAAAGATTGTAACTCAACGCAAAGAACCCGATAGCGTAAACTTTTTTTCAGGGATTTTTGAAGGTAAAACAACAGGTACGCCTATTGGATTTAACATCGTAAATACCAATCAAAAATCACACGATTACAGTCATATCAAAGATACCTACCGCCCTTCGCATGCAGATTATACCTACGATCAGAAATACGGAGTGCGTGATTATCGCGGAGGCGGTCGATCTTCAGCCCGTGAAACTGCGAGTAGAGTAGCGGCAGGAGCGATAGCCAAGCAATTTTTAAAAGGTATTACCATCAACGCTTTTGTAGATCAGGTGGGTGAGATACGTATGACAACGCCTTATCAGGAACTTGATTTTGATAAAATTGAATCAAACATTGTTCGTTGCCCGGACGAGGCTTTTGCCGAAAAAATGATCGACAGGATCAAAGAGATTCGTAAAGCTGGAGATACCATTGGTGGTACCGTGATGTGTGTAATTAAAAATGTACCTGTCGGACTAGGCGAACCTGTTTTTGACAAATTGCACGCAGAGCTGGGTAAGGCAATGCTTTCTATAAACGCGGTAAAAGGTTTTGAGTACGGAAGTGGATTTGATGGCGCTGCAATGTTAGGTAGCGAGCATAACGATTTGTTCAATACCGATGGAAGTACCAAAACTAATTTGAGTGGCGGTATTCAGGGAGGAATCAGCAACGGGATGGATATTTATTTCCGGGTTGCCTTTAAACCTGTAGCCACCATTATGCAAAATCAACCTACCATAAATAAAGACGGAAACGAAACTGAAATGCAGGGTAAAGGGCGTCACGACCCTTGCGTTGTTCCTCGCGCAGTACCTATTGTTGAAGCAATGGCAGCACTTGTTCTGGCAGATTTTATGCTATTGAACAAGGGATCAAAGATTTAGGATTTAAAATCTGGTTATAAAGAAAAGCTTCAGTAAAAAACTGAAGCTTTTTTTTTATTGCTTCCTCTTAAATTTAATAATTCTCTCGTGCTCATCACAACGAAGAAAGAATAGCCTTTATAGAAAACCTTACTGGCTTACTCTAAGACAGATTACTTCAGTTAGCTCTTAAATTTTTTTCTACAAAAAGTGTGATTTACTAACAATTCTGCATCAAAAACACTCGGATACTTACACCAGATAGGGAATTTGTTTATCTTTCAGCTCAGGCATTAAAACACATATACATGAAAAAAATCGCACTACATTGGAAGATAATTATTGGTCTCGTACTTGGTATAATCTGGGCCTTAATTTCTAGCCAATTAGGATGGAGTCAGTTTACCATAGATTGGATCGCTCCTTTTGGAAAGATCTTCATCAATCTTCTCAAACTTATTGCAGTTCCGCTGGTGCTTTTCTCAATTATAAGTGGTGTTGCTAATCTAGGAGATCCTGCAAGTTTAGGTAGAATGGGAGGGAAGACACTCCTTGCCTATCTTGTAACCACCGTTCTTGCAGTGGGAATGGGACTTTTTCTGGTTAACCTTATCGGTCCTGGAAAACTGGTAGATGAACAAAGCCGAATTGATAATCGCATTGGCTACGAAATTTGGGCGGCAGATGAAGGTTATGTGATTAAAGATGGAATTAATTACCTCCAGGATCCTGAATTTATGGATCGGGCAAAGGAGATTTCAGATCTTTCAAGAAGCGAGCTTCAGGATGCTTCTGTAAATGATAAAATGGCTACTGCCGATGCGACAAAAGGAGCAGGTCCACTACAACCCTTAGTAGATATTGTTCCCGATAACTTTTTCAATTCCCTTGCCGATAATGGCTTAATGCTTCAGGTCATTTTTTTCGGGTTGTTTTTTGGGATTAGTATGTTATTTATTGATCCTAAGAAAGCTGCTCCGGTTACCCGTGCTGTAGATGGTATAATGGAAGTATTCCTGAAAATGGTTGATCTTACTATGCAGGCCGCTCCATTTTTTGTTTTCGCATTACTGGCAGGTGTTGTAAGTCAGATGGCAGGTAACGATATTGGAAAGGTTGTAGAAATCTTTAAAGGTTTGAGTTGGTATTCACTAACGGTTGTGCTTGGTTTAGCCTTGATGATTTTTGTGATCTACCCACTAATCTTCAAAATATTTGTACGAAAAGTATCTTATTTTGGTTTTTTCAGAGCGATGGGACCAGCACAAACGCTAGCGTTTTCAACCTCAAGTAGTGCAGCTACACTTCCGGTCACCATGGAATGCGTAGAAGATAATTTAGGAGTTGACAAAAAGGTGACCAGTTTTGTCCTGCCTATAGGTGCCACAGTAAATATGGACGGCACGTGTTTGTATCAGGCTGTTGCTGTGGTTTTTCTTGCACAACTGCATATGATAGATCTAACTTTTGGACAGCAATTAACAATTGTTCTTACAGCAACTTTGGCCTCTATCGGTTCGGCTGCTGTGCCAAGTGCAGGTTTGGTTATGCTCATCATCGTGCTTGAATCTGTAGGTTTAAATCCGGCCTGGATAGGTATTATTTTCCCAGTAGATCGTATTCTTGATATGTGCAGAACGGTGGTGAATGTTACGGGTGATGCGACTGTATCTTCAGTAATTGCAAAGGGTGAAGGCTTGTTTAACTATAATCCTGATAAAGAGCCAGACGCTGCTTTTGACATTGAAGAAGAAAAATAAAAACTTTAAAAATTTACAGATTTTGTATTTGTTTATTTTCTAAATTGGTCATACCCAGCTACCTAAAAGTGTTGGCCCTACACAACTTGATGACTTGACTTACCATTTAATTTAAATAGGTAAGTGATGAGAGTTTTATTTTCAATTCTAAGTTTTATTAGTTTATCGCTCAATGCCCAGGTTGGCATAGGCACAACGACCCCAAGTGCATCTGCAATGCTTGAAGTTAGCAGCACCGCTTCAGATGGGAGTTTTAGAGGGTTGATGCCTCCCCGTATTTCTACTCCCGAAGCATTGAATGATCTGGCTTCCCGGGCAACGATTGCCGATATAGGCCTAGTGGTATTTTACAACGAACCGGGAGTCGAGCGCTGTCTAAAAATGTGGGATGGGGTCAATTTTAAAAATGTTTATTGCCTCAGTACTTCTTCAGAATCATCTATAGTTTCTTTTACTTCAGCAAAGCAAACAATTCTCGAGAATAGCGGCGGCATACCGCTTACGTTTTCTGTTGAAAATCCGTCGCCATTTAATAGTCTTACACTCACGATAAGTGCAAGTGATTATACGCATCTTGCTCAGGATGGACCGGTAACTATTGCAATTTCCAGAGGATATGACAGCTTTACCACTACTTCAGCCTTTTCCTATTTGAATAACTCTTTAATTCAAGGTAATTCAAATATTGTTTTTACGATAGATGCTGTGGTGGGGGGCGATGGTACACCCCAAATTGGTTTACAAAACATACATACTCTCGGTATTATTGACGATGACCTTAAACTATGGATTAATGAATTTAGATATGAAAATACCGGTACCGATATCACAGCAGATGAGTTTGTAGAAGTAGCCGGGAACGCCCTCGATGTCACCGGTTATCAAATTATACATTATAACGGATCTGATGGAGGAATAATTAAAACTGTAACTCTAAGTGGTACGATTCCCAACCAGCAAGCGGGTTATGGTACCATGAAAATTCCTCTAAATATGCAAAATGGACCTGATGGAATTGCACTTGTAGATCCTTTAGGTAACGTTATGCAATTCATAAGTTATGAAGGCAGTTTTGTAGCGACCATTGGTGCAGCAGCAGGTATGACCGCAGTAGATATAGGGGTTTCTATGCCAACAACGGTTCCTATAGGTTACAGTTTAAAACTTATAGGCACCGGTAATTCATACGCCGATTTTGATTGGGACGGCCCTGATGTGCAAAGTCCGGGATTGCTAAACCTCGGTCAGATATTTAATTAAAATTGGAAAACTTAAAGATTAATATTTCGACCTCGTGGATAACGTACCTGGTAGGAGAAACTTTTAGTAGCTGAAGCTTTAGGGTCCAGTTTCAGTACCCATTTCAGAATACCGGTTTCTTCTTTGTATGATGCATCTCCGGTTTCCTGATCAGATACTTTGATGTCTTTATTCTGTGTTACTGGTATACGATCTTCTAATACTAGATTTATAGCCGTGCTTTTATTATTGCGTACGCTAATCTCATAGGCTTTATCAACAACGCGTGTAGAACCTAAAAGCGATTTGCTTTTAAAATTGTCTTTCTTTTCGCGTTTTACAATGATGTTGGGATCTATTCCTAAAGAAACCTCGAGACTGTCTGTGGTAGCCAGGGGACTAATTGCTGTTTTTCCTGCATAGCTCCCCTCAAAGTAAATATTGGCTTCTCCCTGAAGTAAATCATAACGTTCCCAGTCTGTAACTGTAGCCGTTAAAAACACGTTCTCATTAAGCTCAGGAGCAGCATAGTGCTGGTAGCTCGCCGGCAATTCAAATTGATCGATTTCTATGGTGGTGATATCTGGATTTGAAACAATGGTATAACGCTTTTTAATCTCAAAACGGGTATTGGTTAAGCTTTCCTGTTTTGCTTCAACAGTCTCATTGTAGGATTCTGGTTTTGATAAGGATGAAGCTCCTCTAATTTGTACACCAGATACTTTACCTGCTAGTGCTCCTGAAATATCACTTTTCTTGTGTTTACCATAGCCGACTACAACAACTTCATCAAGAGCTTCTTCGGTGGCTTCTAATTGTACATTCATCATTGAACTATAAATGGGTTTAGACTGGGTGTCAAAACCTAAATAGCTAAAGACTAAATCCTGCCCGCCATTTCCTTCAATATTCAGTCTATATTGACCATCAAAATCTGTTTGTGTTCCATTAGATGTGCCTTTTTGAACAACATTCACTCCTGGTAGAACTTCGCCAGAATCATCGGTTACTATACCTGAAACACTGCGAAGGGTTGGATTGTATTTGTAATTGCTACGGCTTACTGCAGAAGTATTGCGATAGTTACGACTTACAAAGTTGAGGTATTTAGGTTCCAGATTGGGCTTGAAATTATTGGTGTTGGGATCACCTGTTGAAAGCACCAGTTTTACTTCCTGCCAGTCTATCCCACTTTGCTGGTAAACATTGGCTTTGTAATTAAGCTGAATGGGACTCGAATCATTTTCTGCACGGATATCGTATAGCGGAAACCAACCTGCATTTTGAATGATATAGGATAATTCAAGATTTAAACTTGTTGCCAGATCACTTTGCAGTTTTATGGTAATCTCGCCACGTGTTTCTTTACGCGAATCTTCCAGATTGTTCATTTGCTGGCGGTAGTCGTTTATTTTTCGATCTAAATCCTGCGTCTCTCGCTTTAGCTTATAGATGGTGTTTTGAATTTCGGTGCTGCGCTCCCGATAATAAGCGCTTATTTGTTTTACTTTTTCCAGAGACAAATCTGTATTATCGCTATTTATCTTTTGATTTTCAGTCAGGAGATGGAGTTCGCGTTCAAAACCTGCAATCGAATTTTGCAGAGCACTACGATCAAATAATAAGTTGTCAAGATCTGTTTTCAGCTTTTCATACTCTGCTGAAGATTCTTTTTTGTCCAGATAATCCAGATTAAAGGCAATTGACAGAATACTTGCTTTATCAAGTCCGCGTAGCTGAATACTGTTTTCTACAATATCTGGAGAGAGGTTGTTGAAAACCAATTCATTTACGCCGCTCATCACATTCACCGCAGCAGATCGTTCTACTGTAGCGCCTTGAAGAAAGACAGTGACCTTCTCTATTTTAGATTTTTGCGGAGTTATTGGGTTTGAAGTTGCCCACAATGGAGCTGTGCAAAGTAACAGGTTGAAGAAATAAAGCTTTACGCGCATAAATTGAAAGTTTTCTTAAAAATAAACGAAAACTTTAGTTTAATATACGTTTACTAAAGATATCTCAATTTGTTAATCTAGAAATCGGCTTTTAAGCTCGGGAGTAGGCATCATACAGCTGTCTTTTTTACCAAACCACTTGTAGCGGTTGGCGGCGATAAAGTCATAAACCGCATTTCTAATAAAACCCGGAATGATCATAAAACCGTAGAGCAGGGGATAGCCTTCGTTCAAGTATTTGGCAATGCGCAGGGCTGCCGAAGATTTTACAGAGACGCGCTCGGGTTCTATCAAAACGATAGAATCGGTTTCTTTAGGATTGATGTGATGCTTCGCAAGAAGTTTTTGTCCGGTTGCTCCCTGAAGGGATGCGAACTTAAACTGTGCTTTAGAATCATGCTTAATTATAAAATTAATTGCGCCATTACACAAATTGCAAACCCCATCAAAAAGAATGATTTTATCCTCGGTCATTTTTTAGGTCTTAAAACAAATTCAAGTGTATCCAGATCAACCTGAGTGGTAAACATACCATAATTTACGGTTGCCTTACCCTTTTCTATCTTATCTAGCGTACCTGTAGCACGACCATCTGGAAGGCGTACACGATCTCCGATTTTTAATTCTACTTTGGGTTTTTCAGCCTCTATTTTTATGGCTTTTTGCTTTTGCTCTTTTTTCTTCTCGCGTATAACTTCAACCTTTTTCTCAGCTTCCTGCTTTACTTTACGTTCTTTGGCTTTTTGAGCTCGTTTTTCGCGAGCAGATTGCTTGACACGTTTGGAGTTTTCGATCTGAACCACTTTATAAAGCTCGTCCATAAGCTGTTTTTTGTTTTTGTTTGTAAAAAACTTATCGCTTAGATCGTCTAGCTTTTGGCCTAAATATATAAGCCGTTGATTGCTGTCATATAACTCCTGATAACTCTCTAATTTTTCCTGAATGCGGGCATTGGTTTTATCGAGTTCCTGCTGTTGTTTTTGGGCCAGCTGTTCTTTTGTCTTAAGAGAATTTGTTGTTTTTGCCAACTTGCTACGCTCTTTTTGCAGATCTGCAATACTTTTATCAAAACGTATTTTGCCGCGTTCTACTTTCTTTTTAGAACGGTTGATGAGCGAGTAGGGAATTCCATTTTTTTGTGCAACTTCAAAGGTAAACGAACTACCAGCTTCACCTACATACAATTTGTAAAGCGGTTCTAAAGTGCGCGAATCGAAGAGCATATTGGCATTAGTAATCGCTGCGGTCTCATTAGCCATCATTTTGAGATTGGCGTAATGGGTAGTTATAATACCATAACTGCCCCGCTCATAAAAAACTTCGAGAAAAGTTTCTGCCAGAGCGCCGCCCAATTCAGGATCACTACCAGTACCAAATTCATCAATTAGGAAAAGGGTATTTTCGTCACATTTCCGCAGGAAATAATTCATATTTTTCAAGCGGTAGCTGTACGTACTCAGGTGGTTTTCGATACTTTGATTATCACCAATATCGGTCAGGATTTTCTCAAATAGACAAAATCTGGAATACTCATGAACCGGTACAAGCAATCCGCTTTGCAACATAACCTGCAACAGGCCAACCGTTTTCAAGGTTATACTTTTACCCCCGGCGTTAGGACCACTAATCACAATAATGCGATTTTCTGGATCCAGACTTATGTCTTGCGGAAAGGTTTTTTCTCCTCTTTTTTGATTGGTTAAATATAATAACGGGTGATACGCTTCTTTGATTTCCAGTTCGCGATTCTGTGTGATTTTTGGCAAAACAGCATTAAGTTTCCTGGCGTATTTCGCTTTTGCAGAAATAACATCAATCGTACTCAGTAGCTTTTGATAATCTTTGAGCAAAGGCGAGAAAGGGCGTACGAAGTTGGTGAGCGCTTTTAGAATACGCTTTACTTCTTCATGCTCATCATAAAGTAGATTGTTCAGTTCGCGTTGCGCTTGCTGCGTTGCTTCAGGCTGAATGTAAACAATACTTCCCGTCTTAGAATTGCCCATTATAGAGCCTTTCACCTTGCGACGGTGCATAGCTGTTACAGCCAAAACGCGAACGTTGTCTACAATAGATTCTCTAATCTCATCGAGATAACCATAAGACGAGTATTCTGAAAGAGCTTTGGCAAAACTGCTGTTAATCTTACCCTTAACGATATTAATACTTCTACGCGTCTGCTGAAGCAGGGGAGTGGCATCATCTTTAATTTCTCCAAATCGATCTATTATTCTCGAAATCTCATCGGTGATTGCAGTGGTATATTCGGTATTGCGAACTGTATTGTAGAGAGCCGGGAAGGTCTCCTGAAATTTTCTAAAATAGCGTAGATGATTATTTGCTGTTTCAGACAGGCTACCAATCTTCCGGAAACTACCCAGTTCAAGAGTAGTATCTTCAATACTCAGCATTTTGAGTTCGTGATCGAGCGCATCAAAACCGTGATTGGGGATTGGAGTCTCGTGGGTATCCGAATTTATATATTCCTGTGTTTGATCAAGAACAAACAGGGTTTTCTTAAAGCTGCGTTGAGGTTGCAGTTTAAGGGTTTTGAGTTTGCCTTTTTCGGTAATACAAAGTGCACTTACCTGAGAACAAACGGTATGAAACTCTAAATCTGCAAGGGTTTTAGGGTGAATTTTTATCATAGCAAATGCCTAATTTTAAGGCCTGCTGAATTTTAAACTTGATTTCATTCAGCAGTGTAAATTTAAGATATTCATGAACGTTGACATACACTCCAGCTGGAAAGCTATTTTAGAACCTGAATTTGATAAACCCTATTTTAAATCACTCACCGATTTTGTGCGGGAAGAGTATACTAATCATACCTGCTATCCTAAAGGGAAAGATATTTTTAAAGCTTTTGATCATTGTCCTTTTAACGAGGTTAAAGTGGTTATTTTAGGGCAGGATCCCTATCACGGGCCGGGTCAGGCTCATGGACTTTGCTTTTCTGTACCTGAAGGAATTGCAATGCCTCCTTCATTAATTAATATTTTTAAAGAATTGGAGACAGATTTGAATAAGCCGTTTCCAAATAATGGAAACCTGGAACATTGGGCAAAGCAGGGTGTACTTCTTCTGAATGCAACATTAACAGTACGAGCCCATCAGGCTGGTTCGCATCAGGGAAAAGGGTGGGAAACCTTTACAGATTCCGTTATTAGTGCTATTTCAGAGAAAAGGGAAGGAGTGATCTTTTTATTATGGGGCGGTTTTGCAAAAAAGAAAGCCTCAAAAATAGATGGCTCTAAGCATAAGATTTTCACAAGTGGTCATCCTTCCCCACTTAGTGCCAATCGGGGATATTGGTTTGGGAATAGACATTTCAGTGAGGTAAATTCTACTCTTGCTCAGGAAGGAAAGCAGCCTATAAACTGGTAATTAAAAAAAAATGCCCTGATTTTTCAGGGCATTTTTTGTGGGGTTTGGTTTCAATCAGACTCTACTTAAGACGCTTTATTTAGAGCGTAAGCAGATTCTTTAAACGTTGTTTGAATAGGGGCTACACGTTTTTTCGGTTTTTTAGTTGAACCTCCTGCTACACTAAACTTGAAAAGTAAAATGTTAACCAATAGCAGAACACCCAAAATTGTAAAAAAGGTAACCATGTTTAAAAGATTTATTGTGTTTGATTGCTTTAGTACAAAAGTGTGCAATATTTTTCTAGGAATGAGACAATTAAATGTAAAAGTTTCATTAAATGTTCGTTAAATACTATTCAGGGTAATATTATATTTTTATCATATTTAAACGCTTTAAATATTCAATTACCAGATTATTTTCTTCCTGAGGGAGAGCACTTTGTGACCAGTTTGTGAGGGATAACCATTTCTGTATATCTACCATTTCCTGATTATAACGTTTTGCCAAAATTTGGTCAATATCCTTGATCGATTTAAACTGTTTAGATTTAAAATTGACGACTTTGAGAAATGTTGAGATCTCCCTGTTATTTGTATTTAAGATTTGTTGAGTAGCAGCAAAAACAAAACTAGACCACGGTGTTGGGAAATCTGAAACTCTACGGAATATACCTTTATCTACAAATGGTTTTGTTGTAAAGTGTTCCCACATGAAATAATCTGCTTCTCCTTTTTGTAATGCGACGATAGCATTATCTAACGTGTTTACCACAACACATTCTAATTTTGAGGTATCCCAGCCTAATTGCTGTGCCTGTACATACGCCATTACGTGAGACCCTGAACCAAATCTGCTAATTGCAGGTCTGGCATTTTTGAGATCTTCAATGGTTTTAAAATCACTCTCCGCTGCTACGTGAACTCCCCAGATTAACGGACTTGAAACATAGTTTTGTATAATCTTAGAGGGGTTGCCATTTGCAATATCTTTAATAATACCTTCAGTAAGTATAACGGCTATATCTATCTCATCATCACGCAATGCAGCATTCATAGCCCCGGTTCCTCCCGGAAATTCTACCCATTCTACCTCGAGACCTTCAGCATTGAATAAACCTTCTTCAATGCATAAATGTATAGGGAGATTAAAATGTTCAGGCACTCCGCCCACTCGTAAACGTGTCATTGGTTTAATTTTTTGCTTTTAAGTAATCATAGATTGCATATTGGGAGCGCACCTGATTTTCTCCCTCTTTTTTAGAAACAAAGGTGTTCGTCTCATCAGCATCCTGAATACGTGCTTTTACATTATCCTGAAGTTGAATAAAAAGAATAGCTCTCAATTCTTCAAACAGATCCTGATCATAAATTGGGGTAAGCACTTCTATACGTCTGTCAAGGTTACGCGTCATCCAGTCGGCAGAGCCCATATACATTTGCTCATCGCCACCATTATGAAAAAGATAAATGCGACCGTGTTCTAAATACCGATCTACAATCGAAGTCATTTCAATATTCTCACTCAAACCTTTTAGACCTGGGATGAGACAGGTAAATCCTCTTACAATCATTCTGATTTTTACACCTGCTGCACTTGCCTGATATAAGAGTGCCGAAATCTCAGGATCCTCCAAACTGTTTATTTTGGCAGTTATTGCTGCCGGTTTACCAGCTCGTGCAGCGTCGATTTCATTATGAATAAGTTTTTCAAAAATGCGACGGGTGGTAAAGGGAGAAATTAATAAATGTTTGTTGCGCGGTATAATAAGTTCACCTTCAAGTACTCTAAAAACCCGGTGAATTTCTTTGGTAATTTTACTATGAGCTGTAAATAATCCGTGATCGCAATAGATTTTGGAGGTTTCTCCATTAAAGTTTCCAGTACCTATATAGGCATATCTGCGGGCTTTATCGTCTTCCTGCCGTATTACCATCAGGATTTTTGAATGTACCTTAATACGTGGATAACTGTAAATAACACGGCCTCCTTTTTCTTCAAATTTTCGTCCCCAACTGATGTTATTTTTCTCATCAAAACGAGCCTTGGCTTCAATGAAAATGGTAACATCTTTGCCACGGTCAATCGCATCCAATAGAGCTGTGGTAAGTATAGACTCGTCAGCTACCCGATATAAAGAAATTTTGATGTGCGTTACATCGGGATCTTTTGCTGCCTGCTCTATAAAGCGCTCGATGTAATTAAAGCTCATAAACGGAAAATGAACCAATTGGTCTTTTTCGCGAATGGCTTCAAAATAGTCTTTCGAATTTTCTAATATCCTATGTGGAATGAAAGGCAATTCTTCATAATGCAAGTTTGGGTTTTCAGTAGGATCAGGGAACTTTAAAAAGTCATTAAAGTTATGATAACGACCACCTGGCATCATATCAATTTTACCCAGATTAAGCAGTTTGCGAAGCTTTTTAGCCTCGTCTTTTGGCATACTGGCATCATATAGCAAACGCGTAGGTTGCCCTTCCTGGCGTTGTTCTAAAGACTTATAAATGCGTTCGGCCAGGATTCCATCAAGTTCATCATCTATATACAATTCGGCATCGCGCGAAAGCTTCATTTCATAAATTCCCTTTACTTTTTGATCGAATAGCGTTTGCATTTTATATCTGATTATATCATCTATAAACGTGATATAATAGTTGCCCTGATGCTTGCCCAGATCAACAAACCTTGAATTGCTGTCTGTTGGGATTTTTACAAAACCAAAACGCTTATCATCTTCAAAAGTCACACAGAAATAAAGGGTTTGATTTTCGATAAAAATCGAATTGTCTTTCGACGGATTTACCAGCTTGGTTTCCAGCGAATTTTTAAGATGGGTGGTATACCAAATATCTGCCAACTCGCCATGAACGGAAGTAAAATCAGAATCGCTTACAAGTTTTATATTTTGTTTAGCTAAATCTGGAATGATTTGATTTTTGAAGATATTTCCAAATTGTTCCTGTTGCTCTTTTACAACAGCCAAAATTTTCTTGACCGTCTTATTGGGTTGTAGAGACAGCTTTTTACGTATGCTTTTCTCAATACGCTTCATCTGTCTTAACTGACTTACCCGTACTCTAAAGTATTCATCGAGGTTAGAACTGTAGATCGCTAGAAATTTCATACGCTCGTAAAGCGGATTGTTCGTACGATCTTCGGCCTCCTGCAACACACGTTCATTAAAACTCAACCAATTTAAGTCTCTGTGTTTTAAATGCTGCGATTGGTCAGTCTCCATAGGCTTTTGTATTTAGGTCAAAAATACGAAAGCCCTTAACGCTCAAAATTAAGCTTTTGTTAAAAAGAACTAGAGCTTAGTAATGCGTTCCAGTGCCTCTGCAATCATTCTATTTACGGTTTCTGAAGGATTAGGGCTGAAGCTACCCGTGGCTCGATTGGCAAGAATGGCATTAATTGAAAGTGCGCGATGGCCTAATAGTTTACTCAGACCGTAAATACCGGCAGTTTCCATCTCCAGATTGGTGATTTTATCACTACTGAAGCTAAAGGATTGCAGTTTCTCATTAAGTTTTGGGTCTTCAGTCTGCAGTCTTAAAACGCGTCCCTGCGGACCGTAAAAGCCTACATTTGTCACCGTCGTACCTTCAACATAATCAAGCCCCTTAAAGTGATTCAACAAATTAATGTCTGCATCAACAGCGTAGGGTGTGCTTTTATCAGGATTTAATTGAAGGTGATTTTGAAAAGCTTTTTCAAACTTGAGATCGCGTATATTTTCGCTCTGATAAAAGTGTAGAAGAGCGTCAAAACCCACTGCACGCTTACTAAGTAAAATTGAATCGACTGGTATTTGAGGTTGAATGGCTCCACTGGTTCCCAGACGAATGATTTTCAGCGATTTTTTTTCTTCTCGAATTTCTCGCGTTTCAAAATCAATATTGGCTAATGCATCAAGTTCGTTAAAAACAATGTCAATATTATCTGTTCCGATTCCGGTAGAAATTACCGAAATGCGTTTGCCGTTATAGGTACCGGTTTCAGTTTTAAATTCCCGCTTTTGAGTACTAAATTCAACTGTGTCAAAATGCTTTGTAACCGCACTCACGCGATCAGGATCACCAACGGTAATGATGAAATCCGCCAGGTGTTCTGGCCTTAAATGCAAATGATAAATACTCTGATCTTCATTTAAAATAAGTTCAGAAGGAGCTAAAGGCATATTAAATAGATCTTACCAGTTCGTGATTGGTTGGGTTGTAGAGAAAGGCATATTTGTGCGTACCTCCAAAAAAGGAATCGTCTTTAAGCGTCGAGTAAAAGTTTTTTGAACCTTCAAGAACAGCACTACCCTGAGTGTTTAAAACCAGTTTACCATCTTCCATTTTGAAAAATGGTTTTAATGCTTTAATCATTCGATCGATTTGGACATCGCCATATCCGTAATAACCTTGATACTTTAACGTAAATCTGCACAATTCCTTTTCCGATGGAATGTCGTGCAAATCAATAAGCTTAAGTATGTTCGTTTCTAAGGTGTTCAGTCCTGTGAGATTGTTAGGGAAACGTTCTACGTGTGCTCTTAGACAGCTGGATAGATATTTGAAATTAGAGCTTTTGGTAATTTCAGCTTTAAGCTCAATAGGTTTCTCATCACAATACAATTGCCAGATGTGGTGGGCTATGGCAAGATCTTCTGGAGTAAGTTTTAGTTTGTTTTCATAATGAGCCCTTAATTGCTCATCGGTAAGTTCGGAGAGTCCTTTAAGTTGAGCTTCACCTTGTACCCAGCCACTACACACGACGTAAATGGGCATTATTTTTTTGTTCTGAATGAGATAACTTATAGCTGCCAACATATTTACGTGACAAAATAAGTCAAACTCAAACCACAGCACAATCTGATCGTAGGAGTTGAGTTCTTCAAGTTTTTTGAGTTCAGACACAAATTTTTCCTCATAATCTGCCTCGGATATGCCGTAATTATCTTTCAAAAACTTCTTACGAGCTTTAAAAAAAGCATCTGAGCCTACCTCTTCAACTGTAGGTCCTTCGCAAAGCATCTCACGCCAAACGATTCGGTCTCCCTTAAAGTCGAGTTCATTAAGGCGCTGTAACAGCATATCGCCATTAGCGATGTGTAAGGAATTTGTAGTCATAATTTACCGTATTAACCACCCACGCGCTTTACGCGGAAGCCCTTGTCTTTGAGAAAAGCCATTATCTTATCCCGATAATCTCCCTGAATGAGTATAGATTCTTTCTTAAAACTACCACCTACGCCAAGCATAGTCTTTAGTTCTTTTGCAAGAATTTTAAAATCAGAATCGGCACCTGTGTAACCTTCAATAATGGTTACGGGTTTACCTTTCCGTTTTTCGTATTTACAAATTAGCGGGTCTTCCTGCATCCAGATTCCCAAATCATCATTGTTGTCTTCCTGCTCTTCAGGTTCTGGTTGGTGATCTGGAAAAAGATTTTTTAGCTGGTCTTGTAAGTCCATAAAATTACTTTTTAATAAGACCTATATCTACAAGACGCTGGTGCAAGAATTCACCTGCAGTGATATCTTCATATGCTTTTGGATGTTCTGCATCTATACATTCTTCCATACAATCTAGAGGCATTTCGCTACGCGGGTGCATAAAAAATGGAATTGAATAACGCGGTGTATCCCATTCCTCTTTTGGAGGATTTACTACGCGGTGTATGGTAGAACGTAATTTGTTGTTGGTATGACGTTCGAGCATATCGCCAACATTTATTACCAATTCATCTTCGTTTGGAATGGCATCAATCCATTCTCCATCTTTGCGTAACACTTGCAAGCCACCGGCAGAAGCACCCATTAAAAGTGTGATAAGGTTAATATCACCGTGTGCACCGGCGCGAACAGCACCTTTAGGTTCTTCGGTAATTGGAGGATAATGAATAGGTCTTAGAATACTATTCCCATTCTTGACCCATTTGTCAAAATACAATTCGTCCAGACCTATATAAATTGCTAAAGCGCGTAACACATAAATACCGGTTTTTTCGAGCATTCGATATGCCTGCATCCCGGTCTCATTAAAGTGCTCCAATTCTTTTACTTCTACATTTTCGGGGTATTCTTCAATAAGATTTGCATCTGCATCAGGGTCCTGACCAAAATGCCAGAATTCTTTTAAGTCACCTTCTTTCTTGCCTTTTGCGTGTTCCTTACCAAAAGAGATATAACCACGCTGGCCACCAAGCCCTTCTATTTCATAATTTCTTTTGGTTTCTTCAGGCAGGTCAAAAAATGCTTTTACTTCTTTATATAAATCACCGACTAAGTCATCGTCGAGAAAGTGATTTTTAAGAGAAACGAAACCAATCTCTTCATAAGCACGACCAATTTCATCTACAAATTTTTGTTTACGTTTTGGGTCATCACTCAGAAAATCAGACAGATCTACGCTTGGGATATTATTCATAATCAATGGGAAATCAAAATTAATAAGTACGTAAAGATATCAAATTTTAACAGGGCTTAATTTTAAACTAAACTTAAAATTCAAGCGGTATAAATTTCGCACCGCGTTGATTATGATTTTCTTTAATTTTAGTTCATTAAATGAGAATATGTCAATAGAGCACCGCACACTTTCCGTACTAAATTTTAAAAATCGCACGGTAGATGTAACTACACAACTGCAGTTGTATAAGCAAATTCTTAAGCCGAGGTTGATCGAAGAGAAAATGCTCATTTTACTGAGACAAGGAAAAATCTCGAAGTGGTTTAGTGGTATTGGTCAGGAGGCCATTGCAGTAGGTGTAACAGCAGCGCTGTCTCAGGATGAGTATATTTTACCGATGCATCGTAATCTGGGAGTATTTACGGGGCGTAATATTCCATTGCAGCGTTTATTCAGTCAGTGGCAAGGTAAACGTAACGGTTTTACAAAAGGTCGGGACCGCAGTTTCCACTTTGGAACTCAGGAATATAAAATTATAGGAATGATCTCTCACTTAGGACCACAGCTTGGCGTGGCAGACGGGATCGCCTTGGCACACAAATTACGAGGAGAACAAAAGGTAGTTGCTGTTTTTAGTGGAGAAGGAGGTACGAGCGAAGGAGATTTTCATGAGGCCCTTAACATTGCTTCAGTTTGGGATTTACCGGTATTGTTTTGTATTGAAAATAATGGTTACGGTCTTTCAACCCCCACGTCAGAACAGTTTAAATGCACTGATCTAGCAGACCGTGGTGTAGGTTATGGTATGGAAAGTCATATTATAGACGGCAACAATATTCTTGAGGTTTATGAGAAGGTTAGTGTATTGGCGCAATCGGTGCGCGAGAATCCACGACCTGTGCTTCTGGAGTTTAAGACTTTTAGGATGAGAGGTCACGAGGAAGCCAGCGGCATTAAATACGTCCCCGAAGAATTAATTGCGTATTGGGAACAGCGCGATCCTGTTGAGAATTTTAAAAATCATTTGCAGGAAGAAGGGCTTTTAACTCCGGAATTTGATCAACAGTTTAGAGAGGAAATTCATGCTGAAATTGATTTGGCACTTACCGAAACCTTTGCGGAAGAAGCTATCTCCAGTACACCAGAGCAGGAATTGAAGGATGTTTATGCACCTTTTGATTTTAAGGAGATAAAAGCTGAAGGCTCCAAGCAGGAATTACGAATTATAGATGCCCTAAAGGAGTCTTTAGACCAAAGTATGCAGCGTTTTGACAATCTGGTAATAATGGGACAGGATGTTGCAGAATACGGTGGTGTCTTTAAAATCACCGAAGGTTTCGTTGAAAAATATGGTAAAGAGCGGGTGCGCAATACTCCCATTTGTGAATCTGGTATAGTTGAAACTGCAATGGGTTTAGTCATTAATGGATATAAAGCTATTGTCGAAATGCAATTTGGAGATTTTGTAAGTAGCGGTTTTAATCCAATTGTCAATTACCTGGCAAAATCCCATTATCGCTGGGCGCAGGCTGCCGATGTTGTGATTAGAATGCCTTGTGGTGCGGGGGTAGGAGCAGGACCTTTTCACAGTCAGACCAACGAAGCCTGGTTTACACATACGCCAGGTTTGAAAGTCGTCTATCCTGCTTTCCCGGAAGATGCCAAAGGATTACTCGCCACAGCCATAGAAGATCCTAATCCGGTGTTGTTTTTTGAACATAAGGCATTATATAGAAAGGTGCGAGGAGATGTCCCTGAATCTTATTTTACTTTACCTTTTGGCAAAGCTGCACATTTGAGTAAGGGATCAGACGTCACAGTTATTACCTATGGTGCAGGTGTTCATTGGGCGCTCGATGCGTTAAATGAAGTATCTCATATAGGTGTTGACCTTCTTGATTTACGAACTTTGTCACCTCTCGATTGGGATTCAGTAAAACAATCGGTTGAAAAAACCGGGAAAGTACTATTGCTTTCAGAAGATAGTTCTTTTGGTAATGTAATGGCAGATATCACAGCTTACATTGCAGAACATTGCTTTGAACATTTAGATGCTCCCCTGAAGCGTCTGAGCAGTCTGAATACGCCTATTCCTTTTGCTACTAACCTTGAAGAACAATACCTTCCTATAAGTCATATAGCTAGAGTTTTAGAAGAACTTAAAGCATACTAGTAACTCTTAAATGTTAAAATTTTATTGGTTTAAATGCTGCTCCAATTATTCGTTAACTCATTTTAACAGCGCCGAGTTAAACACTATTAATAAATAATAACAATCTCGCTTTCACTAGTATTTTTGACTCATTACTAACCAATAAAATTTTTCAATTATGCTTAAGTGGACAGTTATATTTATAATCATTGCTATCGTAGCAGCAATCTTTGGATTTGGTGGAATTGCATCTGGTGCAGAGTCAATCGCTAAAATCTTATTCTTCATTTTTATCGTTCTTTTCTTGATCAGTTTACTTTCAAGATTGTTCAGATAATAATCATTTTATAAACCCTAATACTTATGAAAAAAGTAATAAGCATCTTAATCTTGAGTGTTATTCTTGTTTCTTGTGGCGGGACTAGCGAAGTTGTAAAGCAATCTCGTAAAACCCTTAAAGGTTACTGGAATCTGGATAACATCAATTATAATAATGCGACCGGTATATATGATGTGACGCTATTTGGCGACGTATCTTCAGAATGTATGGTAGGTAGTACATGGAGATTTATTCCTAATAATAATTTTGGTAACTATGAAATTACCAGCACTACTTGTAACCCAGGTAAGCGTTATTTTGTTTGGAGTATTCCAGATCAGGAAAATGCCATCTCATATGATATTTTATTGAAACCTACAGATGAGAAAATGAATTCAATAATGAATGACGCTGGTTTCCGCTTAAATATCAACTATTTGTCTGAAACAGAGTTAACCTTTACACAAACTGTACAGGTTGATGGCAAGCCATTCAAGATCGTAATGAACTTTTCTAAAATTTCAGACTAGGTTCATACAGAGGGTTAATTAATCCTTACTAATTATAAATACAAAAATTTATGAAATCTATATTTAAACAAGCTGCTTTAGTTGCAGTTTCCTTAGCGATGCTTACCTCTTGTGAGGCAACACGTAATGCTAATAATCAACAAAAAGGTACCGCAATTGGTGCTGCCGGTGGTGCAATCATCGGAGCCGTAATTGGTAATAATGTGGGTACTAAAGGCGATGGTGGGGCACTTGGTGCTGTGATTGGTGGTGTTGTAGGTGGTGCTGCCGGTAACGTAATCGGTAAACGTATGGACGAACAAGCCAAGCGAATCGAGCAGGAAATTCCTGGTGCTGAAGTAGAGCGTATCGACGACGGTATTGTTGTGAATTTTGATGAAAATAGTGGAGTTTACTTCGCTACCAATCAATATGACATTAATGCAGCGTCTCAACAAACGCTTAATGGTCTTGCTAAAGTAATGACCGAATATCCACAGACTAATGTTCTTGTGGTAGGTCATACCGATAGTACGGGTTCTGCAGCATATAATATGACACTTTCTAAAAACCGTGCTCAGGCTGTAACCAATTACCTTGTAGGTCAGGGTATAGCTTCAGGTAGATTTACAACACAGTGGTATGGTGAGGAACAACCTAAATACACCAATGAAACTGCTGAAGGTAGATCAAAAAATCGTAGAGTGACGCTTGCAATTGTACCTAACCAGGAAATGGTAAATGATGCCAAAGAACAGGCAGGTGAAGGTCAATAGACTTATTTAAAGATAATTTCCTTTTTGACAGGATTTTAGAGAACCTCCTAACGGCTAAGGCTGTTAGGAGGTTTGTTTTTTATATATAATGTAGTTTCTCTTTTAAAGGAATTCAGCCGTTTATGAGTATCTTCAACCTGCATTGAAAAATAATCTACATGTTGCCATCATAGGTGCCGGTCTTGCCGGTTTAACTGCTGCAATTCATCTCAAAAGAGCAGGGTTTACTATTCATATAATCGAAAAGGATGAATACCCGAAACATAAAGTATGTGGAGAATACATTTCAAACGAAATTCTTCCCTACTGGCAATCGCTATCCATTAATCCATTTAATTTGGGAGCTGTAGCTATCAATCAGTTTGAATTAACTGCAACGTCAGGAAAATCGCTGAATACTACACTCCCATTAGGAGGATTTGGGATAAGTAGGTATACACTTGATGCAAATCTTGCAGAACTGGCGCGCTCGATGGGATGTGAATGGACAACAGATACTGTAGAGAAAATTGAATTTAAAAATTCTCATTTTAAATTAACTTGTCGCTCATGTAAACAATTTCAGAGCGATCTTGTAATTGGTAGTTTCGGAAAACGTTCCGTTCTAGATGCTTCGCTTTCGCGGAATTTCTTTCAGACCAAAACGCCCTGGCTCGGAGTAAAAATGCATTACCAGGCTGAAGTTCCTGAAAACCGCGTGAGTCTACACAATTTCAGGGGAGGTTACTGCGGAATATCTCAGGTTGAGAATAATGTGGTAAATGTGTGTTATCTCACGCACCTTGACGCTTTCAAATCTTCGGGTGATCTCGAAAATTTTCAGCAAACGATTCTTTCTCAAAATCCCAGACTAAATGACTTTTTTAAGCAAGCCATTCCAGTGTTTGAAAAGCCGCTCAGCATTAGTCAGATCTCTTTTGTGCAGAAAGATTTGATTAAAAATCACATTTTGATGTGTGGCGATAGTGCAGGTCTTATTCATCCACTTTGTGGAAATGGAATGGCAATGGCAGTACATTCGGCAAAAATACTTTCAGAATTAATCATCGAGTATGATTCAAATTCACAATCGCGTGAATGGCTGGAGAAAACCTACATAATTCGCTGGAAGAGTACATTTTCCAATCGGTTACAGACAGGCCGCATATTACAACGCGTTTTACAAAACAATACTGCGACAAATCTGGGGGTTCAAACGCTTCAAAAAATACCATCTGCCTTGCAAAGAATCATAAGTCTAACCCATGGTAAACCTTTAAGACCTTGAAAGAACGTAGCCAGCTTCCTGAATTAATGGACGATCCTACTCTCGATTCCGTTGCTCTACAACACGCACTTCGTGAGGTGACTTTAGTCAATCGTGTGCTAGGTGGGAATCGCATTACGACACGAGGACTGGATTATTTTTTTAAAAAATATTCTCAGGATCACTATGAGATTGCCGATATGGGCTGCGGAGATGGTGCTACTTTACGTACAGTGGCAGATTACTGCCGTAAACACAAGCTTACTGTAAGCCTGGTGGGATATGATTTTAATGTGAAAAGTATTGAATTAGCACGTTTGAAATCGCAGGACTATCCTGAAATTCAGTTTGAAGTTCAGGACATCTTAAAATTAAATCCTGATCGATCGTCTTTTGACATTGTTCTTTCAGTACTTACTATGCATCACTTTTCAGATGTTGAAATTGAACAATTTCTGAGCAAGTTTCTCAAGCTGTCAAAACTCGGTGTTGTGATCAATGATTTACAGCGTAGTCGGTTGGCGTATTTCCTTTTTAAAGGATTCAGCAGGGTATTTATGCGCAGTCCCATTGCGCGATACGACGGACTCGTTTCGATCAAACGGGCATTTACAAAAAAGGAATTAGTAACTTTCACAAAAAAGCTTTCGGTAAAACACTATCAATTGAGTTGGCGCTGGGCTTTCCGTTATTTATGGATTTTAGAAAAACAGGGATAGAACATACCCAACCCGTAAAGATTTGTGGTGTTGCAAAAGCAATTCCGCCCTATCACAGAGAGACTGAAGATATACTTCCATTGGTAGATGTTTGGCTTCAGGGGCAGGAGGAACGCTTTCGTCGTAAAGTCAAAAAAATATTCACCAATGCTGCAGTTGATAAACGCTACAGTATTATGGCTCCAGAAGACGTGTTTACCGCAACTTCTTTTGAAGATAAAAATAGCATATACACAAAAGCTGCTATCGAACTTGGAGAAAGGGCTTTGAATGAAGCCTTGTCAAAGTCAGACTGGACACCTGAAAGCCTCGATTTTATTATCACGGTAAGCTGTACCGGCATAATGATTCCTTCTTTGGATGCCTATCTCATCAACAAACTGAATTTACGCCAGGATATCACTCGACTTCCTGTTACCGAAATGGGTTGCGCAGCAGGAATATCGGGAATGGTTTACGCAACCAATTTTTTAAAGGCTAATCCCGATAAACGCGCGGCTGTTATTGCGGTAGAAAGTCCAACCGCCACGTTTCAGTTAGATGATTACTCGATGGCAAACGTGGTCAGCGCAGCAATATTTGGAGATGGAGGTGCTTGTGTGCTGCTCTCATCAAAGGATGAAGATCAGGGACCGAAAGTATTGGATACTGGTATGTATCATTTTTTTGATGCAGAACAGATGATGGGTTTTAAACTCACCAATACCGGACTAAAAATGATATTAGATCCCTCAGTTCCTGAAACTATAGCAGCTCATTTTCCTCAAATAATCGATCCGTTTTTAGAACGTAATGAGTTAAAGATTTACGACATCAACCATTTGATTTTTCATCCCGGAGGTAAGAAAATTGTGCAAACCGTTGAAGAGCTTTTTGGAGAACGAGGGAAAAATATAGACGATACTAAAGAGGTTTTGAGACTTTATGGCAATATGAGTAGCGTTACTGTGTTGTATGTTTTGGAACGATTTTTAAACCGAAAAATTCCAGAAGGAGATTATGGATTGATGCTTAGTTTTGGTCCGGGATTTTCAGCTCAACGCATTTTGATACAATGGTAACAAACTTTGAATTTAATACAGATAAGAATACCAATTCCTGGGCTCTTATTTTAGGCGGAAGTAGTGGATTGGGACTGGCCTCAGCAAAAAAGCTGGCAGAAAAAGGTTTACACATTTGCATCGTTCACCGCACACGCCGCAGCAAGTTAGCAGATTTTGAAGCAGATCTAGATCAAATACGTAAATCTGGTGTTGAGATTGAAGAATTTAATGCCGATGCATTAAATCCAGACACCATTAATAAAGTGCTTGATTTTTTTGAATCTGAAAGTGCCAGACTTCAGTTGTTGTTACACAGCATTGCTAAAGGTAATTTGAAGCCAATCTATACTGATAAACCTTCCGAAGCAACTTTGAGTGATAAGGATTTTATGCTAACTGCAGAGGCAATGGCGGTGAGTCTGTACTCCTGGGCTAGTGCATTCGCAAATGCAAATCGATTCAACATACACGGTAAAATCATTGCATTTACCAGTGAAGGGAGTAGTAAACCCTTACCCAATTATGCGGCTGTTTCGGCTGCAAAAGCCGCTTTGGAAGCGATTATTCGAAGTCTGGCTTTTGAATTGGCTCCATTACAAATCACGGCAAATTGTATTCAGGCGGGAGTTACCAATACTGAAAGTCTTCGACTTATTCCGGGAAGCGAAACCCTGATTGAGCAGGCCAAAGCGCGCAACCCTAATCACAGGCTTACGACGCCTGAGGATGTAGCAAACGCTGTATATTTGCTAACCAAACCGGAAGCAAACTGGATTAATGGAGCTGTTATTCCTGTTGATGGAGGAGAACATTTACGCTAACTACCTGAGCTTACAGGAATCAAGATATTAAAAAGATTATGATTATAGATTTAAGAAGCGATACGCTTACAAAACCATCATCAGAAATGCTTCAAGCGATGATGAAAGCAGAAGTAGGTGATGACGTATATAAAGAAGACCCTACGGTAAATAAACTTGAAGAACACATCGCAAACCTATTTGGGATGGATGCTGCACTATATTTTCCTACCGGAAGTATGGCAAATCAGGCGGCTATTAAAATACATACCCAGCCTGGCGAACAATTAATCGCAGATAAATTTGCTCACGTTTATAATTATGAAGGTGGTGGTGTGTCCTTCAATAGCGGGGTTTCTTGCAAATTAATAGACGGTCATCGCGGTATGATAACCGCAGAACAGGTTGAAGAAAGTATCAATCCGCCAGATTTTTACCACAGCCCGATGACTTCTCTGGTTTGTTTGGAAAATACAACCAATAAAGGAGGAGGTGCTTGTTACGATTTTAGAGAAATCGTAAAAATCAGAAAAGTTTGTGATGAGCACGATTTGGGACTACATCTTGACGGAGCCCGCCTTTGGAATGCGCTGGTGGCAACAGATGAATCTCCAAAAGACTATGGAGGTTTATTTGATACGATTTCCGTTTGTTTATCAAAAGGATTGGGTGCGCCAATGGGTTCTGTGCTTGTTGGTAAAAAAGAATTTATGGATAAAGCCATGCGCGTACGTAAAGTTTTAGGGGGTGGTATGCGTCAGTTAGGTTATATGGCAGCTGCAGGGCTTTATGCTTTAGAACACAACTGGCAACGCATGGCAGAAGATCATCGTAAGGCTCAGGAGCTTGCAACTGCACTTATCTCAAATCCAAAAGTGGCATCTGTTGAACCTGTGGAAACCAATATTTTGATCTTTAAATTGAGAGCAGAAGTTGATGAGTCTAAATTTATGACTCAGTTAAAGGAAAAGCAGGTTTTTATAAGCGCATTGGGTAAAGGCAAGTTGCGTATGGTAACACATTACGACTATACCGATGCTATGCATACACATTTTTTAGACCTTTTAAGCTCCGGCAGTTTTTAGGATTATTTCTAAAAAGAGAAGGTAAATGCCTGTGTGTTTTGGGAAAACATACTATTAGGCTATCATTCTGTCAATTTTCTAAAAATAGGTTATAGAAACGTAGTTTTTAACTGGTTTCTCGCCATTTAAATATAGGTATGCTATCTTAGTAGAGGTAGCTGGTGTTTTGAAGTGCCGGTACTTTTAACTCAAAAAATCAGGCATTTTATGGCTCTTAAAGTCGTTATTTCGCATAAAACCAAATACAAATACGACAAGCGCATCTCGCTTTCACCGCACATTTTCAGACTGCGACCTGCACCACACAGCCGAACTCCCATAGAAGCCTATTCCTTAAAAATTAAGCCTGAAAATCACTTCTTCAACTGGCAACAAGACCCGTTTGGGAATTATTTGGCTCGGGTAGTTTTTCCGGAGAAAACGGACGAATTATCTATAGATGTTGAGATTCTTGCCGATTTAAAAACGATCAATCCTTTTGATTTTTTTGTTGAAGATGCTGTTGAAGAGTTTCCTTTTACCTATAAAGAATCTCTTAAAAAAGAATTATTGCCCTATCTGGAAGTTACCGATGAAGGGCCGTTGCTCAAAGAATTCCTGAAAACGGTTGATACGAGCAAGCAAAAAACCATTTACTTTTTAATAGGACTTAACCAGCATATTAACCAGTATCTCAATTATACGGTGCGTATGGAGCCGGGAGTGCAAAGCTGTGAAGAAACGCTTGAAAAGAAACTGGGCTCCTGTCGGGATTTTGCCTGGCTCTTAGTGCAATCATTAAGACACCTAGGGCTGGCAGCGCGCTTTGTTTCAGGTTATTTGGTTCAGTTAAAGTCAGATGAAAAGTCTTTGGATGGTCCTTCAGGGCCTGAAGAAGATTTTACCGATTTACACGCCTGGGCCGAAGTGTATGTGCCCGGTGCAGGATGGATTGGGCTTGATTCTACCTCTGGTTTGCTTGCTGGAGAAGGGCATATTCCTTTAGCCTGTACACCATCTTTTGAAAGTGCTGCTCCGGTAACGGGTTTTTCAGATCCCGCAGAGACCGAATTTGAATTTGAGAATTCAGTTACCCGCATTTTTGAATCTCCACGAGTTACTAAACCGTATACGGAAAGCCAATGGAAAGCCATCGACAATCTCGGTAAGCAGGTTGAAGAAGAATTGAAACAAGGTGATGTACGACTTACAATGGGAGGAGAGCCTACCTTTGTATCTATTGACGATATGGAGTCTGAACAGTGGAACACCGCTGCAGACGGAACAGAAAAGCGTAAACTCGCTGAAGGTCTTGCGCATCGGTTGCTTCACAAGTTCGGTCCTGGTGGGATGTATCATCACGCACAGGGAAAATGGTATCCGGGAGAGCCCATCCCGCGCTGGTCTATAGGATTACACTGGCGTAAAGATGGTAAGCCGGTCTGGAAAGATGACAGTCTTATGGCATCTTTTACCAAAGAATACGATCTGCCTGAAGGTATTTCTAAGAAATTCTTGCAGGAACTGGCAATAAATCTGGGTGTTCGACTCGAGTATATTATGCCTGCTTATGAAGATGTGTTTTATTTTATGTGGGAAGAGGGGCGACTTCCAGTTGATGTAGATCCGCTTGATGGGGATGATACGGTAACCTCAGTGCGTCATCGGCTTGCAAAAATAATGCAGCAGGGACTCGACAAGAAAATCGGTCATATTTTACCTCTTGCCAATATTCAGGGGAAATGGGTGACGAGTCCGTGGCAATTTAGAAGGAAACACCTGTTCTTAATACCCGGAAACTCTCCCATTGGGCTTCGGCTTCCGTTGAGTTCGTTAATCGAAGAACCCGATGTGCCTTCACAACCTATTGCAGACCCTGATCTTTTTGATAAGCGGAAACCTTTTGGCGATTATGCAGAGGCATTGGAAAAACGTAAAGCTTCCGCGAAAGCGAAAAAAGGAAAAGTTGACTACAATGCAGACAAGCGGGAGAAAAATCCATTTGCCCGTACCGCATTATGCGCAGAAGTTCGCGATAAAAAGTTGTATTTGTTTTTGCCGCCATTAGATAATGCAGAAACTTTTCTGGATTTGATGGCTTCTATTGAAGCAACAGCTAAGCAACTCAATACACCGGTCTTGATTGAGGGTTATGAACCACCACGCGATTACCGACTCGAAGTGTTGAAGGTTACTCCAGATCCGGGAGTGATAGAAGTGAATGTTCATCCTGCCAAAAACTGGGAAGAACTGCGTGAAAATACATTTACGCTTTATGAAGAAGCAAAAAAGAGCCGTCTGGGAACCGAAAAATTTATGGTTGACGGTAAACATACAGGGACCGGTGGGGGCAATCACGTTACCTTAGGAGGAACCACTCCAGCTGATAGTCCGTTATTGCGCAGACCCGATTTGCTGAGAAGTTTACTCACGTTTTGGCAGCACCATCCCGGCTTATCCTATTTATTTTCCGGTTCGTTTATTGGTACTACCAGTCAGGCGCCACGTATTGATGAGGGGCGAATGGAAAATCTGTATGAATTGGAAATTGCTTTCAATCAAATCCCAGAAGATCAGGATGTGCCGTTTTGGTTAACCGATAGACTCTTCAGACACTTGCTTACCGATATTACCGGGAATACACACCGGGCAGAATTCTGTATTGATAAATTGTATTCTCCAGATTCATCAAGCGGAAGGCTGGGTATTTTAGAATTACGTGGCTTTGATATGCCACCACACGCCCGAATGAGTCTTACTCAAATGCTTTTGGTACGTACCCTTGTAGCCTGGTTTTGGCGTGAGCCTTACAAGCATAAATTGGTACGCTGGGGAACGCGATTACATGATAAATTCCTGATGGAACATTATGTGAAAGAGGATTTGAAAGATGTAGTAACTCAGCTTAATGCTGCCGGTTATGATTTTAAATTGGATTGGTTTGATCCATTCTTTGAATTCAGATTCCCGTTATATGGTCAGGTAGAAGTTAAAGGCATTCAGATCGAATTAAGAGCAGCAATTGAACCCTGGAATGTTCTTGGAGAAGAAATGACTGGCAGTGGTACGTCAAGATATGTAGATTCATCACTTGAACGCGTGCAGGTTAAGGTCACTAATTTTAATCAGGAACGTTATGTAGTAACCTGTAACGGTGTTAAAGTGCAATTGAGCAATACAGGTGTTGAAGGGGAATATGTAGCTGGGGTACGCTACAAAGCCTGGCAGCCATGGTCTGCGTTGCATCCCACAATTGGTGTTGACACCCCGCTTGTTTTTGATATTGTAGATTTATGGAATGAACGCTCTGTAGGTGGCTGTACTTATTTTGTTGCGCACCCGGGAGGCCGCTCTTACGAGACCTATCCTGTAAACAGTCTGGAAGCTGAATCCAGACGTATTAACCGTTTTTGGGAAATGGGTCACACTCAGGGTTCTGTAACTCCTTTGGAATCAGAACCTGCGCCAAATCTTGCAGGTAGAACGCTAAAGACTAATACTGTGGAAAAATCTTTTAATTTTAAGGAAATTCCTGTAAATCCAGAATTCCCACATTTATTAGATTTACGCAAGAAATAACAATTCGCGCCTTACTATGACCGTCGCTACAAACTCCTGGTTTACCAGGTATTTTACAGACAATACCTATGACGAGATGTTTTCGCCAGATCTTTCAGTTAAAGGAAACTGGAAAGAACTGCTCGAAAATTTCAAACGTCTGGGAATTGATGGTCTTACGCAACGTCAAAATGATATTGACTGGTTGCTCGAAGAAAATGGAGTAACCTATAATGTTTACAACGATCCCAATGGTCTTAACAGACCCTGGAATTTAAATGTTGTTCCTTTTTTACTCCACGCTGATGAATGGTTTAAGATTGAAAAAGGTCTTAAACAGCGCGCTGAACTTCTCAATCTGGTTTTAAAAGATATTTATGGCGAAAGAAGACTCATAAAAGAAGGTGTTGTTCCTCACGAGGTAATCTATGGTCATAGGGGATTTTTACGTCAATGTGACAAAATTCAGTATAAATTAGACCGTCATTTACTGCTTTACGCTGCAGATTTAGCCCGTGGTAGTGATGGTCGTATGTGGGTGGTTAATGACCGTTCACAAGCGCCTTCTGGTATGGGTTATGCGCTTGAAAATCGTTCAACTACCAATCGGGTTTTTGCAGATATTTTTGCAGATATGAGCGTTAGACGCTTGTCTGAATTCTTTAAAGAATTTAATGAGTTACTGGTAGAAGCTTCACCTGAGAAGTTAGAAAATCCCAATATCGTTATTCTCACTCCGGGTTCGCATAACGAAACCTATTTTGAGCACGCCTATCTGGCTTCATTTTTAGGTTATCCACTCGTGCAAGGCAATGATCTTGTAGTGCGTGAAGGTAATTTGTATATGAAATCTCTAAAAGGATTGAAACGTGTACATGTGGTTCTTCGACGCGTAGATGATGTATTTACAGATCCTTTAGAATTACGAGAAGATTCACATTTAGGAGTTGCCGGACTTCTAGATGTCGTACGCAGACAAAATGTTGCGATCGTAAACCCCATTGGTAGTGGTATTCTGGAAAACCCGGGTTTGATACCTTTTATGCCGGCGATTTGCAAGTTTTTTCTAGACGAACCTTTAATGCTTCCGCAAATTGCTTCCTGGTGGTGTGGGCAGGATAAGGAGAAGAATTATGTACTGGAAAATCTGCATAATCTTGTAATAAAACCCATAGATCGTACCAATAGGGAGCATATTCATTTTGGCTCATTGATGACTAAAACAGAGCTGGAACGGCTTAAGCAAGAAATTCAGAGGAAACCCTACCACTTTGTTGCACAGGAGCGCATCAGCTTTTCGACAGCGCCAAATCTTACTAAAGGTAATTTTGAGCCGCGAAATATGGTTGCGCGAACCTTTACTATTGCCGGTAAAAATGGTTATAATGTGATGCCAGGTGGTCTGGTACGTGTAGCGCCAGATCGCAATACGCTACGAGTATCTAATCAACGTGGGGGAACGAGTAAAGACTTCTGGATTATAGATAGCGAGCAGGCCGGGGAGAGTCCTAATTTTAACTGGAACCGGCGTTCAGCGGTATCAGTTAGTGGTCTTGCAGATTTACCTAGTCTTACTGCAGAAAATTTATATTGGGCGGGGCGCTATGTAGGACGCACACTGGTGAATGCCCGTTTTTTAAGAATGGTACTTAAGCAAACCAGCTCTACCGAAATCATACCACAACAGGAATGTTCTGTGAAATTAAACATCCTTTATAAAGCCGTAACACAGATGACAGGTACCTATCCCGGTTTTATGGAGAAACGTGAAGATGGTACGTATGCGATGAGCAATCCGTTAGAGGAGATTTATGATGTAATTCTCAATTCAAATCGAGTAGGGAGTCTAGCTCATACCATCAGTATGTTTAGCAGTTCATATTACTCCATTCGCAATTTGTGGAGCAGTGATATGTGGCGGGTTTTTGAAACCATTCAAAAGCTGTGGCGCAATATCGAAAACGAAAAGGATCTTACGGTTACTAAACTTATAAAAGCGCTCAACCAACTTATTACCCGTCTCATAGCATTTATGGGACTTATTGAAGAAAGTATTATGGTAGAGCAGGGCTTGTTACTTTATTTTATAGGTCTGCAGTTAGAGCATAGTATGCTTACGATTACCAAATGTCGCGCTTTATTAGTCAACAAACAGCTGGGACAAACCGAATATGAAATTCTGGAAGCTTTGTTAGCCAGTCACGAGAGTTTAAACATTTACCGCTACAGTTACCGTTCATTTATTCGTATAGAACCTGTGATCAACCTGATGTTGATGGATTTGAAATATCCGCGATCTCTTGCATTTTTACTGGTGCGATTACAGAAAGATATTGCCAGATTACCACATTCGCAGCGATCAGACACGCTTATGCAGTATGAAAAAAATGTTTTTGAAGCATTTTCAAAACTGCGATTGGCTAGTTCAGAAGCTCTGGCAATAACCACAGGTTCTGATAGTCACGTAAGGGAAGATTTAGATAAACTGCTTGAAGATTTAAGCGACCTTCTTTTTCAGACTTCGCAATCTATTTCAAACACCTATTTCAATCACACCTATAAGCAAAGTCAGTTGGTAGATCAAAACTTTTCCATTTAATGCTGTATTTGGTTTCTCATACTACAACCTATAATTACGATGCTCCGGTAAGTTATTGTCATAATATAGCGGTGCTTAAACCTCGTAAATCTCCGGGTCAGGAACTTTTGGAATATAAAATGCAAATCAATCCCGAGGCAGATGAAATCTCTGAGCGTATGGATTTTTTTGGAAATTACATCACTCGTTTTTCCATCCAAAAAGAACATAAGCAGCTTAAGGTTACCACGGTGAGTAAGTTAAAGCGGGATTATGAACCCTATAAATTATCATTTCAGTCTGAAGCCTGCAAGTCTATCACGTTAGAGCAGGCCCGTAAAAATTTGCAAAAGACAGAAGTCGAAATTCTGGATGCTAAGCAATTTGTTCTGGAATCAATTTTTATTAGACATTGGGGTGAAAGTATCAGAAATTATGCACTAGAAAGTTTTAGTCCGGGACGATCTGTATTTGATGCCGCTGAAGAATTGATGCAGCGTATCTATGTAGATTTTGATTTTGTGTCTGGCTTTACCAGTGTATCTACACCCATTAATGAAGTGATGGAAGAGCGAAAAGGAGTTTGCCAGGATTTTGCCCAGATTGCAATTGCTTGTATTAGATCTATTGGTTTACCAGCGCGATACATAAGCGGCTATATTGAAACTTTACCACCTCCAGGACGTGAGAAATTAATTGGAGCTGATGCCAGCCACGCCTGGTTTTCAATATATATTCCCGGTTTTGGATGGGTAGATTTTGATCCAACAAACAACCAGATCCCTGGTAATCAACATTTAGTTACCGGTTGGGGACGTGATTACTACGATGTACCTCCATTAAAAGGGGTTGTTTATGGTAGCGGAAAAAGTAAGTTGAATGTTGAGGTTGATATCACCCGAATCCTCTAATTATTGAGGTCCCAGATATTTCAAAAAACACATACTACCACCAATACCACTATATTGGCCGTAGTTTGGAATAATGTCGTACTTACGACGCTTGTACAATGCGATCGCAGGTGGTTGAAAGATTCCGGTTTCTAAAATACATTTGGTGTAGCCTATTTCATGAGCCCAATTTTCTAGAGCTTCTAAAATAGCACTGGCATAACCTTTTTTGCGATGTAAAGGTTTGGTGTACATGCGCTTTATCTCCACACTTTTTGGCCCATATTCTCTAAAAGCTCCACAAGCAACAGCAAATCCGCCACTATACGCTACAATCACATTTTTAACCCGGTCTAACGAATTGAACTGGTTGTAAAATTCATGATCATCACCATCAGTATGTTTTAGGGTTTCGTCTAATTCTTTAACCATTTTCAAGAAATCTGGATTCTTTGAATCGGTGCGTACAAGATTTAGCATAGTTTGGTTCTTTTAGTTGGTTCAATATCTGGCGTGCTTATAAAGCTGTAAACAGATAGCGTATTAAGATTGAATGAATTAGGACTTAATGATCGTGCTTAGGAAACTAAGCAATGTTAAATTTAGTTAAATTCTATCAACCCGAAAGGTAAGTTGAAGTTTTTAACCCGTTAAAATTTTGATGCGCATTTGATTTAAGAATACCAAAAGTAGTAATATTTTGAATATCAAAAAGTTCGGATTTATTTCTTGAAAAGATTGGGATTCTCAAGAATAGATATAAGCGAAAAGTAAGTATTACACGTTACGGACTTTCACAGTTTCTGGGGTGCTGGTATAGGTAGCAAATGGATCTGGAAGAATTTTTTTATCGCGAATTGCCAAACCTAAGCGTTCAATTTCATTCAGAATTTTTTGAAGCACTTTGGGACTGGTAAATTCAACTGAAATCAACTTTTTCTTCAGATTTAAATCAATAATTCTAACCTCCATAATACGATTAAGACAACGTGTGAGTGCTTCCTGTTGAAACGTATTATTTGCTTCCGAAATTTTTAGTTGCGCTCTCATCGATTGCCTGTTTAAAATGAATGCTAGATTGAAAGAATCGTAGGGATATGAAAATAACTCCATCGATGGCGTAAAATTTTAATACCTACGTTAAAGTTAACTTAAAAAACATATTGAAAATGAGCGGTTTACTATTGATTTTAGGCTAAATCGGTTTAGGGGTTGCGAGATTTTCGGTATTCATTTTATTCCTGTTTTTAATTCGGAAATTCCTATTTTTTTACATTTTTAATCGACTTATTCGTAAGCTGTTTTGATTTATTTAAAATAAAAAAGCACCCTTTAAAGATGCTTTTTTTATAAAAAAATTCTTGTTTCGTTAAAATGAATTAGCAACAAGTTGTTCAAAAAGTTCCTGTTTACCACTGTACGGCACAGGTTCACCCGATTTTAAACCGATCTCGCTAAGCTGTTCTAAACTCAATTCTCCATTTTCAAACCTCGCACCATTTCCGTTGTCGAAAGAGGCGTAACGGTTTTTGCGTAAAGTCTTGTATTTGGTGTTTTGCAAAATATGATCTGCAGCGATGAGACCGCGGGCAAAAACATCCATTCCAGAGATGTGTGCAATAAACTTATCTTCCAGATCTGTAGAGTTGCGACGCACTTTAGCATCAAAGTTTACACCGCCACCTTGTAAACCACCGCCTTCAAGAATAATCAGCATAGCCTGTGTAATCTCATAAATATCAATGGGGAATTGATCTGTATCCCATCCGTTTTGATAATCTCCGCGATTTGCATCTATACTTCCCAACATGCCGTTATCTACAGCAACCTGTAATTCGTGCTCAAAAGTATGTTGAGCCAGAGTAGCGTGATTTACTTCCAGATTCAGTTTAAAATCATCTTGTAGTCCGTATTTATTAATAAAACCAAGTGAGGTAGCCGCATCAAAATCATATTGGTGTTTGCTGGGTTCCATCGGTTTGGGTTCGATCAGAAAATTACCTTTAAATCCTTCTTTTCGTGCATAATCTTTTACCATTGTCAGAAATCTGCCCATATGATCGAGTTCGCGTTTCATATCTGTATTTAGCAGACTCATATAGCCTTCGCGACCTCCCCAAAACACATAATTTTCACCACCCAACGCGATTGTAGCATCAACCGCTATTTTCAACTGAGCTCCCGCATAAGCCACCACATCAAAATTGGGATTTGTAGCAGCACCATTCATATAGCGTGGATGGCTAAACAGGTTGGTTGTACCCCACAATAATTTAATTCCCGATTCTTTTTGCTTTATCTGGGCATAATCAACCATTTGCTGAATACGTTTTTCAAAAGCACCAAGAGTGGGAGCTTCATCAACTACATCCACATCGTGAAAACAGTAATAGTCCAGCCCAAGTTTAGTCATAAACTCAAATGCAGCGTCCATTTTATCTTTTGCCCGGTCTAAAGCATCGGTTTTTTTATCCCATTCAAATGTTTCGGTAGGTGCGCCAAAGGGGTCACCTCCTTTGTTATTTAGCGTGTGCCAATATGCCATCGCAAAGCGAAAATGCTCTTTCATAGGCTTGCCGGCAACAACACGATCTGCTTCATAAAATTTAAAAGCAAGCGGATTGTCGCTTTCTTTCCCTTCAAATTTAATGGGGTCTATGTTTTTAAAATACGTACTCATTGTATAGAGGTTATTGAGTTATTTGAATGTTATTTTTCCAGATTTCATAGTAATCAGCGTAACGTTTTACCTGATCAGATTTTGGTTCTAAGGTGTTCATGAGTTCAAGACCAGAATTCGCTTCATCCAGAGTTTTATAAAATCCGTAGCCATAGGCAGCGCCACGTGCGGCACCTTCAGCACCGTTTGTGTTATAAAGCTCCAGACTGGTCTGCGTCGTGTTCACAAAAATCTCTCGAAATACGGGGCTCAGGAATAGATTTGCATGTGTTGCCTTAACACGTTGCCCTCCAGCACCTATATTTTGCATTATTTCAAAGCCATAATTCATAGCATAGACAATACCTTCACAGCCAGAACGAATGAGATGACTGGTCTCATGTCTATTAAAATTGAGATTCTGTAAACCACTGGTTGCAACTTTATTATTAAATATGCGTTCAACTCCGTTTCCAAAGGGATAGAAGCGCAGACCATCGCTACCTGGCTGTACTTTTGCGGCCTGCTCATTTAGAAAGTCGTAAGAAACCAGATCATTGGAGCCTGTTGAAACTATTTTACGCAACCACTGATATAAAATCCCTGATCCATTTATACATAGCAATACGCCATTGCGTTTTTGGTTTTTTTCATTGTTTACGTGAAGAAAAGTGTTTACGCGATTCTCAGGATCAAAGGAATCTTTGTCTGTAACCGAATAAATTACTGCGGAAGTACCCGCAGTTGTAGCAATTTCTCCCGGTTTATTTACGTGTAGCGACAGCGCATTATTGGGCTGATCGCCGGCGCGGTAAGTGATTTGCACATCTTTTGAAAGCCCCAGTTCATTCGCGATTTCAGATGTGATTTGTGCCTGATGTCCAAAATTGGAAACTAGTTCAGGTATTAAATATTCTGGCAAAGCCATGGCATCAAGAACTTCTTTTGCTAAATTTTGCTTTTGAAAATTCCATAAAGAAGCTTCAGAAAGTCCGGATTTACTGGTCTGCGCTATGCCAGAAAATTTTGCAGCCAAATAATCACCAGGTAGCATCATATGAGCCGCTTTTTGAAATACTTCAGGCTCGTTTTGTTGAACCCATTTTAACTTGGAAGCTGTAAAGTTTCCCGGACTTCCCAAAATTTTATCCTGAAAGAATGAACTTTCTTTTTCGTTATAAATTTTGCTTCCTATTTCTGCAGCTCTGCTGTCACACCAAATGATAGCAGGTCTTAAAACATTCAGGTTTTTATCAGTTAAAACCAGTCCATGCATTTGATAGGAGATCCCGATGGCTTTTATACGATCAATAGCAACGCCCTGAGCTTTCAGTTTTTTAATTCCGTCGCAGGTATAGCGCCACCAGGTATCCGGGTCTTGTTCTGCCCAGCCTGGCTGAGTCGCCTGCATTGGCATTTCGTGATCGGGGACGGTACTATTAGCAATAGCTTTCCCGGTATCGCCATCGAGTATAGCAAGTTTAATGGATGAACTTCCCAGATCTATTCCTAAAAAATACATAGTTGCTTCGGTATTGATTCCGTTTAAAAATAACTTATAGTAAATTTGACTACAAGTATAATCAAAAAAATAATTTTACCCGATTTTTATATTTTTGCAGTCATTTTAAAACTATGAATCCCGAAATAGCTTCCACATCAAATTCTGAAGACGATAAATCTGTAATACTGAATAGCGTTACTATTGACTGTGTGATTTTTGGATTTAAAAATGAAGAACTCGAGGTTTTGTTGGTTAAACATAAAGAGGGGATAAGTAAGGATAAATGGGCATTACCTGGAGGATGGATTTACGAAAATGAAGGTATCGATGGAGCAGCAAATCGCCTGCTGCTTGAACTCACGGGGATTACTAATGTATATCTTGAGCAATTGCGGGCTTTTGGTTCTCCAGATCGTTTTCCGCTCTCCCGGGTGATAACGGTGGGTTACTATGCGTTAATCAAAGAAGAAGATTATGATCTAAAGGCTGGTTATACTGCTGCCGAAGTGGCCTGGTGCAAGGTTTCTGAAGTTGACCAACTCATTTACGACCATCCACAGATTTTGGATGTTGGGCTTAAACGGTTGCGTCGCCGCATTCGTCAGGAACCCATAGGTTTTAACCTCCTTCCCGAGAAATTTACCTTGTTGCAATTGATGCATTTGTACGAGCAAATTCTGGGTTATGAAATGGACAAGCCCAATTTTAGACGTAAAATTCTAAAAATGGATTTGCTTACACCGCTTTCAGAAAAGCAGAAAGATGTATCACACAGAGCAGCGAAATTGTACCGTTTTAATCCTGAAACCTATAAAAGGCTTCAGGAACGCGGTTTTAACTTTGAATTTTAACGGAAGGGTGGCTACTTAATCTTTTTGAAGTCCTAATTCGAGTCCGGTTAATTCTGCTAGTCCTTTAAGTCTTCCTATAAATGAATAGCCCACATAATAGGGTTTGTGGCTTTCCAAAGAATGTAAATAGCCGTGATCTGGTCGCATTGGGATTTTTTTGCCCGATTGGGAAGTATAGTCCAGCAATAGGCTCATCACTTCTTTCATAGGCACATCGCCGTCCAAATGATCGGATTCATAGAACGAACCATCTTCAAATTTTTGAACATTACGCAGGTGTAAAAAGTGAACCCGGTCTTTATGGGTCTTAAAAATCTCCGGTAAATCATTTGCCGGATTTGCTCCCAATGAGCCTGTACAATAACACAACCCACAAGAAGTGGAATCTATTTGCGAAAAAATAGCCTGTAAATCTGAAGCAGTACTCACGATACGAGGTAAACCTAAAACCGAAAATGGTGGATCATCAGGATGAATGGCAAGTTTAGCGCCCACCTGATCGGCAGTAGGAGTGATGGCTTTTAAAAACAAAACAAGATGCTCGCGTAATTTGGCCTCATCGATATCTTTATATTCAGCTAATTGCGCTAGTAAATCTTCAGTAGTAAAATCTACGGTACTACCCGGAAGCCCAAGCATTACGCTTCTCTTTAAAACTTCACGCTCAGTTTCACTTAAAGAATCATATCTTTCCTGAGCTTCGTTTATTTGAGCATCGGTATAATCGGCCTGCGAGCCTGGGCGTTTCAATATAAATAAATCGAATGCTCTGAATTTTACCGGATCGTATTTTAAAATTTCGGCACCTACAGGGTTTTTAAATCGGTGATCGGTACGCACCCAATCCAAAATCGGCATAAAGTTGTAGGTAATGGTGTAGATGCCCTGATCGGCTAGATTCTTAAGACTTACCCTGTAATTCTCGATAAGCTCTTCAAAATTTCCACTGCGTTTTTTGATGTTTTCGTGAACAGGTAAACTTTCAACAACATCCCAGGTCATTCCTGCAGCTTCAATTTTATCCTTGGTTTTTTTGATTTCTTCAGGAGACCAAATGTCGCCTACCGGTATGTGATGCAAGGCAGTAACAATACCAGTAATTCCGGCCTGGCGCAGATCTGCCAAACTCAACAAGTCACGCTCGCCATACCAGCGCATGGTTTTTATAATAGCTGTTTTCATTTAAAATCCTATTGAATTACCACCGTCAACGCAAAGGACAGTGCCTGTTGTAAATTTAGAAAGATCAGATGCATAATAATAAACGGTGTCTCCAATATCTGACGGTTCCCCCAATTTACCCATTGGGGTTCTACCCAACACCTTGTTTTTACGTTCGGGATCGCTGTTAAGGGCTTTACTAGACATATTGGTTTTTATAAATCCTGGTGCAATACAATTAACCCGAATACCGAAAGGAGCTAGATCTACCGCCATAGAACGGGTCATACCTTCAATAGCTGATTTACTTGCGGTGTAAGCCACAACTTTAGGGATACCGTATTGTGCCGCCATCGAACTGATATTGATGATACTTCCACTATTTTGAGCTTTCATCACTTTGGTAACCTCACGGCTTACTACAAAAACACTGGTCAGATTAGTATGAATGATATTTTGAAATTCAGTATCGGTGACTTCTAAAAAATCTTTTTTCATATTGATACCGGCATTGTTTACTAAAATATCAATGCTGCCAGCTTCTTCTGCAATTTTGGCTATAGCTTGTGGAATTTGCTCAAGGTCTGTCAAATCCAGGACAAACGACCGGCAATTAGGGCCCAATTCCTCTCGGGCTTGTTCCGTTTTTTCTGGATTTCTGCCAATGATATAGGTGATAATACCTTCATCACAAAGCTTTTTTGCAGTTGCAAAACCTAATCCTGCATTTCCGCCGGTTACCACGGCTACGATTTTTTTCATAACTATATTTTAGGTCTAAAACGTTAAGCTTTTCAATAATGGAATAGAATTCTAATCCTCGTATTAATCTTAATTAAGTATCAGAGATTAAAAGTATACAATTTTAAACAATCGATTGCGCAACCTGAAAAATATTTTAGATTTCTGCACTTAGTTTAGGTTTTTTCGGTCACTGGAAGCTCTTATGATAAGATGTGTTTCTAGCTTGCTTTGCTTTGAATTTTTGGTCTCATTCTCGGCATTTGATAAATGACCGAGAATACGTTTAGTACATAATTCGCCCATTTCTAGTGCCGGGTGAAACACGGTAGAAAGTGGAGGAGAAACAATTGAAGAAATAGGGTCATCATTAAACCCAATTACCGCAACATCTTCCGGAATACGATAACCCCGTTCTTTTAATTCTAAAATTGCACTCACTGCTGTGGTATCATTAGAACAAAATATACCATCGGGAGGAGTAGAAGTTTGTATAAGACGGGCGGTGGCTGCTTTACCTTCTTCGGCACTTAAACTATGCATGGTGACGATTAAGGTGTTATCTGGTTCAATATTATTTTGGGCCAGAGCATCCAGATAACCCTGTTTCCGGTCTTTATAAACATTGAGATGCTGTGCTCCCGCAAAGTGAGCAATGCGTTTACAACCCTGTTCAATCAAATGATTGGTTGCATCATAGGCGGCTTTATAATTATCAATGACTACGTTATACGTATCAAAATTTACTGGAACGCGATCGACAAATACAACCGGAACATTGATGCTCTCAAACTGTTTGAAGTGTTCAATATTTTCAGTTTCCATTCCCAAGGTTGCGATTATACCACAAACTCTACTGTCAAAAAGAGCCTTTGCACTCGAGACTTCGTTGGTGTAACTATCGTTAGACTGGCTTATAAGAATGTTATAGCCTTCTTTACTCGCAGCACTCTCGATACCGCTAATTAGCGATGAAATAAAGGGTCGGTTTATGCGGGTTACCAAAACACCAATCGTTTTACTCTGGTTATTCCGCAGACTTGCAGCCAGAACATTTGGACGGTAGCCTTCTTCAGCAGCAGCTTTTTTGATAATCTCGATGGTTTTAGCGCTTATGCTGTGGTGGTTTTTTAAGGCTCGTGAAATTGTACTGGGTGAATAATTAAGCTTTCGGGCCAAATCATAAATCGTAAAGGATTTTTTTTGTTTCATCTGCCGGTTATTGGTCAAACAAATTTAGACTTTTATAAAAAAGAGCAGGTTTAGGTTTTGAAATAGTCTGAAATAGGAGTTTTAAATACTTCAACAGAACCTCTAAATATTGAATTTACTATTTATCCGATTAAAATTATTTGTAATACTAAAACGTTTTAGTATATTCGTTATCGTCTTTTAATAACAATTTTTAGATAATAAGATAAAAAAGCATTCTCTTTTTTTAGAAAACATCAATTGACTTAAGGTTTTATGAACACAATGCGACCTCAGGAAATCCGAATGATTTTTAAATTTCATTCCCGAAGCATCAAGCAGCTATGTTATGGTCTTTTGTTAGTAGTCACCACTTCTGTTTATGCCCAGGAAGCTTATTTTATAGATGGTTTTCATGGCGGAGTCTGGGGGCATTATCCCGAGGGGTATACCGGTTATATTGTGTCTCAAATGGAGAAGCATCCCGATTGGTACGTCAATTTGGAAATTGAACCGGATACCTGGGATCGCGTGTATCGAGAAGATTTTGAAAATTTTAAAAAGTTCAAAAATCTGTTTCAGGATCAATCTGCCTCAGGGCGTATTGAATATACCAACCCTTCTTACGGCCAGGCTTATTTATTCAATATTTCTGGCGAAAGTATCATAAGTCAGTTTCAATATGGTATTAAAAAATTGAAGGGCTATTTCCCCGAGTTGGTGTTCAGCACCTATTCTTCTGAAGAACCTTGTTTTACCAGTGCTTTGCCTGCTATTCTTAATGCTTTTGATGTTCAACAAGCTTCACTTAAAAACCCAAATACCTGCTGGGGAGGTTATATAGGTGCCTATGGTGGTGAGCTGGTAAACTGGATAGGCTCAGACGGATCTCAGTTAATAACCGTGCCGCGTTATGAAATAGAAGGCTTAAAAGCAAACTCAACCTGGGAGACCGATGGAAACGACAATTCAAAATCCTATATAAAACAGGCATTTGATTATGGCATTGAGCATCCTTTAGGAATGACCTTGCAAGATGCCGGATGGAAATGGGGTCCCTGGCTTAAAAAGGATTTTTATAAACCGAGCATATATATTACCTGGCGCAACTATTTTGATAATGTTGTTGACAGGGAAAATAGTACAGACTGGAATTTAACTCAGGAAGATATCAAAGTAAGTTTGGTATGGGGAAGTCAGATTATGCAACAATTGGCTCAGCAAATCAAGAAATCGGAACGCAAGATTGTTCAGGCTGAAAAGCTGGCTTTTTTCAATACGCTTACTTCGGGAGAAGACTTCCCGGAAGCAGGTTTTGAATCGGCATGGCAACCTTTATTGCTGGCCCAGCATCACGATTGTTGGATTGTGCCTTACAATACCAGTGAAGGAACCAGTTGGGCTGAGAAAGTAGTAGCTTGGACTCAAAAAACGGATGCTTTTAGCGATTCTATTTTGCAAGAAGGTGATGGACTTGACAAAACAGAGCAATCCTATTTCATAAAGGTGATGAATACACTCGGGCAATCTCGTGATTCCTGGGTTGGTGTTAAACTTCCTTCGGCATTGAAGAACGAATCGTTGCGTATTGAAAATGCTTCCGGCGAAGAAGTAGAATCTTTTATTAATGATGGTGAAATTCGGTTTAAAGCCAGCGCGCCATCCTTTGGATATTCGGTTTACAAAATTAAAGAAGGAAGAAGTAATACCGACACGCAGCCCGTTTCAGTTAGTCAATTAGCTGACGGAACTTTTATTCTTGAAAGCGATTTATATCAATTGAAGTTAGATCCACGGAAGGGCGGAAGCATTACCAGCCTAATCGCTAAAGAACTTAATAATAAAGAATTTGTAGATGCTGATAACGATTTTGGTTTCAATATCATGTCTGGTAATTTCTATGATCAGGAAGGTAGACTACAAACCACGGCTGCACCAGTTGAGATTGAAATCCTTGAACATTCTGCGGAACAAGTCGTTGTAAAACTAAAGGGGGCAATTGCAGGAAGTCCCTATTCCCAATGGATCACGCTTGCAAATGGTAATGCGCGAATTGATTTTAAGCTAAAAATTGACTGGAACGAAAACACAGGAATCGGTGCTTTTAAAGAAGTTGATTATCAGGCAAGACGTTTAAAGAAAGCTTTTTATAATGACAGGGAAAAGTTGGTTACTACCTTTCCACTGGCTTTAGAAGGGCAGCAGGTTTACAAAAATGCACCCTTTGATGTGCTTAAAAGCAACCTGGAAAATACCTTCTTTGAAAATTGGGATACCATCAAAAACAACATCATTCTGGACTGGGTTGATGTGGTAGATGGGAAACAGGAATACGGTTGTGCCTTGATTACAGATCATACCACGACTTATACTCACGGGAGTGATTTCCCGCTAGGTCTAACCACACAATATTCCGGTAGAGGACTTTGGGGACGCGATTATAAATTAACGGGTCCTACCACAATTTCTTATGCGCTAATTCCGCATAAAGGTTTGTGGGATGAAGCAGCTTTAGAACAGAAACGTCAACAGCTTGAAGAACCGCTGCTCACATCCGTTTTAACCAAAATGCCCAAGCAACCAACCCAATCTGTATTGCAAATAGAAACGCCGGGCTGGTTATTAAGCCGCGCTCAGGTTTTTAAAGAAGAGCGCTTACTGCGTATTTACAATGCCGAAAATGAAGAGGAAAACGGGATTATTTCTTTTACTAAAAATCCTGGAACTATATCCGTAGTAAACCTCAATGGTCGTAATCTGGAAGAAGTAGAAGTGGTCGAGAACAACGGAGTTTATCAGGTTGCACTTAACATTCCGCGTTTTGGATTTACAACCTTAAAAATCACTACACCTTGAATTTAATTTTCACAATATGAACCGAATTAGTTTAGCCGTTTTAGTTTTTTTAATCAGTATCAGCTCGAGTTTTGCTCAGGACCTCAAACCTTTTGAAGAAGGAGACCGAGCGGTCTTTCTGGGCAATAGTATCACACACGCCGGTTTCTACGAGTCGTATATCTGGTTGTATTATATGACGCATTTTCCAGATCGTAAAGTGTATGTACTTAACGGGGGTTCTGGTGGTGATGCAGTAGGAAATATGAATGCCCGCTTTAAGGATGATATTCTTCCTATGGATCCCGATATCGTTATCTTAACGTTCGGGATGAATGATTCAGGCTATTTTGGTACCGATAATCCAGAAACCGCCAAGAAAAGTGTAGAGAAATCGCTTCACGATTTTGAGGAGATTCAGAAGAAATTAAAAGCAAATCCAGACATTACTCCGGTAATTATGTCTTCTTCTCCTTATGATGAAACTCAGGTTGCCAATGACAATCCCTTGAAAGGCAAGACTGAGATTATGAAAAAAATCACGGCATTTCAGGAGAAAGCAGCGAAGCAAAACAACTGGCAGTATGTAGATCTATTTAATCCTATGCTTGAGCTTAATCTGAGCAAACAGCAAAAGGATTCTAGTTTCAGCATTTTAGGAGAAGGCAGGGTACACCCGGGAACTGGTGGCTATCTGGTTATGGCAGCTTATTTTTTAAAGAGCCAGGGATTGGCAAACCTTCCGGTAGCTGATGTTCAGATCGATGTGAATACATCAAAAGTTGTAAAGTCTGAGAACGCCGCGATCTATTCACTCGACGCTTCACAGGACAAAGCTTCGTTTTTATATGAAGCTAAATCGTTGCCGTACCCAATAGATTCAACTTCGCAAACCTGGGGTAATTCTCAGAAGTTGAGCGATGCTTTAAATTTTTATCCGTTTACCAAAGAATTTAATCAGGAAATCCTTCAGGTTGACGGACTAAAACCTGGAAAATACCAACTTAAAATTGATGGTCAGTCTATCGCGCAATTTACTGCTGAAGAATGGTCAAAAGGAGTAAATATGGCAATTCTGGGCAATACGCCACAATACAAACAAGCTCAAAATGTGATGTTTTTAAACCATCAGCGTAAGGAGTTGGAAGAAAAACTAAGAGAGTATCATTGGGTACAATCTAACTATTTCAGAGATCTGGGAATGCTTTACGAAGATTCACAAAAAGCTTACGATATGGCGAGTAAAGCCGGTGGTTTCGTAGGAAGTAAAATGGGTGTTTACCGTACAGCACGTTATCCCGAAATCCGCCAGATGTACCACGACAACCTTAAAATTCTTGTCGATAAGATTTACGAGATCAATAAGCCTACTTCTCATAAAATCGAAATCGTAGCAGCAAATCAATAACTACTTGATGAAAAAGCAGAATTATTTTTCAATAGCATTTTTAGCACTTTGTGGACTGACTTTCAACGCCTGCGATCAAAAATCAGAGGCCTCTGATACAGATTCGAATGAAATTGCGGTTAATAAACAACCTGTAGATTATGTTAACCCATTTATTGGTGCGAGTACCAGTATGGGTGATGCCGGTGTGTATCACGGTTTGGGTAAAACTTTTCCCGGTGCAGATACGCCTTATGGGATGGTGCAGGTAAGTCCCAACACCATTACCGGTGGCGATAACGGGTCTGGGTACAGCTATGAACATGAGAGTATAGAAGGTTTTGCATTTACACAAATGAGTGGTGTGGGTTGGTTTGGCGATCTAGGAAATTTCCTCGTTATGCCTACTACAGGCAACTTGCAAACAAATTCCGGTTCATTAGAAAATCCGGATAGCGGTTACCGCTCGCGTTACGATAAAAATACTGAAGAAGCTTCAGCCGGTTATTACGCGGCAACATTATCTGATTATAATATCAAAGCAGAAGCTACAGCGGCACCGCATAGCGGAATGTTACGTTTCACGTTTCCTGAAAATGATTCAGCTCATATTCAGATTGATTTGGCGCGTAGAGTAGGAGGTACTTCAACCGAGCAATACGTTAAGGTGATTAATGATCATACGATTGAAGGTTGGATGAAGTGTACTCCAGATGGCGGCGGCTGGGGAAATGGCGACGGCCAGGCGAATTATACGGTTTACTTTTCGGCAGAATTTAGCAAACCGGTAAAATCGTATACGATGTGGTCTGCCGCGATTCCTGATACGATTTCGCGAAAGCGCGAAAGTGTAACCAGCAAATTCTACCAGAATCTCATCGCAAATGCTGAAATACTTGAGAATAGAACCGAATTAACTGGAAAGCATATAGGAGTTGCTGCTAATTTTGAAACTACCTCTGATGAGCAAATTCTATTGAAAGCCGGGATATCATTTGTTGATTTAGAGGGTGCACGTAAAAACCTGACTCAGGAAATCACAGATTTTGATTTTGACAACGTTCATACAAAAGCTCGTGATCTGTGGAATACCGAGTTGTCAAATCTGGAGATTGAAGGAGGAAGTGAAGATGAGAAAACCATATTCTACACGGCTCTCTATCACACCAAAATCGATCCTCGAATTTTTCAGGATGTAGATGGAAGATATGCGGGTGGTGATGGTAAAGCACATATTCCTTCAAGCTTTACCAAGCGCACCATCTTTAGCGGTTGGGATGTTTTTAGAAGTCAGATGCCTTTACAAACCATCATCAAGCCCGAATTGGTAAGTGATATGATCAATTCATTAATTATCTTGGCAGATGAGAAAGATAAGAACTATCTGGAGCGCTGGGAGCTTTTGAATTCCTATAGCGGTTGTATGCTGGGTAACCCTGCTGTTTCGGTAATCGCCGATGCTATGGAAAAAGGAATAACCTCTTTCGATTATAATAAAGCATACGAACTTTCTAAGAATAGTGTTGACCGATTTGGGAATGGAGAATTGGGCTTTTCTCCCGGTAATTTGGGAATTTCCTATACACTGGAATACGCTTATTTTGACTGGTGTTTTGCTCAAATTGCAGAAGCGACAGGTCATTCGGAAGTAGCAGAGACTTACCTGAAAAAATCAAAAGCCTACCAGAATATTTTCGATACTGAAAAAAACTGGTTCAGACCAAAAGATGAAAACGGTAATTGGCTTGCCTGGCCAGATAACGGCAGGTTAGAACAATGGTATGGTAGTATGGAAAGTAATGCCTACCAGCAAGGCTGGTTCGTTCCTCAGGATATTGAGGGAATGTTTGAGCTAATGGGTGGTAAAGAAAAAGTAGCTGAAGATCTGGAAGCTTTCTTTGAAAAAGCCCCTGAGAATATGATGTGGAATGACTACTACAATCACGCCAATGAACCGGTACATCACGTTCCGTTTTTGTTTAATCACGCGGGTAAACCCTGGCTCACTCAAAAATGGACACGCTTTATTTGTGAAAAGGCCTATCACAATACCGTAGAAGGCCTTGTGGGTAATGAAGATGTTGGGCAAATGTCTGCCTGGTATATATTGGCTGCTAGCGGCATTCACCCTGTAACTCCCGGGAGCTCACGCTATGAATTGACGAGTCCGGTTTTTAATAAAGTGACTTTAAATGCTCAAACGGCTCATCCTTTTGTAATTGAAGCGAAGAATAACAGTAGTGAAAATATTTACATTCAGCGTGCAAGCTTAAATGGAGCACCCTATTTAAAAACCTGGATTGATCATTCCGTAATAATGACAGGCGGCACTCTTGTCCTGGAAATGGGACCTAAACCTGAAACGAATACAGCACTTTAATCAAATGAAAAAACTTTACTTTCTTATACTTTTTGTACTCATTTCCATCACATCGCTACGGGCGCAATTGGTTCAGCAACAAATTATCGCAGGCGAACTTCCTGATCCATCCATAATTGAAGTTGACGGCACGTATTATGTAACGGGTTCTTCAAACGATTGGGCACCCTATTATCCCATTTACAAGTCGGTAGATTTAAAAAACTGGGAGTTTGTAAATTATGTATTTGGGCAAAAGCCAGACTGGACGATTAACAGTTATTGGGCACCGGAGTTGTTCTACCATAACGATACCTTTTATTGCTATTACACTGCCAGACGCACCGATGGGACTTCGGTAATTGGTGTAGCAACAACGAAGGATATTTCTAAAGGATTTAAAGATGAAGGCGAAATCATCGCCTGGGGAAATGAAGCGATTGACGCATGTGTCTATGAAGAGGGTGATCAGCTTTATATAACCTGGAAAGCTTATGGTTTAAATCCTGATAAACCCATTCAGATTTTGGGCTCACAGCTTACCGATGATGGCTTAAAACTAAAAGGAGAAGCTTTTAATATCCTCACGGCAGATGTAACTAACTGGGAAAAAGGAGGTGTTGAAGGTCAATGTATTATTAAAAATGGGGAATATCTGTATATGTTGTATTCTGGGAATGCCTGCTGCGGTGCTGGTTGTGATTATCAGGTAGGAGTTGCCCGGGCAAAATCGATGACTGGTCCCTGGGAGAAATACGATCAAAATCCGATTTTGACAGGAACAGAAGCCTATAAATGTCCGGGGCACGGTACTGCAATTCACACTAAAAATGACTGGTATTATGTGTATCACGCTTATCCAGAGGCGGGTTTCCCGTATTTGGGAAGAACGGTTTTATTAAGTGAAATAAGCTGGAACGAAGTAGAATGGCCAATTTTTAACCAAAACGAAAATGCTTCCGCGGTTTCTGAAGTACATGGGGATTTTATCGATGACTTTGATGCAGAAGAATTAGATGGCCGTTGGCGTACGAATGTTACTGAAGCTTCTGCTAATGTTCAGCTTTCAAAAGGCAAGCTGATTTTTTCAGATATCCAATCGAAAGTTTCTGACAACAGTATTTCCTTTTTGGGTATAAATCCAGACTCTGATGCTTTCACCTTTCAAACAGAAATAAAACAACCCCATGATCTGCTCCAAGGCATTGCGATGTATGTGACTAATGACAACAGCATTGGTCTTGGAGTTGCAGGATCTAAAGTCGTGTTGTGGAAAATTGGCAACGGAAAATTTACCGAACTCAACAGCATTGACCTTGAAACAAAAGGAGCGATCGAACTTAAAGCTGAGGTTGTTGATGCGCATAAAATGCATTTCAGTTACCGCAATGGAAAAGGCAAATGGACTGATATTCCTGATGTGCTTAATAATTCTTTGGAAGTCGTGGGAGATAATCTGGGCTGGTGGTCCTGGGGTATAAAAGTCGGGATTTTCGCTAGCAAAACCAATAATTCTACCATTAAAGGAGCTGCTTTTGAAAGTTTCTCTTTAGCAGAATAAGAAATCTTAAATCAAAATTACAAGCTCTAAGCGGGAAGTTTTAGAACATTCCGATAGGGTCTTGTTTCAAAAATTTAGTCTATGAACAGTTTAAAATTCAAAATCTCATTACTCCTGATGCTATGTTTGTCTGGTATCAAGGCTCAGGAAATCATTTCTTTAGATAGTGATGCGGCAATTGGAAGCTGGGAAGTAAAACCCCAAAATGAAGTATCGGAAGATGGCAGGCAGATTGCCACTTCGGGCTATTCGTGGAATGCCGCTGTACAGGCTGTTGTGCCGGGGACCGTTTTTACTTCGTATGTTGCGGCAGGCAAAGAAAAGGATCCTGATTTTGGTTCTAATATTTATGAGATTGATGAATCTTTTTACAATCAGCCGTTTTGGTATAGAACCGAATTTAAACTGCCTGAGAATTATAAGAAAGGAATGCGGGTATGGCTAAATTTTGACAATACCAACCGCTATGCAGATTTCTACTTTAACGGAAAAAAGCTTTCGGGCACTGCGACTTCTACACGAGATGTGAGCGGACATATGCTACGCACCAAGTATGATATTACAGATTTCTTGGATGCAGATGGGGACAATGCTATTGCGGTACTTATAACCGATGCAGATCAAAAGAAAGAACGGGATTCTAAAGAGAGTTTTGGGGTAACCTCAAGTCCCACATATCTTTCTGCGGCAGGCTGGGATTGGATGCCTTACGTGCCGGGACGTTTGGCCGGGATTACCGGGAAGGTGTATTTAGAGTTAACCGGTGAGGTGGTTATGGAAGATCCTTGGGTGCGATCGCAATTGGAGTCAAACGAACTGGCCTATATTTTTGTGTCTTCTGAAATTAAAAATACCAGCCCTGAGGAGCGGGAAGTTGAAATTTCGGGGACTATTCAGCCGGGAGACATTAGCTTTTCCAAAAAAGTAAAGATTCAAGGTTCTTCTTCAGATAAGGTGTATTTCGATAAGAGCGATTTTGAATCCCTGTTTGTTGAAAACCCAAAACTTTGGTGGCCTAACGGTTATGGCGAACCCAATTTATATACCTGTAATCTGAGTCTGAAAGTAGATGGTGAAATTTCACAGCGCAAAGAAATCAGATTTGGAATACGTAATTACGAATACCGCTATGAGAAAAACGCGGCTGGCTGGCCGGTTTTTACGTTTTACATCAACGGTCAAAAATTGTTTATCAAAGGTGGGAACTGGGGAATGAGCGAGTATTTGCTTCGTGCCCGCGGGGAAGACTACGAGACGCGCATCAAGCTACACCGCGATATGAATTATAATATGATAAGGTTGTGGACGGGTAGTGTGACCGATGATGAATTTTATGACTACTGCGACGAATATGGCATAATGGTTTGGGATGATTTCTGGCTGTATGTGGCTTATAACGATGTGGCAAATGATGAAGATTTTAAACAAAATGCACTTGATAAGGTTAAGCGTCTGCGTAATCACGCCAGTATTGCCTTATGGTGTGGTGCTAATGAAACGCATCCGAAACCCGAACTGGATAATCATTTACGCGGAATTGTAGGTAGTGAGGATCACAACGATCGTATGTACAAATCAAGTTCCAATCAGGACGGATTGTCTGGAAGCGGCTGGTGGGGCAATCAAAATCCCAAACATCATTTTGAAACTTCGGGAAGTAACCTGGCCTGGAACAAACCTCCGTATCCTTACGGATCTGACCGCGGTTATGGTATGCGTTCTGAAATAGGAACTGCAACTTTCCCAACTTATGAGAGTATCAAAGAATTTATTCCTAAAGATGA
>CAXPQP010000024.1:0-84569 GCA_964219495.1 Leeuwenhoekiella sp. | reverse complement strand
TAACGTCTAACGTCTAACGTCTAACGTCTAACGTCTAACGTCTAACGTCTAACGTCTAACGTCTAACGTCTAACGTCTAACGTCTAACGTCTAACGTCTAACGTCTAACGTCTAACGTCTAACGATTCATCCAATCTTCGATTTCTTCAACTTCTAATGGAATATTACGCATAAGGTTAAAAGGTTCACCACTTTCCTGAATCACCACATCATCTTCCAGGCGTATGCCAAATCCCTCATCAGGTAAGTAAATACCGGGCTCTACCGTAAACACATTATTGGCTTGCATAGGTTCGTGAAGCAATCCGTAATCGTGAGTGTCCAAGCCAATATGGTGAGAAGTACCGTGCATAAAATACTTTTTGTAAGCCGGCCAATCTTTGTTTTCGTTCTGTACATCGGCTTTGTCTAATAGGCCAAGACCTATCAATTCTGATGTCATCAGTTTACCTACTTCTTCGTGATAAGGACCCCAAAGATTTCCGGGTGTCAACATTTTTGTTGCTTCCTTTTTAACTCGAAGAACCGCATTGTAAACGTCCTTTTGTCTGTCTGTAAACCTTCCGCTTACGGGGATGGTTCTGGTCATGTCACTGCTGTAATTGGCATATTCTGCACCTATATCAAGAAGAATCAATTCTCCAGCTTTACATTCTGAGTTATTGACCACATAGTGTAATACATTGGCATTGTTTCCGCTTGCGACAATAGGAGTGTATGCAAATCCTTTAGAACGGTTACGTAGAAACTCGTGCATGAATTCAGCTTCAATCTCGTATTCCATCACACCAGGCTTAACAAATTGTAAAACGCGTTTAAAACCTTTTTCAGTGATGTTGCATGCCTGCTGCATAATATCGATCTCGATCGAATCTTTAACCGAGCGCAAACGCTGTAAAATAGGATTGCTCTTGGCAACACGATGTGCAGGATACTGCTCTTTTACGGCTTTATTAAAACGCGCCTCACGGGTTTCAGTTTCTACATTTGCACGGTAGTGCTCATTGGTGTTAATGTAAAGCGTTTCGGCTTGAGTCATCAATTCATAGAAAATTTTATCCCATTCTTTAAGCCAGTAAACGGTTTTTACACCGCTCACTTCATAAGTGCGTTCTTTAGTAAGTTTTTCACCTTCCCAAACGGCAATATGCTCATTGGTTTCCTTTAGAAAAAGAATCTCACGATGCTTTTCTTTTGGGCAATCAGGGAATAAAACCAAAATGCTTTCCTCCTGATCTACACCACTCAAATAGAACAAATCACGGTTTTGTTGAAAGGGCATGGTGCTGTCTGCACCAATTGGATAAATATCATTACTGTTAAAAACTGCAAGGCTGTTCGGCTCCATCGCCTCCATAAAATTTTTACGGTTTTTAATGAACAGCTTGCGGTCTATAAGATCGTATTTCATAGTAGAATTTTGAATTTCTTCAAAGTTACAGGAATTAAGTCACATCCCCAGCAAACCTAAATCCTGATCTACAAGATCTGAAGATAGCTTGAGGGTTTTATTTAGTTAGGTCATTCTTTTTAAAATGGGTATTTTAGAGCGTCTAAACTTAAATCCAAATTATGCGTCAGTTTTACTTTATCCTTTCTTTCCTGACCTTTTTACCTGCTATTGCTCAGGAGTCTATTGTTGAGAATATTCCGTTTAAAAATGTAGGGCCAACGATTATGAGTGGTCGGGTAGTAGATATTGATGTGAATCCACAAAACAGCACCGAGTTTTATGTGGGTTATGCGACTGGAGGCGTTTGGCATACTACAAACAATGGAATCACTTTTGAATCGGTTTTCGATTCTGCTCCCACACAAAATGTGGGTGATATTGCGATTAACTGGAATGAAAACATCATTTGGGTTGGGACTGGTGAGACTATTTCTTCGCGTTCATCCTATACCGGAGTCGGGATTTTAAAAAGTACAGATGGTGGTAAAACCTGGGAGCAAAAGGGTTTAATCGATTCACATCACATCAGCGATATCATTTTAGATGAAAACAATCCAGATGTTGCGGTTGTGGCTTCATTGGGCCATTTATATACTTCCAATGAAGAACGGGGAGTTTTCAAAACCACGGATGGTGGTAATACCTGGTCCAAAACACTTTTTGTAAGCGATGAAGCCGGAATCATTAGTCTGGTAGCTGCTCCTGAAAATTCAAATGTTATGTATGCTGCATCCTGGGATCGTGAGCGCGCCGCGTGGAATTTTAGAGGTGCCGGAGTGAATTCAGGGATTTACAAATCTGTTGATGCGGGTGATACCTGGCAATTGGTAACAGCAGATACCGCTTTTCCGCGGGGAGAAGGTACAGGACGCATTGGCCTTGCTGTTGTTGATGAAAATACAGTTTATGCAATTCACGATAATCAAAATTATCGGGATGAAGAGGAGAAAGATGAGCCTAAAAATAAAGATGAGCTCGAGCCAGAGCAATTTAAAACAATGAGTAAAGCCGAATTTTTAGCTCTTGATGACGCAAAGCTGAAGGCTTATTTACAATCAAAACGTTTCCCAAGACAGTATGATGAGAGGAAAGTAAAGGAGTTAGTGAAAAATGACGAACTCAAACCGATTGATTTTTTCACTTACACATATGATCGTAATGCGCCTGAAGAAAGTGGGGAAGTTATAGGTGCCGAAGTTTTTAAAACTACTGATGGTGGCAAAACCTGGGTGCGTACTCACGAAGGTTATATTGAAGACTTCTTCTTCTCTTATGGGTATGTTTTCGCAGAAATGACCGTAAACCCTCAAAATCCTGATGAATTTTATATGGTAGGTGTGCCTATTGTTAAGTCTGTAGATGGGGGTAAAACGTTTACATATATTGATGAGCCCAACGTTCACGTAGATCATCACGTAGTGTGGATTGATCCCAAAATGCCAAATCACCTTATTAATGGAAATGATGGGGGTCTCAACATGTCTTACGACGGAGGAAAAGCCTGGTCTAAGCTAAACTCGATGCCTTTGGGTCAGTTTTATGCGATTAACGTAGATTATGATAAGCCGTATAACGTATATGGAGGTTTGCAGGATAATGGTACCTGGAAAGGGCCGAGCACATACAACGACTCCAAAGAATGGGAGGCGGAAGGCAAATACCCATATGAGCGAGTAGGCGGTGGTGACGGGATGCAGGTACAAATAGACCGCAGAAACAGCAATATTATTTATGTAGGTTCGCAGTTCGGTTATTACAACCGCATCAATATGGAAAGTGGCGAGCGTGAATTCATACGCCCTAGTCACGATCTTGGTGAAGAGCCTTACCGTTTTAACTGGGAGACACCTATTTTGCTTTCTTCACACAATCAGGATATTCTCTATCTGGGAGGTAATAAATTGATGCGTTCAATGAATCAGGGCTCAGACTGGTCTGCTATTTCGCCAGATCTTACAACTGGTGGCAAGCAGGGTAATGTACCATACGGAACTTTAACTACTATTAGCGAATCTCCTTTTCAATTCGGATTACTCTATACCGGTAGTGATGATGGGTTGATTCAGGTTTCTCAAAATGCTGGTGGAAGCTGGGATTTAATTTCTCAAAGCTTGCCAAAGGACTTATGGGTGAGTACTGTTTTGGCTTCAAAACATAAAAAGAGTCGGGTTTATGCTTCACTTAACGGCTATAGATACGACGACTTCAAACCTTATGTTTATGTGAGTGAAGATTATGGAAAATCCTGGAAAAATATCAGTGCTAACCTGCCAGATTCTCCTGTAAATGTTCTTATTGAAGATCCTGTAAAAGAAAACATTCTGTATTTAGGTTCTGATGAAGCTTCTTATGTTTCATTTGATAGCGGAAAATCCTGGGAAGTTTTTGGTGGAAGTATGCCGGCAGTGGCTGTACACGATATGGTTGTGCAGACTGAAGCCAACGATCTGGTTGTAGGAACTCATGGTAGATCAATTTTCATTTCAAACCTAGATGATATCCAGAAATTTAATCCAGCTAAAACGGAAGATTTACAGCTATTTAAAATCAAGGATGTTGATTTTTCGACCAATTGGGGTCGTAGCTGGAGCGCCTGGAGCGGACCAAATACGCCAGAAATTCAAATCGGGTTTTATGCTCCTGTAGCTGGTGAAGCAACTTTAGAAGTTCAATCTTCATCAGGGAAAACTTTAAAATCCTGGAAAGTGCCGGTGACTAAAGGCTTCAATTATGTGCCTTACGATTTAAGTATGACCGAGAGTGGAAAATCTCAACTGGAAAAAGCAGACAAAGAATTAAAAGTTAAGAAGGCTGGTAACGGAGTTTATTACCTGGTGCCAGCTAAATACAGTTTTGAAGTTGAACTAGCAGGTAAGACAGAATCTGTAGATTTCGAAGTGAAAGAAGGTAGCCGTCGCCGTGATGCTGCAGAAGCTGCCGCTAATAGTCCTGAAGAGGATTAAAACACCAGATTTGGAATTAACACTCAGCATACCTGCACTTTTGTTTCCTGCGATTTCGCTTACCATGTTGGCGTATAATGCCCGGTATTTGGCAATTGCTGCACTCATTCGGGATCTACATAAACAGTATCAGAATGAATCTTCAACACCAGTAAAGCGGCAAATAAAACAACTGCGTAAACGATTAGGCATAATAAAAGCAATGCAGGCGATGGCGATCCTTAGTTTTATACTCGCAGTTTGTGATATGTTTTTGATTTATATTGAAATGAAGTTTGCTGCAAACCTGGTTTTTGGGATCAGTTTGTTTGCACTAATGATATCACTTACCTTGTCGTTTATCGAGGTTCAACTCAGTACAAAAGCTTTGGGTATTCAGCTCAATGATATGGAAGATTAGTGAATGGTTTTGATTTATTACTCAAGCCAAAATTCCTAAACGACTGAGTTAATATATTCATTGTCAGGGCTCTTGTTTTGTTGTATAAGGATGTTTACTTGTTTAATCTCAAGCCTATATTTCAAAGGTTTTCGGGCGAAACATTAAACATTTTCAGCTTTATTTAAAACCATTCCAAAAGCAGGCTCAAAGTTTGTGAAAACAAGCGCTGAGCCGTATTTTTGCATCACTAAATTAAAAACGTAATTAAATGGGAATTCTTTCCTCTTCTATCGCCCGAAAAGTAGCAATGGCACTTTCAGGTTTGTTCCTTGTATTGTTTTTAGGTCAGCACTTTACGATTAACCTCACTTCGACTTTCAGTCCGGAAACATTTAACTCGTGGTCTCATTTTATGGGAACTAACTTTTTAGTACAGGCATTATTGCAACCTGTGTTAATTTTTGGTGTGGTGTTTCACTTCGTGATGGGTTTTGTTCTCGAGGCGCGTAACCGCTCTGCACGTAGTATAAGCTATGCGAGCTACAAGGGAAGCGCAAACTCAAGCTGGGTAAGTCGTAATATGATTTACACAGGTCTTGTAGTTCTTGCTTTTTTAGGATTACACTTTTACGATTTCTGGTTTCCGGAGATGGTTCACAAATATGTGGAATCAAATCCTGAAGATGCAACTCGTTATTATGGTGAATTAGTAGAGAAATTTCACAGCCCATTGCGTACTGGCTTTTATGTGATTTCTTTCGTGTTTTTGGCACTTCACCTATTCCACGGTTTTGCTTCTTCTTTTCAGTCAGTGGGCTTTAATAACAAATACGCGACCGGTCTTAAGAAGTTTGCAAAGGTTTATGCCATTGCGATCCCTGCCGGCTTTATTTTCATCGCGTTGTTTCACCATTTTTTTAATCAGTAGACCATGTCAGTATTAAAATCGAACATACCAGAAGGACCACTTGCAGATAAGTGGACCAATCATAAAAACGACATTAACCTCGTTAACCCGGCAAACAAACGTAATATTGATGTTATCGTTGTTGGGACAGGTCTTGCAGGAGGTAGTGCTGCTGCAACATTGGCAGAATTGGGCTATAATGTAAAAACATTTTGCTATCAGGATTCTCCAAGACGTGCGCACTCTATCGCGGCACAGGGAGGTATAAATGCAGCAAAAAACTATCAGGGAGACGGGGATTCTAACTACCGTTTATTCTACGATACCATAAAAGGGGGTGATTACCGCTCTCGTGAGGCAAACGTTTATCGTCTTGCAGAAGTTTCAGGAAATATTATTGACCAGTGTGTTGCGCAAGGTGTTCCCTTTGCACGTGAGTACGGTGGTTTACTAGACAACCGTTCTTTTGGAGGGGTTTTAGTTTCCAGAACATTTTATGCTAAAGGTCATACCGGTCAGCAGTTGCTTTTATGAGCTTATTCTGCAATGAACCGCCAGATTAACAGAGGTAAAATTCAACCGTACAACCGTCACGAGATGTTAGATCTTGTTTTGGTAGATGGTAAAGCTCGTGGTATTATTGCCCGCGACCTTGTAACTGGAGAAATCGAGCGTCACTCTGCTCACGCAGTAGTACTTGCAAGTGGTGGATATGGTAACGTATTCTTCCTTTCAACAAATGCGATGGGAAGTAATGTGATGGCAGCCTGGAGAGCGCACCGTCGTGGTGCTTATTTTGCAAACCCTTGCTACACGCAGATTCACCCTACCTGTATTCCGGTTTCTGGAGATCACCAGTCTAAATTGACGTTGATGTCTGAGTCACTGCGTAACGATGGTCGTATCTGGGTTCCTAAAAAGATGGAAGATGCAGAGGCTATACGTGCCGGTAAGTTGAAGCCAACTGAAATTAAAGAAGAAGATCGCGATTATTACTTAGAGCGCCGTTATCCTGCTTTTGGTAACCTGGTACCGCGTGACGTGGCATCCAGAGCTGCAAAAGAGCGTTGTGATGCAGGTTTTGGTGTAAATAAAACCGGAGAAGCGGTTTATCTTGATTTCAAGAGTGCCATCATCCGTTACGGAAAAGAAGAAGCGCTTATTCACGGAAATCAAAATCCTTCCGATCAGGAAATCTACGATTACGGTAAAAAAGTAGTAGAAAATAAATATGGAAACCTTTTCCAGATGTACGAGAAGATCGTAGATGAGGATCCATACAAAACCCCAATGATGATTTATCCTGCAGTGCATTACACTATGGGAGGTCTTTGGGTAGATTATAATTTACAAACCACCATCCCGGGATGTTATGCTGCAGGTGAAGCAAACTTCTCCGATCACGGTGCAAACCGTCTTGGGGCTTCAGCCTTGATGCAAGGTCTTGCAGATGGTTATTTTGTGTTGCCTTACACGATAGGGGATTACCTTTCTAAGGATATTCGTACCGGTAAGATACCAACAGATTCTCCTGAATTTGAGCAGGCTGAAAAGGATGTTCGTGAGCGAATGAATAAGCTTATGAATGGTAAAGGCTTGCATTCAGTTGATTATTACCACAAAAAGCTTGGTAAAATCATGTGGAATAAATGTGGAATGTCTCGTAATGCAAAAGAGCTTCAGGAAGCGATGGATGAGATTGCAGCATTGCGCAAAGACTTCTGGGAAAATGTAAAAGTTACCGGAACGATCGATTCTAAAAACGCAGAGCTTGAAAAAGCCGGAAGAGTTGCAGATTTCCTTGAATTAGGAGAATTATTCGCTAAAGATGCCTTGACGCGTAATGAGTCTTGTGGAGGTCACTTTAGAGAGGAGTATCAAACTCCAGAAGGTGAAGCTTTACGTGACGATGAGAATTTCAGTTTTGTGTCTGCCTGGGAATATAACGCAAACCCTCGTGAAGCAAAATTGCACAAAGAAGATCTGGTCTTCGAGAATATTGAAGTTAAGACCCGTTCGTACAAATAGAAGTTGAAAAGTTATGTGTTAATCGTTAATTGGGGGGATGAGTGATATCAAAAGTTTTGAAGATTTGAATTGCTGGAAAATGGCAAGAGAGCTTCGAAATGATATTAGTAAACTCTTGAAAACATTCCCTGATTATGAGAAGTTTGAATTGACAGCTCAGATGAGAAGAGCTTCAAGATCAGTAACACATAATATTGCAGAAGGCTATGGAAGGTTTCACCACAAGGAGAACATACAATTTTGTAGAATTTCACGTGGCTCTTTGCACGAATTGCTTGATCAGTTAATAACTGCATTAGATGAAGGTTATATAAGTGATCAGGTTTTAGAGAAATATAAAAAGCAGGTGTATGATTGTTTAGCAGTTTTAAATGGTTACATTAATTATTTAAATCGCGCATCCAATTAACACATAACAATTAACAAATAACGTTTATGAAACTTACGTTAAAAATATGGCGTCAGGAAAACGCTAAGGCTAAAGGAGCGATGAAGACCTATCAAATTGATGGGATAGATGGCGATATGTCTTTCCTGGAGATGCTTGATGTACTTAATGAAGATCTAATCAATAAAGGTGAAATACCAGTTGAATTTGATCACGACTGTCGTGAAGGTATTTGCGGTAGCTGCTCATTGCAAATCAATGGGGAGCCACACGGGCCAGATCGATTGGTTACTACCTGTCAATTACATATGCGTAAATTTAATGACGGCGATACAATCACCATCGAGCCTTGGAGAGCAACCGCTTTCCCGGTTGTAACTGACTTAATTGTAGATCGCTCTGCTTTTGACCGCATTCAGCAGGCTGGAGGATACATTTCAGTAAATACTTCTGGTAATACGGTAGATGCTAATGCAATTCCTATCGAAAAGCAAAATGCAGATGATTCATTCTATGCAGCTACATGTATAGGTTGTGGTGCTTGCGTTGCTGCTTGTAAGAACGCCAGTGCAATGCTCTTTACTTCTGCTAAAGTTTCTCAATTTGCCTTATTACCACAGGGTGAAGTTGAAGCTGCGGAACGTGTGCAAAATATGGTGCGTCAGATGGACCTGGAAGGTTTTGGTAACTGTACAAATACTGGCGCTTGCGAGATTGAATGTCCTAAAGGTATTTCTCTTGAAAACATTGCACGTATGAACCGTGAGTACCTAAGCGCTGTAAGCAAAGGCTAATTACGCATTCGCGAAAAGTTTATATTAAAAAGCCTCGTAGAATACCAAATTCTACGAGGCTTTTTTTATCCAAACAACCACTCGACCACATCATTCATCTTGGCCACTTTGACGATGTTAATACCGTAGTTGTTTTTAGGGATTTTGCAGTATTTCGAAATCATAATCGTTCCGAAGCCTAATTTTTCGGCTTCAAGGATGCGTTGTTCTACTCGTGTTACCGGGCGTATTTCTCCGGCAAGACCTACTTCAGCCGCAAAGCAAATATCTTTTGCAACCGCAATATCTTCATTGCTACTTAGTATTGCTGCAACTACTGCAAGATCGATAGCGGTGTCATCTACACTAATTCCGCCGGTGATATTGAGAAAAACATCTTTCGCTCCGAGTCTAAATCCTGCGCGTTTTTCCAGTACAGCTAGAATCATATTGAGGCGCTTGGCATTGTAGCCCGTTGCGCTGCGTTGAGGTGTCCCATAAACTGCTGTGCTCACCAATGCCTGTATTTCTATCATAAGTGGTCGCATACCTTCTAAGGTGGCGGCTATAGCAGTCCCGCTCAGTTCTTCGTCATTTTTAGAAATCAGTATTTCAGACGGATTGGAAACTTCCCGCAAGCCGCTGCCCTGCATTTCATAAATACCCAACTCATTGGTAGAGCCAAATCGGTTTTTGTGGGCTCGCAGAATACGATACACGTGATTGCGGTCTCCTTCAAACTGAAGTACAGTATCTACCATATGCTCCAGAATCTTTGGTCCGGCAATAGTGCCATCTTTAGTTATATGGCCTATTAATATCACCGGTGTTGAAGTTTCTTTTGCAAACTTGATAAGTTCGGTAGTGGTTTCTCGTATTTGAGAAATGCTTCCGGCTCCACTTTCTATATAATCGCTATGCAGCGTTTGAATCGAATCAATCACTACAATATCGGGCTCTATCTGCTCAATTTGCTTGAATATATTTTGAGTTTTAGTTTCCGTAAGGATGTAGCAATTTTCAGCATCTGTATTAATGCGTTCTGCTCGCATCTTAATTTGCTGGGCACTCTCTTCGCCAGAAACATAGAGCGTTTTGTAAGGCAGCATCAGTGCAATTTGAAGCATCAACGTACTCTTACCAATTCCTGGTTCACCACCAAGAAGTGTTAAAGAACCGGGGACTAAACCTCCCCCCAATACACGATTGAGTTCATTATTTTTGGTGTTGAGTCGCGCTTCCCGGGTTGTATCAATTTCCTGAATACGCTGCGGTTTTGCCACTCGTTTTGAGGTAGGCGTTTCGCTTTTCCAACCTGATTTTTCTTCTTTTTGAACAACTTCTTCTGCAATGGTGTTCCATTCTTTACAGGAATTACATTGCCCTTGCCATTTAGCATATTGAGCACCACAATTTTGACAGAAAAAGGTAGTTTTAAGTTTTGCCATTAATATCCAAAATCATCTTTGATGCGTTGAGCCCGCATCGTAAGTAAGTCTTTATTAATATTGCCTATTTCCTTAAGCATTAAAGCACCCTCGTAAGTGCGCAATGCCTTTTTAGGTTCGCCCTGACCTTCCAAAGCTCTGCCCAAATAATACGGACCTAAAATAGCTTCAGGATATTCTTTGCGAGCGAGTTTGCCCAGATTCTCAAAACCTTCCCAGTCTTCCTTTTTCTCTAACGCGGCTGCTATGGCAATAAAATCATTTATTCGAATTTGATCACTAAGTCCAAAGAGATTTTGAATGGTCTCATACTTGGTCACTAGATATTCATAAGGGGAGTCTGATTTAACGATTACTTCGCTAAACTCTTTTTTGCTGATGGGTCTGTAAACCGAAAATACTTTTTCAAGAGCATTAGGGATGGCTCTTCCGGCAAGGGAATAGTGAGATGCATTTTCAAAATCATCAAAATAATAATGAAACTTTTCATTCTCAATAGCCTTCAATTGGGTGTCAAAAGCTAAAATCGATTCGCGTAGATCTTCAATGTCTTCACTTCCGGTTGCCTGATAATAAAAAAGCTGGTTTGACGTATTCTGAAATACAGGCAAAAGGCGTTCTGGCATTTCAGGAACCAGGTCCGGACTTAAAGAAATATAGGCATTGAACAGCGGTGGGTTTTTCATCAAATAATAATTGCTGAAAGCCGCGGTAACGTCGTGACCTACCACAACATTAAATGGTGCAAGACGGTATTTTTTGTTTAACCACGGGAAAAGATCCATCCCCACAAATTCGAAAAAGGCAGCACCCGTTTCGGAAGGTAGAAAGTTCTCATCGCTGTAATACGTGTCGCTCATTCGATCGGGTTGCATTATCCCAACTACTATAGCTTGCGGCATATCTTCCCAATAACTGTAATAATCAACGCTACCGGCAACCGGCTCAAATAGATAGTCGCCATCCATAACCAGAATTACCGGATAATTTTTGTCTTCGTTTGCTTCGTAGTTACGAGGTAGCTGAATTTTGACATTGCGTGGTTCTCTTAATCGTGAAGAGGGCACCGTCTCGTAAAGCACTTGTGCCTGACTGCTGAAAAGAACAAACAGCAATAAGTAGGTAATTTTTTTCATTGGAGGTAGATTTTAGGTCGTGTGAATTTAACGATAAAAACCGAAGCTGTCGCTAAACTTTTAGAATCGAAAACTACCTGATGCGGTTGAGTAGGGGTAATAATAAAAAAGAAAGTGCTCCAAGTATAATATTGAGTATGGTTTGCGAGCCCCAAATAATCCAGCCAAAAGCCTCGCCTCCTTCTTTGCTGAAGCCAAAAAATACAAACAATGCTCCGATAGCAATTGGGTAAACCCCAATCCCTCCGTTAGTTACAGATATAGAAAATGAACCAACAATAAATGCTGCAAGGATCACACTAAATGGCGCGCCAGCAATCTCAGGTATTGTGAATTTGATGATCCAGAACATCGCTACATACATGATCCAGATGAAAAGCGTGTGACCTATAAATGTCCACTTTTGTTTCATTTGTAAAATGCTCAGCATACCTTCAACCAGGCCGGTGGCAAAGTTTTTAATCTTAAGCAAGATTCCTCCTTTTGCTTTTCGAATAATTTTATATCCTATAAAAATCAGTACTACAACTGCCGCCAAAAATCCCAAAGTGTATAGTGGATTGATATTTTTTTCTGCGAAATATTCCAGTAGCAAATCGGTTTGAGAAACCAATGCCAGGGCAACAATTAAGAGAAGCATAATAAAATCTGCAATTCTTTCTGAAATGATAGTGCCAAATGCCTTTTCAAACGGAACTTCTTCATAGGTTGTCATTAATGCACCTCTCAGTAATTCGCCGCTTCTGGGTATGCCGTAGTTGGCGAGGTATGCTGCCATGACCGCCATAAATCTATTGAGTAAGCCGGTTTTATAGCCCATAGGTTCAAGCAAAAACTTCCAGCGGTAAGCGCGAGATAAATGGCTAAGGATTCCAAATATCAATGAAAGCAATACAAACCAGGGGTTTGCAGATTTGATATTTTCCCATAAAATATCTCGTTCCTCTGGTGTGGCTGAACTCAGCGAGTAATAAATCAGAAAAATCCCAATCCCAAGCGGGAGAATAATTTTTAGGAGTTTAATCAGGGATTTTTTGCTCAATGTATATAGGAGATCAAATTATTTCAACAAGTTGGTTTCCTCATCTGGGAAAACAAGAGAAGGTTTAAAAGCCTTGGCTTCTTCAAGTTCCATAAAGGCATAAACGATAAGAATAAGTGTGTCGCCTTTAGCAACTTTACGTGCCGCAGCACCATTAAGGGTTACTTCGCCACTTTTGCGCGGACCAGGAATCGCATATGTTTCTAAACGCTCACCGTTGGTAACATTTACAATTTGCACACGTTCTCCTTCGATAATGCCGGCAGCATCCATGAGATCTTCATCTATGGTAATACTACCTATATAATGTAATTCTGCACCGGTAACTTTGACGCGGTGAATTTTTGACTTTACAACGTTAACTAACATGGTGTAAAAATAGGGTTTTTAATTTAGGGCGATGTTGTCTATGAGACGTACATCATCTGCAAAAGCTGCGATAAAAGCTCGGTATTGCTCATCTTCTTTTTTTTCTGAAGCGTGAACGAGGCTGTCTGCATTTGCTATTTCAAAATATTCTAATTCCAGAAGTGTATTAGATTTAAACTCATTCTCAACATAGGCCTGTACATCTGCGGTGCTTTGGTCGTTGAAAAGTGTTTTTGCTTGCATTAAGGTTTTGTAAATGAAGGGAGCTGCTTCCCTATGTTGTTTGGATAGGCGTTGGTTACGCGAACTTTCTGCCAGTCCATCGTCGTGACGACTTATAGGGCAACCCACAATTTCTAGCGGTAATTTTTCAATAGTAACAAGTTTTCTTACAATTTGAAGCTGTTGATAATCTTTTTCACCAAAAAATGCTGCATCTGGCTGAACGATCTCAAAAAGGTATTTTAAAACAGTAGCCACACCTTCAAAATGGCCGGGTCTAAAAGCGCCTTCCATTACCGTATCGAGTCCTTCAAAATCAAAGTCAAGAGCGATAACATCATCATTGTAAATCGTTGTAGTGCTCGGTGCAAAAACAATAATTTCAGGATTAATGCTCTCCAGAAATGATAAGTCTGCCTGAAGATCACGAGGATAGGTTTCTAAATCTTTTGGGTTGTTAAACTGAGTTGGGTTTACAAAGATGCTTACCACAACTACATCACAATTTTTCTGTGCAAATTCAAAAAGGCTGGCATGCCCCCGGTGCAGTGCTCCCATGGTAGGTACAAAACCTATTTTAAGGCCTTTTTTTTTAAGGTTTGCAACAGCCGCAGAAATTTGCGGTCTATGTGTGTATACGTGCATCCGGACTAATTTAACAGGCGGCAAAATTACTATATTACTGGCAATCTGCATAAATTTTAGTAATTTTGCGTGTTTTTTAGCCGTAACAGAAACTTAGAAGCACATTTATGAAAGATAAGAGGATATTGTACGTATCATCTGAAGTTATACCGTATTTACCCGAGACAGAGATCGCATCAATGTCATTTGAAGTACCACAAATGGTCAACAGCAAAGGAGGTCAAATACGAATATTTATGCCACGATACGGCAATATCAATGAAAGACGTCACCAATTGCATGAGGTGATTAGACTTTCAGGGATGAATCTGGTTATAAATGATTTTGACATGCCTCTTATCATTAAAGTGGCCTCGATACCCAAAGAGCGTATTCAGGTTTACTTTATCGATAATGAGGAGTATTTTAAGCGTAAGGCTACGTTTACAGATGAGGATGGAAATTTATTTCCAGATAATGATGAGCGAGCAATCTTTTTTGCGAAAGGAGTGGTAGAAACGGTTAAGAAACTTAATTGGGCACCAGATATCATTCACGTTCATGGCTGGCTGGCATCATTGCTTCCGTTATACCTGAAGCAATATTATGCAAGTGAGCCTCTCTTTAAACAAAGTAAGATTGTGACTTCGGTTTACAATACAGGTTTTGATGACACGTTAAATGAGCAGCTTATAGATAAAATCGCCTTTGACGGTATTAACAAAGACGATATTGCAGAATTAGAAAAGCCAACCTATGCTAATTTGATGAAGGTGGCTGTGAAAAATTCAGACGCTGCAATTGTAGGTTCATCTGATCTTGATGATGAGCTTACCAAGTATTTAAATGTGACAAAAATTCCTGTGCTTCCCTTCAAGAAAAAAGAAGAGTTCGCTCAGGCTTATGAAGAATTCTACACAACTAAAGTGCTAGATTAAAACAAAAAACGAATGAAATTGAATACCGTGCTGTCGAGAACATTAGGTTCTCTAATGTTCCTTTTTATACTGGTTTCTTGTCAGGATGATTTTCAGGAAGTGGGTAATGGTCTGGTAGGTTCCAGTAATTTTACATCAAAGAGTCAGGAGTTTGACGTGGTTTCTTACAGTGTTCCATTTTTTAATGGTACTGGTGTTCAAACCAGTGGGATTACCATAGGAGCTTTAGGTTTTTATAAAGATAGTTTGTATGGCAATACAACTGCATCTTATCTGTCTCAGGTAGCTTTGAGCACTTACAATCCAACCTTTGGTGAGGATTTGGTGATTGATACTGTTTTGGTTGATCTTACCTATTATAGTACGGCTAGTGTAAATACCGATAATGAGACTGTCTATGCCTTAGATTCAGTTTACGGGTCAGATCCTTTTAAACTCACTGCTTACCGTTCTAACTATTTCTTAAGTGAGACGGCTGCTCCAGATTTCACAGATGCTGCAGTGTATTATTCAAATGATTTACAGGGTTTTTCTGGTTTAGAAAGCGAAATGCTTTTTCAGGTAAATGAATTAACGCCATCTGACGAAGCGGTTGTAGACGTTAGTACTGGTACTGCTGATACTCGCGATACCACAATGGTGAGTCCTCGATTAAGACTTCGCCTTACCGATGAAGCAACTAAATCATACTGGAAACAAGCCATATTTGATCAGGAAGGTACAGATGCTATTTATAATGCAAATAGCTTTAGAAATTACTTTAGAGGAATCTATTTAAAGGCTGAAACAATAGACGGAAAAGGTAATTATTTTCTTTTTGATCGTGCCAATTCCGGAATTACTATAAAGTATACAGCGGGACCTGAAAGCAATCGCGTTGAGTCTTCACTTAAAATAACATTTAGTGGTAACTCGGTAATTGGTTATCAAAATGATTTTAAAACAGAAATTACAGATCAGGTAGCTACAATTGATAAGACTGAAGGTGAGGAGAATTTATTCTTAAAAGGAGGTCAGGGTAGCATGGCTGTAATAGAACTTTTCGGCCCTGATACAGATGGTGATGGCATCCCTGAGTTGCTGGAGCAAGAGCGTCAAAAAGAGCGTGTTATACGTGAGGCAAATCTTGAGTTTTTTGTAAATGATGATTTTGTAGAAAGTGTAGTTCCTGGCGGAGTGCAATTGGCTCCTCGTATCTATATTTATAATTTAGAGACCAATCAAATCCTGACAGATTATGCAGCAGACGAAACACTTGCAGGTCAGAGTATGTCAGCTGGCGTAGGTGCTTTTCATCTTCGAGGATTGCAAGAATCTGATTTTGGAGGAAGAAGTTATAAGATTCTGATTACCGAGCATATAAAGGCTTTACTAAATCCTGATAATGACGAGCCAGCAACCAAGCTTGGTATTGTTGTGAGTCAAAATCTATTGGTAACCGCAACCGGAAAAATTGAAAATGCATCAGCAGATGATTTTCCTAATCGCTTGCCCTATGCTTCTATTTTGTCACAACAGGGAACCGTACTTTATGGTAATAATGCTTCAGATCCTAATAAGCAACTTAAGTTGCGTCTATATTATGCTGAAGTAACAAACGAATAGATTATGTGTGGTATTGTAGGTTATATAGGTCATAGACAAGCTTATCCGATTGTTTTAAAAGGCTTACAGCGCCTGGAATATAGAGGCTATGACAGTGCTGGTATTGCTATCTATGATGGTAATGATATCGGTCTCTGCAAAACCAAAGGGAAAGTAGAAGATCTTCGTAAAAAAGCTGAACAAGCTGGCAATACCGATGGTACACTTGGGATTGGTCATACACGTTGGGCGACTCACGGGGTGCCAAATGATGTCAATTCACACCCGCACTATTCCAACTCTGGCGATTTAGTAATTATACATAATGGAATCATTGAGAATTATGATGCCATCAAAAAGGAGCTTACTAAAAGAGGCTACACGTTTCAGTCTGAAACAGATACTGAAGTTTTAGTAAATCTTATCGAAGACGTACAACTTAAGCAGAATGTCAAGTTAGGGAAGGCAGTACAGATTGCCTTAAACGAAACGGTTGGAGCTTATGCAATTGCTGTTTTTGATAAGAAAAAACCTAACGAAATTGTCGTTGCCCGTTTGGGTAGTCCGCTTGCGATAGGCATTGGTGAAGATGAATTTTTCATCGCTTCAGACGCATCTCCTTTTATAGAATATACTCAGAATGCCCTTTACCTTGAAGATGGGGAGATGGCAATTGTGCGTCGCGGTCGTGATGTCAAGGTTTTCAATATTCAGGATGATGCCTTGGTAAGTCAGCCCTATATTCAGGAATTAAAACTTAATCTTGAGCAAATAGAAAAAGGAGGTTATCCTCACTTTATGCTTAAAGAAATATATGAGCAGCCGCAGGCGATACGAGATACCTTCCGTGGGCGTATGCGTGAGAATAAAGGCATTATAAAGATGGCTGGTGTTGATGATCACATCGACAAATTTCTCAATGCAAAGCGTCTGGTGATTTTAGCTTGTGGTACTAGCTGGCACGCTGGCCTTGTAGCCGAATACATTATTGAAGAATTAGTTCGCGTACCTGTTGAGGTTGAATATGCATCTGAATTTCGTTATCGTAATCCGGTAATCGAGAAAGACGATGTGGTGATTGCTATTTCTCAAAGTGGGGAAACAGCAGATACAATGGCGGCCATGAAGTTGGCTAAGGAGCAGGGAGCATTTGTATTTGGTGTTTGTAACGTGGTAGGTTCTTCAATTTCCAGAGAGGCGCATGCCGGTGCTTACACCCACGCCGGACCAGAAATTGGTGTTGCTTCAACCAAAGCATTTACTACGCAAATTACTGTTCTTACTCTTTTAGGACTGAAAATAGCCAAAGCCAAAGGCAAAATTTCTACTTCAGATTTTCATATGCATTTGGAAGAATTGCGTTTGATTCCAGAAAAAGTAGAAGAAGCTCTTAAGAATAATGATCACGTTAAAAAGATCGCTGAAGTTTATAAGGATGCGTCAAATTGCCTTTATCTGGGACGAGGTTTTAACTTCCCGGTTGCGCTAGAGGGAGCGCTTAAACTTAAAGAGATCTCCTATATTCATGCAGAGGGATATCCTGCTGCTGAAATGAAACACGGTCCGATCGCGCTTATCGATGAGCAAATGCCAGTTGTGGTTATTGCAACCCGCCGCGGGCATTACGATAAAATCGTAAGCAACATTCAGGAGATCAAAAGCCGTAAGGGTAAAATTATCGCTGTGGTAACCAAAGGTGATGTTACGGTAAAAGAACTTGCAGATCATGTTATCGAGGTTCCCGAAGTGATGGATTCTATGTCTCCATTATTGACTACGATTCCGCTTCAATTATTGTCTTACCACATCGCAGTGATGCTTGGTAAAAATGTCGATCAGCCTCGTAACCTTGCCAAGAGTGTTACTGTAGAATAAACAGACTTAAATACGCGTAGAAAAGACCATTATTGATGGTCTTTTTTTGTTTTAACCCATTGTATTTTGCTTCGATCTTGAGCTCCTATAAATTCACTAAAAGTCTTTTAGGTTTTTAAAGATTAAAAACTATCTTTGCACGACGAAAAAAAGCAGATTAATTTTTACGAATTTCATTTTTTTCGGCTACATATTTCGCTAAACATTAAATAGTTAAGAATGTCAAAAGTTACAGGTAAAGTTGCCCAAATTATAGGCCCTGTTGTAGATGTAGAGTTTGCAAACAATGCAGATCTGCCTAAAATTTATGATTCGCTTGAAATTACTAAAGCAGACGGAAGCCTTTTGGTTCTTGAAGTACAGTCTCACGTAGGTGAAAATACCGTTAGAACTATCGCGATGGATTCTGCCGATGGTTTGAGCAGAGGTACTGAGGTAGTTGCTACAGGAGCACCTATCCAAATGCCTATCGGAGATGAGGTATATGGACGTCTATTTAATGTAATTGGCGATGCTATCGATGGTATAGGTGATCTTCCAAAGTCTGGAGCTAATGGTCTTCCTATTCACCGCGAGGCACCAAAATTTGAAGATTTATCAACTTCTACTGAAGTTTTATTCACAGGTATTAAAGTAATCGACTTGATTGAGCCTTACGCAAAAGGGGGTAAAATTGGTCTTTTCGGTGGTGCAGGTGTTGGTAAAACCGTATTGATTCAGGAGTTGATTAACAATATTGCAAAAGGTCACGGTGGTCTTTCTGTATTTGCCGGAGTAGGTGAGCGTACTCGTGAGGGTAACGACTTACTTCGTGAGATGCTTGAGTCTGGTATTATTAAATACGGTAAAGACTTTATGCACTCAATGGAAGAAGGCGGTTGGGATCTTACAAAAGTTGACAAGGCTGCAATGAAGGAGTCTAAAGCAACTTTCGTATTCGGTCAGATGAACGAACCACCTGGAGCACGTGCTCGTGTGGCGCTTTCTGGTCTTACCATTGCTGAATATTTCCGTGATGGAGCAGGAGACGGTCAGGGTAAAGACGTTCTTTTCTTCGTAGATAACATTTTCCGTTTTACTCAGGCAGGTTCTGAGGTATCGGCTCTTTTAGGTCGTATGCCATCTGCGGTAGGTTACCAGCCTACACTTGCAACAGAAATGGGTGCGATGCAGGAACGTATTACTTCAACTAAAAAAGGTTCTATTACATCTGTACAGGCGGTTTATGTACCTGCGGATGACCTTACTGACCCGGCACCGGCTACAACCTTTGCCCACCTTGATGCAACAACCGTACTTTCTCGTAAGATCGCTGAGCTTGGTATTTACCCAGCGGTAGATCCACTAGATTCTACGTCTCGTATCTTGACTAAAGAAATTCTAGGTGCAGATCACTATAACTGTGCACAACGCGTAAAAGAGTTATTACAGCGCTATAAAGAACTTCAGGATATTATCGCCATCCTTGGTATGGAAGAATTATCTGAAGAGGATAAGATGGCAGTAGGTCGCGCACGTCGTGTACAACGTTTCTTATCTCAGCCATTCCACGTAGCAGAGCAGTTTACTGGTATTCCTGGAGTATTGGTTGATATCAAAGAAACTATCAAAGGTTTCAATATGATTATGGATGGTGAATTAGACCACCTTCCAGAAGCAGCTTTCAACCTTAAAGGTACCATCGACGAAGCTATCGAGGCTGGAGAGAAAATGCTTGCGGAAGCATAAAAATGATTTCATTTCCACGAAGGTGGAAATCTCATCAGTTATTTTGAATAGTTTTCCGCCTACGTGGAAAAGATAAATGAAAATTTTATGCATTTAGAAATAGTAAGTCCGGAAGCAACCTTATACAGCGGAGAAGCTACTTCGGTAATTTTACCGGGAACTGACGGAGCGTTTCAATTGTTAGACAATCACGCGCCTATCGTTTCTCTTTTAGAAGAAGGTGTTGTGAAAGTTAAAGGAGCTACCCTTTCAGATAAGGCAAAAAAGCATTTTACTGCCGGTAAAGAAGCTGGTGAGTTTGTACTCGCTATCAAATCGGGTACTGTTGAAATGAAGGATAATAAAGTAATTGTTTTGGCTGATTAAGCTGAAATAATCTAAAAATAGAAAAGCGCCTAATTCAGTTGAATTAGGCGCTTTTTTTTATTCCTATTGTTAAAATATAATTGCTTGTTTTGAAAGAAAAAGCTTGTTCTACGATTATTTCTTGGAGTTGTCCTGAAGTAGTATATTTTTACTGTATGCAGGATTCTGAATTCAAAATAGTCAAGCAATACGACCGTTCGTGGTCGGTAAAGATTGCTGCTGGGATTTTTATTACTATTGGTCTGTTATTGCTTTATTTCCTGATTTTATCTTTCGTTGATAAAAGTATTAACTGGGCCAAATATTTTGGGTTTTCCCGTTGGAATAAGGGTTTTGAATCTGTTTTTTTCTTCTTTTTCATCTTCTTGCAGTTTGGTTTTAATTTGGCAAAAAGAAATAGGGTAATATTTGATTTAGAAAAAAAACGCTACAAAATAGAAGAATTTGTTGGGCCTATACATTGGGGTGATTGGGAAACTTTTTCAAATCTGAAACGTGTCAGTATTTTTAAAAATAACCACGATTTCTACGAGTTGAATATTTGGTTTTTGAATAATAAACATTTTACATTCGACATTTTTACTGAATATGAAGATGCTTTGGCAGAAGCTCATTATTTGGCCGGTATTCTCAAACTAGAAATCCTTGATGCTTCTGATCCTAGAAATCCAATACTTTTGGACTCGGAAACTGATTAATTAGTCTTTTTGATCAAATACAGCCACAGCTCTCACAGGAGAACCTGTGCCGCCTCGTATTTTTAGCGGTAGCGCTATAAACTGAAACCTTCCGCGATCAACCAATTGGTAGAGGTTGATCATATTTTCATAATGGGTGAAGCCCAGTTCGCCGCATATTTTATGAACTTCAGTATTTGAAATTTTTGGAACTCCGGGCGACATCGTCTCTACACCAAAAGCTGCAATTTTTAAATTTCCCAAATAACGCGTTGCTTCGGCGGTGAGTCCGGGGCCTTTGGACCAGTTTTCGGTGTTAAAATATTTCCGGTAGTGGTCTGTATAAATCAGTACGGTATCATTCTCTTTGATGTTAACATTAGTCTTTTCACAAGCTTGAATGATTTCTTCGGTTGTAATCAATTCCTGCAAGCCTTTATGCGAAAAATCCAGACAGATTCCTTCGGTATAGAACATGGATAAAGGCATGGTGTCGATAGATTCTCCAGCATTCTTTCGATCCATATGGTTGAGCGCATCTACGTGCGTGCCGGTATGCTCACTCATTGTGATTTGATGCACGCTTGGGGTTTGCGTTGTTGGGTTCTCATCGCCATCCCATTCTTCGTGGGTGGCATAAACGCGCATGGAAACCGGTGACAGACTTTTATACACCGGCATCCCGTCATAGATTTCCTGACTAAGGTCTATTATTTCTTTGCCAGCCACGCTTCGCGAGATTTTATAGCCTCTTTCTTAGCATTGTCGTCAATAGCTATCGTATACGAAGGATCTGAAGTCAATTTTACAGAAGTCTCTAGAGATTCTCCAAATCGTGTAAATTCTACTTTAAGTACATCACCCACTTTTTGAGCATTTACTAGTTCGTTGAAAGCAGCTCGTGTAGTTAATGAAATTCCGTTAATTGAAGTGATCACATCTCCTTTATCAAGATTTGCTTCATAAGCCGGACTACCTTTAAATGTATTTCTGGATATTTCCAGACCTTCTGCGGTTTCTGATAGCGAGGCTCCAAAATAAGGCTTGTCGGTTTCCTGACTTAGTTTAAGACCTACGCTTTCAAAAAGTATTTTATAGTTAGGCATCTTGCTGTTGTAGATATACTGGCTAAAGAAATCATTTGCAAATGCAGCTCCTGCATAATCACCAAGTGTTGCTTCGATGTCTTCAACGGTGTAGGCTACTTCCGTTTTACCGAAACGCTTCCACATCAATTGCATAAAATCGTCTAGATTCAAATCCTTTTCGCGTAAGCTTAGATCTAACGCAAGGCCCAAAACGCTTCCGTAGGAATAATAAGAAATAAACATATTCTCACGATTCACTGGGTCAACCGAAGTCGCCGCATCTACAAACGGCGCCTGATTGCTCATTTCAATGGGGTTGAAGTATTGAAGCGCTGGCGAATTCCAAACGTAGTTAAACGTGCCATTTAAGCCATTTACATAGTCTTCTGCGCTAATGACTCCCGCGCGTTCTAGGATGAAATTGGTATAATACGAGGTAAAGCCTTCGGCAAACCAAAGGCTATTGCTCATATTTGCACGGTCAAATTTAAAAGGTTCCAGATCTGCAGGGCGTATGCGCTCCACATTCCAGCTGTGAAAATATTCGTGAGAAACGGTGCCTATATTACCGGTCATTCCTCCATTTGCTAAACTTTCGGTATCGGTAAGAATGGTGCTGTTGCGGTGTTCCATACCATCTCCAGAAACATTAGGCGCGTAACACGCAAGAAAAGTGTACTCGCCAAAATCATAGTTTGGCAGTTCTCCAAAAACTGCTTTTTCCTGCAAAACAATCGCTTTTACCTTTTCCCAGTATTCATCCAGTTCAGCTTCTGTACCCGGGTCGTGTAACACAAATTTTATAATTTGACCATCTACTTCAAATTCTCGCTGTTTGTAATTGCTAATCTCCGTCGGACTATCCATAAAATAATACAGATTAGGAGCCGAAAAGGTATTGTCTTCTTCTTGTTTTAATTGTGTGGCAACCTTCCATCCTAGATCTTTGCGAGCGTTGAAAGTGATTTCAATTGGGCGTTCCTGTAAAGCTTCGGCATACATAAAGGTTGCTGGCATGTTGAGGTGTGCATGTGTAAGATCTACCTGAGAATAGGTTCCGCCGCCGCGATTGGCAAAGAGAATATATTCCACGTTGATTGTTCCATCTGTATTGGTGATGATCCAGCTGTACGGATCGTCGCGTTTAACTTCTAGAGCTTCTCCGGCTCCATTGGTAGCTTTAAAACCGTAAACGTTTTTAGCAAACTCGTGAATCGCATAGCGACCAGGAGAAGACCGACTCATTTGCACGCGCAGATTTTTAGACTTTACGTGTGGAAATTGCACCTTAACCACGGCCTCGTGATGAACGGCATTGTCAAAAGATATTTCGTAAGAATTGGTTTGTGCCTGTAGAGAAAGGCTTAAAAGCAGGAGGGCAATCCAGAGTTTCATTTAAAGCGATTTAATAATGAGCTTTAAAAGTACTTAAACTGCGGCAAAACTATTCCTCAGTATAGCCCAAAATATCACCCGGCTGGCAATCTAAAGCTTTGCAAATTGCTTCTAGTGTGGTGAAACGAACCGCCTTAGCTTTCCCTGATTTTAAGATAGAAAGATTGGCTTCGGTTATGCCTACGATTTCTGCCAGCTCTTTGCTCTTCATATTTCTTTCTGCCAATACCTGATCTAAGTTGATGATGATGGGCATAGCTAGACAGTTAAATCATTTTCTTCTTTCAGCTTTAATGCTCTTGCAAAAGCATCACTAAGCAATAAAAATAATACGCCTACAATAAGCAGAAATAAAAGCAGGCTGAAGTTTGAGATGCCAAATGTGATGCTGATCTTTCCTTCATTAGTTAATAGTGAATTTATACCTATAAAAACTAACGAGCCTAGTCCGCAAGCTGTAAAAAATTGACCGGCTTTCTTTGTGCTTTTAATAACTTCTGATGAGAACAGCTTCTTTTTTAGGAGTTGACCTGCGAATTTTCTCAGTTGAAAGAAACCGGCAAAAAACAACAGGAAAAGTATAAAAAAGCAGATCGTGAAAAGTAGTGCTCCGCTTCCAAAACCTTGCTCGGTATAGGGTATGTTCACTTTAATAATGCTCTGCTGTGGGAAAATCAAAATATAGAGGATTGTCCCTGGAAAGAAAATCACCACAGGCACCATTAGGTAAAAGGCCAGATCGATAAGGTGCTTAAAGAGTTTGTTCAGTTTCATAGTCTTAATGATGCGTTACACCTATACTTACTTTATCTGCAAAAAGAGCCATTGTACTTAAAATAACTAATGCTGAAACAGCGATGATAAGGAGTACTTTTTTAGTTTTCATAATTTAAAAATTATCGTTTTACGATAACAAATATAAACTAATTATTGAAAAACAATAATTTTATTTCATTTTTTGTTTCTGCTCAAGCTGTATCTTTGCCCAATGCTGCCCAAAAAATTACAGGATAAACTTAATCAACGTCGTGAAGCAAACGCCTTGCGTCAACTGAAAACACCTAATGCTGAATTGGTCGATTTTTCCTCTAATGACTATCTGGGATTTTCTAAAAATCTGGCCATTTTTTCTCGCGCGGGCGAAATCTTAAAAGATCAAAATCTGGAGTTGAACGGTGCTGCAGGATCACGCTTATTATCTGGAAATCATAAACTCTACAAGCTGACCGAACGTTTTATTGCTAAAACGCATCAGATTGAAGCAGCGCTGATTTTTAACTCGGGTTATGATGCCAATGTGGGATTTTTTGGATCTGTGCCCCAGCGTGGGGACGTGATTTTGTATGACGAATTCATTCACGCCAGCATTCGTGACGGCATCCAAATGAGTCACGCCAAAGCCTATAAATTTAAGCACAACAATCTAAATGATTTAGAATCAAAATTGTCATTTCGAGCGCAGTCGAGAAGCATAGAGAAAGCCAATGATAGCCAGATTTATGTAGTCACCGAGTCGGTTTTTTCTATGGATGGGGACTGTCCCGATCTTTTAAAATTGATAGAGCTATGCGAGCAATTTTCAGCTCAGGTTTTTATTGATGAGGCACACGCTATTGGAGTTTTTGGAACGGGGATCATCGATGAATTGGATCTCGGGAACCGAGTTACGCGTTTGGTTACTTTTGGTAAGGCGATGGGGTGTCACGGCGCAGCGATTTTAGGTTCTGAAAGTTTAAAAAGTTACCTCGTTAATTTTGCCCGAAGCCTGATCTACACCACTGCATTGCCACCACATAGTGTGGCGACCATTTTGGCTGCTTACGAACACGCGGAGTCTGATGCAAAATTGCCGAATTCCGCTTTAAAAAAGCTGCGTGAAAACATTCAATTCTTCCAAGCAGAGCTCAAAAAGCAACATCTTCAGGAGTTTTTTATTAAAAGTGATTCGGCCATACACTGTGCGATTCTTCCGGGTAACGCGCGCGTAAAGAAAATTTCGACTGAATTATTAGAAGCAGGATTTGATGTGAAAGCCATTCTTTCGCCCACGGTTCCGGCAGGTCAGGAGCGCTTACGAATTTGTTTACACAGTTATAATTCTCAAAATGAGATAAAAACCCTGCTTTCGCTTTTGGCAAAATTCCTTCAAAACTTACCTGCCTAAAATGCCGTTTGAAGTTGTTGCATTGTACTTTTGCAACTATGAAATCAGAACTTAAAATGATTGCCCGGTTTACCTACTCGGCCGAAGCACAAATCATAAAAGGAAGGCTTGAAGCTGAAGGCATCGAAGCAATCTTAAAGGATGAATATACAATCGATACAGACCCGTTGATAAGCAATGGAATTGGCGGTGTGAAGTTGGCGGTGTGGAGTGAAGATGAAGAGCGCGCAAAGGCAGTTTTGGATAGCATTGAAGAATATTCTGTAGATGATGCAGGGGACCCTTTGCATTGCCCCAAATGCGATAGCACCGAGGTTAGATACTATACAACGGTAACTAGTTTTAAAGCTTTTGCATCTTTTGTTCTGACTACGCTAATGACCGTTTTGCCATTCTATATTAAATACGAATACCGCTGTGAAAACTGTAAGCATCAATTCAATCCCAATGAGTAAACAAATCTATTTCATCACAGGAATTTCTACCGAAGTTGGAAAAACAGTAGCCTCGGCAATTGTAACCGAAGCTTTGGAGGCCGATTATTGGAAGCCCATTCAGGCAGGCGATTTAGACTATTCGGATATGCATAAAGTCAAAGAATTTGTTGGGAATGACAAAACCGTTTTCCACGATAACGCCTTTAAGTTGCATACGCCTATGAGTCCGCACGCTGCGGCAGAGATCGATGGCGTTTCCATAAAAGCTTCAGAAATCAAAAGACCGGAAACCGAAAATAATTTGGTTATCGAAGGAGCCGGTGGATTGCTTGTGCCGATTAGTGAAACTGAAACGATTCTCGATTTGATTCAGCCGGAAGATAAAGTGATTGTGGTTTCGAGACATTATCTGGGAAGCATCAACCATACGTTGCTTACGATTGATAAACTGAAACAAGCCGGTAAAACCATCCAGGGAATCCTGTTTAGCGGCGAAGAACATCCCACAACCGAATCGGTCATTGCAAAAATGAGTGAGGTGCCCATTTTAGGTCGAATAGATGAAGAACCTTATTTTGATAAAATGGTGGTCAAAGAATATGCAGAGCTTTTGAGAGCTAATTTACAGTAAGCAGAATTTTCTAACACAAATCCTAGAATTTTGAATCTAACAGAACGCGATAAACAACATATTTGGCATCCTTTAACGCAGCATAAACTGCATCCTGAAGCAAAACCTATTGTGAAAGCAAAGGGCGCATTGTTGTATGATGAGGAAGGTAAAACCTATGTAGATGCTGTTTCTTCCTGGTATACGGCAATGTATGGGCATTGTAATGATTTTATTGTCGAGCGGGTGCATCGTCAAATGCAGCAGCTGGATCAAATCATTTTCAGCGGATTTACCCACGAGCCTGCGATAGAGCTTTCTGAAAAATTGATGGCGATCTTACCTGATAATCAGCAGAAGTTGATGTTTAACGATAATGGTTCTACATCTACCGAGATCGGTATCAAAATGGCCTTGCAATATCATCACAATAAAGGTCAAACTCGTAAAACGCTTCTGGCTTTTGAAGAAGGTTTTCACGGGGATACGTTTGGAGCGATGTCTGTAAGTGGTTTGTCGGTATATAACGGTCCGTTTGAGGAGTTTTTTATTGATGTAAAACGCATTCCGCTACCTACTGCAACTAATCAGGAAGAACTCATAAAAGCTATTGAAGCATTTCACGCTGAAACTCCGCTGGCAGGATTTATCTACGAACCATTAGTACAAGGTGCTGCTGGTATGAAAATCTATCAGGCAGCGCATCTGGAGCCGATTTTACAGAAGTGTAAAGAACTTGGTATTATTTTGATCGCCGACGAGGTCATGACCGGCTTTGGCAAAACCGGAAGCTTTTTTGCTTCAGATTATATTGAAGTGAAACCTGATGTCATTTGTCTTTCAAAAGCGCTGACAGCCGGTTTGGTACCTATGGGCGTCACCACGTGTACACAGGCTATTTTTGATGCGTTTTATGATGATGATATTGGCAAAGGCTTATTTCATGCGCATACTTATTCGGCAAATCCTATCGCTTGTGCTACTGCAATTGCTGCGCTAGACTTGCTTCAGTCTGATGAAATTCAGCAGAATATAAAGCAGATTCAAAACTGGCACGCTGCGTTTACTTCAGAGATTGAAAAGCATCCCAAAGTGCATTCAACCCGACAACAAGGAATCATTTTTGCCCTGGATCTTGATGTGCCGATGGAGCGCTACGGAAACCTGCGTTATCAAATTTATGAGCGCTGTATGGCAGAAGGTGTGTACTTGCGGCCGCTGGGTGAGACCATTTATATTTTGGCTCCTTATGTTACCACCCGAGAGCAGATGGATCGGGTTTATGCTGCGATTAGGAAGGTCTTGGAAGGGTTTTAGAAATCCTTGTTTTCAACAAAATCCGTTAAATTAATAAGCTCCCCAGTTTCATACACTTGAAGTTCAAAAATTTCATAAACTGTATGGTCGTCTGAGCCTCGACTTTTGACGTGTAGGCTAGCTTCGCCTTTTGGGCCTTTAATGGGCAAGGTAATTTCGCTGGTTTTAAGTCCGTTATTGATATGTACCGAAAAGCTGCCTATCCCATCTTCTTCAATAGGTTCGCCTAAAATCTCGATAACCTGAGGATTTTGCTGGGCAAGTTGTAACGCCTTTTCACTGCCAGAGCTGGATTTTACCGAACTGAAAAATCCAAATATTGCTGTTCCCAGCACGATGACACCTCCTATGATTATGGTGAGACAACCTCCTAGGGGCAAAGCCCATTTCCAGTTTTTAGATAACCAGCTGCGTTTTTCAAGTTCTAATTCGTTCATTCTAATTCGATTATTTGATTGATTGTGCTAATATAAATGTTTTGATCTTAAACCTGCTTTTAGGTGTCGCTCCTGTTAGTATATGTTATTTTTGTACTCAAAATTTAAGCTGTGATGCAACCTATTGCAATTACCGGTAGTGCTTCTATTTCTGCTCTTGGAGAGAACAATTCGAGTGTTTTTGATCAAAAACATTATTTGTCATTTGACCAAAATTTAAAGGCCTGGGTTGGCCGTCTTCCGGAAACTTTAAAATCAAAAGTGGACGCTTTGCGAGATGAAAATCGTAATTATCAGTCATTGGATTATTCGGTTTTATATGCGATTTATGTGTCGCGACTGGCAGCAAAACAGGCTGGTTGGGAAGCTGGATATGATTTTGGGATCAATATCGGTTCGTCGCGTGGAGCGACTCAACTTTTTGAGCAGTATTATGATGCATTTGCTAAAACCGGTAAAGCCGAAATCTTAGCATCACCAAGTACAACTCTTGGTAATATCGCTTCCTGGGTTGCGCAGGATTTGCAAAACGACGGACCCGAAATTTCCCATTCTATTACCTGCTCAACTGCCTTACATGCGTTGCTTAACGGTGTCGCGTGGTTGCAGGCCGGGATGTGCGATAAATTTTTGGTAGGTGGCAGCGAGGCGGCCTTAACGCCTTTTACGATTGCACAGATGCAAGCGCTCAAAACCTACAGCCGTGCCGGAGAGGATGCTGATTTTCCGTGTCTGGCTTTTGATTTGGAGAAGACTGAAAACACCATGGTTTTAGGGGAAGGCGCGGCTTCTCTTTGTATGGAAAAAGGAATCCACGAAAATGCTCTGGCTTATATAACCGGCGTGGGCTATGCCACCGAAGCTTTGCAACATGCAGTTTCGGTTTCTGCCGAAGCCACCTGCTTTCAAAATTCCATGAGAATGGCGGTTGAAAGCGCTTTTGGGGGAGCTGAGAATGATGGGATTTCCGCCTTCGCGGAAATGACTAAGAATATAGATGCTGTGGTGATGCACGCACCGGGGACCATTCTCGGTGATCAATCTGAATATAAAGCGATTCAAAAGGTTTTTGGTGAAAGGCTTCCGTTATTAACAACCAATAAATGGAAGATTGGTCACACATTTGGTGCCAGCGGACTCTTAAGTTTGAATACTGCTATTGAGATGTTGCAATCCCAAAACGATGACGAAGCACCGTTTTTTTCGCCGCAGGCTAAACCCAAAGCTTTCAAAAACATACTTGTAAATGCAGTAGGTTTTGGGGGTAACGCCGTGAGTATTTTGGTTACACGAGCATAGTTTTTCAACTTTATAAACAACAGATTTAGTATTTTTGAGGCATCTCCTACCGCCGGAAAAGTTGCTATGGCTTTTTTAGGCATAAAAGATTTAAAAACAGACCCATGAAACACGATTGGACTCGCGAGGAAATTCTCGATATCTACAATAAACCTTTGATGGAGCTGCTTTATGAAGCGGCAACGGTTCACCGCCAGCATCATGATCCCAATACCGTACAGGTTTCTACCCTACTTTCAATAAAAACAGGAGGTTGTCCTGAGGATTGTGGCTATTGCCCGCAAGCGGCACGATACCATACGAATATTGAAGGAAACGATCTTATGGGCGTGCAGCAGGTAAAAGCACAGGCTTTGCGCGCTAAAGCAGCCGGAAGCTCACGTGTTTGTATGGGTGCGGCCTGGAGAAATGTAAAGGATGGTGAGGAGTTTGATCAGGTCTTGGAAATGGTGCGTACCATTAATAAACTGGATATGGAAGTGTGCTGTACATTAGGTATGATCACCGAAAATCAGGCGCAGCGTCTGGCAGAAGCCGGTTTGTATGCATACAATCATAATTTAGATACTTCAGAAGATTACTATAAAGATGTGATATCTACTCGTGCATTTCAAGATCGTTTAGATACGATAGGCAATGTGCGTAAAACCAATGTTACGGTATGTAGTGGTGGAATTATAGGAATGGGAGAAAAGGTAGAAGATCGCGCAGGTATGCTGGTGGCGCTGGCTACTTTAGATCCACAGCCCGAGAGTGTGCCTATCAATGCGCTTGTAGCAGTTGAAGGAACTCCGATGGAAGATATCGAGCCTATTTCTATTTGGGAAATGGTGCGAATGGTTGCAACCACACGTATTGTAATGCCACAGACTCAGGTGCGACTAAGTGCAGGTCGTACACAGATGAGTAGAGAAGGGCAGGCGATGTGTTTCTTTGCCGGTGCAAACTCAATTTTTGCAGGGGATAAGTTACTTACCACACCTAACCCTGATGTGAACGAGGATATGGAAATGTTTAAACTGCTGGGGCTTAATCCACAGGCGCCCTTTGTAAAGAAAGCACAGCCGGAGACTGTAGAAGCAGCAGATTCTAAGCATTTGCCTATAGGCGAAAAACCAAAATGGTCTAGACCCGGGCACACCATTCCAAGAAATGAAGAAGCTAAGGCAAAAGCTAAAGCTTAATTTAATTTAAAGAATCTTGAAGCTTAAACAGATACATAGGGTAAAAACCATCACCAAAGAGGAATTTGTACGCGATTACGTCAAGCCTCAGAGACCGGTGGTTATCGAGAATCTTATTGAAGATTGGCCGGCCTATGATAAATGGCATCTGGATTATATCAAAGAAGTTGCAGGTGACCGCGAAGTGCCTCTGTATGATGACCGCCCTGTAACGCACGAAGATGGTTTTAATCAGGCGCACGCCAAAATGAAAATGGCAGATTATATTGATTTGCTTAAGCGCGAGCCTACAAACTATAGAATCTTTCTGTATAATATTATGAAGGAAGTACCTTCGTTAAAGAAGGATTTTAAGTTTCCGAAAATAGGATTGCGCTTGATTAAGCAGATCCCGATGGTGTTCTTTGGAGGTGAAAAGTCTAAAGTGTTTATGCACCACGACATTGACTGGGCCAATATTTTGCACTTTCATTTCCATGGAAAGAAACAGTGCATCCTTTTTGCTCCAGATCAGACTGAAAATCTCTATAAAGTACCGCATTCACTTATAACTCGTGAGGATATTGACTTTGATAATCCCGATTACGAAAAATTCCCGGTATTGAAAAAAGCCGAAGGTTTTATCTGCGAACTCAACCATGGAGAGACGCTCTATATGCCCGAAGGGTATTGGCATTATATGAAGTATGTAACGCCTGGATTTAGCATGAGCTTGCGTGCATTGCCTCGTAAGCCTAAACACCTCTTACAGGCCGTGTATAACGTTTTTGTGATGCGTCATTTTGATAACCTGATGCGTCGCCGTAAAGGTCAGGCGTGGATTGACGAGAAAAATGAGCGGGCCATTGCAGAGACCCATAAAAAACATGGATTGGCGGTTTAAGGAATCAAATCTTTAGCCTTTTCAAAAACCCAATCTCCTGGCCAGCCGCGGTACATTAAGTAGTCGGCTAATTTTTTACGCTTTTTGTATTTATCTTTTTCGGTGAGTTGGTCAAAACGTTTTTGAGCCAGTTCGTTAAAAGTATCTCGGTATTCTTCTTCGGGGATTTCGGTAAAGGCTTTGTTGATGAGGTAACTGCCTATTTCACGTTGTTTCAGTTCTTGTTTGATGCGGTTTTTACCCCATTTTTTATGACGAAATTTTCCGCGGGCAAAACTGCGGGCAAAGCGCTCTTCATCCAAAAACTTGTGCTGCAGTAAGTGATAGAGTACGGCGTCAACCGCTTCCGGAATCATACGCATTTCTACTAGTTTAACGCGCACTTCTTTATGACAGCGATCCTGATAGGCACAATAGGCTTCAAGCTTACGCTTGGCTTCTTCTACGGTATAGGTTTTTGTGGGTTGTTGATTCAAAATTCAAGGTTGAAAATTCAAATTTAAGGTCTTTTTAATCCACCACAGACTGATCTAATTGAAAGCTTGTAAATTTTCTCCCTTTGGGAGAAATGCCCGTCAGGGCAATGAGGGAACAATAAAAAACCCCCACCGTTTGCACGATGAGGGTTGTTTCAGTTTATCTAATTTCTTTCCCGTCTTTATCTGTAAAGCGGTACTCGAGATACGTGTAAGCATCTCTGGGCATTATTTTAACCCATTTTTTATGTTCTATAAACCATTTAGAACGTACTGAAGGGAAGCCTTTTGTCAGGAAGGCCGCTATAAAGGGATGCGTATGTAACGTGATCTTTTTATAGTCTTTTTTGAATAGTTTGATCAAATCTGCCTGAATGCGATTTACCACACTAATAGGAGCCTCAATCTCGCCATCGCCATTAGGATCTTTCTCGCGTGTTTTGATATTCATCTCAGGGCGCACACGCTGACGTGTGATCTGGATGAGACCAAATTTACTAGGAGGTAAGATTTTATGTTTGGCGCGGTCGTCACTCATCTCATCACGCAGGTGATTGAAGAGTTTCTTGCGGTTTTCAGCTTTACCCATATCGATAAAGTCTATCACGATTATACCACCCATATCACGCAGTCGTAATTGTCTGGCGATTTCGGTAGCTGCGATTAGGTTAACTTCAAGAGCAGTTTCTTCCTGGCTTTTAGCTTTATTTGACCTATTGCCGCTGTTTACGTCTATGACGTGAAGGGCTTCGGTGTGTTCAATAACCAGGTAAGCACCGCGGCTCATAGAGACGGTTTTACCAAATGAAGTTTTGATTTGGCGCTCAATCCCATGCTTTTCATATATGGGGACTGAACTTTGATAGAGTTTTACGATATTTTCTTTATTAGGTGCAATCTCTTGCAGGTAATCTTTGATTTGATAGTACAATGTCTCATCATCCACGCAAATATTGGTGTACGAGTCGTTAAACAGGTCTCTCAACATAGAAGAGGCCCGGTTCATCTCGCCCAGTACTTTGCTGGGTAAATGAGCATTGTGTAATTTTTTACACATGGCGGTCCAACGGTCCACCAGGTTCTGTAGATCTTTGTCTAGTTCTGCAACCAGTTTTCCCTCAGCTACAGTGCGTACGATAACCCCAAATCCTTTGGGACGTATGCTTTGCATTAGGCGTTTTAGCCTCGCTTTTTCTTCGCGTGATTCTATCTTTTGAGAGATTGAAATACGGTCTGAAAAAGGAACGAGAACCACATACCTTCCGGCGATGGAGAGCTCGCTACTTATTCTGGGGCCTTTAGTAGAAATAGGTTCTTTTACTACTTGCACAAGAATAGATTGATTGGATTTTATAGCATCTGCTATTTTTCCATTTTTATCAATATCCTTTTCTGCAGGAAATTTCTTTAAGGAATAATCCTTGAGTTTACCTGTGCTTACACGTTTTACAAATTTCAAAAGGGTTGGAAGTTGAGGTCCGAGATCGTGATAATGTAAAAAACCATCTTTCTCATAACCTACGTTGACAAACGCAGCATTAAGACCTGAAACCGTTTTGCGAATTTTAGCAATAAATATATCACCTACGCTAAACTGATTATCTTCTTCATCCTTATGTAATTCTATTAGTTTACCATCTTTTAAAAGGGCAAAATCAACTGAAGTGGAACTGGATCGAATTATTAATTCATTATTCACGCTTCATTAAATTATATCCGTCCTGTAGATTCAGGACAAAAGATTAAACATTATTATTTTTCACAGGATTTTGTGTACCGGCAGGAGTCTATGGCTGAAAAGACAGATTCAGCTCATAAATATTCTCCAGATTTCAATGAACTTTTTAATATACCTGGGATAGGTATATTAAAAGAAAAAGTAGTGCTAGACTACTTTTTCTTTTTGTGACGGTTAGCACGACGACGTTTTTTACGCTTGTGTGTCGCTACCTTGTGTCTTTTTCTTTTCTTACCACTTGGCATAAGAGCTCAGTTTAAAAATTAATAGTTAGTTTTCGTCTACAGATACGTTAGACTTAACACCTTCTACAAAAACCTTAGCAGGCTTAAATTCAGGAATGTTATGTGCAGGTATCTTGATTGTAGTATTTTTTGAAATGTTACGACCGTTTTTTTCTGCACGGGTTTTAATGATAAAACTACCAAAACCTCTTAAATATACATTGTCTCCACCTTCTAATGAGTTTTTAACTTCATCCATAAAGGTTTCTACTGTAGCCTGTACATCATTTTTTTCAATTCCTAATTTCTCAGAAATTTTCGCAACAATATCTGCTTTTGTCATTACTATTTATTTTAGGGGGTTAAAATTTAAGGGTGCAAATATACATATTAAAAAATCAATATTTCAAGCGTAAAAGATTAAAATATAACTAGATAAACGGTTATTTTGAAGAAAAGGTATTTTTCGTGCTCAATTTTTCTAAAAAACTCATAGACTGGTATTTACAAAACAAGCGTGAGCTCCCGTGGCGTAAGACACAGGACCCATATCGCATTTGGCTCTCTGAAATTATTTTGCAACAAACCCGGGTTGAGCAGGGAATGCCCTACTATTTTAAGTTTATAGAAGCCTATCCAAATATTGAAAATCTTGCTGAAGCACCACAAGATGACGTCTTGAAATTATGGCAGGGATTGGGATATTATTCCCGGGCTCGCAATCTTCACGCAACTGCTCAAAAAGTAGCTTTTGAGCTCGGCGGTAAGTTTCCCGACACTTATAATGAGATTAAAAAACTAAAAGGAATAGGAGATTACACAGCTAGTGCGATCGCTTCTATTTGTTTTGATGAGGCTACGGCAGTTGTTGATGGTAATGTGTACAGAGTACTTTCACGGGTTTTTGGTATAGACACTCCTATTGATAGCACAACGGGTAAGAAAGAATTTAAAGCCCTGGCTCAGCAATTGATTGATCCTAAAGATCCGGCAAACTTCAATCAGGCTATTATGGAATTTGGAGCAACCCAGTGCAAGCCCAAAAATCCGTATTGTTTGCATTGCCCATTTCAAAACGACTGCGCTGGTTACGCAAGTGGTAAGATTGATGAGTTGCCCGTAAAGCAAGGGAAAACTAAAGTGCGTGATCGTTTCTTTAATTATATACTGGTATTAGGGCCAAAGGGAGAGACGATATTAAAGCAACGAGATAATAAGGGAATTTGGCGTGGTTTATTTGAATTTCCACTACTGGAAACTGATAGTCTGCTAAATGAGAATTCTTTCCTTAAAAAACTTGATTCTTTAAAATTACCAGGGGATATTTCAGATAAGGCAATAAGTGAATTAAATGTGCAGGACATTATCTCGCTTACATCCCAACCTGTTATTCATAAGCTCTCTCATCAAAAACTACATGTGCACTTTTGGTTACTGAAATTAGAAGAGGTTGGGCAATTAAAAACAATACCGTTTCAGGATTTTGAAAGCTTTGCTGTGCCGCGTGTTATCGATCGTTTTATGGAAGAGTTTGATTATAAGCGCTATTTGTAATGCGCCCGGCTGTTCTGCGCTTTTCAAAACGCTAAACTATAGTTGAGCGACTGCTTAATTTTAGTTACTTTTGATCTTTAAAAATTACAGATTATGTCAGGTACGTTAAATAAAGTTATGCTTATTGGTCACACGGGAGATGATGTGAAAATGCACTATTTTGAAGGAGGTGGTTCTATAGGGCGTTTTCCATTGGCTACTAATGAAACCTATACAAACCGTACAACTGGCGAGCGTGTTAATAATACCGAATGGCATAATATCGTAGTGCGTAATAAAGGAGCAGAGATTTGCGAGAAATACCTTAAGAAAGGTGATAAGGTGTATGTTGAGGGTCGAATCAAAACACGAAAGTGGCAAGATGAGACGGGTAATGAACGTTACAGTACCGAAATTCAATGTACAGACTTTACCTTCCTGACTCCTAAAGATAGTCCGGGAATGAGTCAGCCTGGAGGTCAGTCTTCACAGCCTGCGCAGGTGTCGCAGCCTAAAGCTTCAGCACCCGCAGTTTCTCCGGTTTATGAAGATGAGGATGAAGACGATCTGCCATTTTAATTTGCAGCTAAATAAATTACAAGAGATAAAACCGTTAAGCATTGGATCCTGACCCCCCAAGTTTATTCTTAGTTCAAAGCAGTTTTTCGGCTACAACAATTGTAGAGATTGTTGCTGTTCTTATTTTACTCGTGTGTTCTGCACTCATAAGTGGTACAGAGGTTGCATTTTTCTCACTTACACCAGCAGATCTTGAACTAGACCCTGAAAAGCAGTCACGTAAAGATCAAATCGTAATACGTTTACTTGAAAAGCCCAAAAAGCTTCTCGCAACTATACTTGTAGCAAACAATTTTATCAATATCGCAATTGTACTCATTTTTGCCAGTCTTGGTGAGACCTTGTTTGCAGGATTAGAAAGTATTCAAATAGGATTTATTAATCTTCGATTTTTTGTTGAAGTTGTTGCGATAACATTCCTGATTTTGATGTTTGGAGAGATTCTGCCTAAAGTCTATGCGAGCAGAAACAAAGTGGCTTTTTCAGGGCAAATGGCGTATCCTATGAGTATTTTGGATGTGATTATTTCGCCATTAAGTATACCTATGCGTGCGGTGACTTTATTTCTTCAGGATCGATTTGGTAAACAAAAAGGGAATATAAGTATTGACCAGTTAGGTCAGGCGCTTGAACTTACGTCTGAAGAAGACACCTCTCTTGAAGAGCAAAAGATTCTACGTGGAATTGTAAGTTTTGGGAATACCGATACCAAACAGGTGATGAAACCTCGTATGGATATTTTCGCGCTTAATATGGAATGGTCATATGAAGAAATCATTCCTTTGGTTATTGAAAATGGATATTCCCGAATCCCGGTTTTTGAAGAGAATATCGATAACATCGCCGGTATTTTATATGTAAAAGACCTGCTTCCGCATATTGACGCAGAAGATTTTGACTGGATAAGTCTCTTACGTGATCCTTATTTTGTACCAGAGAATAAGAAGTTAGACGATTTGCTCAATGAGTTTAAAGACAAGCGCAATCACCTTGCTATTGTGGTTGATGAGTATGGCGGTACCAGCGGACTGATTTCTTTGGAAGATATTATTGAAGAGATTGTGGGTGATATAAGTGATGAGTTTGATGATGAAGATATTGTCTTCTCGAAGCTTGATGATAATAATTACATATTTGAAGGTAAAACCTCGCTTAAAGACTTTTATAAAGTAATCAAACTTGAAGATCCTCAGATTTTTGAGGATAACAAAGGAGAGGCAGAGACGCTTGCAGGTTTTTGCCTGGAGATTTCAAAAGGTTTTCCTCGCAAAAATGAGATACTAAATTTTGAGCACTATGCGTTCACCATTGAAGTAATTGATCAAAAGCGCATCAAACAAATAAAACTTACCATTAGAGACATTGATTAAAACAGGTTCCCATATTCTTAAATTTCTGATACTCATACTGGTTGTTGTTGCTTATTCGTGTAAGGAAGATGTCCTGCCAAAACCCAATGCATTTCTTGCGCTTGACTATAACAATCCAGAATATAAGAAGTTTGGCGGTGAAGCCTGTCCTTATTTGTTTATGAAGAATAAGGATGCTGTAGTTACCTATCGTGAAGATTGTTCTGCGGTTTTAGAATATCCCAGGCTTAATGGAGCTTTGTACCTTACCTACCGCAAAGTAGATGGTAATATTAAGCAATTGCTTACCGATGCTCAAAAGCTTACCTATGAGCATGTCGTAAAGGCAGATAATATCATCGAAGAAAAATATGTTGATCCCGAATATGGTGTTTACGGAATGTTTTACGATGTCACCGGAAATGCGGCTTCGCAATCCCAATTTTACGTTACCGATAGTATTTCTCATTTCATAACGGGCTCTATTTACTTCAATGTTACGCCAAACTACGACAGTATTTTGCCTGCAGCCGCCTATTTAAAAAGAGATATTAGGCATCTTATGGAGAGCTTGCGCTGGAAAGAAAACTAATATTCGCCCTAGATTTTTTCTGAAACCGTAACGTTCGGGTTACAATGCTTATATTTTAACAGCATTTTAGTTAATCAAACGTGTTTAATTTCAGAACTTTAAGAGAAAACACTATCATGCTTAAAGTTGCCCTACCCATACGTTTCGGAATTGCTATTACCGCTGGTTTAATCGCCTATTTTTTGGTTCTCGCATTATTTGGTCTTCATACCAATCCTATTTATAGTCTCTTTAATGGAGTTATTACAGGTTTTGGAATTTTTGAAGCCATTAAATACTATAAACTCAGTAAAGGAAAAGATTTTGAATATGGTGACGGTTTTGCCGTAGGAGTGGTTACGGGATTTGTCTCTACCATATTATTTACTGCGTTTTTCGCGCTTTATGCCGCCAATATAAATCCAGATTTCTTAAGTACGATGATCGATCGTTGGGAGACAACGTACAATACCAGTTTAGGCAGCGTGGTTTTTGTAGTTGCAATTATGGGTTTTGCAACCAGTGCCGTGCTGACTCTCAGCTTTATGCAATTATTTAAGCAAAGCTGGAATCCAAAAAAGAAGTCTTCAAAAAGTATATACTGATTTTCTGTTTATAGGTTTGTATTATAAGTAAATAGCCGTATATTTGCGCCCTCTTAAATCTAAAGGTTTAAGTTTAACTTATTTTATAAACACTACGCTATGTACGCAATTGTAGAGATAGCAGGGCAGCAATTTAAAGTTGCAAAAGATCAGAAGGTATTTGTAAACCGCCTGTCAGGAGAAGAAGGAGACGAAGTTTCTTTCGATAAAGTTCTTCTAGCAGGAGATGGTGATGATATTACTTTAGGCGCCCCGGCTATAGAAGGAGCTCTAGTAGGAGCAAAGATTTCACGTCACTTAAAAGGAGACAAAGTAATTGTTTTCAAAAAGAAAAGACGTAAAGGCTATCAAAAGAAAAATGGTCACCGTCAATCTCTTACTGAGATCGTAATTGGTGATATTTCTTTAAAAGGAGGTAAGAAAGCAGCTCCTAAAGCTGAGAAAAAAGAAGAAGCAAAAGCTGAAGCCCCAAAGGCAGAAAAGAAAGCTAAAGCTTCATCAAAAGGAGATGATCTTAAAAAGATTGAAGGTGCAGGTCCTAAGGCCGCTGAAGCACTAGTAGCAGCAGGTATCGATACCTTTGCTAAGGTTGCAGCTTCAACTCCAGAAAAATTGAGCGAAGTTCTTACTGAAGCTAGCTCAAGATTAAGCCACATCGTTACTGATACCTGGCCAAAGCAAGCTGCTTTAGCTGCTGAAGGTAAGTGGGATGAGCTTAAAGAATTACAAGATAAATTAGACGGCGGGATCGAAAAATAATCTTTCAGATTATTGATCGCGTTAAGTATAACCATAAAACTAGAATAAGATGGCTCACAAAAAAGGAGTAGGTAGTTCTAAGAACGGTAGAGAATCAGAATCAAAACGTCTAGGCGTTAAGATTTTTGGTGGTCAGGCTGCTGTTGCAGGTAACATCATCGTTAGACAACGTGGTAACACGCATCACCCAGGTGAGAACGTTTACGGTGGTAAAGACCACACCCTTCACGCTAAAGTGGATGGTATCGTTAAGTTTACCAAAAAGAAAGATAACAAGTCTTATGTATCTGTAGTTCCTGCTGCAGAAGCTTAAGAATTAGTTTTAAGATTAAAAAAGCCTCGTTATAAAACGAGGCTTTTTTTTTGATACCTATTAAATAAAAAATTCCCGCCAGAATCCTGGCGGGAATTTTAATATGTTGTTATTTGATATTATAAACCAGGATAATTACCTGTAATTATATCAATACCGTCAATAACCCAACCCACTACAAAGAATCCGAAGGTTAAGATAAAGACAATGTTCCATAGTATTGGACTACCCAGGTACCATCTGTGGGCAGCAAAGGCACCTAAAAATAATCAAAGCAAGATTGAAACCCTTACCCGTAACATAAATGCTAAAAATGAAAACCTGAATATTTATACCCGTGATCAAAAAGTGAAGCTTATCATTTATGATGCAGGAAAAGAAGATGGAGATCAGGTAAACCTATTTATTGATGATGTTCCGGTTCTGGAAAATTATACCGTATTACACGATAAAAAGACTATTGAAATTCCTATAAAAAAGGCTCAAACAGTAATACGCGTTGAGGCTGTAAGTGAAGGAACTTCGTCTCCAAATACTGTTCGTCTGGAGGTAGTAGATACGCGTAATTTTGTGCGAACGATAACCAATCTAAAAGAGGGGGAGAAAGCGCAAATGACCCTTGTAAAAAAATAAACCCCCGCAAGATTGCGAGGGTTTTGATCTAATATCTTAATCTGTATTCTCAGACTAGTATCTATAGTATTCTGGCTTAAACGGTCCTTCTACTTCAACACCGATATATTCAGCCTGCTCTTCGTTAAGTTGCGTTAGCTCAACACCTATTTTTTCTAAGTGTAAGGCAGCAACCTTTTCATCAAGATGCTTTGGTAGCATATATACTTTGTTCTCGTAGTTGTCGCTGTTTTTCCAAAGTTCGATTTGCGCCAACGTTTGGTTTGTAAACGAGTTACTCATCACAAAGCTTGGGTGACCAGTTGCGCAACCAAGGTTAACCAGACGACCTTCAGCAAGAAGGATTATGTCTTTTCCGTCGATGGTATATTTATCAACCTGAGGTTTGATTTCGTCCTTACTATCGCCGTAGTTTTCATTTAACCACGCAACCTGAATTTCATTATCAAAGTGGCCGATGTTACAAACGATGGTTTTGTCTTTCATCGCTTTAAAGTGCTCACCACGTACAATGTCTTTATTACCAGTTGTAGTAATTACGATATCAGCATTTGCTACAACAGTTTCAAGTCTCTTAACTTCAAAACCATCCATAGCAGCTTGTAGTGCACAGATTGGGTCAATCTCGGTAACGGTCACGATAGAACCAGCACCTTTAAAAGAAGCGGCAGTACCTTTACCTACATCACCATAACCACAAACAACTACACGCTTACCAGCTAGCATAACATCTGTTGCACGTCTTACGGCATCAACAGCACTCTCGCGACATCCAAATTTATTGTCAAACTTAGACTTGGTAACACTGTCATTTACGTTAATCGCTGGCATAGGTAATGTTCCTTTTTTCATACGCTCATAAAGACGGTGAACACCAGTAGTAGTTTCTTCAGAAAGTCCTTTGATAGCTGCTCCTAACTCTGGATATTGGTCTAAAACCATATTGGTTAAATCTCCACCATCATCAAGAATCATATTCAACGGCTCGCGCTCTTCCCCAAAAAATAGGGTTTGCTCAATACACCAGTTAAATTCCTCCTCGTTCATTCCTTTCCACGCATAAACCGGGATTCCGGCAGCAGCAATTGCAGCAGCAGCGTGATCCTGAGTAGAAAAGATGTTACAAGAACTCCAGGTAACATCAGCACCAAGGGCAACCAGGGTTTCAATCAAAACTGCAGTTTGTATGGTCATATGCAAACAGCCCGCAATACGAGCACCTTTTAAAGGTTGTTCTGCACCATATTCTTCGCGTAATGCCATAAGGCCTGGCATTTCAGCTTCGGCAAGTTCTATTTCTTTTCTTCCCCATGCTGCCAAAGAAATATCTCTGACTTTATAAGGAACGTACTGCACGGTTTTCGTTGACATAATCTTATATTTACAATTCTTATTTTTTGCAAAAATACGTAATATCCGCTAGTTAACGTGCCACTTTTCAAAACAATAACACCCAACGCAACCACTAAGGTCTACATCTGGAAGGTTGAGGAAAGCATCGAAGAATTGATGCTTAGGGTTAACCTCACGCCACACTGTAAAGCGCGTTTTGAGAGTATGAAATCAGAACTACACAAGCGCGGTTTTTTAAGCATCAGACACCTTTTACACGAGGCTGGTTATACTGATAAGGATTTATATTATACTGAAAATGGAAAGCCGCATTTGTTCGATGGCAGGTTTATTTCAATCACGCACTCCTATAATTTTACCGCTATAATTGTGAGTGATGCTACCGATGTAGGTATAGATATCGAAATGCAACGTGACAAAATTTTGCGCATTGCTTCCAGGTTTACTCCCCTTGAAGAGTATCACACGCTGGCCAATGAAGATGCGCTTATACGCAAGCTTACCATAGTTTGGGGAGCTAAAGAATCGCTTTATAAAATCTACGGCGTTAAAGGATTGAGTTTCCTCAGGCATATTTATGTGGAAGATTTTGATTTTGATGATACTGAAACTACAGCAACTATCAATTATCAAGGTGATAAGCGGCCTTACCAGATCGATTTTCTGGAGTTTGAAGGCTTTACATGTGTTTATGCACTCGCGGTATGATAAATAAAATCACGCATAGCGAAATGCTGCTGTACAAACAGCTTAAGAAAGCAAAACAAAACAACCAGCGTAGTTTTGCAATTCTATTAGATCCCGAAGAAGTTGAGATTGAAAATTTAAAGCAGCAATTGGCAACCTTGCCTGAATTTACCACGCATCTATTTGTAGGCGGAAGCACTGCTAGTGCAGCTCAAACTCAGATCGCTGTACGGGAAATAAGGAAGCGATCCAATCTACCGATTGTTCTTTTTCCGGGAGATTACAGTCAGATTACTGCTGAAGCTGATGCTATTCTTTTTCTCAGTTTAATTTCTGGTGAAAACCCAGAATATCTTATAAAGCAGCAGGTTAAATCAGTTCAGTTGCTGAAAGATTCAGTTTTAGAAATTATTCCGACGGGTTACATCCTTATCGATGGCGGCGTTGAAACAGCGGTGCAGCGTGTAAGTAAAACTAAACCCATTTCTCAGAAAGCTGTAGACCAAATTATAGCTGTTGCTCTGGCAGGACAATATAGCGGTAAACAGCTTATTTATCTCGAAGCTGGAAGCGGAGCGGTAACTCCTGTTTCAGTTGAAATTATACAAAAAGTTAGTCAGGCTATTTCCATTCCACTAATTGTAGGAGGAGGCATCAGAACCACTTCTCAAATGGAAGCTGCTTACAATGCAGGCGCAAATCTGGTAGTCGTGGGAACCGCTTTTGAACAAGGTAACTTTAGGATTTAAGTAATGAATGAGGCGATTGACTTCTTTTTTGGGCAGTATGCAGATTATGAGACATCGTCTATAGTTCTGGAAGTCCTGGGTACAATCTTCGGTCTGTTGTCAGTTTGGTTTTCAAAACAAAACAACATCTGGGTGTATCCTACAGGGATGATTAGCACCGCAATCTACGTCTATTTACTGGCTTTGTGGGGTTTGCTTGGTGATATGATGATCAACGCCTATTATTTCTCGATGAGTGTTTACGGCTGGTATATCTGGACCCGTAAAGTAGATGAGGAGCACGTGACGCCTATTTCAAAAACTACACCTAGAGAACATCAGATATCAGCACTTATTTTTATTGCTACTCTTGTTTTTGTATTTGCTGTGTATAAGTCCTTCGATAAATGGAATGACTGGACCGCTTATGCAGATACCTTTACGACTGCTATTTTCTTTGTGGGTATGTGGTTAATGGCTCGTCGTAAGGTTGAAAATTGGGTGTACTGGATTATCGGAGATATAATTTCAGTACCCCTGTATTTTTACAAAGGTTTCACATTTACCAGTTTCCAATACCTTATTTTTACGCTACTTGCGATTTATGGTTACATCTCTTGGAAAAAATACCTGAACAATACTCCGGCAACTGCATAAAGGTCGTACTCTTTGGACCAGAGAGTACTGGCAAGACAACCCTATCTCAAAAGTTATCAGAATACTATAAAGGAACCTGGGTACCTGAGTTTGCAAGATCTTATCTTCAGGAAAAATGGGATCTGGAGCACAAGATTTGTGAGCGGGAAGATATTTTCCCAATAGCAATGGGACAACGGAAAATGGAGAATACCGCCGTTAATTCCGAAGAAAAAATAGTATTTTGTGATACAGACCTCTTAGAAACAATGGTTTACAGCGAGGCTTATTTTGATGGTTGGTGTGATGAGCGCGTACGCGAAGCGGCATTAACATCTGAATATGATTTATACATCCTAACCTATATTGATGTACCCTGGCAAGCCGATGATTTAAGAGACCGTCCCGGGCAACGTGAAGAAATGTTTAAACTTTTTGAACAGGCATTGGTTCAAAATAACCGCCCTTATCTGCTAGTAAAAGGCACACTTAATGATCGCATTGAACAAATAACCAACCATCTAAATACCAGACTAAATTGAACTTTACAGAACAGGAAATTAAGGAAATCAAAGCTCACGGTTTAACCCTCGACCAGGTAGAATCGCAGATTGAACTTTTTACAAATGGAGTTCCCAATGTAAAATTGGTAGGACCAGCTACCGTTTCTGATGGAATATTTCAACTTTCAAATGATGAAGAGCTCGAGTTTCTCAATAGTTATGAGCAAAAAAAGAAAGATCTCGACCTTCTAAAATTTACTCCTGCATCTGGTGCAGCGAGCCGTATGTTTAAGAAAATCTATCAGTTTCTGGAAGATTATAATGTAGAGAAAGAGTCTATTGACGCTTATCTTGATCGCACCGGAGATTCTCATATGAAAGCCTTTTTTAAAGATTATGAAAACTTTCCGTTTTACAATCACATCATCGACAAACTTGATAAAGCTGTACTGGAAGATGAAAACGCTAAGAAATATGCTTTCATAAAGACGATGATGGCTGCAGATGGTGAGGATTATGGTAGTTTACCCAAGGGACTTATTCCTTTCCATTATTATGGGTGTTATAAGGCAACAGCTTTTGAAGAACATTTGCATGAAGCTGCGGCCTATGCTGCAAAGAATGATAAGGCATCCTTGCATTTTACCGTTTCACCAGAACATAAAGAAGCTTTTCAGGAAGAGTTTGACCGTGTTCATGCATCAGTTAGCAATACAACCGGTGTAAATTTTGACGTGAGTTATTCTTTTCAAAAGCCGGAGACCGATACGGTAGCGGTTACTATGGATAACAAATTATACCGTCAGGCAAATGGCGAATTGCTATTTAGACCAGGTGGGCACGGGGCGCTAATTGAAAATCTCAATGATGTTGATGCCGATGTAATATTCATCAAAAACATCGATAATGTTTTGGTTCAGGATCAGATTCAAACACTAGCGCGCTCCAAGCGTATTCTTGCAGGTTTGTTGCTTAAAAAGCAGGATCAGGTTTTTAAATACGCTAAACTTTTAGCCGAAGATACCATTACCGAAGAAGAGCTGACAGAGTTGGTGACCTTTCTGAAAGAAGATTTCAGCACTCGAATTGACGATGAGTATGAGTCTTTTTCGCAAAGCGAAAAGAAAAGCTATTTGGCAGAATTGCTCGATAGACCTATTCGTGTTTGTGGGATGGTGAAAAATGAAGGGGAACCCGGCGGTGGACCATTTTGGGTGGAAGATGAAAGCGGAAAAGTTGCACTTCAGATAATAGAAAGTGCTCAGGTGAATGAGAATGACCAGGAGCAACAGGATATTTTTCAAAAGTCAACACACTTTAATCCGGTAGATATTGTTGCCGGGGTGCGTAATTACAAGGGCGAGAAGTATAATTTGCTAGATTACGTAAATCCAGATCTCGCGTTTATTGCCTATAAAACTGACGGAAGTAACGAGATTAAAGCCCTTGAACTTCCAGGTTTGTGGAATGGTGCGATGGCCCGCTGGAATACGTTGTTTGTTGAAGTTCCATTAGAAACTTTCAATCCGGTAAAAACGGTTAATGACCTTTTAAAACCTGCACACCAGGCACAGTCTTAATGAATAAAGAACTTCTGCAGTCGGAGTGTGATTTTAAAGCAGTGCGCAGTAGCGGGCCAGGTGGACAGCATGTAAATAAGACTTCAACAAAAGTGATGCTGCACTGGGATCTCGATAATTCTGCAGTGTTTACCGATGATCAGAAGGAGCGCCTTAAACAACGCTTGGCTTCAAAACTCACTTCCGAAAATCAATTGGTTTTGTCTTTTGATCAGAGTCGAAGTCAGCATAAAAACAAAGAAGAGGTTTTTAAAAATTTGGCACAGCTGCTTGAAAAAGCCCTGATCATTCCCAAAAAACGGAAGAAAACCAAACCGTCTTTAGCTTCCAAAAGAAAAAGACTGGAGTCTAAAAAACGTAACGCAGAGAAAAAAGCAAACCGGAAGCCACCTAATTTTTAAGGTGGTTTCTTTTTTTAAGAAGAATTTATTGCTTTACATTTGCCGCCTAATCTCAAAGGGGTGCTTAAACTTCTGGGTAACCAGAAAGCGAGCTGAGATCATACCCAATGAACCTGGGCGGATAATGCTGCCAAGGGAACCGCTTAAAACTTCCGGTGACGATCGGTATTTTTTTAAGCAACATTGCATTTATTAATTATTAGTAACACAGAATAATTGCCCCTTTTATTCGTAAAAATCATTTTACGAATGAAAACTCTTTTATTCGCTTGTGCTGCCAGCTTAACTACTTTTGGCACATTTGCACAGCAAAAACAGGTCACAGACACGACCGAAGTAAACAAACTCGATGAGGTACTCGTACAATCTATACGGGTAGATGCCGATTCTCCTATCACGTACAGCAACCTTTCAAAAAAGGAAATTGAAGAGCGTAATCTGGGTCAGGATTTGCCCATTTTGCTCAATTACCTCCCAAGTGTGGTAACTACATCAGATGCCGGAGCCGGAATAGGTTATACCGGATTTCGCGTGCGTGGTACCGGTAATCAGGGAATTAATGTCACCATTAACGGGATTCCTTATAATGATGCAGAAAGTTTGGGAAGCTTTTTTGTAAATCTGCAGGATTTTAGTAGCTCTATTCAAAGTGTGCAATTGCAGCGTGGGGTAGGGACTTCCACAAACGGTGCGGGTGCTTTTGGAGCCAGCTTAAATATTTTGACAGACGGGGCAGAAAATAAGGCTTATGCAGAGCTGAACGCTTCCGGAGGGTCTTTCAACACGCGTAGAGCCAATGTGAAATTTGGTACAGGTCTTATTGATGAGCATTTTAGTTTTTCCGGAAGACTTTCAGCAATTCAATCAGATGGTTATGTTGATCGCGCAAGTTCTGATCTGAAATCTTACTTTCTACAAGGCGCCTATCGCGATGGTAATACCCTTTTAAAAGCCATCGTTTTTGGTGGTCATGAGATTACATACCAATCCTGGAACGGCATTGACGCTGAAACGCTTGCGACAGATCGCACCTATAATCCAATAGGTTTTCAATACGACGATGAAGGAAATTTTGAAGGGTTCTACGATAATCAGGTTGACAACTATAAGCAGGATCACGTGCAATTGCTATGGAATCAAAAATACAGTGGTGGCTGGTCTACCAACCTGGCCTTGAATTACACTCTAGGGCGTGGGTATTTTGAAGAATATGTAGATTCCTGGTACTATGCAAACGTCAACTTTTCTGACAATGCTACATTTGACTTCCTGGGCTGGGAACCTTATGAAGTAGATGGCGAACTTCAAACGGATACCGATTTAACCCGACGTCGCTGGTTGGATAATCGATACTATGTAGCCAATTTTACCACGAATTATTCAGGTAAGAACCTTGACTTTGATGCCGGGATTTTTGGCAGTATTTATAGTGGTGACCATTTTGGTGAAGTGCTTTGGGCGCGTTACTTCTCACAAACTGAAGAGGCAGGCTATCGATATTATTTTGGTACTGCAGATAAAAATGAGTTTACCACTTTTGCTAAAGCTACGTGGCGCATTGATGCTACCTGGAGTGTTTTTGGAGATCTTCAAGGGCGATTCATAAATTATAGTACAGATGGCCTTGCCGATGACACCAGTGAGTTTATTGTAGATGAGAACTATTCATTTTTCAATCCCAAAGCTGGGGTGACATTTACGCTTGACGAAAGCAATAAGTTTTATGCTTCCTATGCGCGAGCCAATCGAGAGCCCGTACGTACCGATTTTGAAAACGGAAACCCAGTCCCAGAAAGTTTGAATGATTTTGAATTGGGTTACCGTTATATTAAGGACAGAGCACGTGTTTTTGCAAACGTGTTTTATATGGACTATCGCAACCAACTGGTGCTAACCGGTGCAATTGACGATGTGGGAGCTCCTTTACGTCAAAATAGCGGATCGAGCTACAGACTAGGTGTGGAGATTGAAGCTGGTTTAGAGCTTGTTCCCGGAGTATTTGCGGCAACTCCAAATATTTCAGTGAGTACCAATAAAAACAGGGATTTCTTTTTCGAGCGTGATGGGGTACTTCAAAATTTAGGAAATACCACTATTTCGTATTCACCTGGATTGGTAGCTGCAAACCGTCTGGATTATTTTCCGGTTGAAGGTTTACGCCTTTCGTTTTTATCAAAATATGTAGGGGAGCAGTATTTAGGAAACATCGATGCCGAAAGTTCTAAGCTTGATGCTTATTTCATAAATGACCTCAATGTACAATATGAATTGGGTGAGTTAGGCTTTGCAAAATCGGTTACACTTACAGCTTTGGTGAATAACATCTTCAGTGAAGAGTATGTGTCAAATGGGTATTTTTATACCTATGATGACGATTTTACAAATCCTGGAACAATTACCACAGTTGAAGGAACGGGCTATTATCCGCAGGCAAAAATCAACTTTTTAGTAGGTGCCAGCGTGCGATTCTAATTAGTTTGATAAATCAAAAAACTACTGCCTGAAGATTAATCTTCAGGCAGTTTTTTGTTTAATCTAGTTTGAAACGATTATCAAACTCTCTTCCTGAGCGATGCGATAAGGCAATAAAGTATACGGAAGCTTCTGAGCTTTATCCTGACCGGTGTATAGATTGTAGGTATTGTCTTCACATGTGCATGTTACTTCAACACCATTTAAAATCATAGTAGAGCATTCGTTAGGGACGTGATTGGGATCCGCGGCTTCCCAGGCTAAAATGCCTGTTCCGGTATTAATCACAAAAACACCCTGAATGCCCACATTGGCTACAAACACGGCATTTCCGGGAAATTGAAGGCTGCTGTATTCCGGTAAATTGGTATTTAAACTTACCGAAAATGAAATGGGTCTGAGGTTGGGATTGTTGATGCGAGAATCGTCTGAACTACACGACACAGCAACCATAAAAAACACAAGTGCAACCACAATACTAGTAGAAAACTTCATAGGTCTGTTTTTGTCAATTTACAAGATTTTAAAACTAAGAATTAATTATTTCGTATATTAGCAAGACTAAAATCCCGTTTATGATGGGATTTTTTGTGTTTATACCTCTGGCCTGTTCTAGTTTTCAGAGAAACACGATCTTAAAACGAAATTACACACACCACATTGTGCATAAATAAACGAAGTTATGAGTAAAGTATCATACTATACTGCGGAAGGATTAAAAAAATTAAAAGACGAGCTCAACCAGCTTAAAGATGTTGAACGTCCTAAGGCTTCACAGGCCATAGCTGATGCCCGTGATAAAGGTGACTTAAGTGAAAATGCCGAATATGATGCGGCAAAAGAAGCTCAGGGAATGCTGGAGATGCGCATTTCTAAAATGGAAGAAATTGTTGCCAATGCCCGTATAATCGACGAGTCTCAACTTGATACTTCTAAAGTTCTGGTACATTCTACTGTAAAAATCAAAAACCAGACTAATGGAGCCGTGATGACCTATAAATTGGTAGCACAAAGTGAAGCCGACCTGAAAAGTGGTAAAATTTCAGTGGATTCTCCAATTGGAAAAGGACTTTTGGGCAAGAAAGAAGGTGAGGTCGCTGAGGTAAGCGTACCAAATGGCACCATGAAATTTGATATTCTCGAAATAAGTAGAGACTAGTTATTTAAAATTAGAAAGTAGAAATTTAAAATGTATTTAACCACTAACATCTAATTCAGAATGGCTTCCATTTTTACCAAAATAATCAATCGCGAAATCCCGGGTCATATCGTAGCAGAAGACGATAAGCATATCGCTATTCTGGATATCAACCCTAATGCAAAAGGACATACACTTTGTATTCCCAAGAAGGAGGTGAATAAGCTTTTTGACCTTCCGGAGGCTGATTATATGGAGCTTATGGCTTTTAGCAGAAAAGTTGCTTTAGGTTTGGAAAAAGTAGTGGATTGCAAACGTGTTGGCGTCTCTGTTATAGGGCTTGAAGTGCCTCATGTTCACGTGCATTTAATTCCCTTAACTACTATGGAAGACGCTCGATTTTTAAATAAAACGGCAATGTCTTCTGAAGAGTTTTCAGCTTTAGCTCAGCAGATAAATGCTGCTATCTAGTCTGTAGATAGTAAATGCCAAAAGCTGCTGCAGTACCGGCAAGCACAATAGCAACTAGTATATAAATAGCAAGCGGTTTGAAGCGTTGATAGGTTTGTGGGTTACCTACTCGCTTTAAATTGTATAAGTATATGCGGTCTATTTCGTCTGTCCATAATGCAGGATAAATCTGAGACTCACAGTGGCTACAATTGAGTTCGCCTTTAACTTCTTTTGTGGCGCGGGTATACAGCTTTGTGTCTTCAATTTTATTGTAAAAACTAAACTTTAATCCGTCCTGAGCAAAGCATTTAGGACAGTTATTTCGCAGTTTTGACTCCCCAAATTTCACGTAGTTTTCGGCCATAGGTTTAAGTTGGTTCCTGCTGCGAAAATAAATCATTTAAACAGATCTCCCAGATTTATTTGGGCATATTGCAGCAGCATAATAGTCTTCGCATCTTTGATTTTTCCTGCTTTAACCTGCTTCAAGGCTTCTTCAAATTGTAATTCTAAAACCTCAATGTTCTCAGTTTCATCGGCTGAGCCGCCACCTTCAGAAAACTTTTGTTCCTCGGTGTAACTTGCAATAAAAAAGTGTAAAATTTCCGTCACCGAACCGGGGGACATATACGATTCAAAAATCTTTTCTACCTGGGTGATTTCATAGCCCGTTTCTTCTTCAATCTCTTTGATGATCGCTGTCTCGGGGTCATTCTCATCGAGCAATCCCGCGCAGGCTTCTATCATCATCCCATCTGGGTTTTTGTTGAGGTAAGTAGGCATTCTAAATTGTCGCGTGAGAATGACGGTTTTCTTTTGAATATTATATAGCAGAACCACCGCTCCGTTACCGCGGTCATATGCTTCTCGAGACTGTTTTTCCCAAATGTTTTGATTGTTTAAATATTCAAAATCTACTTTGTTGAGTGTATACCAGTTGTCTGATAATACACACACTTGCATATTGCGAACTTTAGGATTCATCAGTTTATGAGTTTAAGAGCGATTTGAAAGGTGGTTCCCTTGTTTAATTCACTGTGAAGCACGCGAACCTGCCCGTCATGATATTCCTCAATAATACGTTTGGTTAAAGAAAGACCCAGACCCCAACCTCTGGTTTTAGTAGTATAACCCGGTTCAAAAATGGTTGAAAAGTTCATTTTTGGGATTCCTTTCCCGGTATCTTTAATCAGGATCTTGGCAAAACGGGTATCGCGTTTGATGATGAGCGTAAGAGTACCTTTTCCCTTCATCGCATCAATGGCATTCTTGACCAGATTTTCAATACTCCAGGCAAACAGCTCTTCATTGAGCATTACAAAAAGTTGCCCTTGCGGAACGTCAATCTGAAAATCTATAAGTTTTGAACTGCGTTTAGACAGGTATTCAAAGGCTTCCTGAGTAACGGTAATGATGTTTTTAGCTTCCAGTTTGGGTACGCTTCCGATTTTTGAAAACCTTCCGGTAATGGTTTCAAGTCGAGCGATGTCTTTATTAATCTCCTCTATGTACTCCGGATTTACATTTTCGGTTTTTAAAATTTCGGTCCAGCCAACTAAAGACGAAAGTGGTGTCCCGATTTGATGTGCTGTTTCTTTAGCCATACCAGCCCAAAGTAGGTTTTGTTCAGAAGCTTTTGAAGTGGCATAAAAGAAGTAGATGACTGCAATAAATAGAATAACGATAATAACCAGAACCACAGGGAAGTATTTAAGCTGGTTGATTACTGGTGAGTGCCCATAATAGGCGTACCACAAGTCTCCTCCCAAAATGTCGATACGTATAGGGTCGTTTTCTGCGGCCATTTCCCGAAGCATTTCCTGAGAGCGCTGCGGGTTGTCTAAAACTCCTTTTGGAATATTGATGCTGTTGACCACACTATCCTTGTAGTCGGTGATAATTATGGGGATATACTGGTTGCGGCTGTTTATTTTTTGACTCAGCGCGTAATACTGGTTGATGTCTTCTGTATTAAAAGCCTCCATAGACGAAGCCCAGATTTCCATACGATCACGTTCGGCTTGTTTCAACTGATCAAAAAACAGTGATACATTCCATAAAATCAGAGCTGTGATAACAACTGCTGCAAAAATGATAAACCAGCGTACAAACCGCTGATCTGTGTTAAACTTCATAAACTGAGGTCTTAAATAGCAAGTATTTTCGAGATAGAATAGCCTTTATAACGACTAGACATATCGATTAAATATAAAGCATTTCAGATAGAATTATTGTCTGTAAAACGGTTTTAAGTGTAGCGGCGTATGCCTACCTTTGCGAGATGCAATTTAAGACTCAAACATTAGATCTGGCTACCAGTGATAACGCAACTATTTACAGCATGCTTTCAGGTGCTGTGAGTCCGCGGCCTATTGCTTTTGCAAGCACATTAGATGCGCAGGGCAGACCCAATTTGTCGCCCTACAGTTTCTTTAATGTGTTTAGTTCAAATCCACCAATTGTGGTGTTTTCCCCCGTGCGTCGCGGTCGTGATAATACCACAAAGCATACGCTCAACAATATTTTGGAAACCAAAGAAGTGGTGATCAATATTGTTAATTATGCGATGGTGCAGCAAATGTCATTGGCCAGTACTGAGTATGATGAGGGTGTTGATGAATTTTTAAAAGCAGGTTTTACAAAGGTTGAATCTGAAGTGGTAAAGCCTTTTCGGGTAAAAGAATCACCGGTTCAGCTCGAGTGTAAAGTGCAGGATGTGGTTGCGATGGGAGATCAGGGTGGTGCCGGTAATCTGGTGATTTGCGAAGTGGTGCGCATGCATTTTCACGAAAGCATATTGACTGAAGCAGGTACTATTGACGATCATAAAATAGATTTGGTTGCCCGTATGGGTGGTAACTGGTATACCCGTGCGATAGACGGGATGTTTGAAGTGCCAAAACCTTTACGTAACTTGGGCGTAGGTGTAGATCAAATACCTGAAGCTTTTAGAACCAGCAGCATTCTTACGGGTAATGATTTAGGAAGATTGGGTAATGTTGATGCATTGCCGAAAGTGGAAGAAATAAAAGCTTATGTTGCAACCGATGTACAGTTGAAAGAGTTGGTCGTTGACAAGCAATCATCGACTTTACATCAAAAGATTCAGCAATTGATAGCAGAGGATGAGATACTGAATGCCTGGAAATTGATACTGGCATAAACGAACTTAAAATTAAAAGAAGAACAGAAGAATAATGGAAGTACAAGGAAAAGTAAAATTGGTAGGAGACGTTCAAACATTTGGGAGCGGCTTTAAAAAGAGAGAAATAGTTGTAATTACCGAAGAGCAATATCCACAAACTATAATGGTTGAGTTTGTACAGGATAAAACCGATTTGCTAAATAGTGTAAAGCCAGGTCAGAATGTAAAAATAAGCATTAACCTGCGTGGTCGTGAGTGGGTAAGTCCACAAGGTGAGACCAAATATTTCAACAGCCTTAATGGTTGGAGAATTGAAAATGTAGATCAATCTGCAACTGCAAGTAGTGTGCCTCCGGTACCACCAGCAGACCAGTTTGAGCCTGCGTCAGATTTTGATGATGACGATCATGACGATTTACCATTCTAAAATAGCGTTAAAGCAAAACCAAACCCCCGTTACTTTTAGTAAGTTACGGGGGTTTGTAGTTTATTCCCCTAAAAAGTAGAATCCTATCGTTTACATAACCTCAAATCAGCCTTTTCCCGATTACCGCTTTGCAGATGAAGATGGTCTGCTGGCGGTAGGGGCAGACTTGTCATTAAACCGACTCAAAGATGCCTATTCTAAAGGGGTTTTTCCTTGGTATAATGATGGGCAGCCGGTCTTGTGGTGGTCTCCCGATCCGCGTATGGTGTTGTTTACTGAAGAAGTACACGTTTAAAAATCGATGCGCAATGTTTTAAATCAGGAAGTTTTTAAGGTGACGTACAATACCTGTTTTACCGATGTGATTTTGAGTTGTAAACGGATCAAGCGTGATGGGCAACACGGTACCTGGATTACCAATGAAATGGTAGAAGCATACATCAATTTACATGAAGAGGGCTTTGCAGAATCTGTCGAAGTATGGCAGGACGGTAAGATGGTAGGTGGTTTATACGGTATTAACCTTAAAGACAAGCTTATTTTTTGTGGCGAGAGTATGTTTAGCAAAGTGAGTAATGCCAGTAAAGTGGCTTTAATTTCGCTTGCGCGAAAACTACAAAACCTCAATTATAAACTCATCGATTGCCAGGTATATAACGAGCACCTCGATCGTATGGGAGCGCGCGAAATTCCACGTGAAGAGTTTCTAAAATACCTTCAATAATAACGGAAGTCAATCTTATAGTTTAAATTTTGCAGCCGTGTAGAAAAACACACGATTATCCTGCTCAATAATTAAATCTTCTTTCCGGTATTCTGCTGCGATTTGTAGCTTCAGCAGTTTACTTATTTGATTACCCAGAGTAAGGGTTAGCCGCTGGTTGAGTTCGGGTTGTGACAATGCCGAAATGCTATAGAGTGTTTCCAGACCGATAGCTGTGTAAAACTCGCCGTTATCAAGTCGTAAGCCTTGAAGCGGAAAGTCAAGATTTAGCCGGTAACGTGCCCGGTAAACCGTTTCATCTTCATAAAAACGTTGTTCAACACGTAACCGATGCCCCAACCGATATTGATTATAACTACGCGCATAATTGTATTGCTGTGTCAAACGGATTTCATTACTTCGACTGGAGTCGAACCAATCCCGATTACGATACCGTAATCCTAAACTTAAACTGCTGTAAAAGCCGCTTTCATAAGTTGTGAACTGTGAAAATTCTATGTGCTGTGCCGTAAAGGGTGTTTTTTCAGTAGGAAGCGTGTTTCTGTTGGTTACTTCAAAATTATAGCTCCATCGCGATGCCGGGTTGTAACTCAAACCAAGCTCATGCTGACTTAGGAATTGCGTTTCCTGAGCAAAAAGGGAAAATGGAACTATTAAAAAGAGAACTTTAAAAAAGGAGAAATTCATAAGACCGGCATACAACTTTGCGGGATTTTAAATACTTACCAGTAACGTCAAAAGTCATTTCAAAACGCTCTAGCTTATTTTCACTGTTTTTGGTAGCCACAATTAGCTCCCATGCATCAGGATTACCAGGATCACTCGTGTCAAAATCTTGTCCCTTTTCAAAATGCGATTGTATTTTTTCGATACGATAGCGTTCAAAGTTGGTTTCCAGGTATTGCTTAACAGCAGTTAAAGCAGATCCCATTTTCTTTGGAGTTTGTAGGATTTCAATATCCTCTAGTTGGCCCTCGCTGTTGAATTCTACGCTGTATTTGGCATGCTTTATTTTGAATTTTGCCTCATAGCTTTGGTGCTCACCATCGTGCTCCATATAAAAGTGAAGCTTGTGTTTAGACCCTTCAAGAGTATTCAAATAGTCCAGGGCAGCAGGAGGCATTTCTTCAGCATCAATACGCTTTTCTACTTCCTGCTTCACTTCCTGTGCACTGGCAATACTACTGGCTAGAATAGTAAGTCCTAAAATGATTTTCCTCATTAATGCAATGCGTTTACTTCCTTGTATCTAAAACAACCTACCTCGTGATCGTTAACCATTCCTGTAGCCTGCATATGTGCATAAACTACTGTTGACCCTGTAAATTTGAAACCACGCTTTTTAAGATCCTTAGTTAAGGCATCGCTAATAGCTGTGGTTGCAGGAGCTTCTTTATAATACTCAACGGCGTTTTGTATAGGTTTATGATTTACAAAACCCCATATGTATTTTGAAAAGGAACCAAACTCTTCCTGGATTTTCATAAAAGCCTGAGCGTTAGTTACAGTGGCATATACCTTCAGTTTATTGCGAATAATTCCGGGATTGTTGAGTAGTTCTTCCAGCTTATCTTCCCCGTAATTGGCAATCTTTTTATAGTCAAAGTTATCTAGCGCTTCGCGGAAGTTTTCGCGCTTGCGCAAAATGGTAATCCAGCTAAGTCCCGCCTGAAAGGTTTCTAAAATCAAAAATTCGAAAATAGTGGCGTCATCATATACGGGAACACCCCATTCCGTATCGTGATAGGCTTCGTAAAGTGCGTCGCCCACGCACCAGCCGCATCTATGCTTGGTCATATAGATTTAATTAGAGTTCAAAGATATTCAATCTAGTTACTCATAGCTGAAATTGCTCTGTAAGTTTGTTAAAAGCAGACCGACTTTTGGTCTATGCAAATAACTACCCTAGAACGCCAAGACCTGGTTACCCAATCCTTAAAGAAGGGAATGACCTATGCAGATTATCGCTTATTAGTAAATAAACACGCAAATTCGTTTACCAGCACCGGTCATACGCAAACCGAGGCTTTGTCTAACTACACAGTGCTTAATGATCGTAGAATGAAACGCTGGGATAAGACATTTAAGTTGAGCACTTCACAGGAAGAATTGATAGCGACTTTTAACCGACCTTTAAACTGGCTTGTACTTACCGAAAGCTGGTGTGGAGATGCTCCGCCTGCAATTGCCGTGATGCATCATATTGCAGAGTTACAGCCGGCAATTAATTTTAAGATTGTTTTACGCGATGATCACCCGCAATTGATGGACGCTTTTTTGTCAAATGGAGCAAAGGCAATTCCTAAACTGGTGATGCAAGATCCGGCAAGTCAGGAAGTGTTGGCTTCGTGGGGTTCACGTTCGCAAGCAGCCAAACAGCTTGTTGAAGATTATAAGGCAGAACATGGCGAATTAACAGCCGAGTTTAGAGAGTCACTTCAGCTTTGGTATAATAAAGATAAGGGACAGTCAATTGTAAGCGAACTCATCGAAATTCTGAGAGTGCTTAACCTTGAAACTCGAATGTAATAGAGCCTAACTGCGTAGCGCGGTCACTTTTGTTGAAGATTGCATGCGCTGCATATTCCAATGCCTGGTCAACCAGACAACCATTTGAAGTGCTCGACGCACTCTTATTAAAATAGGCTTTATTAATTCCACCGCTGCCATTTACTTCGATATTGATAACTACCTTGCCTATGGCATCACAGGTATAAACCGGGTTAGGGATTTGTATTGCATTGCGGTCTTTAAGTTGATAGGTAACCGTACTGCGGCGGTAACTCGAGGTGTTTACTTTGGATACTTTTTCTGAAGTTTTAGAATCTCCCGCAGATTGTTGTTCATTTCGCTTTTGGCGTAAAAGCGCTATGCGTTGCTGGTAATCGGGATAATTTTCATCATCACCATCGATGTCTTCAGAAGGTTCTAAGGTTTCAGAGTCGGTTTTTAAAGCATCGTTTACTTGATTCTGCTGACTAAAATAGCGATTGGCTTCTCTAATTTCGCGATTGCTGCTCTGTGCCTGATTGGTTATTTGTTGCGATTGCAAGATTTTCTGCTCCTCAAGTTCTTCAGGAGTCTGTTCTTCTTCAGGCTCATCCTGTATGATCGGGATGGGAATAAACTCTTCTACCTGTGCAGTATCGTAGGGTTTTATAGTGAGAAACAAAAAGACAATGCATAAGAATGCCGCACCGCTAAAGGTGATCAACATCGCTTTATCTTCAGATGAAAATTTCATGAGTTCGTCAACTTAAAACCTGCTTATTTCAATATTCAACTAGCTGAATGCTAACTAAACCGAATACGTTTAGGAAATAATTCTCTTGCTAAAAATACAAAAATGAGGCCTTTTTTGCTGTTAAACAAAACGGAACAAGTTTGAGCTAATTGTCTTTAGGAAATAGATTCTTCCAGCTTCGATTCAAAATCGGTAAGACTGATGGATTTATCTACATCAAAAGCACCAATTTTAGTACGTCGCAAAGCGGAAAGATGACCGCCGCTATTTAGAGCTTTTCCAAAATCGTGAGCCAGCGATCTAATGTAAGTGCCCTTACTGCAACTGATTCTAAAATCAACTTCTGGCAACTCAATGCGTGTGATCTCAAAGTTTGAAACCTGAACCTCCCGACTGGGTATTTCTACCTCTTTACCTTCACGGGCAAATTCATATAAACGTTTTCCGTCTTTTTTTAAGGCTGAAAAAACTGGGGGTTGCTGCATAATATTCCCGGTAAATTGAGCAGTGGTCTTGTGAATAAGCTCTTCGCTGAGGTGATCTGTAGGGAATGTGGAGTCAATTTCGGTCTCAAGGTCGTAAGAAGGAGTGGTTGCTCCCAGAACTATGGTGCCTGTGTACTCTTTTTCCTGACCCATAAATTCTTCAATGCGCTTGGTAAATTTGCCGGTGCAGATGATAAGCAAACCTGTAGCTAGCGGATCTAAAGTACCAGCGTGACCTACCTTGATCTTTTTAATTTTATAGGTCTTGCGTATAAGCCAGCGCACTTTGTTTACCAGCTGAAACGAGGTCCAGTTTAAGGGTTTATCAAACAGGAGAACTTGGCCTTCTTTAAAATCGGTTTCGCTACACTGCATAAGAGATTAGGTATTCTTTGAGAATTAAAAAGCTACATATTGTAGTAGCCAAAACCCACTGCAATTACTCCCACAATAAGGCAATAGATAGCAAACCAAGAGAGCTTACTTTTCTTCACAAGTTTGATCATCCAGGTACAGGCAACCAGACCACTTACAAATGCAGCAATAAAGCCAATAGAAAGCGCAGTAAAATTGCCAGACTCGGTTGTGATATCGCCGCTTAATAGGTCTTTTGCAATTTTTCCAAAAATAAGTGGAACTACCATTAAGAATGAAAATCGAGCTGCTTTGGCTTTGTCATTTCCCAATAAAACCGAAGTTGAAATGGTCGCCCCACTTCTAGAAATTCCCGGAAGCATCGCTATTGCCTGAGCAATACCTATCGTAAAAGCATTTTGAAAACTTACCGGCTTCTGAGTGTTTTTTGCCTTATCGGCCAGCCAAAGAAGCAAAGCAGTGATGATAAGCATCAAGCCTACCAGCAGAATGTTTCCGCCAAAAAGAGACTCCAGTTGCTCTTCAAAAAACAACCCGATAATTACCGCGGGAATCATCGAGATCACAATTTTTGCTGAAAATTGGGTTTCTTCATTCCACTTAAACTGAAGGAGGCCTTTTAAAATGTCGATTATATCTTTTCTAAAAACAACCAGTGTGCTTAAAGCTGTTGCGAAGTGTAAGACCACTGTAAAAAGAAGGCTTTCTTCAGGCACTGTGCTGTCTCCTAAAATGGCTTTTCCCAATTCAAGATGACCACTTGAAGAAACGGGAAGAAATTCGGTAAGACCCTGGATGATTCCAAGAATTATCGCGTCAATTATATCCATTCAAATGAGCTTAATTGACTTTTTTCTTTTTGTCCGGATCCAGTAAAATGGCATAGACCTCAATCCCAAAACCTATTAGAACTAAAGCAGGAGCCAGGCGTATACGTCTCCAGTTGTAAATTTCCGGATTAAATACATTAGGATCGTCACTACCTCCGCCAGACATCAGGATAAAACCCAGTGCGATTACACCAAGGCCTATAAGCATCACCTGATAGTTTTTCTTTTTAAATATGAAACTACTGCGGTGCAGTTCGTTTTGTTTTTTTCGCTTTTGTTCTCCCATTTTTAAGGGGTTAAAAGTTAATGATTAAAGAGTTTTTGTCTAAAATCTCTTGTCTTATATTTTACGTCTAATAATAGAGTTCGTCTGTTCTTAGATTCAGGAAACGTTGAGTTGCCAAAAAAGTACTGAACCATGTGATTACAACGCTTGCGGCAAATACACCCACAAATAGAATCCCCAGAATAACAGTATCTGCGAGAATTTCCAGTTCGGGGAAGGTCTCGTTAAGGTAATACAAAACTGCTGCCATCCCTGCCAAAGCGATAACAGCACCTACCATTCCCAGTTTCATACTTAACCAGATAAATGGTCGACGAATAAAGCCTTTGGTAGCGCCTACCATTTGCATGGTTTTAATAGTAAATCGCTTTGAATATACTGAAAGTCTGATGGCACTATTGATGAGTAATACTGCTATTAGTGTAAACACGCCGCAAATAACAATAATCCACAGACTGATTTTTTTGATGTTATCGTTAAGCAGAGAAATAAGTGGCTGGTCGTAGTTAACCTCGTCAACAAAATCTTTAGCGGTAAGCTCATCAGCAATTTCTTTAACCCGGTTAGCATCTACAAAATCGGCTTTTAGATAAACGTCAATAGAGTTTTGCAGGGGGTTATAGCCCAGGAAATCCATAAAATTCTCACCTATTTCTTTGCTGTGTTCTTCCGCCGCTTCCTCTTTTGAAACAAATCGGGTTGACTTGGTGTATTCTGCCAGAGTAAGTGTTTTTTCAAGTTGTTTGATTTCAACTTCCTTAGCCTCGTCTTTTAGGTAAATAGTAAGGGCGATTTGCTCCTTAAAATGATCGGCTACTTTTTTAGAATTAAGTACCAAAAGGCCCAAAACTCCCAGTAAAAATAACACCAACGCTATACTCAACACCACCGAAAAATAAGAGGAAATCAATCTGCGACGCTGAAATTTTTCAAAAGATGAAGCCATACTGTTAGTTACTGTTTTAAAACACTAAGGGGCAAAAATACTAAAGTTCGTGCTTCTTAAACGAAACCTTATGGTTTTTTGTATGAAGAGCTTTGAGAAACTTAAAAACATCAAAATGAAATCTTTTTTGATTATCAAGATTGAATTTTTCAGGAAATAAACTCAGTTAATAGTCTATCAACTAATTTGAAGTCTTTAAAGGGCATCTTTTTTGATATGGTTTTTTAATTATTCGATATCAATGAAATATAGTACACTTGGAGTTCTGATGGTTTTTTGTTTAAATACATTCGCACAGAAAACTACCGATTCATTAGAAATCTGGACCATGTTTACGTTAGGTAATCTGGTTAATGCTAAGGCTTACGAATTTGCGGCTCGTGGCTTACCTATAAAAATTATCCACAAATCAGGCGATGTTTTTTGGGAGGCCGCAGACGAAGATGCTGAATTCAAATCTGAAATTGAATATATAAAGGCTCATAATGATTCCGTATGGGAACAACTAAAAAATCGTGGATTTAAAAATCCAAGTAAGTCGTATGAAGAACAATTTCAAAAGGAGCGTGCGGATTTAGCGGTTGCCCTAGATTTATTCAACGATAATAGTACAATAAAGAAGTATAACGAGCTACGCCCTAGTAATCACTTTCCAAATGCAAATGTGAAAAAGATAACAGATGGCGTGTATCAATTTGAACTGTGGTCAATTGATACTCAAAACCCTTTGGACACTTACAAAAAGCAATTTATAGCAAAAGTTGATATCAAGTCCCTTCAAACCACGGTCGTAAAACTTGAGTAAACGAGTTTAATAATCGTAAATTTGCCGCTTCTTAAAAGACCTCACAGGTTTTAAAAACCGATGAAGTCTGGAAAACCAATTCATGATGAACTACGATTTTAACGCGATAGAAAAAAAATGGCAAAAGTACTGGAGTGATCACGGTACTTTTCAGGCAAAAAATAACAGCGACAAGCCAAAATATTATGTGCTCGATATGTTTCCATATCCATCAGGTGCGGGACTGCACGTTGGGCATCCGCTGGGATATATTGCCAGCGATATTTACGCGCGTTACAAGCGTCATCAAGGGTTTAATGTATTGCATCCGCAGGGGTATGATTCCTTCGGACTTCCGGCAGAGCAATATGCGATTCAAACCGGGCAACACCCGGCAATTACCACCGAAACAAACATTGCCCGTTACCGCGAGCAATTGGATAAAATAGGATTTTCATTCGACTGGAGTCGCGAGGTGCGCACTTCAAATCCGGAATATTATAAATGGACACAATGGATTTTCATTCAGCTTTTTGAAAGTTGGTATAACAACGATATCAATCAAGCAGAGCATATTGACACGCTGATCGCCAAGTTTGAAGTCGAAGGAAACGCTTCAGTCAATGCAGTATGCGATGAAGATGTTGAAGCTTTTACAGCTGAAGATTGGAATTCCGCTTCCACGAAAGCAAAACAAGAACTTCTTTTAAAATATAGATTAACCTACCTGGCAGAAACCGAAGTAAACTGGTGCCCTGCGCTGGGTACGGTTTTGGCAAACGACGAGATCGTGAACGGCGTTTCAGAACGTGGGGGGCATCCTGTGGTGCGTAAAAAAATGACGCAGTGGAGTATGCGTATCAGCGCTTATGCGCAGCGTTTGCTAGACGGTTTGCAGGATATTGACTGGCCGCAGCCGCTTAAAGACTCACAAACCAACTGGATAGGGCGTTCAAAAGGAGCCTCGGTACAGTTTAAGATCAAAGATTCAGAAGAGACTATTTCAGTATTTACTACGCGTCCCGATACCATTTTTGGAGTGACGTTTATGACGCTTGCGCCCGAGTTAGATCTTGTAAAAGAAATAACAACTCCAGAGCAAAAAGCTGAGGTTGATGCCTATATCGAAGCGACTGCTAAACGCAGCGAGCGCGAGCGTATGGCCGATGTAAAAACCATTTCTGGTGCATTTACCGGTGCGTATGCCGAGCATCCCTTTACAAAAGAGCCGATTCCGATCTGGATTGGTGACTATGTGTTGGCTGGTTATGGAACCGGTGCTGTTATGGCGGTTCCTTGTGGCGATCAGCGCGACTGGGATTTTGCGACGCATTTCAACATTCCGATCAAGAATATTTTTGACGGAGTCGATATCAGCGAACAAGCCTATGCTGAAAAGGATAAAACGCCTTTAAAAGATTCAGAGTTCTTAAATGGGCTGGCATACAAGCAAGCATTGCCAAAAGCGATTGAAGCATTAGAAAAATTAGGTGCCGGAAAAGGTAAAGTAAATTACCGTTTGCGCGACGCGGTCTTTAGCCGTCAGCGTTATTGGGGAGAGCCGTTCCCGGTGTATTATGTAGATGGAATGCCTCAAATGATTGATGCAGCGCATTTACCAATTCACCTGCCGGAAGTAGAAAAATATTTACCTACCGAAGAAGGCGAGCCGCCACTAGGTCGCGCCAATGTTTGGGCGTGGGATACCAAAACCCATGCAGTCGTGAGCAATGACAAGATCGATCACGAGACGGTATTTCCTTTAGAGTTGAATACGATGCCGGGTTGGGCAGGAAGTAGCTGGTATTTCTTCAGATATATGGAGAAAGTTTTGCGCGACGAAGCTTTTGCCTCAAAAGAAGCGATGGAGTATTGGCAAAATGTGGACCTCTATATCGGGGGAAGTGAGCACGCAACAGGGCATTTATTGTACAGCCGTTTTTGGGTGAAATTCTTAAAAGATCGTGGTTTTGCTCCGGTGGAAGAGCCGTTTAAAAAGCTGATCAACCAAGGGATGATTTTGGGGGAGAGTGCGTTTGTTCATAGGGTTTCAGGCTATCAATCTCTTAATGGTATTAAAAAGACAATACCAACATTAAATCCCATTTTTCTAGATTATAATGCGGTCGTCAAACTCGAAGGTCAATCAAACGAAAATTTAGATTTAAGGAAGAAAGTATGTGATTTTATTCTTGAAAATACAACTGAAGCTATAAAAGGGATCGAGGTTAATTTACTATTTACACCGCTTCACGTTAATGTAGAATTTGTAAATAGTAAAGATTTTGTCAATATTTCGAAATTTCGGGAGTGGAGCTCAGTTCATCACAACGCATTGGTACTTAATGAAGAAGGTGAACAAACAAATAATAGCCCATTTGATGAAATAGGTATAAAGGTATCTCGCGAAGTCGAAAAAATGTCTAAATCCAAATACAACGTGGTGAATCCCGATGATATTTGTGAGGAGTACGGAGCTGATACGTTGCGTATGTATGAGATGTTCTTAGGTCCATTAGAGCAGGCAAAACCTTGGAATACCGCAGGTATTACGGGAGTACACAACTTCCTTAAAAAATTATGGAAGCTATACCATCAGGTAGATAAAGCAGGAAATCTAGGTGACTTTGAAGTTTCTGATGCGCCGGCTTCAAAGGAGGCGATGAAAACCTTGCATAAAACCATCAAGAAGGTACAGGAAGATATTGAGAACTTCAGTTTTAATACTTCGGTTTCTACCTTTATGATCGCGGTAAACGAACTCGCTGCTGCGAAATGCAACAACCGTGAAGTGCTGGAGCCATTGGCTGTTTTGATTTCGCCTTATGCGCCACACATTGCAGAAGAATTGTGGAGTTTACTTGGTCACGACGAGTCAATCGCCACTGCTGCTTTCCCGGAGTTTGATGAAAAGCATCTGGTAGAAAGCAGTAAAGAATATCCGATCTCGTTTAATGGGAAAATGCGTTTTACGTTGGAACTTCCGTTAGATCTTTCTAAGGATGAAATCGAAAAAGCCGTACGTGCGCACGAGAAAACTCAGGAGTATTTAGGCGGTCGTGAACCGAAAAAGGTGATCGTGGTTCCCGGTAAGATCGTAAACTTTGTAGGCTAAGCATTTAGCTTTGCTTTAATTTATTGATGGCCTATTTTGAGATGTTAATTCACACATTCTTAAAATAGGCCTTTCCTTTTTGACATATTCTTTCCAAGCTTCTTTTTGAGAACTCTTAATTTTCTGCGCAAAGCACAAATTATGATTATTGGAGTTCCAAAAGAAATTAAAAACAATGAGAACCGTGTAGGACTCACGCCCGGTGGCGTTTTTGAACTTACCAAACGTGGGCACACGGTGTATGTTCAAAAAACGGCCGGAGAACACAGCGGCTTTACCGATACTATCTATGAAGATGCCGGAGCAACAATTCTTGACACGATCGAGGAGGTGTATGCCATCGCCGAAATGATCGTTAAGGTGAAAGAACCTATCGAGCCGGAATATGACCTGGTTAAGGAAAATCAGATCGTGTTTACCTATTTTCATTTTGCCTCAAGCGAAGCGCTTACGCAGGCGATGCTCAAAAGTAAGAGCGTGTGTATTGCTTATGAAACCGTTGAAGAGTCTGATCGCAGTTTGCCCTTACTCACCCCAATGAGTGAAGTTGCGGGACGTATGGCGATTCAGCAGGGTGCGCGTTATTTAGAAAAACCGGTAAAAGGACGCGGCGTATTGCTGGGCGGTGTTCCCGGCGTAACTCCCGGAAAAGTCCTTGTTCTAGGTGCCGGAGTAGTGGGGATTCAGGCCGCTAAAATGGCTGCCGGTCTCGGTGCGCACGTTACGATTCTCGATATCAGTATGAAGCGCTTGCGTTATGTAAATGATATTATGCCTCCGCATGTGGTTACTGAGTTTTCGAATGAGTTTAACATCCGCAGACATATAAAAACTCACGATTTGATTATTGGTGGGGTGTTAATTCCGGGTGCCAAAGCGCCCAAATTGATTACCCGAGATATGCTTAAAGATATGCGACCGGGAACTGTAATCGTAGATGTGGCGGTAGATCAGGGCGGTTGTGTTGAAATTACAAGACCTACCACGCACGAAGACCCTGTATTTATCATCGATGATGTGGTGCACTATTGCGTGGCAAATATGCCGGGTGCTGTGCCCTATACTTCAACCGTGGCGCTAACCAATGTGACCTTGCCCTATGTGCTCAAACTTGCTGAAAAAGGATGGATGAAAGCCTGCAAGGATCATCTGGATTTGCAAAAAGGATTGAGCATTATTAAAGGCGAAGTTGTTTATGAAGAAATATCAGAAGCTTTTGATTTGCCTTTTAAACCTGTATCCGAATTTTTATAGTTTACGTCAAAACGGCAGAAGCGATTTTCGGCGTATTTATTGCTAATTATTCTTTAGTTTTAAAACACTAAAAATTCAAAAGACATGATAACAGGAGGATATATGGGCTACTACATTTTGGTGGGTGTGATCGCACTGATTAGTTGGGCCGTTAGCAATAAATTAAAAAGTAAGTTTAAAGAATACTCGCAAATTCATCTTCAAAATGGGATGAGTGGTGCCGAGATCGCGCGCAAAATGCTAAGCGATAATGGGATTACCGATGTAAAAGTTATTTCGGTTCAAGGTCAGTTAACAGACCATTACAACCCGGCAAACAAAACCGTAAACCTTAGTGAGCCTGTGTATAATGAGCGTAACGCAGCTGCGGCAGCTGTTGCAGCTCACGAATGTGGTCACGCGGTACAACACGCAAAAGCCTACAGTTGGTTAACCATGCGTTCTAAGTTGGTTCCTGTAGTGAGTGTGGCATCACGCATGTCGATGTTTGTGATTTTTGGTGGAGTTGTGCTGATGTCTATTATAGGTAGCGGCTTGGGAATGACGGTTGCACTTATTGGTTTAGGATTATTTGCAATGGGTACTTTATTTGCCTTTATCACTTTGCCTGTAGAATATGATGCCAGTAACCGTGCATTAGCTTGGTTAGAATCGGCTAATATGTTGACGCCAAGAGAACACGACGGAGCTAAAGATGCACTTAAATGGGCCGCCCGTACGTATGTAGTCGCTGCGATTGGTTCGTTAGCCACCTTATTATACTTCGCTTTACAGATTTTAGGAAGTAGAAGATAAGTTTGAAGTATAGAAAAATTAAGAACCAATTCTATTTAATTGGAATGGGTTTTTTATGTAACTTACTATGTAAAAGAAAGGATGATGTTGACAAAAGCAAACGTAAAGAAGCAAATAGATAGTCTTCCAGACGAATTTTCTATCGATGAGCTCGTAGAGCGATTATTTTTAATTGAAAAAATTGAAAATGCTGATAAACAGTCTGAAGCAGGAGAGGTGTTAACTGAAAACCAATTAATGCAAGAATTGAACAATTGGTTCAAATAAATTGGACATATCAAAGCAAAATTGATTTAGAAGATATTTTTTAATATATCTCAAGAGACTCAAAAAAGTATGCTCAAATACAAACTTTGAGAATTCTGAAAAGAACTCAGATTTTAAAGAAATTGCCTTATTCGGGGAAAGTTATTGTCGAAATTCACCGAGAAGATTTGAGAGAATTAGTTGAAGGTAATTACAGAATTATTTATAAGATTGTTTCAGAATCTAGAATTGATATTTTGACTGTTCACCATTCATCAAGAGACTTAACCAAGAGAAATATATAAAAATCAAAAAATCCCCAAACAGCAATGCTGTTTGGGGATTTTTGTTTCAATTTATATCCTAGCTTAATCAAGAATGCGAATCACAAAGTAGTTCTTCTTTCCGCGTTGTAAAAGAACAAAGCGGTCGTTGATCAAATCATCTGTAGTAATGGTAAAATCTTCAGCTACTTTTTCCTGATTTACAGAAATTGAATTCTGTTTTAAAGCGCGTCGTGCTTCCCCGTTAGATTTTAAAAATCCGGTTTTTTCTGCCAGTGCACTTACCATATCGAGTCCGGCTTCGATCTCACCACGGCTTACTTCCGCTTGCGGAACCCCATCAAAAACATCTAAAAAGGTTTTTTCGTTAAGCGCTTTTAGGTTTGCTGCTGTTGACTTTCCGAAGAGAATTTCTGAAGCTTTTACCGCGTTCTCATAATTTTCAACGCCGTGTGTGCTGATGGTCACTTCTTCTGCCAGACGCTTTTGCAAAGCACGCTGATGTGGCGCTTCCTGATGTTCTGCTATCAAATTCTCGATTTCCTCTTTTCCTAAAAAGGTGAAAATCTTAATATATTTTGCGGCATCCTCGTCGCTGGTGTTCAACCAATATTGGTAAAACCTGTATGGTGAAGTGCGTTCTGCATCTAACCAAATGTTACCACCGGCAGTTTTCCCAAATTTTGTTCCGTCTGCTTTTGTGATCAACGGGCAGGTCATCGCATACGCTTTTCCACCACCAATTCTACGCACCAGTTCAGTTCCAGTGGTGATGTTTCCCCACTGGTCGCTTCCACCCATTTGCAGGGTTAGATCTTTCTCACGATATAAATGTAAAAAGTCATAACCCTGAACGAGTTGGTAAGTAAACTCAGTAAAACTCATTCCTTCGGCAGATTCTGCAGATAGACGTTTTTTAACCGAATCTTTAGCCATCATATAGTTTACCGTGATGTGTTTGCCCACATCGCGTATAAAACTCAGGAAACTAAAGTCCTTCATCCAGTCGTAATTATTTACCAGGATGGCTGCGTTTTCTGCATCAGAATCAAAATCAAGAAAGCGGGATAGTTGCTCTTTAATGGCTTCCTGATTGTGACGCAAGGTTTCTTCATCAAGCAGATTACGCTCATCAGATTTGCCCGATGGATCGCCAATCATACCCGTTGCACCACCGATAAGGGCAATAGGTCTGTGACCGCTAGCCTGAAAATGTTTCAGCATCATAACACCTACAAGGTGACCTATGTGAAGCGAGTCTGCAGTTGGGTCGATCCCCACATAGGCAGATCGCATTTGTTCCATAAGGTGTTCTTCAGTCCCGGGCATCACATCGTGAATCATCCCACGCCATTGCAGTTCTTCAACAAAATTGGTAATCATAATTGCTAGTTTACGCGATAAACGCGATTTAAAAAGTTTAATTCTTTAGAGCTGTCCGATTAAAAAGTTCCGTTTTTAATCTTTAATAGTCTGTCATCTCGAGACTATTTTAAGGCTGCAAAGATAAATATAAAGCCTAAAGCATCACGGTAAGAACGCAAGAATATCGTTAACTTAGCCGCTATGGTTTTAGTTACTGGAGGTACCGGTTTAGTGGGCTCACATTTGCTTTATACATTAATTGCACAAGGCGAAAAGAATATACGTGCAACCTATAGAACACCTGAAAGTATAAATGCGGTGGCCGATTTATTCAGTTGGAAAAATGAGCAAACTTCTCGTACTCCCGCTCCTTTTGAAGACATAGAATGGATTGAGGCAGATGTTACAGACATACCGGCATTGACTGAAGCTTTTCAAGGTGTAGACTATGTATATCATTGCGCAGCGCTCATTTCGTTTAACCCAAAACGCTTTAACCGACTGCAAAAAATCAATGTTGAGGGAACTGCAAATATGATCAACCTGAGTCTGGAATTTGGTGTTAAAAAGTTTGCTTATGTGAGTTCGGTAGCGGCATTGGGAGATGCTAAGGGTGATGTCACCGAAGAAACACATTGGGAAGCTACTAAAGATAACAGCGTTTACAGCATTTCTAAATTTGCGTCAGAACTTGAAGTTTGGCGTGGTACACAAGAAGGGCTGGATGCGGTTGTGGTAAATCCTGGAGTGATTTTGGGTGAAGGATTTTACAAGTCGGGTAGTGGTGTGTTTTTTAGACAGGTTAAAAAAGGTTTCAAATATGTGGTTCCAGGCGGCTCAGGGTTTGTAGACGTGCAAGATGTGGTGCGGGCTTTGGTGTTGCTTATGCAAAGTGAAATTAAAAATGAACGCTATATTTTGGTTGGCTACAATCTAAAGTTTGAAAGCCTATTTCAACAAATTGCAAACGCGCTCAAGGTGCAGGCTCCAAAACGTATGTTGAAAAAATGGCAACTCGAACTTGCCTGGCGGTTAGATTGGTTTGCAGGATTATTTGGGAAAAAGCGGAAGCTTTTCAGTACAACAGCTCGATCTGCATATACCGTAAGTACGTATAGCTCTTCTAAAATACACGAAGAATTAAATTTTGAATTTACTCCTCTTGATAAGACTCTAGAGCGAGTTGCAAATCATCTTAACCACTAACAGGTTCTACGAGTGAATCGTTTATTTCAAGACCTCTTGCACTTTCAGGCGTGAGTCTGTTTGCCTTCATGATAGAGTCTCGATTATTCTTTATCTGGTTAATTTTAATGCTGTCACTTTTTGAAATACGCTCTTCAACATCGGCGTGTTCCGCGGCGAGGCGAACACGTACTTTTTCCCATAAGGCTGCGTACTTATTAAAGTCTATAGCATAATAACTTATATTATCAGCAAGTTGTATGCTGTCAATATTGTATTTATCGTATATGTAACTCTCTGGTTTGATGTCGAGCATGCGCATCTCATTAACATTATAGGTTTTTAAAGAACGTATAATGCTGATATCATACAGAATATCAATCATCTGATCTTCCGGTATAAAAGCTTCCGGTTTTTCGGGTTTTTCTATATCCTGACAGGAAATGAGTGTAACAAAAACGAGTATGAAAAGGCTTAGTCTGCGCATTATCTTTCAAAAGTTAAACGCTTACCGTGGCGCTCATCGTAAACCTTAAAGTTTTTATAGGCCAGTTTTCCATTTACAAAAGTGTGTGAAATGCGTGATTTAAAGGTGCTGCCTTCAAACGGAGACCATTTACACTTATATAGAATATTTTCTTTAGTTACCGTCCAGGGATTGTTGAGGTCAACAAGTACCAAATCTGCATAATATCCTGGTTTTATAAAGCCTCGTTTTTCAACATCAAAAAGAATTGCCGGGTTGTGGCACATTTTCTCCACAATCTTTTCCAGACTAATTTTTTCTTCGTGGTACATTTCGAGCATTGCAGGTAATGCATGTTGTACTAGTGGGCCACCACTTGGCGCTTTGGTGTACACATTGGTTTTCTCATCAAGCGTATGTGGCGCGTGGTCTGTTGCGATCACATCAAGGCGACCGTCTAATAGCGCTTCCCAAAGTGCATCCTGATCTTTTTGAGTTTTGACAGCGGGATTCCATTTGATGAGTGTGCCTTTTTCGTGATAATCAGCATCAGAAAACCACAGGTGGTGAATGCAAACTTCGGCGGTAATCTTCTTGTCTTTAAGAGGGATTTTGTTTGTAAACAAATCCATTTCTTTAGCTGTAGAAAGATGGAAAACGTGTAATCGAGCTCCGGTTTCTTTTGCTAAAGCAATGGCTTTAGATGAAGACAGATAGCAGGCTTCTTCACTACGAATAATGGGATGCATATTAATAGGAATATCATCGCCATAACGCTCGGTATAAATCTCCATATTTTTACGAATGGTAGCTTCATCCTCACAATGTACAGAGATTACCAGATCTGTACTTTTAAAAATTTCCCGAAGCACATCTTCATTATCCACCAGCATATTGCCAGTAGAACTACCCAGGAAAAGTTTAAGTCCGGCGCAAGCATTCTTGTCCAGTTTCTTGATTTCGTCAAGATTATCATTAGTGCCGCCAAACATAAAAGAATAGTTGGCGTATGAAGTATCTGCTGCGATCGCAAATTTCTCCTCGAGTTTCTCGATGGTTGTGGTTTGGGGGTTGGTATTGGGCATTTCAATAAAAGAGGTAATACCTCCTGCTACTGCTGCCGCAGATTCAGACCCAATATCAGCTTTATGAGTAAGTCCCGGTTCTCTAAAATGCACCTGATCGTCAATTACACCCGGTAAAAGATGGCGACCTTCTGCATCAAAAATGTGAACGTCTGGCGACTTAACACTAATGCTATTGCTTATTTCTTTGATAATACCATCTTCGATATATACATCACCGTGAATGATACTTCCTTCATTTACGATATGTGCATCCTTAATTAAAACTTTTTCCATTTTTTAGATATCGTATCGTTTAAAAAGACTTTTCATTTTCATAGTTATTACACCAAAAACCGCTTCGCTAAAAATACCGCTGCTCATTTTACTGGTGCCTTTGGTACGGTCAACAAAAATAACCGGAACTTCTGTAATCTTAAAGCCTAATAAATAGGCTTTAAATTTCATTTCTATCTGAAAGGCGTAGCCTACAAATTTAATCTTATTCAGATTTATTTTTTCGAGTACACTACGACGGTAACATATAAAACCGGCTGTAGTGTCTGCAATGTCCATACCAGTAATAAAACGCACATATTTTGAAGCAATATAGGACATTAAAACACGTCCCATGGGCCAGTTAACTACATTAACACCAGTTATATAGCGTGACCCTATTGCCAAATCTGCACCACCTTTTGCACAAGCATTATACAGGCGCACCAAGTCATTGGGGGAGTGCGAGAAATCTGCATCCATCTCAAAAATGTACGCGTAATGCCGTTCCAATGCCCATTTAAACCCTGCAATATATGCAGTACCCAATCCGTTTTTACCTGGGCGTTCTAACAGATGAATACGCTCGGTAAATTCGGTTTGTAGTTTTTTAACCAAATCCGCTGTGCCGTCTGGGGAGTTGTCATCAACCACAAGTACTTCAAAAGCACGTTGCTGCGCAAAAATGTTGCGCACCAGTTTTTCAATATTCTCTATTTCGTTATACGTGGGGATTATGACGAGCGAACTTGCCATCTAAAGTGATTTAGGCACAAATGTACTTATTTTGAATATTATTACCGGATGCTCAAGACCAAACTCTCTGTTTTATGCTAATTTTAACCTCTTAAAAACTCCCAACGTGCAGGCAATAGAACGCAGCTTAGAAAGTAATGATTGGATCACCATTGTATTGGTTGGGTGTCTGCTACTTATTGCTGCAGCACGGGTTGTTTACGAAACAAAATTTATAGATTTTGGCGAACTCCCGATGAATGAGAAATTTTTGTTGAAGTCGAGTAAAGACATTCAATTTGAGCATCCTTTTAACCTGATTTTATTTACGGTTCAGTTTTTATCGGTATCGCTTTTTGTATTTCTTGTTGCTAATAAATTAGAACTGTTTCAGGATATAACTCCGTTTGTAGGTTATATACGCATCACGCTAATTTATGTGGTATTTGTTTCGCTTAAATTTTTTTCAGAACGTACTTTGGGGGTTTTGTTTAAAGGTGAAGATCACCTGAATACCTATCAGTTTTATAAGCTGAGTTATCGCAGTTATTTTGCGCTTATTTTGATTCCTATTAACGCGCTATTTGTTTATTGGATAGAGCCTTCTCTGCTGGTATTACAAATCATAATAGGTATCTTCTTAATCCTAAACTTAATCAGTCTTTTCAACACCTTTCGCAGGTATGAAAAATTAATTTTCAATAACCTGTTTTATTTTATTTTGTACCTTTGCGCACTTGAAATCGCACCCTACTTCATTTTATATAAGCTATTTAGTGAAGTGTTGCGCTAAAAACTATCAGAATGTCTATGAAAGTGAAAACTATTTTGGTTTCACAACCAGAACCAAAGGTTGAAAATTCTCCCTACTTTGAGTTACAAGAAAAGAAAAAAGTAAAAGTTGATTTCATTCCTTTTATTCACGTTGAAGGAGTGCCAGGAAAGGAAGTTAGGCATCAAAAAATAGATTTAAATAAGTATACTGCAATCATTCTTACCAGTCGTAATGCAGTAGATAATTTCTTCAGAATTGCTGAAGAAATGCGCTATAAAGTGCCAGATACGCTTAAGTATTTTTGTCAAAGTGAAGCAGTAGCGTACTACCTGCAGAAATATGTGGTGTATCGCAAGCGTAAAATCTATGTAGGTAAGCGTACGTTTACTGAACTTGGTCCTACACTTAAGAAGTATAAGAATGAGAAGTTTTTACTGCCATCTTCAGATTCTTTAAAACCAGAAGTTCCTAAAGTACTTCAGGAATTAAATTTAAACTGGGATCGTGGTATTTTCTACAGAACCGTTGTAAGTGATTTATCGCATCTTAAAGATGTGACTTATGATATTCTTGTTTTCTTTAGCCCTAGCGGAATCAAATCTCTTTTTGAGAATTTCCCAGACTTTAAGCAAAACGACACCCGTATAGCTGTGTTTGGAAACTCAACTGTTCGCGCAGTTGAAGAAGCTGGGTTAAAGGTGAATATTATGGCTCCTACGCCAGAAACACCTTCCATGACTATGGCATTAGAAAAATACATTGATGATGTTAATAATAAGAAATAAGAGCATTAATGCTTAATAAAAAAGCCCGTTCATTTGAGCGGGCTTTCTTATTTCATAGACTAACCTAACGGAGGTTGGCCTTGCATAATCTCATCATTGGCATAAGCTTCAAACTTTTTGAAGTTGGTTTTGAAGGCAGCTGCGAGTTTGTGAGCAGTTTTGTAATAGCCTTCATCATTATTCCAGGTTTGTCTGGGGCTCAAAACGCTATCAGGAACTCCCGGACATTTTCGTGGCTGTGCCACCCCAAATACCGAATGAATGTGATAATCTTCATGGTTGATTTCGCCTAAGTCACCATTGAGCGCAGCATTTATCATAGCACGTGTATATTTAAGAGCCATGCGTTTCCCAATACCATATGGTCCTCCTGTCCAACCGGTATTGATAAGCCATACATTAACATCAGCTTCTTTCATCTTATCGCTAAGCATTTCTGCATAAACCGTAGGATGCAAGGGCATAAACGGAGCGCCAAAACAAGCAGAGAATGAAGGCACAGGTTCGGTAACCCCAGCTTCGGTACCCGCTACTTTTGCCGTATAACCGCTAATGAAGTGATAGGCTGCCTGACCTGGTGTAAGTTTTGAAATAGGAGGTAACACACCAAAAGCATCTGCGGTAAGGAAAAAGATATTTTTAGGATTATTGCCAATAGATGGAACTTGAATATTACAGATGTGATTAATAGGATAGCTAACACGCGTATTTTGCGTTATTGAGGTATTGATGTAATCTACCTCTTCTAAGTCATCAAGCGCCACATTCTCTAGCAAGGCTCCTTTTTTGATTGCATTAAAAATATCGGGTTCCTGTTCTTGCGAAAGATTAATAACCTTGGCATAACAGCCTCCCTCAAAATTGAAAATAGTATTATCAGGAGTCCAGCCATGCTCATCATCACCAATTAGTTGGCGATTAGGATCTGCACTCAGTGTGGTTTTTCCGGTTCCTGAAAGCCCAAAGAAAATAGCTGTTTCTCCATTTTCACCGACGTTTGCAGAACAGTGCATAGGCAACGTATTTTGAGTAACCGGAAGCAGAAAATTCAATACAGAGAAAATACTTTTCTTGATCTCTCCCGTGTAACCTGTACCACCTATTAGTACAGTCTTTTCTTCAAAACTGATAATGGCAAAATTTTCCTGGCGTGTCCCATCTAATTCTGGATTGGCTTTAAATCCCGGAGCGTTGAGTATCAACCAATCTTCATTAAAATTGTCGAGCTCATCTTCGGTAGGGCGCAAGAACATATTATGTGCAAAGAGATTTGCCCAGGCATTTTCATTAATAATTCGAATGCCTATACGATATCGATCGTCTGCACAAGCAAAGGCATCACGTACAAATAATTTTCTATCGGAGAGATAGGTTATCATGCGATTGCGCAGTTGGTCAAATTTTGCTTTATCAAAAGGAATATTGATTTCACCCCACCACACTTGGTCGCGGGTATGTTCATCAATAACTATAAATCGGTCTTTAGGAGATCTGCCGGTAAATTTGCCGGTGTTAATTGCTAAAGCTCCTGTTGAGGTCGTTTTTCCCTGACCATTTTCAACACAGATTGTGTGAAGCTCTTCAGGCTCAAGTTGGTAAGCGATTGTTGCATTTTTGATTCCGTATTTCTTTAACGAAATCGTTTTCGTAAATAAGGCAGGTGAAGCCATAAAATTGAATTTTTATTAAATACACCGCAAAACTAATGCTTTAATAAATTCAATTTTCTAATTTTAACTAATTATTTTGTGAATTTGATAAAATTGAACAAGAGCGTTGTCCAGCCGGCAATCAGTAAGGCTCCGCCTATTGGAGTGACCCAGGCAATCGAACTGATATCGATCCCGGTAATGGATTTTGTAGTGAGTAAATAGATAGATCCGCTAAAGAGAATTATGCCGCTGAGAACCAAATAAAAAAGTGTTTTTAAAGCTTTTTCGCTTAGTTTGAAACTCGCTCCGGCAAGAAGGAAAAGAAAGGCGTGATACATTTGGTAACGCACTCCGGTTTCAAATGAGTTTAGAGCTTCTGGGCTAAGACTTTCTTTTAAACCGTGAGCGCCAAATGCACCTAGAATTACAGCCAATAGGCCAAGGATCGATCCGGTAACTAGCAGCTTTTTTTTCATAGGATAGCAATCTTGTGCGCTCTAATATGAAACCTGTTGATTAGTCAAATTCCTAAATCAAGTTGTTTTTGAAACGCAATTGTGTAATTTAAACTTTGGCAAAAATACTACATTCCTATGCGAAAAATCTTAATTATAGGTGCTGGTAAATCTACCGCCCAACTCATAAAATACCTATCTGATAAGTCAATTGAAGAAGAGTTGGAGCTTATACTTGCAGACCGGGATTTAGCTCAGGCACTTAAAGCGAGTGCTGGTCACCAGAATACAAGAGCTGTCGAATTAGACATTGATGATGCAGCAAGTCGTAAACTCTTAATTAATGATGTTAGCCTGGTAATAAGTATGTTGCCTGCTGCACTGCATATAGAAGTTGCCCGAGATTGTCTTCATTTTTCTAAACATCTGGTTACCGCTTCCTATATTAGTGACGCGATGCTCAGACTTGATACCGAAGTGCGCGCAAAAGGATTGATATTTATGAATGAGATAGGTCTTGACCCGGGGATCGATCATATGAGCGCGATGCAGGTTATAGATCGCATTCGCGATGCGGGAGGTAAGATGTTGTTATTTGAGTCTTTTTGCGGTGGACTCGTTGCTCCTGAAAGCGATACCAATCTGTGGAATTATAAATTTACCTGGAATCCCAGAAACGTGGTCCTTGCCGGGCAAGGCGGCGCTGCGGAATTTATTCAGGAAGGAACCTATAAATACATTCCTTACCATCGCCTTTTTAGGCGTACTGAATTTCTGGATGTCGAATCTTATGGTCGTTTTGAAGCATACGCTAATCGCAACTCACTTAAATACCGCAGCATTTATGGTCTTGAAGATATTCTCACCTTATATCGTGGTACTATTCGCCGTGTAGGTTTTTCCAGAGCCTGGAATCTTTTCGTACAACTAGGGATGACTGATGATAGCTACAAATTGCAAGATACAGAAGAAATGTCCTACCGCGAGTTTACCAATTTGTTTTTGCCTTATTCTCCTACAGATTCTGTTGAACTCAAACTACGCCATGGTTTAAAAATAGATCAGGATGACTTGTTGTGGGATAAATTATTGGAACTCGATTTATTTAACGATGATAAGAAGTTGGGTTTGAAAAATGCGAGTCCGGCGCAATGCCTGCAACGCATTCTTGAAGATCAATGGACGCTTGCTCAAGCTGACAAAGATATGATCGTGATGTATCATAAGTTTGGCTACGAACTTAACGGTGAGAAGAAGCAAATAGATGCAACTATGGTACTTGAGGGCGAGAATCAAACCTATACCGCAATGGCTAAAACTGTTGGTTTGCCCGTAGGTATTGCGGCTCTCAAAATTTTAAATGGCGAAATTTCAAAGCCCGGTGTGCAACTCCCTATTGACCGCGAAGTGTATGAGCCCATTCTTGATGAACTTACCCAACACGGAATTGTTTTTAAAGAATATGAGGCTCCTTATTTGGGTTACAATCCGCATCATCAATAAAAATGAAACTTCCTGATTGAAGCTTTTTTTAATAAGTATGTACGGTTTTTTAGTTTATTAGCTATTTTTAGTTTCAAATTTTAAGAAATGAAGCTTGTAAACGAAGAAATTGCGATAGATGGTATTGATAAAATTATCTTACGCGAGTTAATGACAGATGCCCGTAAACCCATTCTGGAAATTGCCCGAAAAGTGGGAATATCTGGAGCGGCAATTCATCAACGTTTGCGCAAGCTTGATAAGGCTAAACTCATAACGGGTTCACGTTTTATCATAGACCCCAAAATATTAGGTTACAATACGATGGCGTTTATCGGAATTTACCTTGACCGTGCAGTAAGCAACCCCAAAGCAGTAAAACAACTGGAAGAAATCCCGGAAGTCATCGAATGCCATTATACCACGGGTAACTGGTCTATTTTCATTAAAATTCTTTGTAAAAACAACGAGCATTTGATGCATCTGCTCAACAAGAAAATTCAGGCTATTGATGGTGTTTCCCGTACCGAAACGTTTATTTCGTTGAATCAGCAGATAGAAAGACAGATACAAGTCTAACTAAAAAATACTATTTAATATCAAATAAAAAACCCGGCGCTTCCTAACCAAAAAGCCTCCGGGTTTTCCAACTTAACTAACCAACCAATTATGAACAGGTAATAGGTCGGTCTTATTGCTTTTTACTTACACAAATTTTTAAAAAATTTTACAGGACCATTAGATTGCATCCGCGAATGTCTGAAGAGTCAAAGCGACCCAGAATTTCGAGGTGATTATCGTCTATTTTTTTGCCTAAATCCTGCGTAGCGATAAACGGGCAGGAATAGTGATTAGCGAGATCAATCACATTGATTCCACCGGTTTTGCCGGGTTCGACCAGTTGTAATGCATCTTCTGTATCCCGCATATAAATCTGCATCCAGGGTGGTAGAGTGAAAATTCCGTTTCCGGCAGAATAACCTTGAGAAAGCAACTCGGTCATTCCGTACTCACTGTGAATAGAATTTACCCCAAAACCATCCTTTAAAATAGCATGTAATTCTTCTCTGATCAATTCTTTGCGACGTCCTTTCATGCCTCCCGTTTCCATCACTACGGTGTTCTCCAACTTAAAATCATACTGTTCCACAAGATCTAAGAGTGCAAAAGACACTCCTATGAGCAGTACTTTTTCGCCTTTAGCATCCAAATCGTTCAGTTTTTGAGCTAAAGCATGGTAATTATTGAGATAAAATCCACTATCTGGTTTTTGACTGTCGGTAATAAGTCGGTCAACCATATAGATTAGAGAAGAACCAGTGCGCTCCAGATAGGCGGGTAATAAGGCAAGAATAGTAAACTGTGTGACTTCACCATAGTGAAGGGCAAAGCTTTTTCGAAAGCTTTTTTCATACAAATCCAAATCGACTACGTGGTGTTTGCTGGTAATGTTGCCTGTAGTACCACTACTGCTAAAAACGGTTTGTACCGGTTTTTGAGAAGCAGTTATACTAAACTCTTTAAAAAACTGAATGGGTAAAAATGGAATTTCCTCGGGAGTTGTAATAGTATCCGGGTTTACGCGTAAATGCTCGCAAAACTGCCTGTAAATGGTATTGTGCTCCCACTGATATCTAAATGATTCAAGCGCAAGCAAACTAAAGTCTGCAGAGTTCTTTATGTCAAAAATGCGTTGGGGTAGCATAGTCTGTTTTCGAGCTGCAAAGGTATTTAAATTGAAAAGCATTCGAACATTTATTATTTTTAAACAAACTGTTATTTTATATTAATGTTACCAATCTTGACAGGGCTCGGGCAGCCCGAATTAAAAGTTATCTTTACGCCTGTATTAAATCTTTTGAACGTATGAAGAAAAAAGAGATTAAGATTTTGCTCGTTGATGATGAGCCAGATATCCTTGAGATAATAGGATATAACTTGAGCAACGAGGGTTACCAGGTGCTCACCGCTTCTAATGGTAAAGAAGGTGTGAAGATGACCAAAAAGCATAATCCGCATTTAATTATTCTCGATGTGATGATGCCCGAGATGGATGGGATTGAAGCCTGCGAACAAATACGTAAACTACCTGGTCAGGAAGAGACTATCATTACTTTTTTAACCGCTCGTGGCGAAGATTATTCTCAGGTAGCTGGTTATGATGCTGGTGCCGATGATTATATAACCAAGCCAATTAAACCAAAAGTCTTGGTGAGCAAGGTAAAAGCTTTGCTACGCAGACTTAAGGAGGAAGAGGAGACTGATGCCTCCTTAAAAATTGGCGATCTCATTATCAACCGCGAGGAATATAAGATTATTAAAGACAAAAAAGAGATGATCCTACCCCGTAAGGAGTTTGAATTGCTTTCGCTTTTAGCTTCAAAACCAGGCAAAGTATTTAAACGTGAAGATATTCTGGACAAAGTTTGGGGTAACGAAGTTGTGGTTGGAGGTCGTACCATAGACGTTCATATTCGAAAACTGCGCGAAAAAATAGGTAACAAGAAGTTTAAAACCATAAAAGGAGTAGGCTATAAATTTGTAGTGTAAATGGCAGCCAGTTTTAAAAAGTCATATCGTTTTGCTGTATTTTCTGCGTTGTATATCACCGTAAGTCTAACGCTCTTCGTGAGCGTTTTTTTCTATTTGCAAAATGCGTTCAACTGGCTTTTTGTACTCTGTTTTATACCCATTTGCTTTTTACTCTCGATGATGTTAATTCAGGTGCGGGTAGAGCGATTTATTTACAAACGGGTTAAAAAGATTTATGATGATGTATCGCTGCTTGACGTGACCACTTTAAAACGCGGGCAGATTACAACAGATATGTCTACTCTGACTAAAGAGGTTGAGCGCTTTGCAGCCAGTAAAAAACTGGAGATAGAATCTTTAAAAATTCGGGAAGAGTATCGTAAGGAATTTATGGGGAATGTTGCTCACGAACTTAAAACTCCTCTTTTTACCACCCAGGGATATATTCTCACGCTTTTAGATGGGGCGATGAAGGATAAAACTATTCTGAAAAAATACCTCAAGCGAGCTGCTGCTGCGGTGGAGCGATTGGTTTACCTGGTAAGCGATCTTGATATGATTGCCAAGCTTGAAGTAGGAGATCTCAACTTACGTTATGAGTATTTTGATATGGTAGAGCTGGTGCAGCATACTTTTGAATTACTCGAGATGAAAGCAGCCAAGAAAAACATCAGTCTTGTTTTTGAACGAGCAAATAACCGGCCGGTGATGGTAAATGCAGATCGCGAGCGTATTCAGCAGTTGCTTACCAATCTTATTGTAAACTCAATCAAGTACGGTAAACAGGATGGGACTACAGAAGTAAGTATAGAAAATCTTATTCAGAACAAAGTTATTGTACGTGTTACCGACAATGGAGAAGGGATTGCTTCAGAACATATTCCGCGTTTGTTTGAGCGTTTTTACAGGGTAGATAAAAGTGGATCGCGTCGCGAAGGCGGATCAGGACTTGGGCTTTCGATCGTCAAACATATTATTGAAGCCCATGACGAAAAGATTTATGTTGAAAGCGACTTTGGAGTGGGATCTGAGTTTTCGTTCACTCTTGAAAAGGCTGAAGAGCTCCCCAAAAAGGCTTCCGCCAATCTGGTAACCGGGAATTAAATTTCCAAAACCTTTATACAATTTTGCCTTGCTCAAATCTTTAAGTCGGAAGTTTTCCTGCTTGGTGTAAGGTGTAATTCCTTTAGATTCTAATCTGCGGGCCAGGTATTCCTGTTCGGTTTGACCGGGAGTTGGGATAAAAAAGGCTTTCTTGCCCAGTTTCAGCAAATCCATAATGGTGGTGTAGCCTGAACGACTTATGATTAGATCGCTGGCACAAATAGCGGCTTGTAAATCTTGAGTCTCCATAAAGTTTACAATCTTCACCTGTCCTTTACGCGTGGTTTTTTGTTCGGCTTCAACGACTCCTCGTACAAAAAGTACCTGCCCGTTGTAATGTTTCAGCTCGTGAAATAAAATTTCTTCGAGTTCGGTGCGCTGAGGTTCAGGACCACTTAGCAAGACCATAATGTCATAATAGGTTTCAGTCTCTACTTTTTCCAGTCGCGATAACGGACCAATGTATTGTACCGGAACATCAAATTTTTTGGGATGACCCAATTTGCCGCTTAGATTGATTTCGCCTTCAAAATCGGGAACCCAACAGGTGTCGAATTTTCTGATGTAATTGCGGTGTAATGCAGAGGTTAGTCGGGTTGTATTTCCGCTCAAAACCTGAAGCTGATGCGTCACAAAAACTGTAGGGATATCTGAATGATACAAGCCCAGGCGATTGTCTGAGAGTACGCCGTCAATCTCTCTGTTTTTAACAAGGATTTTAAGTTGCTCGCGTTCTTTGCGTATAGCTTTTAAAACCTTCGGGCTACGTAAAAGCATTTTCCATTTAAAACTCTTACCGTTCTTGGCATATTTAATATCGTAAGAAGGTAATTCGATACTTTTAAGCTGAGGAAACTCTTTCTGAATCATCTGTAATGCCGGGCCATCACTACCCAGAATTACATTAAAACCTTCATCAAGCAGCGCGTAGATGAGGGGAATGCAACGCGTCGCGTGGCCCAACCCCCAGTTAAGTGGTGCTACAAGAATGTTCTTCTTTTGATTCATAGGTACAAAAATGAAACATCACTGATACTTAAATGTTTCCGGTAGATTATCAAACTATTAAAATATGATCTATTTATAGTCGAATTCTAGGAGTTATGTAATCAAATTGAGTTTTAACCCAATAATATTCAGTTTCAAAAATTCCTAAAGTTTAAATACAAAGCATATAAACTTATACTTCTTAACGGCATTTGAGGTAGTACCCGTATATTTGGCGCTGATTTAATTTTAATACTTATCGGCTTTGGGAAGTAAAAATAAGTTGAAGCGCTTTCGTGAGAATGAGACCTTTAGCAATGTGGTTCAGCCATCTCGTGAAGAGCTTACAGATGGAGTTTTTAAACTTAAAGGCAATTGGAATCGCGATTTTTTTAAGAATGATAAACCTATTGTTCTCGAATTGGGCTGTGGAAAAGGAGAATACACTGTAGGTCTTGCGCAGCGTTTCCCTGAAAAGAACTTCCTGGGTATTGATATTAAAGGTGCTCGTTTTTGGCGTGGTGCCAAGACCGCTTTAGAGGAGAATATCGACAATGCCGGTTTTTTCCGTACGCAGATTGAGCTGGTTGATCTGGCTTTCGCCGAAAATGAAGTTTCAGAAATCTGGATCACGTTTCCCGATCCTCAAATTAAATACAAGCGCACCAAGCATCGTATGACCAATCCCGATTTTCTAGCGCGTTACAAAACCATTTTAAAGCCAGACGGATTGATGCATCTTAAAACAGATTCTGAGTTTATGCACGGCTATACCTTAGGGCTTTTGCAGGGATTGGGTCACGAGATTCTGTATGCGCATCACGACATTTACAGCAACCACATGGCGCCAAAAGAAGTGGTTGATATTCAGACTTTTTACGAAAAACAGTATCTTGAACACGATAAGGCAATCACCTATATAAAGTTTAAGATCAATTAATTTCTTTTGGAAATAACCAAGCTCTTTTTTATCACTTATTTTGCTGCGCTTTTAGGCGTTTTACCTCCGGGTTTGGTAAATATGTCTGTAGCAAAAACCTGTGTTCACAGAGGTATGCGTAATGGGGTTTATGTTGCCATTGGAGCGTCGTTAGTGGTGATGATTCAGGCGTTTTTTGCGATTTTGCTGGCCCGATATATTTTCAGCAATGAGGCGGTACGCAATATGCTTTTTCGCACAGGGATTGTGATTTTCGGTATTCTTGCCATTTACTTTTTCATAAAGGCTAAAAAGAATAAGGTTAAGGAAGTTGATATCCCAAAACAGAGTGGTAGTCGCAGTTTCTGGAAAGGTGTTTTTGTGGCAACAATAAATGTATTGCCCCTACCTTATTTTTGCGCCATTAGCGCTGCATTGCACGTGACTAGTAAAGATCAGGCGGGGCTTTTAGAAGTTAGTCTATTTGTATTAGCCGCAGCCGTTGGTACGTTTACTTCGCTATACATTTACGTAGTAGGCTTTAACCGCATACAAAACGAGCCACGCAACTTTGCCAAGTACTCCAATTATTTTATGGCAGCGCTTATGATTGTTCTGGTAGTTATTACCTTATTCAGAATGCTTTATGGCCAAAGCTGAAACACTCAATTTCTTCAATAGAGTATATGATGTCACGAGATTAGTGCCTTATGGTAGAGTGACTTCTTACGGGGCAATTGCGCGATATCTTGGTGCTGCCCGTAGTTCAAGAATGGTTGGTTATGCATTGAATGGGTCTCACAATCTTGATGATGTACCTGCGCACCGGGTGCTTAACCGCAATGGTTTGCTTACAGGTAAGCATCATTTTCCGGGTACTAATCTGATGCAACAATTGTTAGAAAACGAAGGTCACACCGTTGTTGATGATAGGCTTCAGGATTTTGAAGCCAAATATTGGGATCCCATTACCGAGTTAGGACTGGACTAAAAACTTCCTTTTCACAATCTTGTTTTTCGCCAACTCTAAGACTCAGAAGTCTTTTAGATTCTGAAGTTTTCAGCCTATATTTGCATTTTAGAATTAATCTAATTAAGAAGACGTGAAGTTAGAAAAACAAGCCCTTTTAGAAGCTTTAAAAACCATCAGCGTACCCGGTGAAGGTGAAGATATGGTGAGCAGTGGTGCGGTGACAAACGTAGTTACTTTTGGAGACGAAGTAATTGTAGATATAACCATCAAAAACCCAAGTCTGCAGGCCAAAAAGAAAACCGAAGTTGAAATTATGAAAGCCATTCATGCAGAAGTGCATCAAAAGGCTAAAGTGAAAGTAAACGTAAAAGTTGACGCTCCAGAAAAGCAACCTAAAAATGAAATTAAAGGAAAACCAATTCCCGG
>CAXPQP010000023.1:0-41157 GCA_964219495.1 Leeuwenhoekiella sp. | reverse complement strand
GCGTAAAAGGAGGACTCATCATTATATCGGTACTCCAGACGATTGCCAATGCTATATTGAGGAATAAGGCCAGTAATGGTGTTCTTTAAATTGTTATTCTGAATGATAAGCGTTTTGACTGTGTTCTTAGGATTTACCAACACATTTTCGCCTGAATCGATAAAGAAATTGACAACCTGTTTTTCTTCAATGTACTTCAAATCTCTGCTGCGTAAAACTTCAACCCCAACACTCACCAGTGGATTGTAGATCATAAATTTTCTGGAGAATATCAATTCTTCATCTTCATTAAAAACCTCTAATAGATAGTTGCCGGTTTTGGTTATTCCTGTTGTGTATTGGTTGGGTATGTTAAGTTCGTAATGAGTATAAATTTGAAGCGTACTCACCGAATTGGTATAATTCATTATGCGCACATCATCAACACCGTCTATATATTCATTCTTTACCAGAACTGAAGGTGTCCAATCATAATTATAATGGGTGATGGTGTAGTAGAAATCAGATTCGTCACCTATAATATCGTCAAAGCTAAGTTTAAGAGGTGTGCCCAGTTGTATAAGTGGTAATTGGCTTTGTGCCGTATTACCATAAAATTGTACAGTTTTGATATAGGGAGGAGCAGGCATTTCAACAGCTATCTGCGCTTGAATTGTAGGGCTGAAAAGCAATGCGAAAATAAACGAAAACGTTTTCATTGTAGCTTCTGTTCTGGTTTGTGACAAATCTAACAAATAAAGTGCCTTATTTGTATAGAATCTCAATAAGGTCGTAAGTTGCCTGTTTTTGGTATTCTGCGGCTGCATATGAAATTTCAAGGAAAAGCTGCAATAATTTTATATCGGGATTTGTGCAATAAGGATGTAAAATTTGTAAATTTGCGCACCTCAATTTTGGCGATTAACCAGTTGGGGACGTAAAAAAAACATTAACATATACTTCCTATGTCAAAAGACATTAAGATCAAAAAGGGTCTTGATATCAAATTGGTGGGTTCGGCAGAAAAAAATCTTGCCGATGCTCCCAAGTCAAGAACTTATGTGATCAAGCCTTCAGATTTTCATCTGGTAACTCCTAAGATGCTTTATAAAGAAGGAGCTACTGTAAAGGCGGGTGAACCGCTTTTTTATTCTAAAAAGGATGAACGTATCAAATTTGTATCACCAGTAAGCGGAACTCTTTCAGAAATAAAAAGAGGCGCCAAGCGAGTTATTACTCATATAGTAATCGAGGCAGATGGTACAGATGCAACTCACGAATTTTCAAAACTTGATGTTTCTAGTGCCAGTGCAGAGGCTATTAAGGAACGTATGCTCGAAGCCGGTTTATGGCCTTTCATCAAGCAACGTCCTTATGATATTATTGCCGCGGTAGATACTACTCCCGAGGCAATTTTTGTTTCTGGGCATAACAGTGCGCCTTTGGCTCCAGACTATAATTTTAGTCTAAAGGGAAAAGAAGCTGCTTTGCAAGCTGCAATTACTGCTTTGGCAAAACTTACTTCAGGGAAGATTCATCTGGGTGTTGCTAAAACTTCAGATTCGGTTTTTTCTAATTTAAGCGAAGTTGAGTTGCATACGGTGTCAGGACCACACCCAAGTGGAAATGTAGGAACACAGATCAATAAGATTCAACCTGTAAACAAGGGTGAAACTGTTTGGACACTAACTCCAGAAAACCTTGCGATTATAGGAGAGTTATTTTTAACCGGTAAGTTTAATTCGGAGCGTATTATTAGCGTTTCTGGATCTGGCGTTAAAAAACCTCAATACTATAAGACCAAAATTGGAGCTGAGGTTTCTACTTTTGCCTATACTGCAGGCATTGAAGGTGATAATGTACGTATGATCTCAGGTAACGTTTTAACCGGATCTCAGGTTAGCGCTGATGGTCACCTGGGGTATTATCATAATGAATTTGTAGTTATACCAGAAGGTGATGACTATGAGTTTTTTGGATGGAATAAACCCGTTTTCAATAAAATTTCATCTTCACGAGCACTTACATTCTCCTGGTTGTTTCCAAACAAGAAATACGATTTGGATACCAATACTAATGGTGAGCACCGCGCATTTGTTGTGACCGGAAACTATGAGGAAGTATTTCCTCTAGATATCTATCCACTTCAGCTCTTAAAAGCTTGTATGGTAGAAGATCTTGATGCAATGGAAGCTCTTGGTATGTATGAAGTTGCTCCTGAAGATTTTGCACTTACTGAATTTGTATGTGTTTCTAAACAACCTCACCAGGCAATCATTCGTAAAGGACTTGATTTAATGCACGCAGAAATAGGATAATAGCTATGGGATTAAAAGAAAAATTACACAGTATAAAGGAGGATTTTAAGGGTAAGAAAATGGCGCCTGCTTTCAATGCATTGCACACATTCTTATATACTCCTAATGAAACTACACACAGCGGAGGTCACATTCGCGCAGTAGACGATTTGAAGCGTACCATGAATACCGTTATTATGGCCTTAATACCAGTATTGGTTTGGGGTATCTTTAATGCGGGTTATCAACATTATGCAGCTATTGACGCAGCAAATGGCGTTGTACGTGATGCCAATTTATTTGGAAACTTTTTTACCTGGGATAATTTTATAATGGGAGCCTGGACGGTTTTACCATTGGTTATTATCTCTTACGGTGTTGGTCTTGCTGTTGAATTTATATTCGCAGTAATTAAAGGTCACGAAGTAGAGGAAGGATATCTGGTAACGGGTATGCTTGTTCCACTTATTGTGCCTGTTGACATTCCACTTTGGATGCTTGCTGTTGCAGTGGTATTTGGTGTGGTAATTGGTAAAGAAGTTTTTGGTGGTACAGGGATGAACATTCTTAACCCGGCTCTTACCATTCGTGCCTTCTTATTCTTTGCTTACCCAACCTGGATGAGTGGAGATAAAGTTTGGGTTCACGGAGCAAAAGCTGCTGCGGGTACTCCAGATGCATTTTCTGGTGAGACAATTTTAGGATCTTACGCACAGAACTCTTCTGTAGCATATGATTTTGCCGATAAGTTTTTTGGTTTTATACCAGGATCAGTTGGTGAGACTTCTACATTCTTAATCATCTTGGGAGGTTTATTCCTGATGTTTACAAAAATCGCTAGCTGGAGAATTATTCTTAGTGCTGTAGCAGGTGCTGCGGTTATGGGATTAATTTTTAACGGAGTTGTTGATGCAGGATGGATTACAGATAGCAGCAAGTTTTACGGTTTAATGAGTACTCCGTTTTGGGAGCATCTTATTATAGGGGGAATTGCTTTTGGTATCGTTTATATGGCTACTGATCCTGTTTCTGGATCGCAAACCAATACCGGTAAATACTGGTATGGTTTCTTAATCGGGTTCATATCTATTATGATTCGCGTATTTAACCCGGCATATCCAGAAGGCGTTTTCCTTGCGATTCTTTTAATGAACGTTTTTGCTCCTACAATTGACCACTACGTGGTACAGGCTAACGTGAAAAAGCGTATGAAACGTTTAAAACTTAAAACTGCTTAATAATGGCAAATACAGATAAAAATAGTTACACGATAATCTTTGCTGTAGTTATGGTGCTAGTCGTTGGGGCATTATTAGCCTTTACTGCCTCTAGCTTAAAGCCTACGATTACAGAAAACGAACGTTTTGAGAAACAACAAAATATCCTTTATGCGATGGGCATAAATGAGAATGTTGAAGGCTCGGTAAACTTTATTCCTACAACTGAAGTGGAAGGTGAGTTCTCAAAATACATTAAAGAACAGTTAGTTATTCAAAATGGTGAAGTAACTAAAGATAGTTCAGCTTATACCATCGATCTTAAGAGCCAGTTGTCTAAAGATATGAGCGAGCGTAAGCTTCCTCTTTTTATTGGTGAAAAAGATGGTAAGGACTTCTACATTATTCCTTTATATGGTAAAGGACTCTGGGATGCAATCTGGGGTTATGTTGCTTTAGATTCTGACTATGTAGTACAGGGTGTTTACTTTGATCACAAAGGAGAAACTCCTGGTTTAGGAGCAAACATTAAAGAGCGTTTCTTTATGGATGACTTTACCGGGGAAGAGATTATGAATGGAACCCAGTATGAAGGTATTACTGTGGCAAAAGGAAATAATGATCCACTTAACGAGCGTAAAGATGATGGTAAGGTTGATGCCATAGCAGGAGCTACTATTACGGGTAATGGTGTGACTGCAATGATAAACAGTACTGTTAAGCTTTACATTCCTTACTTAAAAGATATTAAATTATAATTATGGCACTATTATCTAAAAAAGACAGAGGTCTTATTCTAGACCCTCTAGCAGATAACAACCCGATTACCATTCAGGTATTGGGAATTTGTTCAGCACTTGCAATTACTGCACAGCTGAAAGCTTCGATAGTAATGGCGCTTTCTGTAATGTTTGTATTGGCAGTGGGTAACGTTGTGATTTCGCTTATGCGTAACATAATACCATCAAAAATTAGAATTATCGTACAGCTGGTAGTTGTTGCTGCTTTGGTAATTATCGTTGACCAGGTTCTTAAAGCTTTTGCTTACGAATTGAGTAAGACGCTTTCAGTTTTCGTTGGTCTTATTATTACTAACTGTATTATTATGGGACGTTTTGAAGCTTTCGCTTTAGGTAACGGTCCATACAGGTCATTTCTTGACGGTATTGGTAATGCTGCGGGTTATGGTTTGATCTTGATTATTGTAGGTTTCTTTAGAGAGCTTTTGGGTTCTGGTACTTTATTAGGTTTCAAAGTTCTTGGAGATCCAATTAAGCAAACAGGTCTATATGCTATAGGTTATGAAAACAATGGTTTTATGTTGCTTTCTCCAATGGCACTTATTGTAGTGGGTATCATCATATGGGTACAGCGTTCTAGAAACAAAACCTTAATTGAAGAAAACTAAAGATTACGATTTGAGGTAAAACTCATTTCTCACTTTTTATTATAAAAAAATGGAACACGTAGAGTTATTTTTTAAATCAATCTTTATAGACAACATGGTATTTGCCACGTTCTTAGGAATGTGTTCTTACCTGGCGGTGTCTAAAAAAGTTTCTACCGCTGTAGGTTTGGGAGCTGCTGTAATCTTTGTATTGGCAGTAACCGTACCTATGAACTGGTTATTAGATCAATATGTATTGCGTCCCGGAGCACTTACCTGGTTAGGTCCTGAATATTCGGAGTATGATCTTAGCTTCTTATCATTCATTCTTTTCATCGCTACTATTGCAACAATGGTACAATTGGTGGAGATTGTCGTTGAGAAATTTGCACCTGCATTATATACTTCTTTAGGTATTTTCTTACCACTTATCGCAGTAAACTGTGCGATTTTAGGAGGTTCATTATTCATGCAGTCTAGAGATATTCAAACTTTAGGTTTGGCCTTTAATTACGGTCTGGCTTCTGGAATCGGTTGGTTCCTTGCAATTCTTGCTATTGCAGCTATTCGCGAAAAGATTCGTTATTCAAATGTACCTGCTCCATTAAGAGGTTTAGGAATTACATTCATCATTACTGGTCTTATGGCAATTGGTTTTATGAGCTTTGGTGGAATGTTGACAGGAGGTGATGAGAAGACTGAAGAGACTGATGAGGCCGCTCAAGTTGAAACAACAATAACCCAGGATAAGGACGCTGAAGAACCTTTAGCTGATCTATCCCAAGAATTAAACAATAAATAATATGTTTTTAGCAGCAAGTACAGGAGGAGTTATTGCAGCAACAGTAGTAGCGTTTTTGATTTTGACCATTGTATTGGTTGGGCTATTGCTTTTTGCAAAAGAAAAATTATCACCTTCAGGTCCTGTGACCATTACTATTAATGGGGAGAAAAAAGTTGAAGTTGATTCAGGTAGTTCATTGCTTTCAACATTAGGTGGAAAAAAAGTATTCTTACCATCTGCTTGTGGTGGTGGTGGTACTTGTATTCAGTGTGAGTGCCACGTACTTTCAGGTGGTGGAGAAGCACTTCCTACTGAAACGCCACACTTTACTCGTAAAGAGTTGGCAGCCGGTGCGCGATTAGCCTGTCAGGTAAAAGTGAAGCAGGATATGGAAATTACCATTCCTGAAGAAGTTTTCGGTATCAAGAAATGGGAAGCAACGGTAGTACGTAATTATAACGTGGCTTCATTCATTAAGGAATTTGTAGTTGAGATTCCTGAAGATATGGATTATAAGGCTGGGGGTTATATTCAGATTGAAATTCCTGAAACGACTGTTAAGTTTGAGGATATCGATATTACAGCTCACCCGGATGAGCATGAGACTCCAGATAAATTTCAGGAAGAGTGGGATAAGTTTAAGCTTTGGCCACTAGTTATGAAAAATACTGAAGTTGTAGAGCGTGCATACTCAATGGCTTCTTACCCTGCAGAAGGACGCGAGATTATGTTGAACGTGCGTATTGCAACGCCACCATTTGACCGAGCTAAAGGTGGATGGATGGATGTTAATCCAGGTGTAGCATCATCTTATATCTTCAGCAGAAAGAAAGGAGATAAAGTAACAATATCTGGTCCTTATGGTGAATTCTTCATCAATGAGTCTGAAGCAGAAATGCTTTATGTAGGTGGTGGAGCAGGTATGGCACCAATGCGTTCTCACTTGTATCACTTATTCAAAACCTTAAAGACTGGTCGTAAAGTGACTTATTGGTATGGTGGCCGTTCTAAACGTGAGCTATTCTACCTTCAGCATTTTTATGAGTTAGAGAAAGAGTTTGAAAACTTTAAATTTTACCTCGTACTTTCTGAGCCTTTAGAAGAGGATAACTGGAAAGTAAAAGAAGATATTAATAGTCCTGGAGATGGTTTCGTAGGATTTGTACATAATGCTGTAATTGAGCAGTATTTAAGCAAGCACGAGGAACCGGAAGAAATCGAATTGTATTTCTGTGGACCTCCGCTTATGAACAAAGCGGTTCAGAAAATGGGAGAAGATTTTGGTATCCCAGATGAGAACATCCGTTTTGATGACTTTGGAGGTTAATCCAACTAGTTTAAATCATAAGGCCGTTACGAAAGTAGCGGCTTTTTTCATTCTCAACTCATAGCACTGTATCTTTGCATAATGGCAACATTACTTACCGAACAGGAGCGACATAACCTTGCAATGAATATTGTAGGTAAAGATCTCGAATCACAAGGTTTCGAATTTTTAGGCGTTAATTCTCAACTCAAAAGAAATCCACAATTTGTGGCTTTAAAAGATAAGAAGCTGCATTTTGTAATCGTAAGAGCCGTTCAATATCCTGATGATCCAAATACCTATGATCCTATTTTTATGCAGGAGATCAAGGAGCACGCGGCAAAGTTTAATGCATCTACATTTTACGCAGGTGTGGGATTGGGAAGCGGTTCAGATTATGGTAAACCGGTTGAAAAAGATGCTGCTTACACTCAGATTTATAACGGACTTCAGGAAATACTGTAATTTTTCTAGTTCAAAATTCGTACACATGCTTATCAATATCAAATCTCTGGTTTTACTATTCTCTATTTTTCTTAGCCTTTCCGGTTGCAAGTCTGATGATAATCTGGTTGTTTATAATGGTCAGGCGTTAGGTACGAGCTATCAGCTTCAGTTTTATGCTTCAGAACGCTTTGAATTGGTTAAGGAATTTGACTCAACTATTGCGGTTATAAATAAATCGATGAGCACCTATCAGCCCGATTCTGATATTTCCAGAATTAATGCTGGAGATAGCAGTGTAGTTGTTGATGCAATGTTTCGGGAGGTTTTTTCTTTGGCTCAAAAAGTATATCAAGCCACAGATGGTTATTATGATCCTACTGTTGGAATTTTGGCAAATGCTTATGGTTTTGGTCCTGATAAGGCTTTAAAAACACTTGATACGGCTACCATAGATTCTCTTAAGCGTTATGTAGGGTTTGATAAACTGAGTATTTCAGCAGAAGGGAAACTTCAGAAAAACACGCCACATATTTACCTTGATTTCAACAGTATTGCCAAGGGCTATTGCATAGATCAAATTGGTAAAATGTTAGAACAGAATGGCGTTGAAAATTATCTTATTGAATTGGGTGGCGAGCTTTTAGCTAAAGGAAATAATCTGGACAAAAATCAGCCCTGGAAAGTCGGAATCGAGAATATAAATGCACCTGTAGAAAATCGTACATATACGGAAGCTGTAAGCCTTCATAATAAAGGAATGGCAGGATCTGGAAATTATCGTAAATACCGAACAGACTCCATAACCGGGGCTAAATATGTGCATACCATAAACCCAATTTCTGGTAGTGCAGAGCAAAGTGATATACTTAGCTCTACGGTAATTGCTACAACCTGTGCTGAGGCAGATGCCTGGGCAACGGCTTTTATGGCTATGGGCTACGAGCGGTCAAAAGAGGTAATTGCTCAAAATAAGGAGTTAGCCGCATATTTAATGTACGTACCTCAAAATGCAGATACTACATCAATTTTCATTTCTAAAAGTTTTGAGCCTTTTTTGGTTGGTGTTAAAAGAGAAGACTGAAATGACCTTTGACTTCAATTCCTTCCGGCAATTGGAGTACAAACCAAAAATCATCGGGCTTTAAAAGTTGGTTTTTAAAGGTGCCGTCCCATCCTGAAGAATCAGCTTGTAGTTGCTTAATTAGTTTCCCGTAGCGGTTGTAGATGGCGATTGTAGCTCCTGGATATTCTTCCAATCCTATCAATTCCCAGGTGTCGTGAATTCCGTCGCCATTGGGTGTAAAAAAACGTGGATAATCTAATACTAGAAAGGATTCGCTGGTTATTGATCCGCATCCATTTTGATCTTTGATAACAACCTGATGATAGCCTCTTGATATGCCAGTAAAAGTTGAATATTCTACGAAAGGGCCCCCATCCAATGCAAATTCATAGGTGCCACTTCCTTGCACTACAACCTGAACCTCATTTCTGGGATAATTGAGTCCGGTAACTTCTATACGTTCAATCTGGGCTTTTTCTGAAGCTAAAACCTCAATTCTTTTAGTGGTACTGCATCCTGCTTCGTTATAGGCGGTGACGCTATAGGTTCCGGGTTCATTCAATAAAATCGTATTTAATTTATCGCCAGTTTCACCGGTACTCCATTCATATAAAGTGAATTCATCACTAATACTGAGTTCGAATGGCTTTGCAGAGTCAATACAATAGTAGGCGTACTCGTCTAATTCAAACTCGGGGCTTTCAAGAAATACTACTTCAAATGAGCTATCGGTATAGCATCCGCTGGTTTTGTCAAAAACACGCAAAAAGAGTTGCTGGTCGCTTTCGGTTGTTACAAAGCTTTTAGTCAGGCGGTTTTGATCATTCTCCCTGTCTGAAACTGAAGTATAGTAGTGTGGGGTAAACAAAGAAATTTCCTGACCGTTTAAAACTTCTGCTGTTTTTACATTAAGATCAATAGTTATGCTTGCTTCATTGGTTGTACAAAGAAACAGCGTGGAGGGCTTTGTTAATTTGGGTGGATTTGATAGTTGAAGTACTAACTCATCTTCTAACTCACAACTACCCGTTGTGCCGTAAATCCTATAATAAAGGGGAGTTTGCGGAGCATCTATAGTTATGGAGAGGATGGCATCTTTATAGGCATCCCGATCTTCAGAGGTTCTGTAAAATTCTATTTGTTGGTTGTTACGTGATCGAATGATTTCATCTCCCAGACTTGCTAAGTTATAGGTTTGCGGATTGCCAAAATCACAAACATAAACAACTCCCGGATTATCATTTATCAAATCTGGAGCAACAGAAACCTGAAACTCAACAATCTCAGAACAGGCATTCAAATCGCTAAAAATACGAGCGAACAGCGTTTCTGTATCTACATTGTTGGTGTATTGATCGGGTAATTCATTCACAGCTAAATTGGCATCACCCAGGTCTGAATGAAAAGTTACTTTTGAGTCTGGATGACCTTGTAAAATTGCATCGCGTTGAAGGTCTAAACTATAGGTGTTACTTCCAGTCAGTGAACAAGCCTCTAAATCTTCCGGGTTATTAAATTCGGTAGTTTTAGGCGAGGTTGCACTCCCGGTTAAATTGATATTGAATCCGGAGGAGCCGCTTGCTCTGTCTATCAAAATATAATAGGTTTCACCAGCTGAGGCATCAATTGCTTTTAAATAACCATTACCATCGCCTCCCGGACCTTCTGAAGTATCGGTCTCTATATCATTAAGCCCGGTATTTGCACTTACGTTTGCTGAAGGTGGGTGAGTGCTGCTGCAGCGAATAGCATTACCTAAATTCTGACAGTCAGCAACGGGTCCATAAACAGCAAAATCATAATCGTCGTTGGGATTTTCAGGAACAAGATCAAAAGTAAAACTACCAGCGTCTTCAATTTCGACCTTAAACCATGCAGTTTGATTGTTGAAAGAATAGCAGGGAGGTTGGGTATTTCCAGGAAGGCTAAACTCATCAAAGCCCACCCCACTTGGCTGAATACCTACCGGTGTATCACCGCAAAGAACAATCGCATCGGTACAGTCATTCGCATTTTGAGCACTTAAAATGCCAAATGCTAAGAATAGTATTGCGATTGCTAGTTGCTTCATGTTTTCAATTTAAAACAAATCGGTAAGATTTCACCAGTTGCAAGCCGATAGGTATTTGCCAATTCTTTTGAAAGTTGGGAAGTGTAATCAACCTCTTCAACCTTAAATCCTATAGATCGAAGTTTGTCAAAATAATCTCTGCCGTAAACTCGTACATGATCATACTGACCAAAAATTCGTGCGCGTTCTGCCGGGTCTGTTATGCTATTATCTTCAAAGGTGATTTCACGAGAAAGATCCTGTGGTATTTGTAATACAGCCATTCCACCGGGTTTTAAAACACGATAAAGTTCGTGCATTGCCTGGGTGTCATCAGGAATGTGCTCCAAAACGTGATTACATAAAATCACATCATAGGTATTGTCTTCAAATGGCAAGTTGCATATATCAGCCTTTACATCTGCCAGAGGAGATTCTAAATCGGTAGTGGTGTAATCCAGGTTTTTTAATTTTCGGAAACGCTTATAAAAAGCCTGTTCAGGAGCAAAGTGTAATACTTTGTGTGAAGCTGTAAAGAAATCGGTTTCATTTTTTAGATAAATCCAAAGAAGCCTGTGTCGTTCTAAAGAAAGGGTAGAAGGAGAAAGTACATTTTCGCGTTGTTTGCCATAGCCATAGGGCAAAAATTTCTTGAATGATTTGCCATCAATGGGATCTGTATATCGCGAACCTTTAAGCGCAAGCGCTAAAAATGGACGTGCAACATAACTAAGACTTATAAGCAGAGGTCTGGGAATCGTATTTAAAATACGCTTGAAAATAGAACTGGTCATACCTTAAGGTCTCCCCAATTTTCTCCTGTTTTAATACGATGAAGTTGCATTTCTGAAACACCAAACTGCTTAGCTAAAACCTTGAGTCTTGTACGTCTGTTTGGATCCAGCAGTTTTTTCTTGAGCACTTTGGCTTCAGCATAACTGAGTTTAGTATAATGTCGTTCCCCAGATGTGCGTCTTTTTATATCAAGCGGACTTGTTTTCTGATGTTCGTAACGGCGTTTATGGGTGGCCCATGTTAGATTTTCTAAACGATTATCGGTCTTGTCGTGATTGAGGTGCAAAACTGCAGTTTCGTTTTCACCGGGAGTTAAAAATGCTTTTGCGAGAAGTTTATGTAGGTAAAAATTACGTCGTTTACCGTTTTTAAGCTTAACGTTAACCGTTACATAACCATTGATTATTCCACCTTTTATGATGTTTCCATCAGGATTTTTTACATAGGTGCGTATTCGACCGTAATTAGACAGACCTAATTTGTAATTTTCATCCCAGTTATCTTCACGAAAATCCTTCCAGGTTTCTAACTGCATAGCACTATTTCAATTTGGTTAGTTAAAAGCAGGCTGTGCTTTAAAAGGCGCCTCTTCGTCACTCTTAATGCCTAAAGCCTCATAAATATAGTCAAAAGTCGATAAAAGTTGCGGTTTGCCATCTATTAATGCCACATCGTGCTCAAAATGCGCACTTGGTTTATTGTCTCGTGTTGTGATCGTCCAGCCATCACGATGTTGTTTGATGCGCTGTGTTCCCATATTGATCATAGGCTCAATAGCCACAACCATACCTTCAATAAATTTCTTACCTCTACCGCGTCTTCCGTAATTTGGCATCTCAGGATCTTCGTGCATAGTGCTTCCCAGACCGTGACCTACAAGTTCGCGAACCACCCCATAACCGTGATCTTCGCAATATTTTTGAATAGCATAACCTACATCACCTACGCGATTACCTAATTTAAATTGCTCAATACCTTTGTAAAGTGATTCTTTAGTGACCTGAAGAAGTTTTTTGATTTCCGGGTCTACTTCACCTACTTCAAAAGTATAGGCGTGATCCCCATAAAATCCATTCTTTAAGGCTCCACAATCAATCGAAATAATATCTCCTTCTTTTAGTGGAGTTTTATTAGGAATCCCGTGAACTACCTGCTCATTAGGACTCATACACAAACTGTTTGGAAAATCATAGAGACCTAAAAAACCGGGTATTGCCCCGTGATCGCGTATACAGGCTTCTGCTATTTTATCAAGTTCAAGAGTGGTAACACCGGGCTTAACTTCAGATGCAAGAACCCCTAATGTTTTAGAAACGATTAGGGCGCTTTCACGCATTAACTCAAGTTCTTCCCTTGTTTTGGAAATTATCATCAGGTCGAATTTTAAGGATGCAAAGTTACAAAGAATACCCGCAAAGCCCCTAAAAATAAAAGCGAAGTCTAATCAGGTGCAGCTTTTTAGCGAAACTTTAGGATTCTATCAAAATTTCTTGCTGATTTTATTCTGCCGTAAAATCAGGGATTTCTGCTAGTGTTTTGAAAAGTTGAGCTTTGGCCTTATACAACTTATTCGAAATTTCTATTTCCTTTAATTGACTATCTATAAGCTTGATTTCTCGAGAATTTATAAGGAATATAGAACTTTCACCCACTTCATATTTACGTAATTCTGCTTGAAGCATTGTACTGTAATTGATAACTAAATCTTCTACCAACTCTTGTTGCTCTTCTAAAACTTCAAGTTCAGTATTTACAGCTTTTATCTTATTCTGAAGAGTTAATCGAGTATTGATCAAGTCAAACTCTCCATCCTGTAATTTCAACTTTGCAAGCTGAAGATCTCCGCGTTCTTTTCTTAGAAACAGAGGCATACTGAATTTCACTCCAGCTTTATAATTTTCTGTGTAAAAAGAATTTAGACTATTTGGCTCGGTTGTTAGAAAATTGTAATTAACGTCAATAACCGGAAGCAGTTTATTTGCTTTTAACCTTTTGTCAACTTCTAAGGCCTGTACTTTATAATCCAACGATCTCATTTTGGGATGCGTTTCCAGCTGAAAATCTTCCAGGTCAAATTCGGTTATCTGAAGGGTCTTGCTAACTATCTCATTCAATTCACCTTCAGGCACTATGCCGTCCTGTAATTCTACCGGAATATTATTTCCCAGCCACAGATAATTGGCAAGCTCAAGCTTTGCTTTTTGATAATCCAGGCCTACTTCCTGTAAACTCAAAGCACGGCTTTGTACGCTTATTTTAGCTTCGGTAGTGTCGATAAGCGGGATTGCGCCTGCAAGAGCACTAGTTTTAATACCTACAAATCGCTCGGTAGTATTCTCTAGAAAACGCTCATAAAGCAAAACTTTTTGATAGGCTTGTAACCAATTAAAGTAAGCTACTGAAGCTTCATAAAGCACCTCGGTCACCGCAAGCTGTAAATCTGCTTTGGCTTGTTCTCTGTAAAAACGAGCTTGCTTTAAAGTAGCCATACGCTCATTAATCCATAAGCCCTGTCCCAACGAGGCCGAAATACCGGCAGTGTACAATCCATCTTCAGGAACTGTGTTTTGAGGATTCAGGTAATAGCCTTCGTTTTGTTCAAACTGTGCTTTAAGGTCAATGCCGTACCAGGTAGGTATTTTAAATGTAGCATTTAACAAGTCATAATATTCAGTATCCTTAAATACTTTTTGATCAAAATCTACTTCAATCTTGGGATCAAAGCCACCCCGCGCTTTCTGCAGCTTAGCTTCACCGGTTTGCGCAATAAGGTAAGCCTGCTTTGCTAGCGGATGGTTTTGCTGTACCAAATTAAGATATTCATCAAAGCTGAGAGAAGAAAGCGTTTCTTCCTGAGCTTTAGCCGAATAACTTAAGGTCAGTATGAGACTAAATAGGATTAGAATTCTCATTTTTTCTCTTCTTTTTGAGCACTTGAGGGATCGGGTGTGTAATAGTTAGGAGGGAAACCATTAAGTTGTCTCCACAATTCAAACCAGATAGGTACATCTTCTAATAAAGCTAGTGTGTTAGCACCAGAACCTACACGTAAGGCTTCAGGCCAGGGCTCTTCTTCCGGATCTGGTGCTAATAACACGCGGTATTTTCCGTTTGAACTGATGAAACGTTCTATCGCAACTACTTCCGCTCCAAAAGTCCCCAGTGAATTATAAGGCCAACCACTAAATACTATCGAAGGCCAGCCATCAAATTGAACACGCACTTTTTCGCCTTCATGAATAAGCGGTAAATCAATAGGTCGTACATACGTTTCTACAGCCAGGTCGTATTTAGAAGGCATTATACCCACCAATTGCTGTCCTTCTTTAAAGGTTTCACCCACACCACCAATGATTGCTTTATTAATGTAGCCAGACTGTGGCGCTTTGATATAATACATATCATTTCTTATAGCATAATTCGAGCGATCATTCTCCAACTTGCTTACTGCAGCTTCCGAATCAAATTGATTGGACTGTGCGGTTGACCGGTCGCTTTGTGCTTTAGAGATTTTGTCTGCATACTCAGCTCCCACGCGATTAATCTCGATACGTGCATTGAGGAGTTCGTTGCGACTGGCAAGTAATTTGTTTTCCTGCGAAATAAGCTTAGCCTGGGTTTCCTGAAGTTTCAGACGTTTTTCTTCAACATCGGTCACAGCTTTTAATCCTTCCTGCTGTAATGCAAGCGTTCGGTTGTATTGGCGTTCGGCAATAGCAAGATTGGTTTGAGCAGCTTCATAGTCTATCGAGTCACTTTTGATTTTGAGCTCTGCCTGAATTCGCTTGTTTTCTGCCTGCTCCAGTTTTAAGGCCCGCTCATTTTGCAAAGCGTCAATTTGATTATTAAGTGCAGCGACCTTCTGAGAATAGGAAACCACTGAATTCTCTTTAGCTCTTACCTGTTGATCAGTACGTTCTACCAATAAAGGATCGAAATATTCATTCTTTATTTCAGAAATAAACAGGATTGTGTCTCCTTTCTCTACTCGGTCACCTTCGCGTACATACCACTTTTCAACCCTTCCTGGAATTGGTGACTGTATGGTTTGTGGGCGTTGCTCAGGTGTTAATGTGGTGACATACCCATTGCCCTGTATGGTTTGCGTCCAGGGTAAAAATAGAACGATTATTAAAATCACGGTAAATACCTGCAAAAACCTATTGAAATAGGTGTAATGCCTTTTATTCAGAATTTTTCTTGCAGCTTTATACTTGTTAAGGTCAACCTTATCATTAAGCCGGTTCTTCGAAATGTTAAGCATAGCTGTTAGTTTTGGTATAGTTTACCTTTTTCTAAAATCAATGTGCGCTCGCAGCAATCCTGCCAGGCTTCATCCTGACTTGCCACGATAATGGTCCACGGATTTGACTTGTCAAACAGGAATTTTACAATACGCTCTTTTTCATCCTTGGCAAATTTATTCAGAGGCTCTTTGAGGATAAGAACCTTTGGTTTGCGAACAATGCTACGCGCTAACACAATCTTTTTACCAATTGTGCGGGAGAGATACTGCCCCTCAGGATATATTAAACTATTAAGACCTTTGGGTTGCTCTTTAACATACTCTCGTAAACCAGTGTTTTCAATTGCCCAATCAATATCTTTTTGAGGTATACTGGTATCACCAAAAGTAATATTGTCTAGTATAGTTCCTTCAAAAGGTGTTTCTTCTGGTAAAGATTGTCCTAAGAATGAGCGGTAATGGTTGAGGTTGATACCTTCAAGTGATTTTTCATTTACGTACACCGTTCCTGAGGTGGGTTCAAAAATACCAGCGAGAATTTTTAGTAATGTAGATTTGCCAGAACCATTGTTTCCCAGAACCAGTATGCGTTCGCCCGGATTTACTTTAAGATTGATGTCCTGAAGAATGAGTTTATTATCAGACGTATCTTTATAGCTCACATTGCGCAATTCAAAACTAATAGGCTCATCTGCACTAAAAGGCGTGCTCAGTTCCTGAGACTCCAGATCTTTATCTACTACCTGACCAATTTTCTCAAGAGCGGTAAGCATATCATACAGATTTTCAAGTCCAAATATCAACTTCTCTACAGAGTTTATAATCAGTACAATAACAATCTCTGCAGCTACAAACTGACCTATGTTCATTTGCTGGTTGAGTACCAAAATACCTCCTATTAGAAGTAATCCTGCAGTAACCAGAACTTTAAACCCAATCATTTGTATAAACTGAATGCGCAAAATTCTAAAGTGGCTTTCACGAGCATCCAGATAATCATTTACCAAAGCATCATTTTTTTGCAAAGCAAGGCTGGTTCTTCCGGAAAGTTTAAAACTCACCAATGTTCTGGCAATCTCCTGAATCCAATGAGCGATTTTGTATTTGTATTTTGATTCGGTGAGGCTGGTTTGTAAACCTTTATTTCCTGTGAATTTGAATACCAGATAAATAAGTAGAATCAAAAGAACTCCGTAAAAAATAAAGAACGGGTGGTAAAAGCTTAAAAGAATGAGACCAAAAATAATTTGTACTAATGCCGCAGGGAAATCAAGAACCAATTTGAAAAGTGACTTCTGTACGGTCAACACATCAAAAAAGCGATTAGCCAGCTCTGGTGGGTAAAAGCGATTGAGCTCACTCATTTTAATTTTTGGAAACCTGTAGGTAAATTCAAAAGAGGCGCGCATAAATATTTTTTGCTGAAGGTTTTCAACAATACGTATCTGCATAATTTGAAGTCCACCTACAAATGCCACGCCCATAGTTACAAGAATAACCAGTATAATCCAGGAAGTGCTTATTTGGGCTCCTTGAATTAGGTTTACAATTGCCTGAATTCCTAAAGGCAGGGACAGACTTACTAGCCCGGCAAAAATGGCGTAATACAGGATCTGGAGAAAGTCTTTTTTCTCGAGCTGTAAAAGTCCTGTAAAACGTTGCCAGGCCGATATAACTGCTTTAGCCATAAATTAAAATTTAAGAAGGTTTAGGATTAAATGCTTAAAGTAATGCGAGGGAGAGGTCTCCTCATCACAATCGGTAAGTGATGAAAAGTGATTCTTTAAAAAATGATGATGCAGCGAATCGGCAAGAATAGTACTTGCTAGACTGGCAGGGTATGGGTAAGTGGGATCAACATCTGAGATCATCGTTTTTATTCGATTAGAAAGACGTTTGTAAATAGCAAAATAGCCTTCCTTATTTTCGTCATCAACCTCTTTGGTTAAGTAAGATTTAGAGTATTCATTAATGACAATCTTATTTAGAATTACCTCATTAATATGATTGAACGAATGATCTTCTTCAACTTCACGAGTTGCAATTTCAATAGCCTGTAAAAGCTTTTCTACAGGATCTGTAATGTTGTTGGTAGCAAAAACAAGCTGATATTCTTTCCATCCCCAATACCATGAGGTGAGATAAATCAAGAACTTATGTTTATTCTCAAAGTAGCGGTAAATAGAGCTCTCGGTAGATTCTATGTGAAAAGCCAACTTCTTAAAAGTAAAATTTTCAAAGCCCAACTCATTGATTAAAATAATACCGTGCTTAACGATTCGCTTCCCTAAAGCAGAAGATTCTGGATCTTTTAGAAAGATACTTTCGTTGATCGAAATCTTGAGATTTTTGAGTATTGCATCCATTACAGATTATTTTGAACGCAAAAGTAATAGTAATACTATCAATTAGCCTTAACTTATCAATTTTTTAACCGAAAGCGTTGTAGTTAAGCAATAATACCACGGATATAATGTGTTTTTAATAAGTGGGGGTCATATCCTCATCAACAACAATAATAAAGTCTGCCTGATTCAGATATTCCGACTCAAGAGAATCAAGCTGTTTTTGGGACACAGTGGTCAGGCTTAAGTATTTTAAATCGGGTCTTTCCAGTTTTAAATACCAAAGAATTCCTTCGTGAAAATCGCTGTGAAACGCACCATTGTAGTGTATAAATTGTTTTCCTTCTTCATAATTCTGAAGAATTGAATGCGCCATCGTCGCATCTTTTAATGCCTGAGCCATTACCAGTCTGGGGCTGCCATGGTCACCCATCATTTCGAGAATTGCCTGATAACGCGGTAAATCTGGATCAAATTTAATAGGTAATGGAGCGATCCATTTATATTCTTCGGTGGCAAGACTGTCTAAGGCATCAAAACCTTTTTGATGAACCAGAGAAGCATATCTGCGTGGTACATTGGTAGCTATAAAATTTAGTTTGTTAGTGCGTGCAAAGTCAATTAGTGGTTGGTAGTCGGTTTTGTGATTTGTCCATAATCGGGCTTTAGCGTTTAAATCTTTATAGCTGATGCTGTCTTTTAGATATAAATCTAAAACCTCCTGATTGTCGGTTTCAAGCATTTCGGCTCCTAAAATCAGACTATTGGTGTTAGTAAGATCTTGAGTCACTTCAAGTTCGAGCCAGTGCGCGATAGGATTGTTGTGTAACTCGCCAAAAAGAACCACATCTGCATGATTACTCAAACTATCGATCACGCTGCTGTAGGCAAGTGCATTTCCTTTTGAGTCAAATAGTTTATATGCCGGTTTGTCCTGAGCGGTAAGGGTGCTGCTAAAGCCAAGAATGACAAAGAGTTGAAAAACTTTAAACATCAGATTTTTTCTTTAAAGTTAGCCGATTCTTTCAATTATAAGATGCACAAATCAACTTTATGCTGCTTAATACCTTTCGATACGTACCTTTGCAGCTTAATTATGTTTTATGGCAATGCGTTTTAAAGATTTAGGCTTATCAAAAGGTTTGATAAAAGGACTCAGTGAATTGGGAATAGTAGAACCAACACCAATTCAAGAACAAGTAATTCCGTTATTGCTCGAAGGGGATACGCATTTGGTAGGGCAGGCGCAAACCGGTACCGGTAAAACAGCTGCCTACGGATTGCCGATTTTAGAACACGTAGATCCGCGTAAAAAACATATTCAGGCACTTATTTTGTGTCCCACACGCGAATTGAGTCAGCAGGTTGCCAAGCAGCTTTTCAAATTCACAAAATACACCGATAAAATTTTTACCGAAGCCGTTTACGGGGGTGAAAAGATTGATATTCAGATTAAAAATTTGAGTCGTCCGACGCATATTGTGGTTGCCACACCTGGTAGATTGGTTGATTTGCTAGGCAGAAAGGCAATTGATTTATCGGCTGTAAATACAGTTGTATTGGATGAGGCAGATGAAATGTTGAGTATGGGATTTAAAGATCAACTCGATACAATTCTTACCCAATTGCACAGCATTAAAAACAAGTGGTTGTTTTCTGCTACGATGCCCCACGGGATCAGGCAAATCGTTAATCAACATATGGCGGAAGATGCGCACCGCATTCAAGTATCTCGAGATGTTGTAAATAAAAAGATTGAGCATAAATACATCATTTGTGATGATCAGGACAAGCTTCCTATTCTGCTTGATTTTTTAAGAAGCCGAAAAAATGAAAGGGGAATTATTTTCTGTAGAACTAAAGCTGCGGCGTCAAAACTTTCTAAGCAATTGCAGGCAAAAAAATGTGCGGCTGAGGCTTTACAGGGAGATATGTTACAGAAGGAGCGTGATAAAACGATGCGCGCTTTTAAAAATGAAAGTTTGCGAATACTTGTCGCTACTGATATTGCCGCTCGAGGTATAGATGTGGAAGATTTATCTTTTGTAATTCATTACGAAATGCCAGATCAGGAAGCGTATTACACACACCGAAGCGGGCGCACCGCTCGCGCTGGTAAAGAAGGTCTTTCTTTGGCTCTGGTGACTACAAAAGAGCTGCGTACCTTACGCAAATATGAAAAATCTCTGGAGTTGGCGATGATCGAGATTAAAGCTAAATAATAATTATTAATAGTAAAGATTGAATTTTTAATTCCTTCAGTTATATTTAGCGCTTAGTTAATTATTTAATGCGCTTCTTTTTTCGGTTACTACCTATATTATTCTTTTTGTGCACGATTGCGGTTAGTGCTCAAAGTACAAATTCGGCATACTTGTGTATGTCTGATGGTTCTGTCGTGCTTGCTGATTTTGATACCTGTACTTCTCAGGATATTGTTAGACAGGACGATTTTATGCTGGGCGATATAGCCGAAGGGGATTCACCTGATTTTTTATATGGAATAGACTCTATCAATATTTTTTATATTGATTTGGTAGCTAAAGAAATGCGGCCCCTTGGTAGGCTTAACTTTTCAACAGGAACAGACGCATACTTTAATTCTCTAGTTAGAGAATCAGACGGTACGCTCCTGGCAGTAACTATGGATTCAAGTGGTTCTTTATTTAGAATTGATGTAGAAAGTCTTTCTGCGACTTTTTTAGGTGCTACAGGTTATGCTTCTGCTGGTGACTTAACGTTTTATGGTGAAGAGTTGTACTTGTCTGCCGTAGGAGGTGATTTGATTAAGGTCAATATAGTTGATCCATCGAGTAGTGTACGAGTTGGTTCAATGAATGAGGGAGGATTTCTTGATATTTTTGGCGCAGTAACTGTGATTCAGGGAGATCCTTGTTCAGGAGATGTAAATTATGAAATGGTTGCCACAGGTGGGGGTGCTATTAGATCGGTTGATGTTGTAACAGGATCGACTTCAAATCTTTGTCCTAATTTGTTTGATGATAGAGCAATTTATGGAGCTGCTGAGGTAACGGTTGCAACGCTTTGCGAAATGAGTTTAGACTTATTTGCAGAAGATACGGTCTGTTCTGGGGAAGAAGTTCTTATTGAAAGTTTGGTAAGTCCTGATGTTGCCGTGGGGGAATTTACATATGAATGGTTTGAAGCTGGTAAAACAGAACTTTTAGGTACAGACCCTAAATTACTCAGATCATTTGATAGTACTGCCACCGTAGTATGTGTTGTAACAGATTCAGAACGTGTGGAGCCCTTTCAAACTGTAAGCGCAGAAATAACAATTACTGTTGAGCCAACTCCCTATATTCAACCTTTTTCGGATGTAGTTGCATTCAATAGTTATGAATTACCATTAATATTAGGCGATGCATTGCCTGATTCCCTGTTATATACTACAGAGTCAATGGGAGCTGGTACTGGTTTTAGTCCGGGAGCAATCATTCAATATAGCGATTTCAATACCTATCCTATTGAGTTTTATGTTTACAGCGGAAATGAGTTGGGTTGTTCAGTCCAACAATCCTTCAGTCTTACTTTAATTTCAGAAAACGATCCTGCAAAGCTTAATGAGTATTTGCTAGATGTGCCTCAATATTTTACGCCGAATGGTGACGGGTATCACGATTTCTGGGAAATTATCACGCGGCAAGGAGTTGAAGTTGAAGAAGTGTCTATTTATGACCGTTTCGGAAAGTTGCTTGTTAGATTAGATCCCTTAGAATTACAATGGGATGGCACCTATCGAGGAATGAATATGCCGAGTACCGATTATTGGTTTCAGATAAGCTATAGGTTTCAGGAGCTTTCATTAAGTCATCAAGGGCACTTTACCCTAAAGCGTTAAAAACTCTCAATCACCTTTTTAAGATCGGCTCTAGAAAGTACACCGCTTTGTCTCCATAGCTGTTTTCCGTTTTTAAACAGCATTAGGGTTGGTACGCCACGTACCTGAAATTTCTGAGCAATCGCCTGATTTTTATCGACGTCTATTTTTACAATTTTCACCTTTTCGCCAAGATCCTTTTTTACATCTTGTAAAATAGGAGCTAGAGTTTGACAAGGACCACACCAGGTTGCAAAAAAGTCAATTAAAACTGGAGTGTCTGAATCGGTAAGGGTTCCAAAGCTAGATTTCATAATACAAAATTAGGGGATGCATAACTTTTGAGAAAATGCTTTAACGCGATCTTAATACAATCCTAATTCTAGACGTTTCGGGAGTTAAGAGGCGTTAATTTCCTCTGATTCTTAGTTTGACTTTGGTAACTTGATGTCAAACAAAAGAAAACTATGGAAACGAGTAAAGAGAATATTTTAGTGGCTGGTGCGAATGGTACCACCGGTAAACAAATAGTATCCTATTTAAAAGAATCACAATATTACAATCCTGTAGCAATGGTTCGCAAAGCAGAGCAGCAGGAGCAATTTAAAATTCAGGAAATAGAAACTGTGTTGGGTGATCTTGAAGAAGATTTAACCGAGGTAGTGAAGGGTATAGATAAGATTATATTTGCAGCAGGCTCTGGTGGACACACAGGTCCTGAGAAAACTATTGCTGTTGATCAGGAGGGTGCAAAACGTTTAATCGATGCAGCTAAGAACGCAGAGGTACAAAAATTTGTGATGTTGAGTTCAATTAATGCTGATGAACCGGAAAGTAATGAGAAACTTGAACATTATTTAAAGGCTAAAAAGAATGCCGATGAGCATTTAATGAAAAGTGGCCTCACCTATACCATTGTGCGGCCAGGTACATTGACAAATGAAACAGGAACAAAAGAAGTAGAGACGGCTACTAAAGTAGAGTATGGGAAGATTACCCGTGATGATGTAGCTTATACTTTAGTTCACGCTTTAGGAGATGATGTAGCGCGTAATGCGGTATTTGAAATGATTGAAGGTGATACGCGAATTGAGGAGGCGCTAAAAGCATTTTAAATCAATTTTGAAGCAACGAAAAAGCCCCGCAAGATTTACTTGCGGGGCTTTTTCTTTTTGGTAGTACCCGGGATGGGACTTGAACCCACACGTACGAAGTACACACGGCCCTCAACCGTGCCTGTCTACCAATTTCAGCACCCGGGTTCGTTCAATTCAAAACTATTTAAAAAAATAAAACCAGACTATAAATCTGGTTTATTTTGTGACTTGGCTGGGGCTCGAACCCAGGACCCTCTCCTTAAAAGGGAGATGCTCTACCAACTGAGCTACCAAGTCTTTCCCTGAATGCGGGTGCAAATATACAGCCATTTTTTTGATCTGCACAAGCCTTTTTGTAATAAATTTGAAGAAAATTTTTTCAAGGTATTTAGGTATCTGAAAATCAGATTAATTCTAGTATGAAAATTTATTTAATTGGATATATGGGTTGCGGAAAATCAACTTTAGGAAAAGCCGTAGCCTCTAAAAGACAACTGAAGTTTATCGATTTTGACTCCTATCTCGAAAACCGGGAGGGTCAAAACATCGCAAGCATATTTGAAGAGAAAGGTGAAATCTATTTCAGAAAGAAGGAGTCGCTATATCTTGACGAACTTCTGGCAGATACGGAAGATGCAATTGTGAGTCTGGGTGGTGGTACGCCTTGTTATGGAGATTCTATGGAGCGAATTAAACAGGCTGAAGGGACTTCAGTTTATATCAATGTCCCGGTAACAGCTCTTGCGCAACGATTATGGAATGAACGCGATCACAGACCAGTTTTACGTCATCAGGATACTCCGGAGAAACTGGAAGAGTTTGTGCGCAAGCATTTGTTTGAGCGTAGTTATTACTACAATCAGGCAGATTTAATATTTAAAACGGAAGGTCAGTCTCCGGAAGAGTCTATTGAGGCACTAGAAATGCTTCTATTCTAAAATAGCGTAATCGCCTTCAGGCTTAAAGCGAACTTTAACCCGTTCATTAAGCGAGGTGCTTAAGGAGATTCCTTTATAATCGGCTTTAACCGGATATTTTTTGTGATTTCGGTTTACTAAAACTGCGGTTTTAAATTGTTTAAGAGGAACATCCAGAAAATGCTTTACTCCATAAATAAGTGTAGTGCCCGAATTGAGTACGTCGTCAATAAGTACCAAAGATTTATTGGCATAAGCTTCCGGCTGTAGTGAGGTCTCTACCGTTCCCTGAGGTGCGGTTTTATTCATGGTAACCCGGCACAGGGTACATTTGATTTCTGAAATCTCTTCAAGAATGAGTTTAAGTCGTTCTGCAATGGCATAACCATTAAGTGCAACACCTGCCAGAATTATTTCTTCTTCGTCTACATTGCTTTCGTAAATCTGGTAAGCGATACGACGTATTTTATGTTGAATGTCTTCGTGTGTAAGAATGGTTTGTACGGCAGTTTTCATGTACAGCTTTTAAAGTTTCAGATTTTTTCAAAGATAGCGAAGAGTTCTTTGCCTGCTCTTGGTTTTATAGAATTATAACAAGCTTCAAGCGTATTTATATTGAAATAGTTTGAAAATAAATTTCTATACTCAATTTCACTTCCACCAAAGGGTGGTCCTGTTTTCGTAAGAGGGAAATTAAAAAATACCCCCGCAAGCTTACCTCCTGAAGCAAGTAAATTATGAGCCTGTTTTACATATGCTGCTCGTAAATCTGGGTCGATGGCGCAGAAGAATGTTTGCTCCAATATCAAATCATAGGTGTCTTTCAATTGAAAAAAATCACCTTTTATAATCTGCAGATTTTTAGTCGGCGGAATTTTAGATCTTAATCTGTCTAAAGCGATTTGCGATAGATCGATCACGGTAATATTTGTAAAACCGTGTTCAAGAAGTCTCAGCGCTTCGTGACCAAAGCCGGCACCGGGTATTAATATTTTCAGATCTTTAGACTGAAGTTGGTTTGCATACTCGATAAGCGCAGGCGATGCATAGCCTATGTCCCAGCCGGTTTCATTTTCTTTATACCGCGTATCCCAATAGGTTGAATTCAGTTTAGTCTTCAAAGAAATCGTCGTTTTCATAAAAATCATCCAGATCGCGGCGGTCTTTTTTGGTAGGTCGGCCGGTGCCTTTTTTACGGTAATAATCCTTAGAATACTTCAGTAAATCTAATTTTTCAAGATTCTCGGCAGGGGTGCGATCTACGCAATATAAACCTGTGAGTTTAGCTCCAACACGACTTGGTGGATGGTCTAAAACCTCAATTATATAATCAATTTGATTTTTACGGATTTGTATGGTGTCAGAAGGAAAAACTTCTCTTGAAGGTTTTACTGCAACATCGTTCATTTTTACCTGTCCTTTTTTACAGGCTTCTGTAGCTATAGAACGGGTTTTAAAGTATCGTACACACCATAAATATTTGTCTACTCGCATAATCTATTGCTTTAAAGCTCGTTTTTACAACACAAAAATAGCGCAAAATTGTATCTTGCGCGACCTAAACGGATATTGATGAATATGATGAAAAATACGGTTTTTGCTGCACTTGTGCTTTTATTAATAGTGTCTTGTAAGAAGGATGATGATGAAATTACAGTTACACCACCACGTGATCGGGGAGAAGTACAGCTTGAAAGTGAAGCAAACCTGCAAGCCTATTTAGAAACGCATTTTTATAATTATGAGGAATTTGCGAATCCGCCGGCAGACTTCGATTATAAAATTAAGTTTGATACAATTTCTGGAGCAAATGCAGATAAAATAGCTCTTATTGATCATGAAAATATGATTAAAAGGGATTATCTGTATAGAGAGACCAACTACAGTCTTTATGTATTGATAGCCCGTCAGGGTGAAGGTTTACAGCCTACTTTTGCAGATTCAACTTTTGTGAATTACCAGGGAAATGTATTAGGAGGAGATCGCTTTGATGCTACTGTTACTCCAATCTGGTTGGATTTAGCATCTACAATTTTTGGTTTTGGAAATGGTCTAAAAGAACTTAAAGGTGGAACCGGAATTACTCAAAATGAGGATGGTAGTTTTAATTATGAAAATGATTATGGTATTGGGGCTGTATTTATCCCCAGTGGTTTAGGATATTTTAGTGGTGTAGGTACTGGATATTCAGCCTATTCAGATTTTGTTTTCCGTTTTAACTTATTTAGTGTCGTGCCTGATACAGATGACGATAATGATGGTATACCAAATTATAGGGAAGATGTAAGCGGAAATATGTATCTATTGGAAACGGAGGATGATACGGATGAGGATGGACTTCCTAATTTTCAGGATAGAGATGATGATGGTGATGGCATCCCAACTCGTGAAGAGATTGATTTTAATGAGGATGGAATTGCAATTTTTCCTTACCGCGATTCAAATGCCGATGGTACTCCAGATTATTTAGATCCCGATAATTAATCGAAAGACTCAGCATAAAAAAATCCCGCTATTTCAAATAGCGGGATTTTTTATTGATTGAATTCTAAATCTATAAATTGAGAGAAAGGCTTATGATCAATTGATCTGGCCTGGTGTCAATACGAGAGTCGTTGGTGATAATCCCGTTGGTACTTAAGAATTGAGCTTCGTTGTCTTTAAAACCTCGCTCGTAACGTAAATCAACTCCCAATTTGCCAAGAGCTAATCCTACTCCAAAGTTTAAACCTACTGTAAAATCATCCTGAACATCTCCGATAGTCACTCCATCATATTCAGTATCCAAAATATATTGTAAAGATGGACCAGCGAATACATTAAGAGGTCCTATAACTTCAAGTCCTACTAACAATGGAGCATCTAGTTTTTGAACACTAAATTCATCACTGTCATAAGTTGTTTTTAATTTGGTATAAACCAATTCGGGTCTGAAATAAAGGCGTTCACCTGCGCGACCAAAAACACCCACGTGAAAACCGAGGTCTCTATCAGGATTCTCGTAAGCCTGACCTACGTCATTACTAATGTCTCCTGTAGCGCCGTAGTTAAGACCGGCTTTAATACCAAATCCCGGGTCTGACTGTGCGTAGGTATACGACCCGATTAAACATAAAATTCCTAAAAATGCTTTCTTCATATCAATTAAGTTGTGCCCTAATGGGCGGTTAAAATTAAACTGGATCAAAAATGATTCCGAACTAATTTTTGGTTGATGCTGAAAACAGGCATTTTTAGGAATATGTCATAAAAAGTGCCTACTTCTTAGCCAGCACTTTATTAACGGCTTCTACAATAGATTTAGTATTAAGACCGTATTTTTCCATTAATTCAGCAGGAGTTCCTGACTCACCAAAGGTGTCATTTGTAGCAATAAATTCCTGATAAACAGGGTCATTTTTAGCTAAAACACCGGCAACGCTTTCGCCAAGACCACCTAAATAGTTGTGCTCTTCACAAGTCACAACGCAACGGGTTTTCTTAACCGAATTTAAAATGGCCTCTTCATCAAGAGGTTTGATGGTGTGAATATTGATTACTTCTGCTTTAATTCCTTTTTCTTCCAATTGCTCAGCAGCTTCAAGTGCGTGCCAAACCAGGTGACCGGTAGCGATAATGGTAACATCAGATCCCTCTACAAGGTGTAATGCTTTACCAATCTCAAACTTCCCGTCTTTTTCAGTGAAGTTAGGAACACTTGGGCGACCGAAACGTAAGTAAACAGGTCCGTCGTGATCTGCAATAGCCATTGTAGCGGCTTTAGTCTGGTTGAAATCGCAAGGATTAATTACAGTCATTCCGGGAAGCATTTTCATAAGACCAATGTCTTCAAGAATCTGGTGGGTAGCGCCATCTTCACCAAGTGTTAAACCTGCGTGAGATGCGCATATTTTTACGTTTTTACCCGAGTAAGCAACGCTTTGACGAATCTGGTCATAAACACGACCGGTTGCAAAGTTTGCGAAGGTTGTAGCATAAGGTATTTTACCACCAATGGTCATACCTGCAGCCATGCCTATCATATTGGCTTCAGCGATTCCTGTTTGGAAGAAACGCTCTGGGTGATTTTTTTCAAAGTCATTCAGTTTTAGCGATCCGGTAAGGTCTGCACAAAGAGCCACTACATCTTCGTGAGTCTTGCCCAGTTCGTCCATTCCGGCACCAAAACCTGAACGTGTATCTATATTTCCTGAGTTTGTGTATTTTTTCATAATTGAGATCCCTTATCAATAAGTATTATCAAATTTGGGATTGATTTAGTGATTAATAGCTTGTTTAAAGAATACCAGCTTTGAGATTAATAATCTCCTAGCGTTTCCGGGTTTTGAGCAAGAGCTTTCTCAAGTTGCTCATCATTAGGTGCTTTACCGTGCCACGCGTGGGTGTACATCATAAAGTCAACACCATTACCCATTATGGTATGTAGTAAAATACAAACAGGCTTTCCTTTGCCGGTACGAGATTTAGCTTCGTTTAAACCATCGATAATCGCAGCAACATCATTTCCTTTTTCAACATCTAAAACGTCCCAGCCGAATGCTTCAAACTTGGCGCGAACGCTTCCCATATTTAAAACTTCATCTGTACTACCATCTATCTGCTGGCCATTAAGGTCAACGGTCGCGATGATATTATCTATTTTATTTGCTGAAGCATACATGATCGCTTCCCAATTTTGACCTTCCTGAAGTTCTCCATCTCCATGAAGCGAGTAAACCAGATTATCATCTCCATTAAGTTTTTTAGTCTGAGCAGCGCCTAGAGCAACACTTAAACCTTGACCTAATGAACCAGATGCTACACGTACACCTGGCAAACCCTCGTGAGTTGTAGGGTGCCCTTGTAAGCGTGAGTCTAATTTTCTAAATGTGTTAAGTTCATCAACAGGGAAATATCCCGAACGGGCCAAAACGCTATAGAAAACGGGAGAAATGTGACCGTTAGAAAGGAAAAATAAATCTTCTCCTTTTCCGTCCATATCAAAACCTTCCTTACGCTTCATCACTTCCTGATATAAGGCAACAAAAAATTCAGTACAGCCCAATGAACCTCCGGGATGCCCAGAACTCACCTGATGTACCTGCCTTACGATGTCTCTGCGTACCTGTGAGACAAAATCTTCTAATTGTTTAATGTTTGGCATGTTAATTGAGTTAAAATTTGAACGTCAAAAATACCCATTTTTAACAGGTATCACAATCAATATATCAGATAATACGGTGGTTTTTAGGGAAATTTAAGAAGAAGCCATTAATAAGTGAGTGTTTTACACTTATTAAGCCGGTTTTGAGACAAAAAGTATCTATTAAATAGTTTTATCTTTGCCCCCATTAATTCAGCATATGCAATTTGAACTCGTAAGTAAAGATACTGCTAGTAAAGCAAGGGCAGGAACCCTCACCACAGATCACGGAAAAATTGAAACTCCCATTTTTATGCCTGTTGGTACCGTTGGTACTGTGAAAGGGGTGCATCAACGTGAGCTTACCGAAGATATCAATCCTGATATTATCCTTGGAAACACCTATCATTTATACTTACGACCACAAACTGACATTTTAGAAAAAGCTGGCGGTCTTCATAAGTTTATGAACTGGGATCGCAATATTCTAACTGACAGTGGCGGTTATCAGGTGTATTCACTTTCAGCAAACCGAAAGATTAAGGAGGAAGGTGTTAAGTTTAAATCGCATATTGATGGTTCATTCCATATGTTTACTCCAGAGCGTGTGATGGAAATTCAGCGTAGCATCGGGGCTGATATTATAATGGCTTTTGATGAGTGTACACCATATCCCTGTGATTACAATTACGCTAAACGATCTATGCATATGACACATCGCTGGTTAGATCGTTGTATTAATCATTTGGCAAAAACTCCCGTTAAATACGGTTATGATCAGGCATTTTTCCCTATTGTTCAGGGAAGTACTTATAAAGACTTGCGCAAGCAATCTGCAGAATATATTGCTAATTCTGGTGCCGTAGGTAATGCCATTGGCGGACTTTCAGTAGGAGAGCCTGCGGAAGAAATGTATGCAATGACCGAAATTGTTACCGATATTCTTCCGGCAGATAAGCCGCGTTATCTTATGGGTGTGGGAACACCTATCAATATATTAGAAAACATAGCGTTAGGGGTAGATATGTTTGACTGTGTTATGCCTACCCGTAATGGTCGTAATGGAACTTTGTTTACACAGCACGGTACTATAAATATTAAAAACAAAAAGTGGGAAGCCGACTTTTCACCTCTTGATCCTGATGGAACAACCTGGGTAGATTCAGCTTATTCTAAAGCCTATGTTCGCCATTTATTTAGCGTAAATGAAATTCTTGGTCGCCAGATTGGAACAATACATAATCTAGGTTTTTACATGTGGCTGGTACGTGAGGCTCGAAAACATATTATTGCAGGCGATTTTAATTCCTGGAAAGAGAAAATGGTTAAACAAATGGATAAAAGACTCTAGATGAAAATCTTAGACTGGTACATTCTAAAACGCTATCTGGGCACTTTCATCACCATGTTATTGCTGTTTATACCCATTGGGATAACCGTAAACCTGGCTGAAAAGATAGACAAGATGCTTGCGAATGAAGTACCATTTGTTGAGGTTGCCATCTATTATCTAAACTTTACAGTCTATTTTGCAAACCTGTTATTCCCGCTGTTTTTATTTCTCTCTGTAATCTGGTTTACTTCAAAATTGGCCAACAATACCGAGGTTATTGCCTTTTTGAGTAGTGGAGTTTCATTTTATCGATTTTTAAGACCTTATTTGATTGGAGCTACTATTGTTTGTATTGGTGCCTACATTTTAGGAACCTACCTGGCACCCGCAGCAAGTAGGGGTTTTAATGAGTTCTCTTACGAGTATCTGAAAAACAATAAGGATGACCGGGAAACCAGCAATGTCTACCGTCAGATTAACGACAACGATTATATTTATGTTAGCCGCTTTACGCCTTCAACCAAAATGGGGCAAAACTTCACCTTAGAGCATTTTGAAGACAATACCCTGAAGTATAAAATACAGGCGCGAAGTATTGTTTATATGCCTGAAGATTCAGTTTATAGATTGAATCAATACAAAAAACGAATTATTGGTAAAGAGGGCGATTCGCTTATTACCCAATCTAAACTCGATACCCTGTTTACTTTTGATCTGGAAGATCTTACACCATTAGAATATATTGCCGAAACCTTGACAACTCCACGTTTACGTGAATTTATTGCCAAGGAAAAGGCACGAGGATCTTCAGCGATTAATCGTTATGAGGTGGTGTTGTATAAGCGTTTCAGCTTACCTGTAAGTGCTTATATCCTTACAATCATTGCTGTTGCTGTTTCTTCTATGAAACGCCGCGGTGGAATGGGAATTAATTTGGCTTTGGGTATATCATTGGCATTCATTTTTATATTCTTCGATAAAGTTTTTGGTACCATTTCAGAACAGTCTGATTTCTCTCCAATGATTGCGGTGTGGTTACCTAATGTGTTATTCGGTATTCTGGCAATTTACCTGCTCAATTATGCAAAACGCTAGTTTAAAAGATTTTCTCCATTTACATCTTATTGTATTTATTTGGGGATTTACAGCAGTTTTAGGTGCACTTATAAGTATAGATGCTTTGCCGCTGGTTTGGTATCGCATGGGGTTTGCCAGCCTTGTTATTTTGATCTACATTAAAATCAAAAAAATACCGCTGTCAACACAACCCAAAACATTGGCTGTGATGATTGGTGCAGGAATTTTAATTGCCCTACACTGGATTACCTTTTTTGGAGCAATAAAAATGTCGAATGTTTCAATCACACTAGCGATGATGAGCACGGGAGCATTTTTTACCAGCCTTCTTGAGCCCTTATTTTATAAGCGAAAAGTTATTGGATACGAACTGATTTTCGGTTTACTGGTAATCGTAGGTTTATACATGATTTTTAAAGTTGAAACCCGATTTACTTCAGGAATTCTGGTGGCGTTACTTTCAGCTTTGCTGGCAGCTTTCTTTACGTTGATTAATGGCAAATTGGTGAAGAATCATCATCCGGTAAAAATTTCATTTTTTGAAATGTTGTCGGGAGCATTAAGTGTGAGCGTATTTCTGGCAATTACTTCGCGGTTTAATGGTGGGTTTTTTCAGCTTCAGAATTCAGATTGGTTGTATTTGGCTTTATTGGCAGTAGTTTGTACGGCTTATGCCTTTATAGCTTCGGTGAGTGTAATGCGCAATCTTTCACCTTATACCGTTATGCTAACGACTAATTTGGAGCCAGTGTACGGTATTATTTTGGCCTATATTATTTTAGGTGATTCAGAGAAAATGCATACTTCCTTTTATTTAGGAGCTTTGTTAATTCTAATGACGGTTATTCTTAACGGAGTTTTCAAAACACGCCAACGCAAAAAAATGCAGCGAGCCTTGCAAAACAGCAATTAGAATTTGTGAAAGTTTGCTTTTTAAACGAAGTGGACTTAACAGCATTCCTTCTCTATTATCGAGTAAATGCGCTATATTTGTCAGCTAACTAAAATCTTCCCCTAATGGAATATTTAGACTTTGAACAACCCATAAAAGAACTTGAGGAACAACTCGAGAAATGTACCTTAATAGGGCAGGAGAGTGACGTTGATGTTACCAATACCTGCAAGCAGATTGAGAAGAAGCTCAAGGAAACCAAGAAAGAATTATACAAAAACCTTACGCCCTGGCAACGTGTTCAATTATCACGTCATCCTAACAGGCCTTATACTTTAGACTATATAAAAGCCATATGCGGCGATACTTTTCTAGAACTTCACGGGGATCGCAATGTAAAAGATGATAAGGCGATGATAGGCGGTCTGGGTAAAATAGGTGAACAGAGCTTTATGCTTATTGGTCAGCAAAAAGGTTATAATACCAAAACCCGCCAATACCGCAATTTTGGGATGGCGAACCCTGAAGGCTATCGTAAGGCTCTTCGTTTAATGAAAAGTGCAGAAAAATTTGGTTTACCTGTCGTTACTTTTATCGACACTCCGGGTGCATACCCTGGTTTGGAGGCAGAAGAGCGTGGTCAGGGTGAAGCGATTGCTCGTAACATACTTGAAATGACTCGTCTAAAAGTGCCAATCATTGTATGCATTATTGGAGAAGGTGCCAGTGGTGGAGCATTAGGTATAGGTGTAGGAGATAAAGTATTGATGCTTGAAAATACCTGGTATTCGGTAATATCGCCAGAATCGTGTTCTTCAATTTTATGGAGAAGCTGGGAGTTTAAAGAGCAGGCAGCAGAAGCGCTGAAGCTTACTGCAAACGATATGAAGAAGCAGAAGTTGATCGACGAGATTGTGAAAGAACCTTTAGGAGGTGCTCACAGTGATCGCAATAAGACCTTTGATACAGTAAAAGAAAAGATTTTGCAAGCCTATGATGAGTTTAAAAACTTATCACCAACGGAGTTAGTTAAAAACAGAATGGAAAAATACTCTGAGATGGGAGTCTTCAAAGGCTAATAGACTTAAAAATCACTTGTCATTAAAATCCAGAGTTTTTGACTCTGGATTTTTTTATGGTTGTTAACAAGATTATTTAGTTATCAACATTCATATTGTTAACTTGTAGTGGATAACGACCTCTAAAAAACGGAAACCGCCCTTAACAAATTTTTTACATTCGCCGTAATGGAAAACCTAAAGACTAAACCTAACTATATAATTCCTTCAAAGGATGTTATTGCCCTTGAAAAGGGGAAAATACCACCTCAAGCTATTGATTTAGAGCAAGTTGTTCTTGGGGCTATGATGATTGATAAGAAAGGAGTTGATGAGATTATTGATATCCTCAGTCCGGAAGTTTTTTATAAAGATGCGCATCAGCACATCTATGATGCCATCAGATCGCTGTTCGAAAATGGGGAGCCTATTGACTTATTAACTGTATCTGAGCAGTTGAAACAAATGGCCAAATTAGACAAGGCTGGCGGGGATTACTATCTCATCCAGCTAACCCAAAAAGTATCGTCTTCTGCCCATATTGAGTACCATGCGCGTATCATTTTGCAGAAGTACATTCAGCGTAGCCTAATTAAAATTTCTAACGAAATTATAGAAGAGGCATACGATGAGACTACAGACGTTTTTGACCTGTTAGATAATGCCGAAAGTAAACTGTATGAAGTTACACAGGGTAACATCAAAAGAAGTTCTGAAACTGCACAGAGTCTGGTAATACAGGCAAAAAAGAAGATTGAAGAAATTTCAAATAAAGAGGGACTTTCGGGTATACCTTCTGGTTTTGATCGATTAGATAAATTGACTTCCGGTTGGCAGGCGAGTGACTTAATTATTGTCGCTGCACGTCCGGGTATGGGTAAAACAGCTCTTACGCTTTCTATGGCGCGTAATATTGCTGTGGGTCAAAATATTCCTGTTGCTTTCTTTTCGCTCGAGATGGCTTCGGTTCAGTTGATTACCCGTTTGATTTCTTCAGAAACTGGGCTCTCTTCTGAAAAATTACGTACAGGTAAGCTCGAAAAGCACGAGTGGGAGCAACTTAACGTAAAAGTGAAGAGCTTAGAAAAAGCACCTTTGTTTATTGATGATACGCCATCACTTTCCATCTTCGACTTGCGTGCAAAAGCGCGTCGTCTAGCTTCGCAACACGGTATTAAAATGATCATTATTGATTATTTACAATTGATGACCGCTGGTGGTAGTCAAAAAGGAGGAAACCGTGAACAGGAGATCTCGATGATCTCACGTAACCTGAAAGCACTTGCAAAAGAATTGATGGTTCCTGTAATTGCATTATCCCAGTTATCGCGTGCGGTTGAAACCCGTGGGGGCAGTAAAAGACCGCTTCTTTCTGACCTTCGTGAATCTGGAGCGATTGAGCAGGATGCCGATATTGTTTCGTTTATTTACCGTCCTGAATATTATAAAATTGATGAATGGGATGATGAAGAACGCAGCCCAACAGAAGGACAGGCAGAATTTATCATTGCAAAACACCGTAATGGTGGTTTGGAGAACATCAGGCTTAAATTCTTAGGTCACCTTGGTAAGTTTGATAACCTAGATGACTTTAGTACGCCATACCAGTTTGAGTCTGCAATGAATCAAAATGCTGCGGCAAATGACGATACCTTCAGACCAGATAGTTTCCCTACGCCAGATCAGGCATTTGGAAGTAGTATGAACGATGGAGGATTTGATCGCGATGGGGAAGATGAGGTTCCGTTTTAAATATTGAAAAATTCTTAGATACAAAGGAAGTCGATTTAACAGGCTTCCTTTTTTTATTTAATAATGTTTTTAAATTGAGGCAACCTTTAGAATAAATTTCATCTTACAATAAATGTCAGTTTATGAAATATAAGTTCCTGGTATTAATAAATATGAGTTTGATAACTTATATGGCCGAAGCTCAATTTGCGGAAAAGAACTGGTTGTATCTTAGTTTAGGAGGAGTATTAGGTTCCCATCTGGGGGCTTCCGTAAGCGCAGATTATGTTTATAACAGTAAATATTCATTTGAAATTGGGAGGGAACAATATATCAGATCTTCACAAAACAAACCAGAAGATTATTCTTCGGGATTGGCAGGTTTGCTTTTGTTGAATTTATTTGAACCTTACGAGCAGAGTGACATTTTTCATTTTCAGGCCGGTAGGGTGTTCACCCTAAATAAATCAAAAAGTATTCGAATAAATCTAATGGGTGGTCTGGCTTTTACAAGAATAAAAGATGCATTTGATTTTAGCCCTGTAGATTCTGCTTTTCTAACTGAGAATTATACCTATGAATTCAGGAAATACAATACTATAAGTCTGGTGATAGCTCCACGTATAGAGTTTGCAACTCTCCTTTATGGTATTTCTTTATCGCCCAAATTCATCTATAATAAGGATGTAGTTTATTTTGGTTTGAGTTTTAACCATATGATAGGCGTTCTGCGGCCAAAATCTGAATAGCGCTAAATATACTAGGCATATTCTTTGTTACGTTGTATTTTAAGCAACACATATGAAAGCAATCTTTACTCACATTTTTTTTAAGGCTGAAGGCATGATCAAAATAGTCTTGACCAGTTTGTTTCTAGTTTTATGGTCATTTCCCGCGATGGCATCTTACGTCTTAATCCCTATGGATGCCGAAAGTCAAAAGGAGCATCTTAAAGCATATGGAATCACCTATTGGACACTTGCTAAACAACAAAAGGTTAAATGGTTGCTCAATTATAGAGGGGGCTCCTTTCTCCTTCCAGATACCGATGCACTACAGAAAGAATGTAAAATACGAGGTGTTTCTTTTGAAGTTTTAAGCGATGCAAAAGCCGAAAGTATTTTGACAGAAATTGATAGTCCGTCTCAAAATATGGAAGCAGTGGTTTTAGAAAAAGCACCTAAAGTTGCTGTTTATACACCAGATGGGAATGCGCCCTGGGATGATGCGGTAACTATGGTTTTGGAATATGCTGAAATTCCCTATACTAAAATTTACGATCGGGAAGTGCTGGCAGATGAATTGGTACTTTATGATTGGTTACACCTGCATCACGAGGATTTCACAGGTCAGTATGGTAAATTTTATGGGACATATCGTGCTACTCCATGGTATATCAAAGATAAACAGGATGCTGAGGCATTAGCTATCGAACTGGGTTATGAAAAGGTTTCTCTTGAAAAACTGGCTGTTGCCAATAAAATTAGTGATTATGTGATAGGTGGTGGTTTTATGTTTGCTATGTGCAGTGCCACCGATAGTTTTGATATCGCGTTGTCGGCAGATGGAGTAGACATATGTGAACCTATGTTTGATGGGGATGCTTCAGACCCAAATTACCAGAATAAAATTAGTTTTGACCGCACTTTCGCCTTTCAGGAATTTACACTTGAGCGTAATCCTGTTCGATATGAATTTTCAAGCATAGACACGACACCATACCGCAGAGTTAATCCAGATAGTGATTATTTCACGTTAAAAAGTTTTTCAGCAAAATGGGATCCTGTGCCTACTATGCTTTGTCAAAATCATACGGCATTGGTTAAAGGTTTTATGGGGCAAACAACTGCATATAATTCAGATCAGATAAAGCCACAGGTTTTGGTAATGGGTGAAAATAAAGCGAATGGTGAAGCCCGTTATATACATGGTGTAAAGGGGAAAGGCTTTTTTACCTTTTACGGCGGGCACGACCCTGAAGATTATCAGCATCGCGTAGGTGATCCTAAAACCGAATTGAAATTACATCCTACGAGTCCGGGATATCGACTTATTTTGAACAATATTTTGTTTCCAGCAGCTAAAAAGAAAAAGCAAAAAACATGATACGCCTGTTCCAAACCTTTATTTTTTCGGTTCTGATTCAGCCGGTTAATTGGGTTGAATCTGATTCTGCGTTACTTGCGATGAACTCCAATACTGAAGAAGTAGTCATCACTAGTGAGACTTTCCGTTCTACGAATAAAAATGCACGTTTTAGCTGGGAGGCACATAAACCACTAACCTGGTCTGACTTCCGTGGAGCACCAGATCGCTTCAGTAAATTTGCGGCAACCTCCAATACCGGAATCAGTCATACCTACTCTGTAACCTCTAAAGGGTATTTTGTAGCCAACTCATCCCAGGTACGTGCTAACTTTTATCCCAATTTGTCATGGTATATACCCAAGCTTATTAACGAAACTACTTTAGCGCACGAGCAAACCCATTTTGATATTTCAGAATTGCATGCGCGCATTTTGAGAAAGGAGCTTTCCGATCGACGTTTTAGTCATAATGCAAAACGCGAAATAACCGCTATTTATGAGAATGTCGAGAAAGCACGTAAAGCCATGCAATATCAATTTGATCGGGAAACCAATCATTCGGTAGACCGGGAAAAGGAAATTATTTGGGAAAATTATATTGCCAAACTACTTGCTAAATACGAGCGCTGGTCAAGCTAATTAAAGGTTATTCAACGTTAATCTTCTGTTAGATAGGTTCTATTTATGCCTTTAGTCCTGTATTTTTAAAAGGAAAATATGATACGAGAAGGAAGTGAAGTTAAATGGAAATGGGGTAATGGTACTGCAACAGGTACGGTTAAAAAATCCTATACTAAAGAGATTACAAAAACCATAGATGGTTCAGAAATCACCCGTAAGGGAAAAGAAGGTAATAAAGCTTTATTTATTGAGCAGGAAGATGGTTCAAAAGTATTAAAATTGGAAAGCGAAGTTCAAAAAGCCTAATCTATGGCAGAGTTTATAAAACTTTATGAGGAGAATCCCAGTGAACGCGAAATAAAGCGCATCGTAAAGATTCTCAAAAATGATGGGGTGATCATTTATCCTACTGATACCGTTTATGGTTTGGGGTGTGACATTACCAGCAATCGCGCATTAGAGCGTGTTGCACAATTGAGAGGTGTAAAGCTTGAAAAAGCCAACTTTTCATTCATTTGTGAAGATCTAAGTAATCTGTCTGACTATGTGCGGCAGATCGATACGCCAACATTTAAATTATTAAAGAGAGCACTTCCTGGTCCTTATACATTCATATTACCTGGAAATAATAATCTGCCTACTGTTTTCAAAAAAAAGAAAACGGTAGGAATACGTGTTCCTGATAATTCTATCGCTCAGGCCATAGTTCGTGAATTAGGAAATCCAATTATTTCAACATCTATACGCGATGAAGATGAGGTGATTGAATATACTACAGATCCTGAATTGATTCTTGAAAAGTGGGGTAAGCTTGTAGATGCGGTCATTGACGGTGGTTATGGGGGGAATGTCCCTTCAACAGTAATTGACCTTACTGAAGGGCAACCCGTTTTAATCAGAGAAGGAAAGGGATCGGTGACAATTTAGTTTTCCCTTATATTCTTAATTCAACGATTTCATTAAACATAAAAAACCCGGTCGCAAGACCGGGTTTTGATATTTTAAAACTAACTGAAATTAGTTTTTAGGCATTCCTTCTTCGATCATTTTGTAGAATTGATCAAGTTTAGGAAGTACTACGATACGTGTTCTACGGTTACGTGCACGACCTTCTGCAGTATCATTGCTTGCAAGTGGCACATAGTAACTTCTACCTGCTGCAACCATACGCTCTGGTGGAACACCAAATTCTTCCTGAAGAATACGTACAACTGAAGTAGCACGTTTCACACTAAGATCCCAGTTATCTTCGATTACAGAAGTACTGATTGGTTTGCTGTCTGTATGACCTTCAACCATAAATTCGATTTCTGGCTTGTTTTTAACTACAGTTGCAACTTTTCCTAAAACTTCTTTAGCACGGTTGGTAACATCCCAACGACCACTGTTGAATAAAAGTTTATCAGAAATTGAATCGTAAACAACACCTTTCTCAACAATGATCTCGATATCTTCGTCATTTAAGTTACCAATTGCTCCTTTTAAGCTGGTTACTAAAGCAAGAGTTACAGAGTCTTTTCTGTTCATAGCATCACGGAAAGCTTTGATCTGAAGATCTTTTTCTTTCATTTGCTCTAAAGACTTCTCCAGGTTTTCAGCACCTTTAGCAGAAAGTGTGGTTAGGTTACCCTGAGTATTGATAAGGTCTGTATTGGTCTTGCGTAAGTCAGCAACCTGATCGCGAAGGCTTTCTTCGGTTGCAAGACACGCATTTAATTTAACTGTAGCAGTGTTTAACATATCTTGGGTCTCACGCTGTTTAGCTTCTAAAGCAGCATATTTCTTTTGAGACACACAAGAACTTAGCAGTACCAGCGCAGACGCAGATACTATCATCATTTTTCTCATAATTCGTATTGTTAATTTTTAGTATTCAGTAACAACAAAAATATTAAAAATCATATGCAATGAGTGGATTCTTAACAATACTTTTAATAATTGGTGATCACATCGGTGTAATGCTTTTTTCCAAGTATGAAGTACTGCCACACTATTGATTTTGTAATAGAATAGCTTCTGAGTTTCCCGGTTTTCTTACGTTTTCTTAATACAACCCCTATTTTTTGATAAAAAGCGAAATGTGCACGAAGTATGGCAAATGTGTGCTTAGGCTTTCCTTCCATCAAAAATTTGATCGCAGCAATCCCATCAAGACACATTCTAAAAAAAAGTATCAACCAAACCCGGGAACCCGATACATTTTTAAGAAGTACAACTAAACTATTTCTAAAATTGAGATAGGTCTTCTGCGGATTCATTTGCTCCAAGGTTGCTCCGCCTAGATGATAGACTTTACTGCTGCCGATATTAATTATTGAATGCCCTGCAGCCTTTACCCGCCAGCACAAATCGATTTCTTCCTGATGCGCAAAAAAGAGTTCGTCGAGTCCACCAGCATCAGTAAAGACTTCTTTTCGAATCACCAGACAAGCACCACTTGCCCAAAACACCTCTTTATTGTCGTCATACTGACCTAAATCCTGCTCGGTTTCTTCAAAAATGCGTCCTCTACAAAAGGGATAACCAAAATAATCGAGGTAACCACCAGCTGCACCGGCATATTCAAAATATTCAGGTTTTTTATAGTCGAGTATTTTAGGTTGAGCCGCTCCCAGTTTAGGATTGTTTTCAAATGCTTCAATAATAGGATCAAGCCAGTTCGGAGAGGTAGCAATATCGCTATTCATTAGGATGAACAGGTCTTCATCTACTTGCTTAAGAGCATCATTGTAACCTTTTGCATAACCTCCATTTTCAGAATTCTGAATGATTTTGACCTCTTGAAAATGCTGAGAGACATAATCTAAGGAATCATCGGTCGAAGCATTATCTGCAACATAAATTGTAGCCTGTGCTGAACTATGCTTAAACACAACAGGTAAAAATTCCTGAAGCAAATGCTTTCCGTTCCAATTGAGTATGACGATTGCGATTTTCACTGATAGAAATTAGTGTGCGTATGCAGGAATATCAGGTAGAAAAATATACTTCTGTTCCTCATAATCCATTTGACAAAAGTAGTGGTTTAACCCGTTTGTAACCATCAAATGTGAGGCTTTTAGTGCCAGATTATACCGTGCGATTTGGTCAAAAGTATCTTGAGAAATCTTAACTTTTGGAGCTTTGCATTCTACAATAAGTCTGATGCTGCCATCAGGTTTAAAAATCACAATATCATAGCGTTTAGATAACCCATTTACACGCAGTTCTTTTTCAACATTAATGAGACTAATTGGGTAGTTGTAGGCGTCAATTAGATGCTTAACGGTATGCTGTCTCACCCATTCTTCGGGGGTTAAAACCACAAACTTTTTGCGAATAGGATCAAATATAAGCGGTTTATTTTCGCTACTTTTGAGCCTGAAGGTATAGGGTGGAAAGTTAAGTTGCTGCATTGTGGTAAAGGTAATTATCCACGACAAGAGATCGGAAGAGCACACGTCTGAACTCCAGTCACCTTGATCA
>CAXPQP010000022.1:0-47798 GCA_964219495.1 Leeuwenhoekiella sp. | reverse complement strand
TTAAAGCCTGGCGTATAAAAGATGGGGAAAAGGCTGATGTTTTAATCGACCGAACCTATTATTCTGACGAAACCAACCAACTATGGATTTATGGTTTGGATGATGATGATGTTTTTGAAGTTAAAGGAAGTGGTAATAATCCCATTTTTATAAGAATTATTGGAGGTCAGAATAATGATATTTACCGCATTTATAATGGTCGCCGATTAAAAATATACGATCATGAGTCTTTACCCAATACGATTGAATCGAGTGGTGGTGCTAATTTTAGACTGACTGATGTTTATGAGTACAACACCTATGATTATAAAAAGGATATTTTACGTTACAACGCACTCACTCCGGCAGTAGGTTATAACCCAGATGAAGGTCTTATTTTAGGGTTAAGTGATGTCTACACCGTAAACGGATTCAAACAGAGTCCGTTTAGCCAGCAACATCGTTTTAAGGCAAACTATTTCTTTGCTACTAATGGTTTTCAATTAGCCTATGAAGGAGAATTTGCCGGTATTTTAAACGATTGGAATTTAGTTATCAGCGGGAAACTTACTAATCCAAAATTCACCCAAAATTTCTTTGGTTTGGGTAATGAAACCACAAATCCTGATGATGAACAGGGTTACGACTTTAATCGCGTGCAAATACGTGTAAATGAATTTTCAGCAGGTTTACTTCGAAATTCCGATTACGGAAGCACCTTTTCAGTTAAGGCTTTACTTCAGAATTTTAAAGTACAGGAAAATGCCTTGCGTTTTATAGAGCAGGCTAACGTAATAGAACTGGACGAAGCCAAGTATTTTGGAACGCTTGATGCAACCTATGAATACCACAGTAAAGACAACAGCCTTGCCCCGTCACGTGGAATGGATTTTATATTGAATGGAGGATTTACCAACAGTTTTAGCAACACAGGTAATCGATTCTTCTACCTCAATCCAAGTCTGGGCTTCTACAATTCGTTGAGTACAAATCGCAAATTGGTGTTGAAAACAATTGCCCGTTCTCAATTTAGATTTGGAGATAATTACGAGTTCTACCAGGGAGCACGCCTGGGGGGGGATACCGGTTTACGTGGATACCGTTTTGATCGTTTTATTGGGGATGAGGCTTTTAATACCTCAGTTGATTTACGTTATGGTTTTGATACATTCAATACAGGATTACTACCACTTCAAATAGGAATTTTTGCTGGTTATGATGTGGGGCGTGTGTGGTTTGATGGGGATATGGATTCTGAGAAATGGCACGACTCTTACGGAATTGGTTTTTGGGTAAACAGTGCCGATGCATTAAGCGGTACCTTCAATATGTTTAGAGGTTCAGAAGGCTTCCGGGTTTCTTTTGGCTTCGGTTTTAATTTTTAAGGATTTTTAATACACTATGAAAGAAGTAGAAAATACAGAGCATATGGATAAGCGTGAACGCGTGGATACAATCAATCTCGAATATCTGGACGTTAAGGATTTTCAGGAATTGAAGGAGATTATGATTGCCGTTTATCCTTCTATTCCCGATCCCTACTGGGAGAAAAAACACCTTAAAAAATTGATTTCTGTTTTTCCGGAAGGACAGGTTGTTGTTAAAGTTAATGGTGAAATTGCAGGTTGTGCACTTTCAATTATTGTCGATTACGAAAAGTTTTCAGACAAGCATACCTATATGCAAATCACCGGTAATGAAAGCTTCAGTACACATACTCCAAAAGGGAATGTGCTTTATGGGATAGATATATTTATTTCGCATAAATATCGTGGGATGCGTATTGGTCGCAGACTTTACGATTACCGTAAAGAATTGTGTGAAAACCTAAATCTGGAACGGATTGTATTTGGCGGTCGTTTACCTAATTACCATCAATATGCTAAAGAATTGACGCCTAAGCAATATATTGAAAAGGTACGCACCCGTGAGATTAACGATCCGGTTCTTGATTTTCAATTGAGTAATGATTTTCACGTAAAGCGAATAATTACCAACTATCTGGAAGGCGACAAGCAATCTAAAGAATACGCGGCATTATTAGAATGGGATAACATCTATTATCAAAAGCCAGAAAAGAAGCCAAATGCAGTTAAAACGGTTGTTCGCCTCGGACTGGTACAATGGCAAATGCGTACCTATAAGAATTTTGAAGAGTTAATCGAGCAGGCTGAATATTTTATAGATACCATCTCCGGTTATCGTTCTGATTTTGCCCTGTTTCCTGAGTTTTTTAATGCACCGTTGATGGCAGCTTACAATCACCTCTCTGAGCCAGATGCTATACGTGAACTAGCCAAATACACAGAGCGCATACGAGATCGATTTTCTGAACTTTCGGTGAGTTATAACATCAATATTATCACAGGAAGTATGCCGTATATCGAAGATGGAACGCTTTATAATGTTGGTTTTCTATGTAAACGCGACGGTACCATCGAGAAGTTTTACAAGCTTCACGTAACTCCAGATGAAGCTAAAGCATGGGGGATGAGTGGAGGCGAAAAGCTCAAAACTTTTAATACCGATTGTGGGAAGATTGGAATTCTTATCTGTTACGATGTAGAGTTCCCAGAGTTGGGAAGACTTCTTGCAGATGAGGGGATGGATATTCTTTTTGTACCATTTTTAACAGATACACAGAATGGTTATAGCCGCGTAAGACATTGTGCGCAGGCTCGCGCTATTGAAAACGAGTGTTATGTAGCCATTGCAGGTAGTGTAGGTAACATTCCTAAAGTACATAATATGGATATGCAGTTTGCACAAAGTATGGTACTTACACCTTGTGACTTTCAATTCCCTACAAATGGAGTTAAAGCGGAAGCTACACCCAACGCAGAAATGATATTGGTAGCAGACGTTGATCTTGACCTGTTAAAAGAACTCAATCAATTTGGTAGTGTTCATAATCTGATTGACCGTAGAAAAGACTTGTTCTCACTTAAGTGGAAGAACAGGAAGTAATTAATCTCTAGGTAGAAGTTGGTAATTGCCATTATCAACTTCTACTACTTCATAGGTTTTAAATAACCAATCGCTTTGATCTTTATTCAGTTGCGTTTGAGCATCCTGTTCGAAATTCTTGTGTACGCGGGCATTTTTTAGGATTGCACCATATACAAGAGTTTTCACAAGACTCACATTGCGTAAATCACTCCCGGTTAAATCTGCCTTGCTAAAATCTGCACGATCTAAAATGGCATTTACGAATTGGGCATTTTCCAAATCGGCCTCATTAAAGCTGGTATAGCTCAGGTTTGTATTGTTTAACCGGGCATTGCTTAAATCAGCTTTTTTGAGATCGGTTCCTGTTAAGTTAGATTGTCTTAGATCTGCATTCGACAAGTTGATTTCCATTAAATCGGCACCTTTTAAAGCAATATCACGCAATTCTGCATAGGTGAAATCAAGTCTGTTTATCAACTTTCCATTACTACGACTACGAGAAGTTGCGTTGAGGTTGATACCGGTTTCCAGTAACGAAACGAGTAAATAACCTCGCTCCGGACTTATAACGCGTTCTATTAGGCTGTCGTTTTCCAGATACTTATAGGGTTTCAGCATTTTGCTAAGCGAAATAAGTCTGCCAGCGGTTCCGTCATCTATAGAATTCTGAGAATTGGAACGTATGTCATCATTGATTTCCTTTAGCATCGAGTCCATCAACAACAAAGTTTGACCACGACGATCGGCTTCCTGTAAATAAGTTTGTTGATCTAGGCGGTTGTTTTGCTGTTTAAACATTTCGCTTTGCCCGGTGATCAATTTATTCTGTTGCGAAAGGTAATAGGTTTGAAAAATGAGCAAAATTGAAGGCAGGAGAGTAGTGATTACCAGTAAAAAACCCACTCGTGTTAGGCGAATGATAATGGCACTCAACAAATCTGAAATAGTTTCTCTGGAAACCCGCTGTTGCTCAGAAAGTTCTTCCAGAAAGCGTTCAATACTTTTTTTAAGTTTGGCACCAAGTATAAAACCAGAAGATTGTTTTAGAAACGTCCAACCTAGCTTTCTTCGCTTTTGTTTAGACTGTTTTTGTTTTTCAATTTTAGCTTTTAGACTTTCGTTTTCGGCCTGCAGGCGAGCAAATTCTTCTGGAGTCATAGATTTTTACTAATTCTGTAAAAATAGTAAAACGCAAATCAAACCGATTTCTTATTCCAATGGATTTCCAGTTCCCAGTAATGCATAAAAAAGCCGAATTCTCCTATGAATTCGGCTTTATACTGTTATTAAAATTCTAAATCAACTTTCGGTTTGTGTATTGCCAGAGTTTGCAATTGTAATGGTCTCAGAACGGAATTTATTCTTGCCAAAATCGAGCGTGCGTATTGGGAATGGTATATTTATGTCATTAGCATCAAAAGCCTTTTTGATGGCAATGATTGCAAGATCTTGGGCAGCGAGCATATCCTTTCGTTTAGTCACAGGAGCCCAGAATCGCGCAACAAAATTAATCGAACTATCACCGAAGCTTTCAAAGAAAAATTCTATTTCTTCAGAATCCTGTTGTTCAAATTTAGATTTAAGAGTTTCAATAGTAAGTTTTTTTACTGCTTCAAGATCGCTTTCATATCCCACTCCGCAGTTTATAAATACACGACTTCTTGCAGTTTGCGACCAGTTTTTGAAAGGTGAATCTACAATACTTGAATTGGGTACGATTACAAAATTGTTATCACCTTGTCTTAAGGTAACATTTCGCAGGGTTATGTCTTCTACAAAACCGGAATAATCATTGGTCTCTACCCAATCACCAAGTTGTAAGCGAGGCATAAAACTTAAAATAACACCACTAAAGGTGTTGTTTAAGGTGCCCTGAAGTGCCAGACCAATTGCTAAACCTACAACCCCTGCACCCGCAAGTACTGATGTTAAGACCTTATCCAAATCCATAACACCTAAAGCGACAAAGAAACCAATGAGAACGGTTATGGCAAAGGCTGTTTTACCCGCCATTACCCGTATAGAGTCTTGTTTTACACCGCGCATAATCACGTTGCGCACGAGTTTTGATACATATTTAGCTAAAAACCAAAAAACGCAAAAAACGAGTATGGCAATAACAAAATTGGGTAATTTTAGAATCAGGCTTTCGCCCCAACCTTGTAGTTTTTCAATTAATTTATAAAAATCGTAACCTAAAAAGGTCCATTCGGGGTGAGATTGTGTTTCGGTTTGTAAAAGATATAGCATATAAGATAGGGTTAGTTATGCGGTATTATTTTTGGCGATTTTCAGATTTGTTCATTCTCCATGTGTCTAACATCCAACTTGTTTTTTCAAGCTCTCTAATGTAACCACCTAGTAAATCAATTGTTCCTTCATCACCCCCGGCATTAGCTGCACTTACAACCTTACGCATTTGAAGTAAGAGTTTGCCGTGGTCTTCGAGTAATATTTCTATCATCTCAATATCTTTAGCATCGCTGGCAGACTCTTCTATATTTGATAATTGCAGATAGCGGGTTAAGTGACTTTCAGGCTGGTGACGTAAGGTGAGGATGCGCTCTGCCAATTCATCGATTTTTACAAGCGCGTCAGTATACATCTCTTCAAATTTGGCGTGTAAATCGAAGAAATTTTCTCCTATTATGTTCCAATGAAAGTTTCTAAGTTTTTGATAATACAGATGATAATCTGCAAGAAGTATATTCAGTTGTGAAACAGTTTCTTGAGTTTTTTTACTGTCTAAATTGAGGTAATTCATCCTTTTTTTTTCTTTTTATAAGCACTGAAAGTTAATAAGCAATTTTATCTAAACTCTAAATAAACAGGCGTTTAGTATAAGTTTAACTTGTGAAAATGACAATTAATCGAATATTGATCAAATTTGTTAATGAATTATCAAATAATTCCAAAGTCATGCCTTATTTTTCGGCAAAAATTCACCCCTATGAATACGACAACCTTCCCTAAAGTTGCCGGTAAATGTATTTTAGTTACCGGAGGAGCTGGATTTATCGGCTCCCATTTGATTGAAAAGTTTCTGGAACTCGGAGCTTCAGTTAAATGTCTCGACAATCTATCTACCGGCAAATTAGAAAATCTGAAAACTTTTATAAATCATCCTGATTTTGAGTTTATTGAAGGTGATATTCGGGATTTTGAGACTTGCAAAAAGGCAGTGTCTGGTTGTGATTTCGTTTCCCATCAGGCAGCATTAGGCTCTGTTCCAAGAAGTTTAGATGATCCATTAGCTTCTAATTCGGTAAATGTTTCAGGTTTTTTAAATATGCTGGAAGCCAGTAGGCTTGAGAATGTTGAGCGTTTTGTTTATGCTGCAAGTTCTGCTACTTATGGAGATGCAACGACACTTCCTAAAATGGAGAGTGAAATTGGAGAACCTCTTTCTCCTTATGCTGCAACCAAACTCATTAACGAGATTTATGCAGGTGTCTATTTTAAAAACTTTGGTTTTAATTCTATAGGCTTGCGTTATTTCAACGTCTTTGGACCTCGTCAGGATCCTGATGGAGCTTATGCAGCGGTTATTCCGAAGTTTATAAAGAGTTTTTTAAGTAAGCAATCACCTGTAATAAATGGGGATGGTTCTTTTTCCCGAGATTATACTTATATCGATAATGTTGTTCAGGCTAATTTATTAGCTTTGACCGCTACTCGTAAGCATGCTTTAAATGAGATTTATAACATTGCCTATGGTGAGCAAACCACTCTTGTTGAATTGGCGCGTGAGATTAAAGAACGCCTGCTTAATTATAATCAAAGTGTGAGCGATGTTGAACCTGTTTTTGGGCCACAGCGTAAGGGAGATGTGCCTCATTCACTTGCATCCATTACCAAAGCACGTAATTTATTAGGCTACGAGCCCGAATTTGACTTAACAACCGGTTTAGCAGAAACAGTAGAGTGGTATCAAAAGAATTTGAATTAAAAAACTATTAATGAAAATTGGTGTAATTGGGTTGGGCTATGTAGGTCTTCCGCTAGCACGACTTTTTGCAACTCGCTATGATGTTGTGGGGTTCGACCTTAAAAAAGAGCGTGTAACAGATTTACAAAATGCACTGGACCATACAGGAGAAGTAGAATCACATCAGCTTCAGGCTGTGTTAAAGTCTTCTAACACCAATGAAATAGGTTTATACTGTTCCTTTGATAACGATGATCTTGCAGACGTGAATGTGTTTATTGTAACCGTTCCTACCCCGATTGACGCCAATAACAATCCTGATTTGAGTCCGCTTGTAAAAGCTAGTGAACTTGTTGCACAGTATCTTAAAAAAGAGGATTTGGTAATTTATGAATCTACCGTTTATCCTGGGGTGACTGAAGAAGTTTGTGTTCCTATTCTGGAAAGGGATTCAGGATTAAAATTCAATGTTGATTTTTATGCTGGTTATTCCCCGGAACGTATTAACCCTGGAGATAAAACACATACCGTAGATAAAATTCGAAAAGTTACGGCTGGTTCAAACCCGGAAATTGCTGATAAAGTAGATGCCTTATATGCTTCAGTAATTAGTGCCGGGACGTTTAAAGCAGCATCCATAAAAGTCGCTGAAGCCGCCAAAGTAATTGAAAATTCACAACGCGATATCAACATTGCTTTTGTAAATGAACTGGCTAAAATTTTTAATCTTTTAGAAATAGATACCCATGAAGTTCTTGAGGCAGCCGGTACAAAATGGAATTTTCTTCCGTTTAAACCTGGACTTGTAGGAGGACATTGCATTGGTGTTGATCCGTATTATCTTGCTCAAAAAGCCAAACAAGTAGGATATCATCCAGAAATAATATTAGCGGGAAGGCGTCTTAATGACAGTATGGGGACTTATATCGCTTCACAGGTGGTGAAGCTTATGGCTCAAAAAGACATCCGATTGAAGGATAGCGAAATTCTCGTTTTGGGAATTACATTTAAAGAGAATTGTCCAGATGTTCGCAATACTCGGGTGACAGATATAATCGAAGATTTAAAGGAATACGGCGCTCAGGTATCTGTATATGACCCTCAGGCTGATCCCAACCTGGTGCTTGAAGAATATGGTTACACTTTGATTTCAGATCTTGACGGTAAAAAATTTGCGGCCATTGTTCTTGCCGTAAGTCATACCGAATTTTCAAAGTTGAATCTTGACGAACTTAAAGCTGAAAGTGCTGTTGTTTATGATGTAAAGGGCTTTTATAAAGAAGGTGTTGATGGCAGACTTTAAGAATAACAAAAAAATCCTATTTGTATTTGGAACCCGACCTGAAGCTATAAAGTTGGCTCCGGTTATTAAAGAGTTTCAACTCGAAAGCACTTTTGAAACACGTGTTTGCATAACAGCTCAGCATCGTGAAATGCTCGATCAGGTTTTGGATTTTTTTAATATTGAAGTGCATTACGATCTTGATCTGATGCGAAAAAATCAGGACTTGACAGATCTTACCGCTCGAATTTTAACTTCTTTAAAAAATCCTTTAGAAGATTTCAAACCCGATTTGGTATGTGTTCACGGCGATACGACAACAACTATGGCAGCCAGTCTCGCAGCATTTTATGCGGGTTGTGAAGTGGCACATATTGAAGCTGGTTTGCGTACACACAATAAAAAATCTCCATTCCCTGAAGAACTAAACAGACAGATAACAGGTAGGATTGCCAATTATCATTTTGCACCAACATCAAAATCTGCTGCAAACCTAAAAGCTGAAGGTATTGCTTCAGAACAAATTTTTATAACCGGTAATACCGTAATTGACGCCTTGCATCTTACCGTTGATAAAGTTGAAAAGCTTCAGCCAGAATTTGCTGAATCAATTCCTTTTGAAGGCAAAAAAGTCATCTTAATTACCGGCCATCGCAGGGAAAATTTTGGTGAGGGTATGCAACGTATTTGTGAAGCGTTAAGAGATTTAGTACTAAAACGAGAAGATATTCATTTGGTTTATCCAGTTCATTTAAATCCAAATGTGAAAAATGTAGTTCACGAGGTGTTGGGAGACGTCAGCAATTGTTCATTGATCGAACCGTTGCAATACCCCGATTTTGTATGGTTGATGAATAAGGCTTATATAATTGTAACCGATAGTGGCGGAGTGCAGGAGGAAGCTCCAGGTCTGGGGAAGCCGGTACTGGTAACCCGTGACACTACAGAGCGACCTGAAGCCGTTGAAGCGGGTACCGTTATACTTACAGGTACAAATCCCGAAAAATTGACGAAAGGTATCTTAACTTTGCTTGATGATGATCAGCATTATCATACCATGAGTCAGGCTCATAATCCTTATGGAGATGGGAAAGCGTCTCAGCGTATTGTAGAAGCGTTAAAAAACAGACTATGAATATTTTAATCACAGGAGGTGCCGGTTTTATTGGTTCTCACGTGGTGCGTCTGTTTGTAAGAAACAGGCCTCAGGATACTATTTATAATTTAGATTCGCTTACCTACGCAGGCAATCTTGAAAATCTTTCCGATCTAGAGAATTTATCCAATTACCGATTTTTAAAAGCTGATATAACAGATGCCCAATCCATTAAATCACTTTTTGAAGAATACAAATTCGATCGGGTTATTCATCTGGCTGCCGAGTCTCATGTCGATCGTTCCATAAAAGATCCTCTGGCTTTTGTACGGACAAATATTTTAGGTACAGTTAACTTGCTAAATGCTTGCTTAAAGTTTTGGGAAGCCCCATATAGCGATAATTTGTTTTATCACGTAAGCACCGATGAAGTGTACGGATCCTTAGGAGAAACTGGTCTATTTACGGAAACGACATCGTACGACCCCAATTCTCCGTATTCGGCTTCTAAAGCTAGTTCAGATCATTTTGTAAGAGCTTATGGTGAAACTTATAAACTACCTTACCTTATAAGTAATTGTAGTAATAATTACGGTCCGAATCAGTTTCCAGAGAAATTAATTCCGCTATTTATCAATAACTGCATTGAACAAAAAAACCTGCCGGTTTATGGGGATGGAAATTACACCCGGGATTGGCTCTTTGTGCTCGATCACGCAAAAGCCATAGAATTGCTTTTCAATTCAGATAAAAGGCAGGAGACCTACAATATTGGTGGGTTTAATGAATGGAAAAATATCGATTTGGTTAAGCTACTTTGCTCCGTAATGGATAAAAAGCATAATAGACCTGAAGGTTCTTCGGCTCAATTAATAACTTATGTGAAAGACAGACCAGGCCACGATAAGCGTTACGCTATTGATGCTTCAAAGATTAATGAAGAATTAGGATGGGAGCCCTCTGTTTCTTTTGAAGAAGGTCTTAGTTTAACGGTAGATTGGTATCTTGCCAATCAGGATTGGTTACAGGGAGTAACCAGCGGAGCTTATCGGGAGTATTACGAAGAGCATTATTCAGGCAAATAGAAGATATATGAAAGGAATTATCCTGGCAGGAGGATCTGGCACACGTCTATACCCGCTTACTGTTGCGGTGAGTAAGCAGTTGCTTCCGGTTTACGATAAGCCGATGATTTATTATCCACTTTCAACATTAATGCTCGCTGGTATTCGAGAGATTTTAATTATCACCACACCCCAGGATCAACAGGCTTTTAAAACCTTACTTGGTGACGGTAAAGCTTTAGGCTGCACCTTTTCGTATGAGGTTCAGCTAGAACCAAATGGCCTGGCTGAAGCTTTTATAATTGGAGCAGATTTTATTGGTGATGATTCGGTTGCTTTGGTATTAGGAGATAACATTTTCTACGGGAATGGTCTCAGTAAGTTGCTGCAGCAGCAAATCACACTTTCGGGAGGTTCTATTTTTGCTTATCCTGTTAAAGATCCCAATCGGTATGGAGTTGTGGAGTTTGATGATGATGGGAAAGCTATTTCAATAGAAGAGAAACCTGAGATTCCAAAATCAAAATATGCCATTCCAGGATTGTATTTTTTCGATAATCGGGTAGTGGAATTTGCAAAAGACGTTAAACCATCTGCTCGAGGAGAGAAAGAAATTACCAGTATCCAACAGCGTTATCTTAATCTTGACGAATTGCAGGTTGCGGTAATGAGTCGAGGTATGACCTGGTTTGATACGGGTACGATCGATTCGCTTAACGAGGCGACAGATTTTGTAAGAGCCATCGAACACAGGCAACAATATAAAATTGGATGTATAGAGGAAGTAGCTTTTCTTATGAATTACATTGATAATAATCAGTTAAAAGCCTTGGCTGATAAATATGGAAAATCTGCTTACGGCAGTTATCTAAAAACACTTGTTTAATGCAGTTTATCGAAACCGGATTTAAGGACTTGTGGCTTCTGGAGCCTGATATCTTTCAGGATGAACGCGGTTATTTCTTTGAAGCATTTAATTCACGTGACTTTAAAAAAGCAACCGGGTTTGAGGCTGGCTTTGTGCAGCAAAATCAGTCCAAATCAATGCGTGGCGTTTTACGAGGAATGCATTTGCAAATAGGTGAAGCAGTTCAAGCCAAATTGGTACATATACTTAAAGGTAAAGTTCTAGACGTTGTTGTTGATCTGAGAAAAGACGAACCTACATTTGGGGATTATTACGCTATTGAATTGAGTGGCGAAAATCAACGCCAACTCTACGTACCCCGAGGTATGGCTCACGGTTTTTTAGTATTGGAAGAAGAGACTCTTTTCAGCTATAGTTGTGATAATTATTACAATCCGAAAGCAGAGTTGACCTTGCGCTATGACGACCCTAACGTGAATATTGACTGGCCTCAAATGGCTGATCTAAATCTGTCTGCAAAAGATCAGCAGGGGCTTGATTTTGAGCAAATAATTGATAAAATGTATGGATAGAGCTAAACTGTGCATAGTGATTACCGGTGCTTCAGGTCAACTCGCGCAGTGTATTAAGCATTTACATAATTCATTTGATTATGATTTTCACTTTTTGGATCGTTCTCAATTAGATATAACGAAAAAAGAATCTATTTCTAATACTCTGGATGTCATAAATCCAGATGTGATAATCAACACCGCTGCCTATACGCAGGTAGATCTTGCCGAGACAGAACCTATTAAGGCAAACGCGATCAATCACTATGGAGTTGCAAATCTAGCTGCCTATTCCGCAGAAAAAAACATCAGTATTATACACATTTCGACAGATTATGTTTTTGATGGAAATGCAACTCAACCCTACACAGTGTCCGATTCAACTTCCCCGCAAACTACTTATGGTAAATCAAAGTTAGAAGGAGAAATCGCCTTAAAGAATTCGGGAGTAAAGGCATATTGGATCATTCGCACATCCTGGCTGTATAGTATTTATGGAAAAAATTTTTTCAAAACTATCCTTAAGTTAGCGGAAAGCAGAGGCGAATTGAGTGTTGTAAATGATCAGACCGGTACCCCGACACAAGCGATGGATCTTGCGGAATTCTTACTTCAATTTGTACCGCATATAAACTCTAAAAACTCGGGGATATATCATTTCGTTAACTCAGGTCAGGGAACCTGGTTTGATTTTGCCAAAGAAATTATCTTAAGACATAGTCCTCATACGCAAGTACAACCTGTTACTAGTGATCAATACCCTACGGCAGCTAGGCGGCCTAAATACAGTGTTTTAGATAATGCTAAAATTCAAAATACTTTTGGCTTTACGATAAGGGATTGGCGCGATGCCATACCAGATTAAGCTTGCGAATTTCTTAAGAAAATAGCCTGTAAATCTTTATTAACTTTGGCGTATGGATTTTTCATCAAAATTATTAGAGCAGGCTGTTTACGAGATGTCCCAACTTCCCGGAATTGGTAAACGTACCGCTCTTAGACTCGTTCTCCATTTATTGCGTCAAAATGAAAATCAAACTCTTCAACTAGCAGAAGCACTTACGAGTTTACGTACGGGGATTAAGTTTTGTAAAAACTGTCACAATATCTCAGATACTGAGCTGTGTGAGATTTGTGCAAACCCCAATCGGGATGCTTCAATTGTATGTGTGGTTGAAGATGTAAGAGACGTTATGGCTATTGAAAATACCAGTCAGTATCGCGGACATTACCACGTTCTAGGCGGAAAAATTTCTCCTTTAGATGGAGTGGGACCTCAGGATTTGACCATTCAGTCTTTAAAGGAAAAAGTAAAGGCTGGCAGTGTTGAAGAAGTGATTTTTGCTCTGAGCTCTACGATGGAAGGCGATACCACCAATTTTTACATCTACCGCCAATTGGAAGAATATGCGATTAAAACATCAACAATTGCACGCGGAATTTCGGTAGGAGATGAGTTGGAGTATGCCGATGAGGTTACTCTGGGACGGAGTATTCTGCACCGTATTCCCTTTGAAAATTCACTAAAAAACTAGTCTATGCTGCTTTCGGTGATTATTGTGAGCTACAAGGTGCCGCACTACCTGCAGCTCTGTATCGAAAGCGTACAACGGGCTTTATCAGATATTGATTCAGAAATTATTGTAGTGGATAATGCATCAGGTGATTCAACGCTTGAGATGTTGTCTGCTCAATTTCCCAATGTAAGATGCATAAAAAATGCAGAAAATGTGGGTTTTTCAAAGGCTAATAATCAAGGAGTGAAAGCAGCATCGGGAAATTATGTTTGTATACTTAATCCCGATATGTTAGTCCCGGAAAAATGTTTCAAAGATGTTTTAGCATTTGCTGAAACTAAAAAAGATTTGGGTGCAGTAGGTGTTCAATTGATTGATGGCACCGGAAATTTTTTACCCGAAAGTAAACGCAATCTTCCCACACCACGTATTTCTTTATTGAAACTTGCCGGAAATTCCCAATCTTATTATGCCAATCATCTTTCAGAACAAGAGATTGGTAAAGTTGCTGTTTTGGTTGGCGCATTTATGTTTATGAAGCGTTCGGTTTATGAGGAAGTAGGAGGCTTTGATGAGCGATATTTTATGTACGGTGAAGATATTGACCTAAGTTATGAGATAAGCAAACAAGGTTATTCTAACTATTACCTGGGTGCGGTAAGTGCTATTCATTTTAAGGGTGAAAGCACCATAAAAGACCGTGAATATGCCTCCCGTTTTTATGGGGCAATGCGCTTATTTGCTCAAAAACATTTTTATAAGAGTGTCTGGCTTGAACATCTTTTTAAACTAGGCGTTGATATTTTAAAGTTAACCTATAGTTCAAAAGAAATGAAGGTTGAAAGTGATTTAGAATATGAAACACTGTACTGGATAAGTAATAATTCTGTAATGCCTAATTCTTTAAATACTAAGGCTGTTCATTTGAATTGGAATGAATTTTCAGCCCTTTCAAAAGAAAAATTAAAGCAATCTCGCTTTGTATTTGATATGGAAGGAAGCGTGGCAGAACAGGTTATTGACACCTTGAAGCAGTTAAAAAACCGCCAAAATACGTTTCGCATACGGCCTTCAAATTGTAATTTTAGCTGCGGTAGCGATTCTGCCAGCCGGCGAAGTCAGGCTGAAAAATTTCAGTGATTGATTAATTAAAAATTATATCCGTTTATTTTTATTAAATTCGCAAAATAAATCAACCAAACATCTTTCTATTATTAATATGGCAAAATTTGAATTGAAATTACCGAAAATGGGGGAAAGTGTTGCTGAAGCTACAGTGACCAATTGGCTTAAAGAAGTGGGTGACACCATTGAGCTTGATGAACCTGTTGTGGAAATTGCTACAGATAAAGTAGATAGTGAAGTACCGAGTGAAGTTTCGGGTGTTTTGGTTGAAAAATTCTTCAATGCAGATGATGTGGTGCAGGTAGGGGAAACGCTTGCTATTATAGAAACTGATGGTGAGGATTTACCTTCTGTAGACGACGAGCCTGCTCAACAGGAGTCTGAAACTTCAGAATCGCTTGAAGAAGTTACAGCTAATAAGGAGGTAGAAGAGGCAGAAGCAATGGTAAATCAGGCTAAGGAAACTGCTTCTGGTTCATCAATAAGCAACTCTGGAGATCGATTCTATTCCCCGTTAGTGAAAAATATTGCACAGCAGGAGGGAATATCTCAGGATGAATTAGATCAATTGTCGGGAAACGGACTCGAAGGCCGTGTAACCAAAGATGATATTTTGACTTATGTTGAAGATCGTAAATCTGGAAAGGCTCCTTCTTCAAATCAAACAGCCCCAAAACCAGAAACCAAAGCTCCAGAGAAATCTCCGGCAGCACCCGTAAGCGTAAATGGTGGTGATGAGATTATAGAAATGAGTCGTATGGGTAAAATGATTGCCAAGCATATGACGGCTTCAGTACAGACTTCTGCGCACGTTCAATCGTTTATTGAGGTCGATGTGACGGCAATCGTAAACTGGAGAGAGCGTAATAAAAATGAATTTCAAAAACGAGAAGGAGAGAAACTCACCTACACTCCAATATTTATGGAAGCTGTAGCCAAGGCTATCCGTGACTTCCCGATGATTAATATTTCGGTTGATGGAGATTCAGTAATCAAGCGAAAGAATATTAATCTGGGTATGGCTGCTGCTTTACCAGATGGTAATTTGATTGTACCGGTAATTCGCAATGCAGATCAGCTTAACCTTGTAGGTATGGCAAAGGCAGTTAATGATTTAGCTTCTCGTGCCCGTGCCGGTAAATTAAAGCCAGACGATACTCAGGGAGGTACCTATACGGTGACTAACGTGGGAACTTTTGGTAGTGTGATGGGAACTCCAATTATTAATCAGCCACAAGTAGGAATTTTAGCTTTAGGAGCAATTCGCAAAGTACCTGCAGTTATAGAAACTCCTGAAGGTGATTTTATTGGAATTCGTCAAAAGATGTTCTTATCTCATAGCTACGATCACCGGGTGGTTAATGGAGCTCTGGGTGGACAGTTTGTGCAACGTGTTGCTCAGTATCTCGAAGCCTGGGATAAAAACAGACAGATATAGTCTTAGCTATATTCAATTGTTTAAGATAAATCAAGCACAAAGTTGTGAAGTAATTTCACGGCTAGTGCTTCTTCATCTGTATATAACTCGAGCGATTTAAAATAGTCACAAGGCTTGAAGTCGTCTTCAATTGGAATATCTGAGATCTTTAAATGTTTTAGTCTTTTAAAATTCATTTGCCAATCATCAAAACAACGTTCATAAGATTTTCCCATTGACAGGACTTTAATGTCGTGGTGACGATTGTCTTTTTGAATACTGCGAAAAACCTTATCTATATTTTCTTCAGGTCCTTCCAGAAATTGTATAAAATGCCCGTCGAGATGAATTAAAATCCCTGTTATATCTAATTCAGCATTTCTTATTCTTGATTGGATCAATAAGCGCTCTAAATGGTTATCGTGTAGAGCATAACTCCGAGTGCTTACGTACGATAAATGCTTAATCATGATCTTTTGAGTAGTTGGTCTGGGAATAAAATAATTTCATTTTACAATAAATTCCAAGATTTTTTTAAGTTTTTATTAACGTAAAAAACACGTTTAAAAGTTCTCTTTCATTTGAATTTTGTAATTGTACTTTTGCATAAACAACCACAACTATGAATTTAAATTTAACCAGACCTATTTGTTTTTTTGACCTGGAAACAACAGGTGTTAATGTTGCAAATGATCGGATTGTTGAAATATCTGTTCTAAAAGTTTTTCCAAATGGAAAAGAAGAGAAACATACCTGGCTGGTAAATCCAACCATTCCAATTCCGCCAGAAACTACAGCCGTTCACGGAATAAAGGATGAAGATGTTGCCGATAAACCAACGTTCAAAGAATTGGCAAATGAGATTAATAATCTTATCAAAGATTCAGACTTAGCTGGTTTTAATTCGAACCGGTTTGATATTCCGCTATTGGCAGAAGAAATGCTCCGGGCCGATGTTGATTTTGATATGAAAAACCGAAACGCTATTGATGTACAAACTATTTTCCATAAAATGGAACAGCGTACGCTTAGCGCAGCATTTAAATTCTATTGCGACCAGAATCTTGAAGATGCACATAGCGCCGAGGCAGATACTATTGCGACCTATGAGGTTTTAAAAGCTCAGCTTGATCGTTACGAAGATCTTGAAAATAATATGAAGAGTCTGGCAGAATTTAGTGCGCGTAAAAAGTTTGCTGATTTTGCAGGATTTATTGCATTTAATAAAGATGGTGAAGAAATCTTCTCTTTTGGAAAGCATAAAGGGAAAAAAGTTGAAGATGTACTTGACAATGAACCGGGCTATTTTGGATGGATTCAAAATGCAGATTTCCCATTATACACGAAAAAGGTACTCACCGGTATTAAATTGAGAAAACTGAATACCAAACTTTCTTAAGATGTGTTTGAGGGTTTGTATCATCGCTTTGTTATGCTCTTTAGGGCTGAATGCTCAAAAAATGGAGATAACAGCTCAAGTGTTTGATGCTGAAACCCGGGAAGAAATACCATACGTAAATCTTTGGTTTTTAAAACTCAATAAGGGAGCTTCGGCAAGCGCTGATGGCGTTTTTAAATTTGCTCTCGATTCCACGCTTCTCAAGGAGAATGTAGTTTTAAGTTGTGTAGGTTATACCCGAGATACACTTTCGGTACAGGAATTAATAGCAAAAACTCCATATCTGGAAAAATCTACAGCAGAGCTTGATGAGGTCACTATCGTGCCTATGCGTAATGAAAGTCGTAAACGAGTTAACTCGTTTAGTGGAAGACGCGTCGTTGGCTTAGGTAATTTTAGTGGTGGAGCGTATCCATCAGCTCTAGCACGGTATTATGAAAAGCCTAAAGGTTTTGATAAAGCCTGTTTTTTACAATCTGTAGAAGTTCAGTTTTATCAGATTTATGGAACCTTAAATCCTTCCGGAAAATTTAGGTTGCGTATTATGAGTGTGGGCGATAATGGAAAGCCAGAAAGGGACTTGCTTGGAGTGAATTTGATTATCTCCCGAGATGATACAGAGCGTAAATTAGAAATTGATTTACTTCCCTATAGACTACGAGTTCCTGAAAAGGGAATTTTTGTTTGTGTGGAACATTTGTTCATAGAAGAGAACGCTTTTGTGGAAGAAATCCCTGTGAAACTAAACGATACCGCCGCAGTTAAACTTTATGAAGTGACGCGCTATGGTCCTATTTTTAAAGGGATTGAAGTGTCTCAAAAGGATGACGAAGAACGAAGTTTTTATCGCAGTATTACCGGTTGGAAACCTGTAAATTTGCTAAATACTCAAGGGAGTACTTTGGAAGGGAAATTTCCCGCACCTGCTTTTAAGTTGGTATTTACAGATTAATTAACTAAACCATTCACATTCAATTCACTACGGAATGAAAATTATTTGCATTGGGCAGAATTACCACGAGCATATTAAAGAATTAAACAGTAGGCCTTCAGGTGAACCCTTGTTTTTTTTAAAGCCAGATTCTGCTGTGCTTTTAAATAAGCATCCCTTTGTAATTCCTGAGTTTACAAACGAAGTGCATTATGAGGTTGAAGTCTTAATTCGTATCAATCGTTTAGGGAAATATATACAACCTAAATTTGCTCATAAATACTTTGATGAAATAGGCCTGGGTATCGATTTTACCGCTAGAGACCTACAACGGGAATGCAAGGAGAAAGGGCATCCCTGGGAAAAAGCAAAAGGCTTTGACGGATCTGCAGTTATAGGTAACTGGGTGTCTAAAGAAAAATTTAAAGAATTGAACAATATCAATTTTCATTTGAAAAAAAATGATAAAATTGTACAACAGGGAAATACGGGAGATATGATTTTTGATATACCTACACTCATCGCTCATGTATCTCAGTATATGACCTTAAAAATTGGAGATATCCTTTTTACGGGAACCCCTGCAGGTGTTGGTCCTGTTGCTATAAATGACCGACTTGCGGGTTTTCTGGAAGATGAAGAACTCTTTAGCGTAACGATTAAATAACCCAAATTTACAAGATTATGCCTAAACATTATGACTTATATCAGCTCGAGGACATGTCTGGCGGTGATAAAGAATTCATGGAGACTGTTGTTGAAGCTTTTTTAACTGAAATTCCTCCAGATTTACAAAGTATGAATATGGCAATTGATAATGATAACCATCGTATGGCGTATCAATTTGCTCATAAGATGAAACCCAACCTGGAGATGTTTGGTATAGATCTTATACGTGAAATTTCTGCAATGGAACGTTGGGCAGACAGCAATAAACCTACTTCTGCAATCCGTCCGCAACTGGATACAATCAACCAAATGGTTTCTGAGGCCATCGAAGAGATGCGCAAAGATTGGAAAAAATAATGCAGGCACATATTATTACAATAGGCGATGAGATTCTCATAGGTCAGATTGTAGATACTAATTCTGCTTTTATTGCCAAAGAACTCGATAAAATAGGAATCGAGGTATCTGAAATTTCTTCAATTTCAGATAAGAAACAAGATATTATAGACACTTTAAATGCTGCCAGAAAGCGGTCTCAGGTAGTATTGATTACCGGCGGACTTGGGCCAACAAAAGATGATGTGACCAAACATACATTCTGCGAGTATTTTGAAGATGAGCTTGTAGAGGATGCAGGTGTTTTGGCTAATATCGAACGCATATTTAAACATCATGTGGGTAGACCTATGTTGCCCGCAAACCGATCTCAAGCTTTGGTGCCCAGTAAATGTTCGGTTTTGATGAATATAAATGGCACCGCTCCCGGGATGTGGATGCGCGTTGATAACACCGTATTTATTTCTATGCCGGGTGTTCCTTTTGAGATGAAAGGTTTAATGACGCAGGAAGTGATTCCAAGGCTTCAAAAGGAATTTGAAAGACCCTATATACTTCATAAAACACTACAAACTTACGGAAGGGGTGAGAGCGAAATTGCTGCCAACCTGGAAGATTTTGAAAACAATCTGCCACAGGATATCAAACTGGCTTATTTGCCGGCATTAGGAAAAGTAAGATTGCGATTGTCGAGCAAAGGCTTTGATCGTGAAATTTTGCAATCCAGATTGCAGGAACAGGTTGAAAAAATGATTGCTCTAATTGGCGATATCATAGTTGGCTATGACGATGATGAGCAAATTGAACATGTTGTGGCTAAATTATTTGTAGATAAAGGGAAATCTCTGGCTGTTGCCGAAAGTTGTACCGGAGGTCAAATTGCAGCAGCCATAACCGCTATCCCAGGTGCATCAGCCTATTTTAAGGGCGGAATGGTGACCTATGCAACGCAGAGTAAGGTTGAACTTCTTAAGATCGACCAGAAATTAATAGATGAGCATTCTGTAGTTAGCGCACCTGTAGTTGAAGCTATGGTATTAGCTGTTCAAAGATGGTATAAATCTGATTATGCAATTTCTACAACCGGAAATGCGGGTCCCTCGAAAGGTGATTCTGATGCTGAGGTAGGAACTGTTTATATAGGAATCGCAACTCCAACAGGTGTTTTTTCGGAGAAATTTTTAATGGGAAGTCAGCGAGAACGGGTAATTTCTAAGAGCGTTAATAAAGCCTTTGAATTGATACAAAAAGAAATTTTAAAAAACTAGGCTTTTGTGTTGGTCAACTTGTTTTAGTTGTGTAAATTTGCACCCTGTTTTTCAGTAACACAATATAAAGTTAAGAATCATGTCAAGAGTTTGTGAGCTTACGGGCAAAAAAGCAATGGTAGGAAACAATGTTTCTCACGCGATGAATAAAACCAAGCGTAAATTTGATGCCAACCTAATCAAAAAACGTTTTTACATCCCTGAGGAAGATAAGTGGATCACACTTAAAATTTCTACAGCCGCTCTTAAAAATATAAATAAGAAGGGAATTACCGCTGTGCTTAAAGAAGCTCGCGCTAAAGGCTTTCTTACAAAGTAATAACGGTATAACGATTAGGAATTATGGCAAAGAAAGGCAATAGAGTACAGGTAATTTTAGAGTGCACAGAGCATAAAGCTTCCGGAAAGCCGGGAACTTCTCGTTATATTACCACAAAAAACAAGAAGAACACACCAGATAGAATGGAATTGAAAAAATTCAATCCTATCTTGAATAAAATGACTGTTCACAAAGAAATAAAATAAGACATGGCAAAGAAATCAGTAGCAACATTACAGACCGGTTCAAAACGTTTGACCAAAGCCATTAAAATGGTTAAATCTCCTAAAACAGGTGCTTATACTTTTGTAGAAAGCGTTATGGCTCCTGAACTAGTTGGAGATTTCTTAGATAAGAAATAAGACAGTTTAAATGTCAATACTAAGCCGTTGCACTCAAGTGTGACGGCTTTTTGTATTTTTTGAATTTTTGTGGTTTTCTAATAATGTTAAAGGAGATACCTTTGCGCTGCTAACCAATGCATCCTGAATACGATGAGTTTTTTTAAAAATATATTTTCTAAAGAGAAAAAAGAAACGCTAGACAAAGGTCTGGAGAAAACCAATACCAATTTCTTAAGCAAACTGGGTAAGGCCGTAGCTGGTAAAAGTAAGGTTGACGATGAGGTACTTGATGATCTAGAGGAAGTACTGGTGTCGAGCGATGTAGGTGTTGCAACTACCATTAAGATCATCGATCGTATTGAAGCCCGTGTATCTCGAGATAAATACCTGGGTACTGAAGAATTAAATTCCATCTTAAGAGAGGAGATTGCAGGTTTGTTAAGTGAGACCAACACGGGTAATGCGAGCGACTTCTCGGTTCCGGCTAAAAAGCCTTATGTAATAATGGTGGTTGGAGTAAATGGAGTAGGTAAGACTACAACCATTGGTAAACTAGCACACCAGTTCAAACAAAAAGGATTGAAGGTGGTTCTTGGTGCCGGGGATACCTTTAGAGCCGCAGCGATAGATCAGCTGCAAATATGGGCAGACCGCGTAGATGTTCCCATCATTAAACAACAAATGGGAAGTGATCCTGCTTCTGTAGCTTTTGATACCGTGCAAAGCGCCGTTAAAATGGATGCTGATGTAGTTATAATCGACACTGCCGGACGTTTACATAATAAAGTGAACCTTATGAATGAGTTGAGTAAGGTTAAGCGTGTGATGCAGAAAGTAATTGCAGATGCTCCAGATGAAGTATTGTTGGTACTTGATGGTTCTACCGGGCAAAATGCTTTTGAGCAGGCTAAACAGTTTACTGCAGCGACTGAAGTAACTTCGCTGGCAGTTACCAAATTAGATGGTACGGCAAAAGGAGGAGTGGTTATCGGGATTAGCGATCAGTTTCAAATTCCTGTGAAATATATTGGAGTTGGAGAAGGCATTGAGGATTTACAGGTTTTCAATAAAGTAGAATTTGTAGATTCATTTTTTAGAGTATAATTTTTTAGAATTTTCTAAAATTAAAAGGCATCCACGTTTGTGAGATGCCTTTTTGTATTTTTAGGCGGAAACTACAATCAGAATATGAAAAAATCATTACTTCTTCTTGCAACTCTTGCTGTCCTTTCGTGTAAAGAAAATCAATCTTCATCAACCCTTGAAGAATCTACAGTAACTGTAAAAGATACTACAGTTAAAGAGCGCGAATATGCCGTACTCGATTCTAAAGTTTTAAATACCGAAAAGCTTTGGGCGCCATTCCAAGATGCATTAGACAAATTTTCAGAAGCTGATTATAAAAAAGTAAAAGCACTTGCTTTCGAAAAAACCATACCTGAAATTCAGGATGCTATTTCTAATGGCAAAATCACTTACCAAGAACTGGTTCTATTCTATTTAAGCCGAATTAAAAAGTATGACCGAAATAACGAATTGTCTCTAAACTCCGTTATTGCTTTAAATCCTAAAGTTTTGGATGAAGCACGTGAGTTGGATCTTGCAGAGCGTGAAGCTGTAGATCGCTATTCGATTTATGGTATGCCTGTTTTACTAAAGGACAATATCAATGCTGCTGATATGCCAACGACGGCTGGAGCAGTAGTTTTTGAAAATAATAAAACTGGCGATGCTTTTATTACTCAAAAACTAAAAGAAAACGGAGCTTTAATTCTGGGGAAAGTGAATCTAAGCGAGTGGGCCTACTTCTTTTGTAATGATTGTCCAAGCGGTTATTCGGCAATTGGCGGACAAACTTTAAATCCTTACGGTCGTAAAATTCACGATACCGGAGGTTCGAGTTCGGGAAGTGGAGTTTCAATGGCTGCAAACTTTGCCGTTGCTGCGGTAGGATCAGAAACCAGTGGATCTATTTTATCACCATCAAGTGCCAATTCGGTTGTTGGGCTTAAACCTACAATTGGATTATTATCACGTGGAGGGATTGTGCCTATCTCAAGCACGCTCGACACTCCCGGGCCTATGACGCGTTCGGTTATTGACAATGCTATTTTGCTTCAGGCGATGACTGGTTTGGATTCTGAAGATGAAAAATCGGTTAAACTAGCTGCTCCTGATTCAGATTATATTTCATCTTTAAAAGATTTAGATGCTCAAAACTATCTTAGTGGTAAGCGTCTTGGGTATTATAAAAGCTATGATGATACGCTTTATGTGCAGGCCGTATCTGCTTTGCGCGATGCCGGCGCTACTTTAGTAGAATTGGAACGACCAGACATTAATCTTCCGCAATTTTTACGTGTTTTAAATCTGGATATGCAAAAAGATTTACCGGCTTATATCGCTGCTTATGGAGCAAAAGATCTTGCCTTAAAAGATCTTAATGATATTACAGTCTTTAATAAGCAGGATTCGGTTATTCGTATGCCATATGGACAAGGATTGCTTTATGGAGTGCTTGCCGATTCGGCTACTGAGGAGGAGTTTACTGCGATTAAAGACACCTTAGAACGCAACGGGAGACAATTTTTTGACGAACCGATAAAAGCCAATGATTTGGATGCAGTTTTGTCAATCAACAATTATATGGCTGGTTTTGCAGCAGTGGCCAAATATCCTGCGATTACAGTTCCTATGGGATATTCGGAGACCCATCAGCCAATGGGATTAACGTTTATCGCTCCAACTTTATCTGAAGCACAACTTTTGGAATTGGCTTACGCGTATGAGCAAATTTCTAAAATGCGTAAAGCTCCCGTGGATTTTGAGGAGTAATTTTTCTTTTAAATCACTAGATACTATTAAAATTAATCCCTGGGGTTTTGGGATCATATTCTTTATAATGGCGGTTTACTTTATGGCTAATGATTTTCAGATGCCTAATTTTTTTCTCTTTCAAAAAACAGATAAAGTAAGGGCTACAATTGTGGAGATTAAACCAACCTACGGAATTAAAGGCCGTATCCTGCAGTTACTTATTTACGAGTATAAGGTAGAAGATAGCTTGTATCAGGATCGAGTTAAGGGAGGTTTTGGATATGGACATAAACGTGTGGGTGATCAATTGCTTGTTGAATATCTGGTTAAGAATCCGCAAAAGAACGAGGTCATAGGGCAGTACAATTGATAGCTAGGAAAGAATTTCAAGTCCTAGTCTCTATTTATTATCGAAAGATAGCTTTCAACTTTCCCCACAACTCATTATCAAAACTCGTAGGTCCCAGTTCGTCTTCATTAGCAGCTGGGCCCAGGCGCACGATAACCCGGTTTTGACTTGGGATTACATAAAGTTTTTTATCATTGGCTCCCAGACCGGCGATAAGATCATCCGTAGCATTTGGAATTAATTTTCCGGTAAAGCTCTCTGTAAGGCTAGGTAGTTTAAAACTGTTCTTGCCATTTAACCACCAGAGATATCCATATGCTGGGTTTAGTGATTGTGAGGTGTTAGTCATTGTATTCCAATACGCCGTGTTTAGAATGATTTGGTCATTCCAGGTGCCTTTATTCAAATTCAATAAACCAAATCGTGCCATATCTCTTGCCGTACTGAAATAGATGTTGTTATAGCCTAAAGTTACCCAGCGCCCGTTCATTCCTATTTGATCTTTTAACTCTGCTTTAAAAAACGCTTCAAAGCCGGAGGGAGTTGCTGCATCAAGTACAGGTTGCAACAAGGTGTAATAAGCATTGTAATAATACCATTCGGTTCCGGGAGCTGATTTAAATTCGAGACATTCAGGATCATAACAAAACACATCTCCTGAAGTAAAATCACCTCCCGAAGTCATTGTGAGTTGATTTTTAATGGTGATTGCATCTTCCTGAGCTGGAGACATTGAGGTCCATCCTCTACCTAGATAATCGGTGGTTTTATCATCAAGTTCTAACAAGCCTTTCTGCTCTGCAATTCCTACAGTAAAGGCTGTTAAAGTCTTTCCGGCAGAATTCCATGCAAACAAATCGGATGCTGTTTTCCCATTATAATAGACTTCAAAAGCAATTTTTCCGTTTTCGAGAATGATAAAAGCTTCCGTATTGGTAGCAATCAAAAAGGACTCGAGATCTGTTAGAGCAGAAGTATTCCATCCTAATGAAGCAGGATTTATACTTTCCCAATTAGATCCTGTACGTGGAGGAAAGTATAGTTCTTCAGTAGTTTCAGGTAGATTAGCATCATCTGTCCCTGAAGCGCAGGAAAGTGAAAGGATTGCGAGCAGAAGATAAAATATAGACTTCATAAACAGGTCTTTAAGGCTTTACCAAATTACAATCAATTTGGTTTATCCCTGATAACGACTGTTGATTTTATTTAATTGTAAGGTCTGCTTACCTGCGTTGACATAGTCGTGTTAAGAGCTTATAGATTGGCTAATTTAGCTTATCTTTGCGCCCCGAAATAAATTGCCTTATGCGTACTAAAACCCTAAAGAAGAATAAAATAAACGTAGTAACCCTGGGTTGCTCAAAAAATGTTTATGATAGTGAAGTGTTGATGGGACAGTTGCGTGCCAACAATAAAGAGGTCGCACACGAAGAAGAGGGAAATGTAGTTGTGATTAATACCTGTGGTTTTATCGCAAATGCGAAAGAAGAATCGGTAAACACGATTTTGGAGTACGTTCAAAAGAAAGAAGATGGTATTGTAGATAAAGTTTTTGTTACGGGTTGTCTTTCGGAGCGTTACAAGCCCGATTTACAGAAGGAAATTCCGAATGTGGATCAATATTTTGGGACTACAGAATTACCCGGACTACTTAAAGCTTTAGGTGCAGATTATAAGCACGAACTCATTGGCGAGCGTCTCACAACAACTCCTAAGAATTACGCATATTTAAAAATTGCTGAAGGTTGCGACCGTCCATGTTCATTTTGCGCAATCCCGTTGATGCGAGGAGGCCATAAAAGTACGCCAATAGAGCATTTGGTTACCGAAGCTGAAAAGCTTGCCGCAAACGGAATTAAAGAGTTGATTCTTATCGCTCAGGATCTTACGTATTACGGTCTTGATTTGTATAAAGAGCGCGCTTTGGCAAAACTCTTGAGAGAGTTGGTTAAGGTTGAAGGTATAGAATGGATTCGTTTACATTATGCATTCCCAACCGGTTTTCCAATGGATGTGCTTGATGTGATGAATGAAGAGCCAAAAGTGTGTAACTATATCGACATCCCGCTACAGCATATTTCGACCAAACTTTTGAAATCGATGCGCCGCGGTACGACTTATGAAAAAACCAATGCCTTATTGAAAACTTTCCGTGAGAAAGTTCCTCAAATGGCGATACGCACAACGTTGATCGTAGGCTATCCCGGAGAAACTCAGGAAGATTTTGAACTCCTACGAGATTGGGTTAAAGAAATGCGCTTTGAGCGTTTGGGCTGTTTTACCTATTCTCATGAAGAAAATACCCCCGCTTATAATCTGGAAGACGACGTTCCTGAAGAGGTGAAAATGGAGCGTGCCAACGAAATTATGGCGTTGCAGTCACAAATCAGTTGGGAGTTAAATCAGGAAAAAATAGGAAAGGAATTTCGTGTGGTTATAGACCGTAAAGAAGGTAACTTTTTTATAGGTCGTACTGAATTTGATTCTCCAGACGTTGACAACGAAGTGCTTATTGATGCAACCCAGCATTATTTGAAAACAGGCGAGTTTACTCGGGTTGTAATTACAGATGCAGAAGATTTCGATTTGTACGCTAAGCCCGTAACAGCTTAATTTCTACAGTTTATAATTTAGCGGAAGCATCGTAGCAATACGTTTGGTACTCATTGCGCCGCCAATTATAATTGCAGATGGGGGAGTGTGGTTCCCAAACTTATCAATCTGAAAAGATCTTTCGGCCGTAAGCTCAGACTGTTGCTCATTGTTGTAGAGAATAGAAAGTTTTTCTGCAGTTACCGTAACGTGCATATTTTCTTCTCCCTGTTGTAGATCAAAGTATTTATAGTGCGGTGTTTCCATACTCTTATAAAAGATCCTGAATTTATTTTCCCGAAGCTTTTGCTGAGCAAGTGACCTCATGAAGTGTAATGTAGAACCTTCAAAGGCTTCATCCCGATGCCTTATAAAACGTCGAGGTATTTTATCTTTTTTCAGCTCACTAAAGAAACTGGTCCCCTCGTAGTAAACCATATACACCAGATTGAAACCAGAAGATAAACTCTTTTCATATTGGGCATAAAACTCTCCAAGCTGATATTCTATACTATATCCCAAGTGCTTATTTTCAATACGTAAGGGAACAGATGCCCAGGCAACCAGTCTGTTTTTTGACGGGCTGTAATGTAATTTAATGGCATTTTCATTCAGGATTTTTACATCCTGGGCTTCCAGAGTTTTACCTAAAAATTCGCGTTTAAACTCACTCAGTTTCCGTTCTCGAGACCAGGGGTCGGTTTCCAGATAGACTTCATCTAACTGCTCGGTACTTTCTTTAAGATAAACCGGTTTTAATTCACGCGTTTGGTTGGAATAATCTGTAATGTAGACAGGTTCATACCCCAGCATACTTATTACTAAAGCGCTTTTAACTCCCGGCTGTATGTTAATGGAATAGTGACCATTTATATTAGTGATAGTGCCTAAAGTAGTTCCATCAAAATAAATGGAAACGTCTGCAATGGCTGTTGAATCCTTTGCGCTGTAAACAAAACCTGATAACTTCTGTTGACTTAAACCTAAAATGGAATTCAGGAGCAGTATGTTAAAAAGCAAATACCTCATAATAACTAATAATGCAGTTTTAAAACTACAAAAATAGTTTTCAAAATTATGAGGTATTTGTTGTTATTTTTTCAGTCCCTGTGTAGGCTCAAGATTGGAATCAACAAGTTGAACATCAAGACCCAATTCTTTGACTTTTTGCAACTGAGTTTTGGCATCTCCAACAATAATATAAACTAATTGATCTGGATTTGCATAGGTATTTGCCAAATTCTTAATTTCATCTAAACTGATAGATTTCATCGTTTCTTGCTGCTTAATCAGATAATCGGGCTCAAAATCTAGAGTTGCAATCTCATTGAGATAATTTAATTTGGCAGCTGGCGTTTCAAAACTGCGTGCTGCACTCTTTAGGAAATAACCTTTGGTGAGTTCGAGGTCATTTTCACTAAAACCAGCTGCATAGTTTTCCATTATTTCGCGTACAAGTGCCGTACTTTCTGCAGTCACATTACTACGCACGCCACTCGCTACCAAAAAAGGACCAGGTAGGGCAGAGCCTTCAAAACGAGAACGAATGCCGTAGGTATAACCTTTGGTTTCCCGTAACATCTGTGTAAGCTGACTGGCAAAACCACCTCCACCCAGGCGATAATTCATCATTGTAGCTGGTAAATAGTCAGGATTTGTTGCTTCAAGCGCTACGTAGCCAAAACGTAATTGCGATTGTTTAGCTCCGGATACATCCAGAAAATAAACAACAGGTTTTTCAGGTTTTGAAGTAAACTCTAAAGTTGGAATTACAATATCCTTTTGTTCCCAGCTGGATGTAAGTTCTTCTAAAGCAGCGATCGTAGAGGCTTCGTCAAGCGCACCTACAATTTCTAAATCAGTAAGATTAGGAACTAAATTTTGATAGTAGTTTTTAAGGTCTACCAACTGCAATTTTTCAACAGATTCGCTTGTACCTAAACTGTTTTTTGCCAAAATATGATCTTTACCGTAGATAGCTTTGGCGAAAGCAAGGTCTGCAATACTACCGGGATCTGCCTTTTGTTGTTCAATTCGGGTAAGCACTTCTTTTTTCTGTAAATCAAATTCGGAAGCATCCCAGCGCGGCTGCAAGATAATTTCTGAAACGAGCGCCATCGTTTTATCGAAATTACGGGCAAGCGTTGTACCACGCAGGGTAATACTTTCACTTCCTGCAAATACATAAACAGAAGCTCCTAATAAGTCCAGCGCTTCTTCCAGTTGAGCGGTAGTTTTCGACGCCGTTCCTTTAGTCATCATACCGGCGGTTAGATTAGCCACGCCATTATGATCTTCAGGTTCTAAAAGAAGACCACCTTCTATTCTAAAAGAAAAATTAACCAGAGGCACTTCGTTATTCAAAATGCCATAAACCGTTAAACCATTTTCCAATTCCTGAGACCAGATTTCAGGAACTTTCAACTCAGGAGCATTTCCATAAGGAGGTTCAACACTTCGGTCAAAAGAAGACGGTGTACGCTCATATTCAGCAATAATAGAGGGGTCAAAGCTTTCTTCTGCTCCATTTACGATTTGTTCTTCAACTACTTCTGCCGGGCTGGCGCCTTCAAGAGCAAGCATAGCTTCTCCCTTGGGAACGAAGCTGGTGACCACATAATTTTTTCCTTTAATGTATTTAGTGTAAGCCTTTTGCACATCTGCAGCAGTAACTGCCTGAATTTTCTTAATATCCTCGTTTATATAATTGGGACTACCTGCAAACATTTGATATTGCGCCAACTGAAATCCTTTACCAAGTACACTGCTCAAGCTGTTGTAAAAGCGGGTTTCCTGAGTTGCTTTGATGCGTTCTAAATCCTGCTCACTAATTCCATTAGCTTCAAATTGAGCAAAAGCTTTTTCAATTCCTGTTTTAACAGAATCAAGATCAACTCCTGCATTTGCGCGTACACTCAGGCTTACCTCACCAGCCAATTCTGAACCCGAGTAACGCATTCCGGGATTTGTTGCCAGTTGTAAGCTATCAATTAGAATAGCATTGAGCGGAGCCTTTTTTCCTTCCGAAAGGTATGTAGTAAGCACATCCAGAGCGTAGGAATCATCAGCATATTCCGCAGGAGCAGGCCAGGTCATTGTAAGCTGTGGCAGGCGAGCGAAATTATCTTCATATAAAAAACTTTTGGTAGTTTCTAGAATCGGAATTCGTTTTTCAAGGGGAGTAACTTCTTCACCGCGTGGGATTTCACCAAAATATTTTTCAACCCATTGTTTGACCTGTTCCTTGTCAAAGTCCCCGGCAATACTCAGTGTAACGTTATTAGGTACGTACCAGCGGTTGTAAAACTCCTTTACATCTGCTAAAGTTGCGTTTTGTAAATCTTCGAGAGAGCCAATTACCTGCCAGTTGTAGGGATGATCTGCGGGATACAGGTTTTTATGAATAACATAACGTTCGTGACCATAAGGACGGTTATCATAGCTTTGGCGCTTTTCGTTTTTGACTACCTGTTTTTCCTTGGCTAAAACAGGTTCAGTAACCGTATTGATAAAATATCCCAGTTTATCTGCCTCAGCCCAGATCATTTTCTCCAATGCATCGCTGGGTACGGTTTGAAAATAATTGGTACGGTCGCGGTTGGTTGAACCATTTGCTCCACTACCACCCACACGTGCACTCAATTTATCTAAACCGCCTTTACCTAAGTTCTCAGATTCCAGAAATAAAAGATGTTCAAAAAGGTGGGCAAAACCGGTACGTCCTTCTTTCTCCCGTGCAGAACCTACGTGTGCGGTAAGTGCTACAGCAGCAACGGGGTCTGAGGTGTCCTGATGCAGAATTACGTGTAAACCATTATCTAAGGTATACTCTTCATAATCAACCTGAAAATTTGATTGGGTTTCTTCAGGTTTTGTATCGGTTTTACAGGCTATCGCTAGTAAACCGCTAAGCAGAAGTAGTGTAATTTTTTTCATAAGTGTGTTTAGTAGATAATACTTTTAATCTTCAGTTAGAGAGCGATTTGCATCTCCGTCATCGTCTTCTTCGATTTTGTTTTCTTCAAAAAATTCTTCCGGCTTCATTATACGCATCGTTTTTTGAGTTACGATGGTATTTGCAAGTGTATAAACGTGATTGTCCTTATTTCGCAGATGTAAAAAGAAAAGTGTAATATTTTCTACACGACCGGCCATTGGGATGTCTTTATCTACAATTTCTACATAGTCCCCAATTTTTAAGGGATGATTGAAAAATAGAATAAGGCCTGAAGTTATATTACTTAAAAGTGACCATTGCGCAAAAAAGGCAACTCCCAGGATGGTCAAAATAGAGCCGATTCCGGCAATAATTTCATTTCCATCAAGACCCCAAATCATTGCCAATGAAAAGCCTAACACCACAAAAAAAATGATGTTGAGTATTTTTATCGTGATCTGCTTGCGGGTAATATCAAAATTTGCGCTTAGATAGCGTTTTACAATTAGTTTAGAAACCGCATAACGCACCAGAAGCAGTACGACTAGCAGAATTACACTTTCAAGTATTTTAAGTTCTAAATAATTCACGATACAATTAGTTTCTATAAGATGCAGGGTTTGCCACAAATAATGCGTTTACAAAAAACAGTTTTCCATTTTCCCAGAATGCACGGAAAAGCGGATCGTCTGCCAAGTAGATTACACTTCCACGTCCCATTGGCTGTTGGCCAAAAATCAACGAATTTTTCAATCCGGCTAATGCCTCGCTTCCAGCAAATCCAGATACATTTTTAGGACTATCACCCAGATAAGCTACATTATAGCCATCTTCTAGTAAAGAATAGGCATCATCCCCAATTTTTAAGCTGTAATACGTGTCGTCATATCCAAATGCTAATGGATGTGAGGTGTCCACCTGAGTTTCAAAGATGCTTCCGCTAATCAGGTTTTTAGAGCTTTCCATCTCACGATCTTTATATGGAATCAACTTTGCAGCAATTGAATCTTCACCTTCAGAATCCAGAGCTTCTGCGCGCTTCAGGCCAAAACCATCCTGATCTGCAAAAGCTCGAAGTGCTCCGTTGATCGCGATTACATTTCCACCGCTGCGTACCCAGTTTTTAATTTGATCTAAAACCGAATCTGGAAAAGAATACCTTCCGTCAGGTAAAACCAAAACGTCATAATCATTAAGGTTTACACGGTTTAATTGTTCGGTGCGAATAGAGGTTACAGGATATTCTAGCTGTTGCTCAAAGAAATGCCATGTCGCTCCGTAGCTCAGAGAACTGGTTTGATCGCCTGTAAGCATTGCAATTTTAGCTTTATTAATAAGCTTCATATCTGGGGATCCAAAATCGGGTCCTGCACTCGCAAAACTTGTTGATGAGGCAACCAGCGTTCTTTCATATAGATTAGCCATAGAAATAAGAAGCTGATCAAAGCCTGTAGTTTTAAAATTATCACTACGGGTGATCACTAAACTCCCGGCAGGATACTTTTTGCCTTCAAGCGTGAAATCCTTTTCTGAGAAACGAACTTTAACGCCAGCTTTGAGTAAAGCTGATAGAAAACGGGCATCCTGCATACTATTCCATTTCGCAATATAGCCAGCGGCAGAAGTATTCACTTTATTCGTAGCAAAAGCTAATCTTTCTGCAGCTGAAGCAGTTGAGGCGCTATTGCTCGCAACGGTATTCAAACCGTAAGCATAAGGCAAACTCCACGCGGTAATGTCGTAGGTAAGCGGCGTAGATAAAGCAGCTTCAGGTTCTAATAAAACGTGAACCAATTTACCTTTAGGTTGATCTGTATCTACAATCAAAGCCTGTTCATAAGATAAGTTCTCATTTTTCTGAGATTTATAGCTGTAACCGCTTGCCTTGCCCTTATTGCTGAAACGATATTCAATTTGATGAATATCGAGCAGATCTGCCAAAGCCAGAAGGTGATCTGTTTCTCCCGTTAATGTGAAACTTTTATAGGGCACATCTGCAGCAGTAAAATACTTTTTAAATTCGTTATTGAGCTTTTCGGTATTTTGAGCAGCGATCTCAACAGTAGAGATTCCTGTTGTAAAATGATGCTGTACGCGATCTACAAGACTAAGCTCTTCGCCATCAGCTTTCATAATTCCTAAACCGGCAGCTCCATTACCAGCCTGCTCATAGGTCATCCCAATAGCCCCGGTATAGGTAGGATAGGTGTCCCCATAACTTGGGTAAAGCAAATCAAATCGCTCTCTTGTAAAAAATAACCAGCCATTTTTATCAAAGTATTTGGCGTGATTGGCACCAATTTGTGTTTGAAAATCGCGTTGAAAAGGAGTGATAATATCGTGAAAGGGTTCTGCAGCAGGAGCAAAATAATAGGGGTTGTTAATCCCCTGCTCGTGAAAATCAACGTGAATGTGTGGCATCCAGGTATTATACACTTTTAGACGCTGTCGGGTTTCAACCTGAGTAGCCCATGCCCAATCGCGGTTTAAGTCAAAAAGATAATGATTGGGTCTCCCTCCCGGCCAGGGTTCGTTATGCTCAATAGCATCGGGGTTGGTGTCATAAGGAGTAGATTTTACCTGATTGTACCAGTTGGCATAACGATCTCTACCGTCTGGATTCACACAAGGATCGATAATTACAATCGTATTCGCAAGCCAATCTTTTTTGTTTGTAATCAATTCATAAAGAGTAAGCATTGATGCTTCAGTACTGCTGGCTTCGTTACCGTGTACGTTATAGCTTAGCCAAACAATAGCTTTGTCAGACGTTGCAGAGCCTGATTCGATTCCTGCGTTTTTAAGGTGGTTGGTGCGTATCGTTTCAAGATTTGAAAGATTTTCAGCTGTTGAGATAACCGCGTAGGTGAGGGGTCTGCGTTCGTTGGTTTTTCCGTATTCTGTATAGGTAACCAGATCAGATTGTTCAGCTACATACTTAAAATAGGAAACCACGTTAGCATGTCTGGTAAATTCGGTTCCGATTTCGTAACCTAAAAATTCAGACGGACTCTGGATATTTTGTGCAGAAACCAGCGTGCACGATACGGTCAAAAGGAAGAAAAAAATGCGAGTCATTTGCAATGAATTTAAGAAGCTTTAAAACTACTAAAATTAGAGCGAAGTCATCTGTGTGAATTAACGTAAATTTGGGGGATGTTTAAGTCCTGAACCTATTATTTTACCTAGTAAAAAGCAGTACATGTCCACGCATAAAATTCCCTATTCAGAAACTGGTTATTTCTCGCAGTTGATTTGTGATTATCTCGATCAGGATGAAAAATTATCTCGTTTTTATGGGCAGTTTCCTAATCTAGAAAACTTTAAAAAGCAGATTTCAGAAAAACAGTTCTCAGCTGAAAACCGTAAAGTTTTAGTTTCCGCTTTGCGAAAGCAATATGAAGTTTTAGAAGAAGATAAGACAATTCAGGATTCAATTGATCTTTTAGCAGAATCAAACACCTTTACAGTTACTACTGGTCATCAGCTAAATCTATTTACAGGACCGCTTTATTTTTTATATAAAATCATCAGTACCATTACGCTTTCGCGAAAATTACAAGTAGCCTATCCCGATTCTAATTTTGTGCCGGTGTATTGGATGGCGACTGAGGATCACGACTTTGACGAGATCAATTACTTCAGACTACACGGAAAGAAAATTCAGTGGAATCGCGAAGATATAACCGCAAACGATAAGGGAGCAGTGGGCGAACTCAACACAAACGGACTTGATGCGATTTTTAAAAGTTTACAAGCCGAGTTGGGAACTACCCGCATCGCGCAGGAACTTTCGGGTCTTTTTGAAAAAGCATACTTAAAGCACCAGAATCTTACCGATGCCACGCGCTATTTGGCGCATCAGCTTTTCGGATCTTACGGACTGGTAATTGTAGATGGCAACGATCACAATTTGAAACGTGTTTTTACGCCGTTCATGAAACAGGAATTGCTGGAGCAACAGGCTTTTGCCAGCGTTACGGCACAGGCTCAATCGCTTGAAGAAAAGGGCTATTCGGTACAGGTAAATGCCAGAGAAATCAATTTATTTTACCTTGCGGAAGGAGTACGCGAGCGTATTGTAAAGCAAGACGGAATGTATTTTGTAAACGATACAGATTTGCAATTTACAGAAGCGCAAATACTAGAAAAGCTACAAAATACACCGGAATCATTTAGTCCCAATGTGATTATGCGTCCTTTATATCAGGAAGTGATTTTACCTAATCTCGCTTATATCGGTGGGGGAGGTGAGATTGCTTATTGGTTTGAATTGAAAGGTTATTTCGATGCTGTAGGAGTGACTTTCCCGATGCTTATGTTGCGTAATTCGGCTCTTCTAATTACCGAGAAGCAATACGAGAAAGTTCAAAAGCTTGATATTCGTCTAAATGAATTATTTCTAAGCCAGAATGATCTGGTAAATCGCAAGATTCGAAAGATTTCTAATATTGATATTGATTTTTCAGATCAAAAGCAGCATCTGGTAAAGCAATTTGAAGAACTTTATAAAGTGGCAGAGCAAACAGATAAATCTTTTCTGGGAGCTGTAAAAGCTCAGGAAGTCAAGCAATTGAAAGGTCTTGATAATCTGGAAAAGCGTTTGCTAAAAGCACAAAAGCGCAAATTAAGCGATCACGTAAAGCGTTTTACAGACATTCAGAACGACTTGTTTCCCAATCAAAATCTTCAGGAGCGGGTATTTAACTTTTCAGAGTTTTATGCAGAATATGGAGATAAACTTATTCCGACTTTATTTGAAGCTCTTGATCCTCTGGACTACCGCTTCACGGTTGCTATCCTTTAATAAGCTTTTTGCCTTCTATACTAATGGCAGAGCCATCCATACATTGAATCGAATCAGGTTCTCGTGTTGAAAGTTCATCAAATTGAGATCCATAAAATTTACCAAAATCAAATAGAATTTCATAATCTAGAATCTCATAGCTTTTCCAAAGCGGATGTTTTACTTCATATTCCCAGCTTTCAGTATCTGATTTTTTGCTGTAACCCCAAAAATGTTCGGTAATAAATGCTGTGATCCCATTTGGGTTATAAGCTTTGGCAAATGGAGCTGTAGAAACCTGGATTAAATTCCAATTTTCTTCAACCTGTATTCCGTAGCTGAAGAAATTCTCTTCATCGGTAAGCTCATTCTTGAAATGCATTTTATGTACGCTGTATTTTTCATTATAAAATGTATTGGCAACCCAGGCTATCGCCGGTTTGCGTACAATTTCTGAAATAAAAACTGTACCTCGCCTGTAGGTGTCAGCTTCTTTATAACGCACATAAAAGCGTAGATTTATTTCTTCAAATTTTCTATGGAAGGGTATCGGAATACCTTTTAATTTGACATCGTCAAAAAGAAAACCCACGAGACTTACATAGCATTTTCCTTCAAAAAAGTCCAACTCTGTATGTGGTGGAAGATAAGGTTCTAGAATTACGGGATCGATTTCGTAATTAGCGAAACACAGGTTTTTCCAGGAAGCAGTGAGAAAACTCATCTACTTCTTAAAATATTTTAGCGGAGGTACCAACATACCAAAGCACTCACCATCTTCTTTGCCGAGATGCTTATGATGAATTTTATGAGCTCTTCTAATACCTTTTGCATACCAGTTATTAGCATTTCTAAAAAGTTTAAAACGCTGGTGTATAAAAATGTCGTGAACCAGAAAATACGCTATCCCGTAAGCGAAAATGCCAAGACCTATGGGTAACCCAATCCAAACATTTTCATATTGCCACAATAAAAAGCAACCTATACTAACAAGCGCGTAAAAAATGAAAAAGAAGTCGTTGCGTTCCCACCACGAACCGTGGTCTTTGTGATGATGGTCGCGATGAAGTACCCATAAAAAACCGTGCATCACATATTTATGTGTAGCCCAGGCCATAAATTCCATTACCAAAAAGGTTAGTATAAAAACAGCGATCCAAAGTAATGCCTGCATTTTAAATAAGGTTTAATCTGTATTTTACATAGCTGCGAGCCAGTAGTGAAGCTTTTACATAGTTGGGCACCCGTATTCTCGCATTTTTAATCTCCAGAGAAGGTGTGCTTTTTAGTTTGCTGAGCAACTTCTTATAATAGCGATAAGCGGTGTAAACCCCAAACTTTGCTTCTACAGGCAATTTACAAATACCGGCAAGACCTTTCGCAAAATCTTCTTCAATTTCTGCAATTATACGTTGTTTGGAGAGTTCATCAAGCTCGTTTAGATTGGTGTTTGGAAAGTAGGTGCGACTAAGTTCTTCGTGATCGGCCTTTAAGTCCCTAAGGAAATTCACTTTTTGAAAAGCTGAGCCCAGACTCATTGCACATTCTTTGAGTTCGTCATATTTCTTACGATCACCGTTTACAAAAACAGTGAGACACATAAGACCTACGACATCTGCAGAACCATATATGTAATTCTTATATTCTGCTTCGGTGAGGTATTTACTTTTGCTTAGATCGAGACGCATACTATCCATAAATGAATCAACCAGATGTTTTTCAATACCATAATTATGGAAGGTGTGTTGAAACGAGTTCAAAATAGGATTAAGGCTTATGCGATCATTTAACGCATGCTCGAGATCTTTTTCAAATCGTTCAAACAGGCTTTCTTTGTCGTAGTTGTGAAAAGTATCTACAATCTCATCAGCAAATCGCACAAAACCATAGATATTGTGAATATCCTTGCGAATGCTGGGTGCAAGCATTCGTGTGGCTGTAGAGAATGACGTGCTGTATGAGCGGGTGACTGTTTCAGAACAGGCGAGCGACACGTTGTCAAAAATTTGTTTCATTCTTTTTCAGTTAAGCTTTTTTGGTAATTAATCCTGCAGCAAGTTTTCCAGAGATTAATGCAGGAGGTACTCCGGGTCCCGGTACAGTTAGCTGACCGGTAAAATATAAATTAGCAACTTTTTTACTTTTCAACTTTGGTCTTAAAAATGCCGTTTGAAGCAACGTATTAGCCATTCCGTACGCATTTCCTTTATAAGAATGGTAAGCTTCCACAAAATCGTTGACGCAAAAGGACTCTTTAAATATAATATTTTTTTTAAGCTTTTGGTTGGTGATTTTCTCAAGTCTGTTAATGATAATATCAAAATATTTATCTCTTAACTCCTGTGAATCGTACAACCCTGGCGCTAATGGAATAAGGAAAAACCCAGCTTCTTTACCAGCCGGAGCCATAGATTCATCAGTCTTTGATGGAAAATTTGCATAGAACAAAGGTTCATCTGGCCATTCTGGCTGATCGTAAATATCTATGGCGTGCTGTTCAAAATCCACATCAAAAAATAAGGTGTGGTGATCTACGTGCTCGATCTTTTTATCAAAACCTACATAAAAGAGCAAGGAAGAAGGTGCGAAGACTCTGCTATCCCAATAATCCTCTGAATATTGTCTGAGTTTTTGAGGTAGTAAGGTTTCGGTATGTTGATAGTCAGCGCCACTCAGAACAATATCTGCTTCGACCGATTTGTTGTTTACTTCAATACCAACCGCTTTATTACCCTGGGTTCGTATACGGGAAACTTCGGCATTGAAATGAAACTGAACTCCTAATTCTGTTGCCAGGCTCACCATAGCGTGCACTACTGCGTGCATCCCGGTTTTAGGATGGAATGTGCCAATACCAAAATCGGCATAATTCATAAAGCTGTAAAAAGATGGTGTGTCCTGAGGTTTTGCACCCAGAAACAACACCGGAAATTCTAAAATAGAAACCAGTCGCGGATTTCTAAATGATTTACGTACGTCCTGGCTTATAGTAGTAAAGAAGCTTTTAATTTTTTTTACGGTTGCCGGTGTGACCAATTCAAATGGTGAAACACCAGGTCTGTAAACCAGATCCTTGATAGCTACATCATAATTTTTACTGGCTTCATCTATAAAACGCTGCAATTTTGCTCCGCTACCGGGTTCTTCATCTTCAAAAGTAATTTTGATCTTTTCTAAAGTATCAGCAATACTGATGTAATCCTGTTCTCCAAAGTAAACTCTATAAGCCGGACTCAACTTATCCAGTTGATAATAGTCAGAAGTTTTTTTTCCAAAATCATTAAAAAAACGATCAAACACATCAGGCATCCAATACCAGGAAGGTCCCATATCAAAGGTGAAGCCATCGCGCTTGAGTTGGCGTGCACGGCCACCAGGGGTTGCATTTTTTTCATAGATATGAACTTCATGGCCAGCTTTTGCCAGATAGGAAGCGGCAGCAAGCGAAGAAAATCCAGAACCAAGAACAGCAATTTTTTTTGGCATCATAAAGAATTAATTAAGTAGCGTTCTAAACGCGTCTATAGTTTTTACTAAATGTACATTGGCAGGCATAGCTTCCTCATCTTCCTCCTGAATTAATCTGCCAAGCAAAAACAATTGCGCTTTGTCGCACGCAACAGTATTGTTGAATTCATCTGCAAATTCACGGATGCTTAATCCATTAGTATTGATTGTGAGATAACTTACGAAGTAAGCCTCTTTTTGAGTTTCAACGAGATATTTTAAACTTTCAGTTTGAATACTTTGGCCCAGATAAATACAGCGATAGCCTTTAGAAGCGATCTCGTAATGTAAAAAAATAAGCCCCAGATCGTGAATTTCATTTTCAGGTAAAAACAAGACAAAAGTTTTTGAGGTATTTGTATGTTGAGTGTTTTCCATTTCGATTTTTACCTGCATTTTTTGCCGAATGAGGTTAGAGATGAAATGCTCGTGTGCCGGGTTAATAGCATTGGATTGCCATAATAATCCTATTTCCTCAAGCAATGGTATAAAGACCTGAAAAAAAATGGTTCTGAATTCCATGCGCTCTGCGAGAGCATTATAAGTTTTTGTAAAGAGGTAATGGTCAAAATTCATCATTGCAATCTTAAATGTGCTGATCGCGTGATGATTGGTTCCTATATACTTCTTAGTTACGTAACTCTGAACAAGATTTGCAATTTCCTGTGTGCTATGCTCGGCTATTTTAGAAATTTTATAATCGTGTTCCAGGAGAAAAGTCACGTTGAGTAATTTTTGCAAATCACTCAGGTCATAAAAGCGAATATTAGTAGCAGTTCGTTTAGGTTGCAACAGTTCATAACGGCGCTCCCACATGCGAATCGTGTGTGCCTTTACGCCACCAAAACATTCAAGATCCTTAATACTGAAGGTAGATTTTACCGCATTCATAGATTTTTCTCACCCAAAAGATTCTCAAATTTAAATCTTTGTTTAAAAGAATTTCGAAAATCTTATACAAAACTAGAAAATTTGGGATAGTATTAAGATACCGGTTAAACTTCAGCTACGACTGTTAAAATTATGCTAAAGCAAATTCAAAAGGAACAGTTGAGAAAATCAGATCTTGAAGGTGAATCCTTCCTCTATTTTCTGGTCGTATTTTTCCTTGTCAAATTTGTACAGGAATGAACCTTTACGGGATGAAGTCATGTCTTTTTCGTCCAACTTAATAAGTATGTCGAGCGCATTGACTTTATTAATGAAGTTACGCTTGTCTAGTTCTAAATCTAGAATTGCTTCATATAATTTCTGAAGCTGGAGCATTGTGAATTTTTCAGGTAATAATTCAAAACCTAAAGGCTTTGTAATAGCGCGGCGTCTTAATCGCAGAATAGCTTTTGCAACCATTTCGGCGTGATCAAATATAAGAACGGGGGCTTCTTTAACATTAAACCATTGCGCCTTATATGCTCCATCAGCTAGCTGTTGATGATCTTCGCTGTTAATAAGAGCGTAATATGCTGTAGAAAGTGTGCGTTCAGCCGGGTCACGGTCTATTTCACTAAAGGTGTAAAGCTGCTCCAAATAAATGTCGTCAAGACCGGAGAGATGTTGGAGGATCCTGTTTGCAGCTTCGTCCAGAGTTTCACTACTCTTTAAGAAACCACCTATAAGTGACCATTTTCCTTTTTCAGGTTCAAAGTCCCTCTTAATCAACAGAATCTTGAGTTGGTGCTGGTCAAATCCAAATATGATACAATCTAAAGCAAGAAGAACTTTGTCGGCAGTAGAATAGTTACTTAGCATCTGCAATTTTTTTTCAAATATAGAATTAATTAATAAATGGCATTTATACACTTTATTATTATCAGTCTTAACCAACTGACTTAGATATATAAGAAATCCATTTGTAATTAAGAAAATTTTGATGTTTATTTGTTAAATGTAATTTAAACACTTAAATTATATTTTTTACGCAAACGTTTTCAAATTTGATTTATGACTTTATCCCGTTCCTTCTTTTTTAGTGTAATTATTTTCTGTGTTCCAATTTTAGTGAGTGCGCAGGCAAGTATTTCACTCAAGCCTTCTAATGAAGCGCCAACGATTAGTCGTCATATCTATGGTCATTTTGCTGAACATCTTGGTCGTTCTATTTACGATGGATTTTATGTAGGTAAAGACAGCCCGATACCCAATACAGATGGAGTGCGTAATGATCTGATTGAGGCATTAAAAGCGATCAAAATACCTAACCTGCGTTGGCCGGGAGGTTGTTTTGCAGATACGTATCATTGGAAGGATGGTATTGGCCCCCAGGAAGATCGCCCAACAATTGTGAATACCTGGTGGGGTGGCGTAACGGAAGATAATAGTTTCGGTACGCATAATTTTCTAAATCTGTGCGAAGCTCTGGGAACTGAACCTTACCTGGCAGGGAATGTGGGAAGCGGTACCGTTAAAGAATTGGCAGATTGGGTGCAGTATGTGAATCACGATGGTACAAGCCCTATGGCCGACTTACGCAGAGAAAACGGGAGAGAGAAATCCTGGGGCGTAAAATATTGGGGAGTAGGAAATGAAATGTGGGGTTGTGGAGGAAATATGACTCCAGAATTTTATGCAAATCTCTATAGGCAGTATGCAACCTTTATGAGCAGCTGGAATAATGATTCAGGTTTATATCGCATCGCTTCAGGAGCTAATAGCGCAGATTATAACTGGACCGAAGTGTTGATGAAAAATATTCCCAAGCATTTATTAGATGGTGTTGCTTTACATCATTATTCAGTGATAAACTGGGGGGCAAAAGGTCCTGATGTAAGTTTTACTGAAGAGCATTATTTCAACACTATGAAATCGACCTTGTTTATGGATCAATTGATCACCAAGCATGTCGCAATAATGGATAAATATGATGCCAAAAAAGAAGTTGATCTGATTGTTGATGAGTGGGGAGGATGGTATGATGTTCAGGAAGGTACTAATCCAGGCTTTTTATACCAACAAAACACCATGCGTGATGCAATGATTGCTGGTTCAACCTTGAATATTTTCAACAATCACAGTGATCGTGTAAAAATGGCAAATCTGGCACAGACAGTAAATGTATTGCAGGCTGTTGCTCTTACAAAAGGCGAGAAAATGATCTTAACGCCTACCTATCACATATTAAGAATGTACACCGTCCATCACGATGCTCAACTTATTCCTATTGATGTTCAAACTCCAGATTATGAATTGAATGGGGATAAATTACCAGCAATTTCTGCTTCTGCATCTAAAGATTTAGCAGGTAAGACACATATTTCACTAGTGAATATAGATGCAGAAAAGAAAAACACTATCAGCATTGATTTGAAAGACTTTGCAATCAAAAATTTTTCAGCAGAAATATTGACCTCTGGGAAATTGCAGGATCACAATAGCTTCGAAAATCCAAATGTTATCAAGCCTCAGAATTTTAAGGATTTCAAATTTAAGAAAGGAGTTCTTGAAGTCGAGCTTCCTCCTTTTTCTGTTGTTGTGTTGGAAGGAGTTTAAGAATTAAAAAAGTAGAGGCATAAACGCTTTAAAAAGATATTGTTATTATGAATAAAGCTCTTTATATACTGATGGCATCAGCTGCACTTTTCACAAGTTGTAAAACCACAGCACAAACAGAAGAAGTAAACGTAGAACGTGGTCAGGCACTTTTTGAGGAGCTTGAAGCTTCTTACAATAACCCAATTGTCAAAGATAAATACACTGCAGATCCTGCAGCTTTGGTACACGATGGGAGAGTTTATATCTATGCAGGTCACGATCAGGCGCCTGATGATCAGGAACGTTACATTATGGACGAATGGTTGCTGTATTCTTCTGATGATATGGTCAATTGGAAAGAACATCCTGTACCGCTAAAACCAACCGATTTTGAATGGGCAATTCATTCAGCCTGGGCAGCTGAGGTTGTAGAGAAGGATGGAAAATTCTATTGGTTTGTGACCGTTCAACACGACGAGTCGAAGCACGGTAAAGCAATTGGAGTAGCCGTGGCAGACAGCCCGGAAGGTCCCTGGAAAGACGCTATTGGCAAAGCGTTGATCACTAATGATATGACCACGCAAACAAAAATCAGTTGGGATGATATCGATCCAACAGTTTTTATTGATGATGATGGTACGCCTTATTTATACTGGGGAAATCAGGTTTGTAAATACGTAAAGTTGAAGGACAATATGATTGAGATGGATGGTCCTATTCATACTGTTGAGCTTCCTAAATTTACGGAGGCACCATACATTCACAAACGTGGCGACTGGTATTACCTGTCTTATGCCTATGATTTTCCGGAGAAAACCGCTTATGCGATGTCAAAATCAATTATCGGTCCGTGGGAATATAAAGGTATTTTAAATGAAGTTGCAGGTAACAGTAATACCAACCATCAGTCGATTATTGAATTTAAAGACAAATGGTACTTCGTTTATCATAACGGAAGCATTCCAACACACGGGAGCAGTTTTCACCGTTCAGTTTGTGTAGATCGTTTATACTACAATGAAGACGGGACGATCAAACGCATCGTGATGACTTCAGAAGGAATTCAACCAGAAAACTAAACTATGAAAACGCTTTTTACCTGTTTTAGTATTTTAGTTTTCAATAGCCTTTTCGCTCAAGACATCCGCGTTCACGATCCGGTTGCGATCAAGCAGGGCGATATGTATTATCTTTTTTGCACCGGTAGAGGAATTTCAGTATTCAGTTCGCCCGATTTAAAAAACTGGGAAAAAGAACCTCAGGTATTTACTGAAGAACCAGTATGGGTAGATGATGTTGCGGCAGATTTCAATAATCATATATGGGCTCCGGATATCACGTTTCATAACGGCAAATACTATTTGTATTATTCGGTTTCTGCTTTTGCGAAGAATACTTCAGCGATTGGGTTGACGATCAATACGACCCTTGATGCAGACGATCCTAATTACAAATGGGAAGATCAGGGTATCGTGATCCAGTCGGTTCCTAATCGCGATTTATGGAATGCCATTGATCCTAATTTGATTTTTGATAAGGATGACACGCCATATCTGGCATTTGGTTCTTTTTGGGAAGGACTAAAAATGGTAAAGCTTTCAGAAGATTTAAAAGCTATCGCGCAGCCGCAAGAATGGCATACGATCGCGCGCCGGGAACGTTCCTTCGACCTAGCGGATGCCAATCCCGGAGATGCAGCGCTAGAAGCACCTTTCATCTTTAAAAAGGGAGATTGGTATTATGAATTTTTGTCCTGGGATTTATGCTGTCGCGGCGAAAACAGTACCTATAAAGTAGTGGTAGGACGCTCTAAAAGTGCGACTGGTCCTTATGTCGATAAAGATGGGGTTGCCTTAAATAATGGCGGCGGTACGTTGATCATTGAAGGAAATGACAACTGGTACGGCGCGGGGCACAACAGTACTTATACTTTCGACGGAAAGGATTACATCATTTTTCACGCATATGATGCCAATGATAATGGTGCGCCAAAATTGAAAATTGCCGAACTTCAGTGGGATGCTGAAGGCTGGCCAACTTTAAAAAATAATGTTCTTGATTAAAATGAAATATATTGTTGTTAGTCTGTTTCTACTAAGTGCTTTTGCCAAAGCGCAGGAGAAGGTTTCGCTTTTTCCATTGAATGCGGTTTCGGTAGAATCCGGAGTTTTTAAAGAAGCAGCATTAACCGATTTTAACTACATACAAGCGCTTAATGCAGACCGCTTACTCGCTCCATTTTTGCGCGAAGCCGGTCTTGAGCCTAAAGCAGATTCCTATACCAATTGGGAAAATACCGGACTCGACGGCCATACTGCTGGGCATTATATTTCGGCACTGTCGATGTATTATGCTTCTACCGGCGATCAAAAAGCAAAGGAAATGCTCGAATATGCCTTAGCCGAATTAGATCGCGTTCAAAAAGCAAATGGGAACGGTTACATTGGTGGCGTACCGGGAAGCGATGCGCTTTGGGCAGAAATTAGAGCAGGAAAGATCAACGCGGGAAGCTTCAGTCTGAATGATAAATGGGTGCCGCTCTATAACATTCATAAAACCTTCAATGGTTTAAAAGATGCCTGGATTCACGCAGAACTTCCGCAGGCAAAGCGTATGCTTATTGATTTAACCGATTGGTTTCTGGATATTACATCAGATTTAAACGAAGCTCAAATTCAAGATATGCTGCGTTCAGAACACGGCGGACTCAACGAAGTTTTTGCTGAGGTTTACGCAATAACAAATGATAAGAAATACCTGAAACTTGCTGAAGATTTTTCACAGCACGCTTTATTAAAACCGCTAGCGGCAAGTGAAGACATATTAACCGGAATGCACGCCAATACGCAAATCCCTAAGTTTATTGGTTTTGAGCGCATCAGTCAGTTGGAAGAGGCTAAAGCCTATCACGACGCAGCATCTAATTTCTTTGATAATGTCACCACACAGCGTTCGATAAGCATTGGCGGTAACAGTGTGCGCGAGCATTTCAATCCTGTAGATGATTTTTCGACGGTGGTGAGCAGCGAGCAAGGACCAGAAAGTTGCAATACCTACAATATGCTCAAGTTGAGCAAACTCTTGTTTGAAGATACTTCAGAGGAGCATTACATCGATTTTTACGAGCGCGGTTTGTACAATCACATTCTGTCTTCTCAGAATCCTGATGGCGGGTTTGTGTATTTCACGCCCATTCGCCCCGGTCATTATCGCGTGTACTCGCAGCCAGAAACCAGTTTTTGGTGTTGTGTGGGTTCGGGGATGGAAAATCACACCAAGTACAACGAACTCATTTATGCCAAAAAAGAGGATAAACTCTACGTGAATTTGTTTATTCCTTCGGAAGTAGGCTGGGATGAAAAGAAGGCATTTTTAACGCAGATTACAAACTTTCCTGAAGAAGCATCAACCGAACTGATTTGGAATAGCAAAAAGAAAACCAGGGCAATTTTAATGTTACGCTATCCGAAATGGGTAAATGTCGGTGAACTGAAGGTTTATGTGAATGATAAACTACAGGAAGTCAATGCTACTCCGGGTTCTTATGTTTCTCTGGAGCGCAAATGGAAAAACGGCGATCGCATCAAGATGGAATTACCAATGCATTTAAGTTTGGAGGAATTGCCTGATGATTCAGGGTATGTTTCTGTAAAGTATGGTCCAATTGTTTTGGCTGCCGTGACAGGTGATGCAAATCAAGACGGACTTTTTGCAGACGATAGTCGAGGAGGTCATATCGCAGACGGTCCATTTTTACCTTTAACCGAAGCGCCGATGTTTCTTACTGAAAGCGGTGAAAATCTTTTAAATGAGATCAAACCGGTTGAAGGCGAGCCGTTACACTTTAAAGCGCCAGATTTATTTTACCCTGAAACGTATTCAGATTTGGTGCTTCAGCCGTTTTATAAAATTCACGAGAAGCGCTATTCGATTTACTTTAAAAAGCAAACTCTTGAAGGGTTAGCTGAAGATCAACGCAAGCTTGAAGAAAAGCAAAAGGCTGAAGCTTATTTGCGTGAGATCACATTAGATTTTGTTGCTCCGGGAGAACAACAACCAGAATCTGATCACGGAATTTTATCAGAAAATTCAAACAGTGGCTTAAATCAAAATAAGCACTGGCGAGATGCTACAGGTTGGTTTAGCTACGATCTTAGAAATAAAGAAGCTAAGGCCAAAACCTTGCGTGTGACCTATTTTGGTAAAGACGCTGGTCGCAACTTTAAGATTTCGGTAAACGGAACTGTAATTGCCGAACCTCATTTAAAAGGAACTCGAGGTAATGACTTTTTTGAAGTTGATTATACGATTCCGCAAGAACTTGCAGCAACTAATGAAATACTAACCGTGCGCTTTGAAGCTGAGGAAGGTTCAACCACCGCCGGAATTTATGGTGTACGCTTATTGAGCGTAGCCGCAACCCAAGAATAAAAACGCATAAACACATTTGTGTAATGATCACACAAACAATTAAAAAAGCAGGACTAGCCGCTGTACTAGCCGGAACTTTTCTGGCAGGTAATGCGCTTTTTGCTCAAAAAGAATTAACGGTTGATATGAGCGAGACCATCGCACCCATTCAACCTACGATGTACGGGATTTTCTTTGAAGATATCAACTTTGCTGCCGATGGTGGTTTGTATGCAGAGATGATCAAGAACCGTTCGTTTGAATTTACAATCCCAATGATGGGTTGGTCCCAGCCTAATAGTGACAGACACTCGTATAACAATGAATCTGGCTATGCATTACCTGTAAAAAATTTTGAAGGTGAAGGGAATCTGAACTTTTTACGTGTTCAGATTAAGAATGCTGAAGGCTATGAATTGCACAATGAAGGCTTCCGCGGGATGGGAATCAAAGAAGGAGATACCTATCGTTTTACTTTTGAAGCCAAACAAATGGATGGTGCAGTTTCCGCAGTGAAGGCTGAACTTTTGGATGAGGAAGGAAATACCATCGCTGAAGCTTCAATTCCGGTTTCTGGTTCAGAATGGGCAAACTATAAAGCTGAAATCGTTCCGAATAAAACCGTGATGAAAGGTTCTTTAAAATTAACCTTTGAAGGTACCGGTGAATTAGGTCTTGATATGATTTCGTTGTTTCCAACAGATACGTGGAATGGTCGTGAGAATGGTTTACGTAAAGATTTAGTGCAATTATTGTATGATCTTGATCCTGGATTTTTAAGATTCCCGGGAGGTTGTATTGTAGAAGGTCGCACACTGGCGCGTCGTTATCAATGGAAAAAAACCGTGGGTCCTGTTGACGAGCGCCCTAGTTTAGTTAACCGTTGGAAT
>CAXPQP010000021.1:0-58159 GCA_964219495.1 Leeuwenhoekiella sp. | reverse complement strand
TATCTCTAAGAGATCCTGAAAATAAAGAAAAATATATTGGCTCTGATGCTAACTGGGAAAAGGCTGAAAATGCGATAATTAACGCTGCTAAGACCAAAGGTCTAAACTATGTTATTGAGACAGGTGAAGCAGCATTTTACGGGCCTAAACTAGATTTTATGGTAAAGGATGCTTTAGGACGCAGCTGGCAGTTAGGTACCATACAGGTAGATTACAATCTGCCAGAACGGTTTGAACTCAGCTATAAGGGCAGTGACAATGAGGAACACCGCCCGGTTATGATACACCGTGCACCCTTTGGCAGTATGGAACGTTTTGTTGCGATTTTACTCGAGCACACTGGTGGGAACTTCCCGCTGTGGCTAATGCCTCAGCAGGCCATCGTACTCACACTCAGTGAGAATTATGAGAAATACGCTCAAAATGTTTCAGAATTATTAGAAAATCACGAAATTCGCGCTACGATTGACGACCGTGGAGAAACCATGGGGCGCAAGATTCGGGAAGCCGAAATGCAGAAAGTACCGTATATGCTTATAATTGGTGAGAAAGAAGCCAAAGATGGTACGGTTTCTGTACGTAGACATGGTGGTGAGGATTTAGGAACTATGTCAGTTGCAGATTTTGCAACTATTATTGAAACCGAAATCAGAAAGACACTAAAGAAATTTGAAGTTTAATTAAAAAATTATAGCCATAGCAATACGTAGAAAAAGATCAAAAGGACCAGCAAGAGTCCAGAAACAAGACCAGCACAACATCAACCAAAAAATACGTGCACGTGAAGTGCGCTTAGTGTGTGATAATGTAGAAATGGGTGTTTACCCCATAAGCAAAGCCCTTGAAATAGCTCAGGAACAAGAGCTTGATCTGGTTGAGATATCACCAAACGCAGAACCACCGGTATGTAAGGTGATGGATTATAAGAAGTTCGTTTACGAGCAAAAGAAGCGTGAGAAAGCCATTAAGGCAAAAGCTTCTAAAGTTGTAGTAAAAGAAATTCGTTTTGGTCCTAATACAGATGATCACGATTATGAATTTAAGAAAAAACATGCGCAGAAGTTTCTTGAAGAAGGAGCTAAATTAAAAGCATATGTTTTCTTTAAAGGACGATCAATTATTTATAAAGATCAGGGGCAGATACTTCTTTTAAGATTGGCTCAGGATCTGGAGGATTTTGGTAAAGTAGAGCAAATGCCAAAACTGGAAGGTAAACGTATGATTATGTTTATGGCTCCTAAAAAAGTTAAATAGCCATACGGCAATTTTTATAAAATGAAATCCCGACCTTTTATAAGGCCGGGATTGATTTTGATAACAAAATTGTTTGTTTCAAAATCAAAAACAATAAGCGGAATAAATTAAATAAACTAGGAATTATGCCTAAAATGAAAACAAAAGGCAGTGCTAAAAAGCGTTTTAAGCTTACAGGTACTGGTAAAATCAAAAGAAAGCATGCGTTTAAGAGTCACATCTTGACTAAAAAGTCTAAGAAACGTAAGCTTGCGTTAACTCACGATACTTTGGTACACAAAGCTGACGAAAATAACGTAAAAATTATGTTACGTCTTAAATAAGCCGTAACCGGTTCAATTATTTTATAAACCCTGGAGTTGGGCAAAACGGTAATACGTTTTAAAAGTGATCATAAGATTCGCCTGCTACAAAAACAATTAAATTATGCCAAGATCAGTAAATTCAGTTGCTTCTAGAGCCCGAAGAAAAAAGGTAATGAAGCAAGCCAAAGGTTACTTTGGGAGACGTAAAAACGTCTACACAGTTGCAAAAAATGCGGTTGAAAAGGCTATGCTTTATGCATACCGTGACCGTCGTCAAAAGAAGAGAAACTTCCGTTCTTTATGGATTACCCGTATTAATGCAGGTGCCCGTATGCACGGAATGTCTTACTCTCAGTTTATGGGTAAAGTTAAAGGAGCAAATATCGAGCTTAACCGTAAGGTACTTGCAGATTTAGCTATGAATCACCCAGAAGCTTTTGAAGCAATCGTAAATAAAGTAAAATAAGGCTAACGCCTAATTAATTAACAATACTCCGCTTAGAACAAAAAACCCGGTCAATGACCGGGTTTTTTATTGCTTGTCAGTTAGGCTTAGCTTTTCAATAGCATAAAGGAAATTATTACATATAAATCTCTTAACTAAACTTTAGTTATCTGTATTAATTAATCCTTTAAAAACGTACTGGAATTGGTTTCAGGAATCTCGACCACTATCTCCTGCAAATCCTCTCCAAACTTTAGAATATAAGCTGAATTGTTATAATATCCAGAAGAAATGGGATCCTGAACATAGTGAAACTTATTCTCCACATATTGCGTGCTATAACCTGCATCAGCAGCATCATATAAACTTTCAGCTGCCGCAAGACGCAAGAGTGTATCAAAAGTTAAGTCATAACCTCTTACGGCATAACTACTGGGCACATATCCATATTTTGATTTGTAAGCCTCAATAAATGACTTCTGATTTTCAGTATAGGCACGATCAACAGATGGGAAATGAAAGTTCAGTTTCATCAAAGTGATATTTGAGACATCATCACTTTCATAAGCAGAACCTTTATCTGTGGTTAATAAAGTAATCTTCTTACCTCCTAATTGAGTTGAAAGACTTGTTGTAACATTACTGATCAAGGCAATATCATTTGATTCTAAAATCACCCAGTTTTCAATAGTTGGCGATAATTTAGAAGCTAAAATAGACGCACTTACATAACCCGCTCCGTTTTCACCCTTTGGATAAACGATCTTAGCATCAGGATAAAGATTCAATAGTTGATTTTTGCTTTCCTGATTTTTTCCGTCTGCAATAACAACGATATTCTTACCTCTTCCCTCCTGCTTTATAAAGCTTAGCATTTGTTCTCTTAATAATTTATCAGCAGGTCTGGACTGAAACAGGTTTGCCTGCATTTGTACTTCGGGTACAATAGGAGAAACAACAGGGATCGCTCTGTCACGAAGTAAGCGGCTTGTTTTTTCAACATTTGAAGTCAATAAGGGGCCAATTACCACATTCATTTTGCTGAAATCATTTTTATTCAGCAATGCTTCTATTTTATGATCATTTCCTACTTGTCCATCTCTACGATTGTATTCCGTATCATAAACGAACAAATTTGTTGATATACCCAAAGCTTTAGCAGAATCTACAGCCATTAAAACACCACTGTAAAAATCTAATGCGATATTCATCACGCGATCACGTTTTAAAACCTGTTTTGCAATATCACTGGTATCCGTCTGAGTAGTACCCAAATTAAAAGGAAGCATTACAGCAACATTTTTGGTACTTAGGTTGGTAAGATTATCAGCAAGTTTAACTGCTCCTCCACGTACATCAAGACTTATATCATCAGTAAGTTTATTTTTAGGCAGTTTTAGAATCATGCCATTTTTAAGACCATCTTTAAGAGCAGGGTTTAAACTCACCAATTGATTTTCAGTCATATCCCAGCGACGGGTAAGACTAAATAAAGTCTCCTGTGGTTTTACTTCATAAAAAGCATACGTATCATTCTCAAGAACAGCATCATTAGCATACGATTTATCAGGCACATTTAAAATTGCACCTATTTTCAATCCGTCTTTGATATCCGGATTCATAGCTTCAAGCTCCTGAATAGTAATACCGTACATTGAGGCAAGACCATACTTGGTTTCTTTAGGCTTAACGATATGCTTTCTATTGGTTACTGCAGGTTTTGCAGCTTCTTCAGCAGAATCAGTTTGAGTTGTATTAGGTATTTTCACCACCTCTCCACTACGTAACTCAGCTGCATATAAATGCTTATTATAGCGCTTGATATCGGTTTCCGAAACTTCATACTTCTTAGAAAGTTTATATAAGGTTTCCCCTTTAGCGACCGTATGTAAGATAAATTTACCATCAGCACTCACTTCTGAACCACCTGGAGCAGACTGCCCTCCTGGTAATATCAATACCAAACCTGGATAAATTCGATTTTTAGCTTCCGGATTTAAACGATAAATTTCGTAAACCGTAACATTGTATTTATTGGCGATTGCCGAAATAGTCTCTCCATCCTGAACACGGTGGCTTGAATAGGATTGCTGACCAATACTGGAACAGCTAAAAACCATAAACAGGAATAAAAACAGAACACTTAAGTTTCTCATTAGTTTCAAATTATTTCTAAAGATCAATACCAAAACCATACCTTTTTAAATCGAGGTTTATTTTACACTTAAACCTACATTATTCCCACTCTATAGTTGCAGGCGGTTTTGAACTGATGTCGTAGACTACTCTATTAACGCCCTTAACTTTATTTATTATATCATTAGAAACTTTTTGAAGAAAATTATAAGGAAGATTTACCCAGTCTGCAGTCATCCCGTCGGTACTTTCTACAGCACGTAGGGCAACACATTTTTCATAGGTACGCTCATCACCCATGACTCCAACAGAGTCAACAGGCAACAACATGGCACCTGCCTGCCATACCTGATCATACAATCCCCAGTCACGAAGACCATTTATAAAAATGGCATCAACTTCCTGTAAAATTCGCACTTTTTCTGAAGTGATATCTCCTAAAATACGAATTGCAAGTCCTGGTCCAGGAAATGGATGTCTTCCTAACAATGCAGGATTCATATCCATACTCGCACCTACCCTACGTACTTCATCTTTAAATAACATACGTAAAGGCTCTACAACCTGAAGCTTCATAAAATCGGGTAAGCCTCCTACGTTATGATGTGATTTAATAGTTGCAGAAGGACCTCCCGTTGCCGAAACAGATTCGATCACATCTGGATAAATAGTACCCTGAGCAAGCCATTTTGCATTTTCAACCTGATGTGCTTCATCATCAAAAACCTCAATAAACACACGACCTATCGTTTTACGCTTTTCTTCCGGATCGCTTTTTCCTGCTAATGCATCTAGAAAACGCTTTGAAGCATCAACACCTTTTACATTAAGTCCCATTCCCTCGTACTGTTTAAGTACATCGGTAAATTCATTCTTACGCAACAAACCGTTATTCACAAACATACAATGCAGATTTTTGCCTATAGCTTTGTGAAGTAACATTGCTGCTACAGAACTGTCAACACCACCCGAAAGGCCGAGAATTACTTTATCGTCACCTAACCTGGCTTTAAGTTGATCAACTGTGGTATCTACAAAACTATCTGGCGTCCAGCTTTGCTCAACACCTGCAATATGTATAAGGAAATTCTCAAGGATACGCTTCCCATCAGTGGAGTGATACACTTCCGGATGAAACTGTATTGCATACGTTTCCTCTCCTTCAATACGATAAGCGGCATACTCCACATCGTGAGTACTTGCCAATTTTACCGCTCCTGTTGGTAATTTTTTGATGGTATCACTATGGCTCATCCAAACCTGACTACCCGCTTCTACACCTTCAAAAAAAGCTTCGTTTTCTTTTACTGAAGATAAATTTGCTCTACCATATTCCCGCGTATTTGACTGCCCAACTTCACCACCGTGAAAATGAGCCAAATACTGGGCTCCGTAGCAAACACCAAGCATCGGTTTAATACCGCGTATTTGTGATAAGTCTGGATGGGGAGCGTCTTCCGCTCTTACAGAACTGGGTGATCCCGATAAAATAACAGCTTTATAACTGCTTAAATCTTCAGGTAATTTATTGTAAGGTTTAATTTCGCAGAAGATGTTTAATTCCCTGATGCGTCTTGCGATCAATTGGGTATACTGCGAACCAAAGTCGAGGATGAGTACGTTATTTTGCATAAGCAAAAATAGTATTTCTATCTAATCTGAAAGACCGATTTTAAAGTCAAATTTTCAATAAGATTTCCACACATATTCGTGGATTTGTCATTTTTATTAAAATAAAATTATAATCTTGAAAACCAGGGGTATTTTTTTTGCGTAAGTGCTTTAAATACAAAAAATTACCCCAATGATTTTTTTTAATTGCAACGCACTTACAATACTAGCCTCTCTAGGCACTGCGCTAAGTATTTTATTGGAAAACAAATTTCTTTAGTTATTAGTGACGTTTTCACATTTTTCCTCTAAGACCAAGCATTTATCTCAATAAGATAGATGTGATTTTATGATAATAGGAATTAATGACTAATAATATAATTAAAAACAATATTACAGGTTAAAAAGCCTATATTTGTTAAAACATATATTAATAGTCCCTAAGCTAAATTGAATGTCTATTTCCAAACAACTTAAATCCCTTCGAGAACAAGCGGCTTTATCGCAGAAGAAGGTGGCTGCAGAACTGGGTATTACCCAGGGAGCCTATTCATTAATAGAAAATGGTCAGAACTCGATTACGACAGATCATTTACTTACTTTGAGCCGTCTTTATAGCGTACCCACAGATCGCATTTTAAAAGGGTCCCACAACTCGGTTATGATAAATAACGCGAATGGTTTTGTCCCGCTTATTGATGTAGAAGCCCGTGCAGGCTTCATAGAAAACAGAGAAAACGAGCAATGGCTTTCTACTTTAGCAATGTTTAAACTTCCTGGTTATGAACCTGTAGAAGGACAAAAACTATTTGAAGTAGAAGGTGACAGCATGATGCCCACTTTAATGCACGGTGACATATTAATTACACAACATGTAGATGACCTTAATGAAATTCTGGATGGCTCAGTCGCTGTTATTATCACTCCCAAGTCTGTACTTACGAAGCGAATCAAAAAAGATTTGCCTAATAATGCACTGATACTAATTAGCGATAACAGTAAGTACGAAAGTATTTCCTATGAGCTGGATAACATTTTAGAAATCCTTATTGTCAGAGGCAAAATCACAAGTTCGCTTAACGTGATCGATATGGATGCAAATAACCGCGTCAAGCATCTTGAAAGTCAGGTTGATAAACTTCAAACTGATATGAGCAAGCTTATCGAAAAAATAAACAAACTAGTTTGATGTTTAAATAATATGCAGAAAAAAGCCCGGTCGAAAAACCGGGCTTTTTTATTATAAACTGTCAACCTATTTTAGGAAGACTCAAAACTAAATGGTTTATTGTCTTGAAACTACTGCTCTTGGGAAAGATAATGTATTAAGATCCATACCCTGTGTTTCTGGATATAAGCCACTGCCTGCCGCCGGATTAATCAGAGGCTGAACTACAAAGGGAGCTGTGTAATCAAAATCAGGTTCCGGCTCTACTGTAATAAAAATTTTCTTAGATTTTAAATCTGGTGAAGAATTAAGCCCAGCCAAAGCTAATATGTTTGGACTAACAAAATCTTCTCCAGGAAACTGAGGTGCTGGAAAATTATTTGCACTAAAAGCATCCTCCATATCCTCTCCTGTTACTCCTTGAAATCTTCCAGTACTTAAATTGATTAATTGATTAGAAGAATTTCTTACTTCTACCCACCCTTCATACATCCAGCCAGTAGGTAAAGTTGGTAAATTTAGCCCAGCAACCGGATTTCCGTTATTCGGTCTTAAAAACCAGACCCCACTCTGATTATTAGTATCATTATTATCTGTTGGAGTCCATAAAGTAAAAACTCCAGAAGCATTGGTAAAACTTCCAAGTGAACCTTCAATCGATAAATCGGCTGAGTTTCCGTTGAAATTACCTGATAGAATAACGGTATTGCTAATTTCAGGTGAAGGATCGTTACCTGGTTCAATACTGATTTTTATTCCTGAAGCATTATCAACCTGACCGGTTAATGCCTGAAACGTCTGACCATTACTCAACTTTCTAAAACGGCCAAGTGATATATTTTCACCACCTGAAACCAACCAAACCTGATATTCTGAAGAAGCCGGTAATTGTTCTAAACGGGTTACCGATTCTAAGGTTACCGTTGATCGATCTATAGTATCATCACTTCCCGAACACGAAGCTAAAAGGCCTGCGGTTAATAGTGCGAGTAAGTTTAATTTTCTCATAACTAGTTTTTAATTTTAAGTTGTTCTGCATTAGTAACGCAAATAGCGTTCAAAAATTTCAATAAAAAAACCAAACTACCCGAAAGTAGCTTGGTTTTAATAAAGATTTAGCAGAATGATTAAGCGTTCTGCTTCTTGATAAGGTTTAAAGCAGAACCTTCACGATACCAGGTAATCTGAGCATCATTATACGTATGGTTTGCCTTAATTGTATCTGTGCTTCCATCAGCATGAGTAACTTCAATAGTTAACGGAGTATCAGGAGCAAAGTTCTCAATATCCACAAAGTTGAAGGTATCATCTTCCTGAATTAGATCGTAATCATTTTCATTTACAAACGTAAGCGCAAGCATACCCTGCTTCTTCAGGTTTGTTTCGTGAATACGAGCGAAAGATTTAACCAAAACTGCAGCAACACCAAGGTGACGAGGCTCCATCGCAGCGTGCTCACGTGAAGAACCTTCTCCATAGTTGTGGTCTCCCACTACAATTGTCTTAATTCCTTTAGCTTTATAGTCACGTTGTGTATCTGGCACACCACCATACTCCCCTGTCAATTGATTCTTAACAAAGTTAGTTTGCTTGTTGTATGCATTTACAGCACCAATTAAACAGTTATTAGAAATATTATCTAAGTGACCACGGTAACGCAACCAGGGTCCAGCCATCGAGATGTGGTCTGTAGTACACTTACCAAAAGCTTTGATAAGCAGTTTAACGTTTTTAAGTTCGCTATCCTGTATCGGTTCAAACGGAGTTAATAACTGAAGACGCTCACTATCTGAAGCCACTTTTACATTTACAGAACTACCATCTTTGGTAGGTGCAAGGTATCCATTTTCATCAACAGCAAAACCTTTTGGTGGCAATTCAAGACCTTGTGGTTCATCTAGTTTTACTTCCTGACCATCTTCGTTGATCAAGGTATCATTCATCGGATCGAAATCCAATTTACCTGAAATTGCAATAGCTGCAACCATCTCAGGAGATCCTACAAAAGCGTGAGTATTTGGATTACCATCAGCACGCTTAGAGAAGTTACGGTTAAACGAGTGAACAATTGTGTTCTTCTCATCTCCTTTACGATCGCTACGATCCCATTGACCGATACAAGGTCCACAAGCGTTGGTAAAAATTGTTGCTCCAAGATTTTCAAAAACCTCTAGCAATCCGTCACGCTCAGCAGTAAAACGTATTTGTTCAGAACCTGGGTTGATACCAAAATCAGATTTTGGTTTTAATTTTTTATCGATAGCCTGTTGAGCAATTGAAGCGGCACGAGACAAATCTTCATAAGAAGAGTTTGTACAAGATCCGATAAGACCCCAATCTACTTTGATTGGCCAATCGTTTTTAGCTGCCTTTTCTCCCAACTCTCCAACTGGAGTAGCTAAATCTGGAGTAAATGGTCCGTTAAGGTGTGGACGTAACTCAGAAAGGTTGATTTCAATTACTTCATCAAAATACTGCTCTGGGTTAGCGTAAACCTCGTCATCACCGGTTAAATATTCTTTGATTTCGTTAGCAGCATCTGCAACATCAGCACGATCTGTAGCTCTTAAGAAGCGCTCCATAGACTCATCGTAACCAAATGTTGAAGTAGTAGCACCAATCTCAGCACCCATATTACAGATGGTTCCTTTACCGGTTGCAGAAAGATTACGAGCACCAGGGCCGAAATATTCTACGATTGCACCTGTACCACCTTTTACAGTTAGAATACCAGCAACTTTAAGTATAACATCTTTAGAAGCTGTCCAACCATTTAATTCTCCGGTTAACTTAACACCGATTAGTTTTGGAAATTTCAATTCCCACGGCATACCAGCCATAACATCTACAGCATCTGCACCACCTACACCAATAGCAACCATACCTAAACCACCCGCATTTACAGTGTGACTATCAGTACCTATCATCATACCACCTGGGAATGCATAGTTTTCTAAAACAACCTGGTGAATGATACCAGCTCCTGGTTTCCAGAAACCGATTCCATATTTATTTGAAACAGATTCTAAGAAATCAAAAACCTCGTTACTGGTTTCATTAGCACGCTTTAAATCTTTTTGCGCACCCTGTTTAGCCTGAATCAAGTGGTCACAATGAACGGTAGTTGGAACTGCAACATTCTTTTTACCAGCCTGCATAAATTGCAATAAAGCCATTTGTGCAGTGGCATCCTGACAAGCGATACGATCTGGAGCAAAGTCTACATAGTCTTTACCTCGTACAAAGGCTTTATCTGTTTTACCGTCCCACAAGTGAGAATATAATATTTTTTCTGCCAGAGTTAACGGTTTGCCAGTAACCTCACGAGCCGCATCAACGCGCTCAGCGATTTTACTATAAACCGATTTGATCATATCGATATCAAATGCCATATCTAAAGTTTAGTTTAATATAAAATTGAATTTCAAGTCTGCCCGTAAGCGTGCGAAAATTACGAAAAACCCCTGAAAATTGGAAGCCTAAAACCAGATAACCTCATTTTAAGTAATTGCTCACAATCCTTTCGATTTGATTGAAAAAAAATCGATTTCGCTGAGGGATTTTCAGTATTTGTTAATGAGAGGTTTAAGTTCTGAAAAACTCAGAAAATGAGACTATTTAGAGTGAATCTATATTAGTCAAAGAAGTGCTTTAATAATATCCTGAAGCGTCAGCCCTTCAGCCTCTGCTTTGTAATTTTTGATAAGTCGGTGACCTAATACTCCTTGTGCCACGGATTGAACATTTTCAATATCTGGAGAATACTTACCGTGCATTGCAGCATGAGTTTTAGCCGCTAAAATTAAATTTTGCGAAGCTCTGGGTCCTGCTCCCCAGTCGATATAATCTTTAACGATTTGAGGTGCATCCGAAGCATTTGGCCTGGTCTTACCAACGAGCCTCACCGCATATTCCACCACATTATCTGCAACCGGAATACGACGTATGAGCTGCTGATATTCGATAATTTCTGAAGCTGTAAACAGAGCGGAAATTTTAGCATTGAAATCTGCCGTAGTAGCCTTCACAATTGCCACCTCTTCTTCATAGGTTGGGTAAACCAAGTTTATCGCAAACATAAACCGGTCTAATTGAGCTTCAGGCAAAGGGTAGGTTCCCTCCTGCTCAATCGGGTTTTGAGTTGCCAAAACAAAATAAGGCGCGTCAAGTTTGTATTGTTTCCCAGCAACGGTAACAGCCTTTTCCTGCATGGCTTCAAGCAAAGCTGCCTGAGTTTTGGGAGGTGTGCGGTTGATCTCGTCTGCAAGAATAATATTTGAAAAAACCGGTCCTTTCAAAAACTTAAAGGTTCGGTTTTCATCAAGAATTTCGGAGCCCACGATATCGCTGGGCATTAAATCTGGAGTAAACTGAATGCGCTTAAAATCGAGCCCAAGTGCCTGAGCAATCGTATTGACCATTAACGTCTTTGCAAGACCTGGAACGCCTATTAAAAGTGCGTGACCTCCTGAAAAAATAGAAATGATAATTTGCTCAACAACTTCGTCCTGGCCAATGATGACCTGAGCAATTTCCTTTTTAAGATCTTTAAAACGATTTACAAGTGTGTCGATTGCCTTGGCGTCAGACATATATTTAATTCTTTTTCCAGTTACTAGTGTAATCGCAAGATCTGTAATCGCCGTTTAACTTGATATAGGTTTCAGCGATTTTTTCATTCTGCCACTTTTCTATAGCCTTGATTTGCTTAGCCTGTAGCGCGAAGTTTTTAATTTTCACATAATCGATTACAAAATCAGCTTCGTGTTCTTCGATACGATCTGATACGGTGTAAATCTCATAACGGGTTTTCCCGGTACGCGTTGGGTTATTAAAAGCAATTGAAACTTCACCTTGTTTTAAATTATACACCTTTGGATACAAATCTGAAGGAAGGTTTTTCAATTCAAACATACGATCCTGAGTCGTAGGATTGATCATAATACCACCGTCACTAGCTGTCTCTTTCTCATCTGAAAATTCTTTTGCAGCTTCTTCAAATGTGATCTCACCATCTTCAATACGCTTCTTGATTTTTTCAATTAAATCTTTAGCATTTGTTTCAGCTTCAGCTGTTACTTTAGGAATTCGCAAAATATGTCTTAAATCAATTTTTTGACCACGTATTTTTTCAACTTTAATAATGTGGTAACCAAACTCTGTCTCAAAAGGCTTACTTACTTCTCCTTCCTGCAGACTAAATGCCACATCTCTAAATTCTTTTACAAACTGAGACTTTCTATCTACATCACGAATAAGACCACCATCTCCTCGAGTTGACTCATCTTCAGACCATAAAACAGCTTTAGTTGCAAAGCTGCTTCCATTTTCAAGAATATCATCGCGATAGCCGTTAAGCTGATCGATAACTTTTTGTTTTTCTTCCTGTGGAACTTCAGGAATAATTTGAATTTTAGAAATCTCGAGCTCTACTCCAAATTGTGGCAAACCATCTTTTTGAAGCTGCTTGTAATACTCACGTATTTCTTCAGGAGTAACTTCTATTTCTTCAACAATATTCTGCTGCATTGCTTTAGCAAGTTCCTGATTGCGGTTTAATTCAAAAAGGTCTTTTCGCAAATCAGACATCTTCTCCTTACGGTAAAACTGAAGTACTTTTTCTTCAGAACCTAACTGATTGGTAAAATAGTCAATTTGCTGTTGGGTATACGAGCGCACCTGATCTTCAGAGATATTTACACTATCAATAACTGCGTGATGTGCATAGAGTTTATCCTCCATCAGTTTATCAAGAACTTTACAGTTTGATAGATCCTGAGATTCAACTTTTTGTTGCTTTAAGGATTCAATGGCTTGTTGAATATCGCTTTCAAGTATTACATATTCCCCAACAACCGCTGCTACTCCATCTACTTTAAAAGTGGTTCCGGTAGTAAGTGGTTTGTCTGAAACCTGAGCTACTTCCTCTTCCGTTTCAGTATTAATGATTTCCTGTGCATTTACAACACCAGAAATGAAGCAGAACATTGCTCCTATTGACAGATTAATTGTAGACCTCAAATTGTTTATTTTTAATTGCATCCTTTGTAATATCTTTTTCTAAATCTTTAATCAGTTCTAACTTTCTACGATTCAACAAAATTTGTTTAACCGTAGGTTTTACATACTCTAGCGGAGCTTCCTGATTACGTTTTATCCTGTCTTTAACAGCGATCAAATATAATCCTAATGAATCACGCAGTTGAATAAAATCGGTTTTATTTAGCAGCTGATCACTATTCTCCATGTTTACTGGCGGAATGGTTGCCACAACCTTATCTAACCGTATCCAGGTAGAGTCATTCAAATAATATGCCTTAAACTGCACCGCAATAGAATCAAGAAAACGCTGGTCCTCTTTATTAAAGCGCACAAATTTATTTTTAATGGTTTCAATATTATAATCATTCTCATTAAGATGAATGTATCTTAATTTGAGCAACTCCTCATTCAGTTTAAAGTTTTCCGTATTGTTTTTATAAAATAAGGTAGCTTCAGCATCGGTAACTGTACTATCCATATTACGTGCAACAAGAGCATCCTTATAAGCCTGAGCATAAAGATCTGATTTGTATTGAGCCACCAAATCTTCAAGGCGCTGTTGCTCATCTACATTAATATTCTGCTTGGCTCCTTTCATCAACAACTTCTGTGTTGCCCATCTGGTTATGAAACTAGACACAACAAGTGTACTGTCTTCCTTACTCATCCCAGGGACAATCAATTCTTCTATATCGGTCTTATATAAGTACTCATCACCAACTCGAGCTACTGGGTCACCCACTGGTGTTGTGGTTTTAAAATACTCACAGGATACTAATGCTACTGAAAGCAGTAAACCTGTAATACCCAATGTTAAACGATACTTCATAATTGAGAGCAAACTATTGCCGAATATCCTAATAGGAATTTTCACTAAAGACCAAAAAGAAAATGCGCTGTTGCATTTTATTTTGAAAATGCAAAATTAAAAAATCTCTACAAGTTAGCATTATCAATCAATTACCAGCTCTTTTGTAATAAAGAATCGAAAATATATCTGGTTTAAATACTCAAAACCAAAACATTCAACTTCATATAACAATTAAATCAAACTTCTGATGTTTAAAGAAGCCGTCAATACCTCTATGTAAGTTTTACATTTGCAACTTAAATTTGAAGTGTTATTTTATGGAAAAAATAAAACTCATTTGGGATTTTAGAGGCGCTGATGCCCATAAAATTGCTGAACATCACGTAATACATCTTAAAGAATATGCTGCTGCAAATGGTTTGGATCAAAATGCAACTGGCATTGAAAAAAAGAGTCCTTTATACAGTTTGGCATTTTTTGTGGTAGAGAAACAAAATATGCTTGCTGTGCGTGATGCTTTACGTCCACATCGCGGCGAGTATTGCGATTAAAATGAATAAACCGCCGAAGATAAAAGGTGCTAATTATCTTAATTACAGAAAAAAAACTTTGATAGGTAATGCGCTTTTTTATCTTTGCCCGTGGTTTTTCAAAAACCCTGATATTAAGAACTAAAAAATGCCTGAAAAAGGCTAAAAAACAGAAGAATGAAAAAATTTATTTTACCGCTGGTAGTATTTTTTGTGAGTTTGAGCGCAATGGCTCAGTCTAAAGTGGGTACCATTGACAGTGATTTGGTTATTGCCAGCCTTAACGAAATGACGCAGGTTCAAAAAGATCTGGAAACCTATGGCGCAGATCTTGACAGACAGTTTAAAGAATTGGTATCTAAATATCAAGCTGCTATTGAAGCCTATAAAGCTGCTGAAGCCACGGCTACAGAGGAAGACAAGAAAACAAAGCAAGATGAGATTGTAGGTTTAGAGCAAGACATTCAACGTTTCAGACAAAATTCTCAAGGATTAATTCAGATTAAGCAAAATGAATTGATGCAGCCTTTGTACCAAAAGGTTGGAGAAGCTTTAGACGCTGTAGCTCGTGAACAAAATTACTCTCAGGTTCTTACCTTGAATGCTGGTGTAGCTTATTTTGATCCTGCATTAGACCTTACCGACGATGTTGCTAAAAAACTAGGGGTTACCCTTAAAAATCCAGATCAACTGGGTCAGCAATAAAACATATCGTAACAAGAAAATTAAAAGCCGCACCTATTGCGGCTTTTTTTATTGGCAGAACGCTGAAGAATTATGTACGATGAAGGTTGAATTTGTTTCAACAATACAAACCTCTAGATTTACCTTAAGATTAACTAATTTCCAAAAAAAAAAAAAATCCGTCTCAATCAAATGAAACGGATTTTTTTAATAGCTCTAAACTTTTCTACCTACTGTAATTAGGAGATTCTTTAGTTATAGTTACATCGTGAGGATGACTTTCGTGAATACCGCTAGCAGTAATTTTCACAAAACGACCAGTCTCTTTAAGGGTAGCAATATCTTTTGCACCGCAATATCCCATACCTGCACGTAAACCTCCAATAAACTGGTGCACACTTTCGTAAAGTTCACCTTTGTAAGGTACACGACCTACAATACCTTCTGGTACTAATTTTTTAATATCATCTTCCACATCCTGGAAATAACGATCTTTAGAACCGGTTTTCATCGCTTCAACAGAACCCATTCCACGGTATGTTTTATATTTTCGACCTTCGTAAATAATCGTTTCACCAGGAGATTCTTTAGTTCCTGCAAGTAATGAACCAAGCATTACACAGTCGGCTCCAGCAGCTATAGCTTTAGGAATATCACCTGTATAACGGATACCTCCATCTGCAATACCAGGCACCCCTGTTCCTTTAAGAGCAGCTCCTACCTCTAAAACAGCGCTAAACTGAGGGAAACCAACACCAGCAACTACACGTGTAGTACAAATAGAACCCGGACCAATACCCACTTTAACAGCATCAGCACCTGCTTCAACTAAATATTTTGCAGCTTCAGCAGTTGCAATATTCCCTACAACTACATCCAGCTCAGGGAATTTATCTTTTACCGCTTTCAAAACTTTAACTACACCTTGAGTATGACCGTGAGCCGTGTCAATTACCACAGCATCAACACCTGCATTTACCAAAGCCTCCACACGATCTACAGCATCAGCGGTTACACCTACAGCAGCAGCAACACGCAATCTGCCGTAAGTATCTTTGTTTGCGATAGGTTTTTGGGTAAGCTTGGTGATATCTCTAAACGTGATAAGACCAATAAGCTTGTTACTTGAAGTGACTACAGGTAACTTTTCAATTTTATTTTCCTGCAAAATAACTTCTGCTTCACCAAGAGAAGTACCTTCTGAAGTAGTAATTAAATTTTCAGAAGTCATCACTTCTATAATAGGACGCTGATTGTCTTTTTCAAAACGCAAATCACGGTTGGTAACAATTCCTACTAAATGCCCTTCTGCATCCACAATAGGTATTCCTCCAATACTGTGCTCTGCCATTAAATGTTTCGCATCTTTAACCTGAGCATCACGCGTAAGCGTAACAGGATCTATAATCATCCCACTTTCTGCTCTCTTAACACGGCGCACTTTAACAGCCTGCTGCTCGATAGTCATATTTTTATGCAATACACCTATCCCTCCTTCACGTGCAATGGCAATTGCCATACGTGACTCAGTTACCGTATCCATCGCAGCTGATACAATAGGTACATTAAGTGTAATATTGCGGGTAAATTTTGACTGAATACTAACTTCGCGAGGAAGAACTTCAGAATAAGCAGGAACAAGGAGTACGTCGTCGTAAGTAAGACCTTCTCCTAAGATTTTTGTTTCGTGAGCAGTCATTGCAATTAGGATTTAATTGCGTGCAAATATACTGCTAAATTCTAAAACCTCAAGCGCTGTGGGCATTTATTAAATTTTATCTCAAAAAACTCAATTTTTATTTGAAATAAGTCTAAATAAATTTGGAAGGTTTCACTTCGGCTGTTATTTTTGCCAAAATTATTTTATTAATATTCAGTCTAAATAAGATTAATGATACTTAGAAAACTTAGCCTTCTGGCAACAGCAACCGTTATACTTTCTTCTTGTTCTACAGATGATGGCGTATCTACAGATGATTCTTTAATTGTTCCTCAAGATTATACTTTTAGTCGTGAAGGCAGTTCATCAGTTGACTTCAGCGGTCAGACTACCCGTATCGCTATGTCTGAAGAAATACTTGGCAGCTTTACCGATTTTGACAATGCTACCGAACTTTCTATAATGGCACAATTCACGCATACTGCCGGAGATTCAGATTTTGATGATGCGACTCTTAACGCTTCAGACAAAAATGTAAGAAGTAAAGTAGCTGCGTCTGCTGATTACTTCAATACTAATGCGGTTCAAAGTCAGGCGATAAAAGCGACTTTTGACTCATATATCGCAAAGCAAATTGCAGAAGTATTTGTAAACCAAAACATAGTAGCATCAGCTGGTGTTGCAGGTCAGATTGCAGACGGAACACGCACACGCTACGTTTCGGCACAAGGTCTTGAGTATAATCAGGCATTTGCAAAAGGATTGCTTGGTGCTTTGATGACAGATCAAATGCAAAATAACTATTTAAGCGTTACAGTACTTGACGAGGCCGATAACCGTGCGAATAATGATGCCGGCATAACTGCTGAAGGAAAAAGCTATACCACTATGGAACATAAATGGGATGAGGCTTACGGCTATTTGTATGGCGCATCTCAAGATCCGGCAAATCCTAATGCAACCATTGGTGAGGATGACGGATTCTTAAATGAATATGTAGGTCGTGTAAATGATGATGCAGATTTTAATGATGTTGCTGAAAACATTTTCCAGGCTTTTAAAACCGGTCGCGCAGCTATCGTTGCGGGAGATTATACTACGCGTGATGCTCAAGCAGCTATCATTCGTGCTGAAGTTTCAAAAGTTATCGCCGTTCGCGGTATTTACTATCTGCAACAAGCAAAAGCTAAAATTGAAGCGGGTAATCAAACCGGGGCTTTTCACGGTTTGTCTGAAGCTTACGGATTTATCTACAGCTTACAATTCAGTCGTAATCCACAAACAGATGCTCCGTATTTAAGCGCTACCGAAGTAACTGCATTATTAGACCAGTTGATGGGCGATGGCGCTAATGGTTTCTGGGATCTTACCGCAGCTACCATAGATGCTGTTTCCCAAAGTATTGCTGCAGAGTTTGACTTTACAGTTGAACAAGCTGCCAGCGTAGAGTAAACGATTTGGTTTAAATTTTTAAACTTTTGACTATGAAGAAAATAAGTTCGTTATTGTTATTATTTGCCCTTGTAAGCTTAGCTGCCTGTTCATCAGACAGTAGCGATGAAGGTGGCCAGAGCGAAACCGATCAATTTGATCGCGGGGCAATGCTCGTAAACTGGGCAGACAATATAATTATTCCATCTTATGAAGCTTTCAATACAGAAGCTCAAAGTTTAAATGTTGCTGCTGAAGCTTTTGTGGCTGCTCCTGATGCAAACACACTTGCAGAACTTCGTACAGAATGGGAAAGCGCTTATCTCTCTTTTCAAAATGTTGAAATGTTTGACATCGGTAAAGCCGAAGAAGTGCGTTACAGTTACCGCCTTAACACCTACCCTACAAATACTGCAGAAATTACAACTGCTATAGAAAGTGGAAGTTATGATTTGGCTTTACCTTCTTTAGTAGATGCACAGGGATTTCCGGCACTTGATTATTTGCTTTTTGGTCTGGCTGAAACAGACGCAGAGCTTCTTGCGTTTTATACCACAGATGCAAATGCCGCCAACTACAAGCAGTTTTTAAGTGATATAACTGGAAGTATTGCAGATTTGACTTCAGTGGTTCTTGCAGATTGGAAAAACAGTTTCCGTGGAAGTTTTGTGTCAAACACTTCTTCTTCAGCTTCTGGCTCTGTAGATAAATTGGCGAACGATTATATCTTTTATTACGAAAAGTTGTTACGCGCCGGTAAAGTAGGTATTCCGGCAGGTGTATTTTCTAATGAAGTATTACCTGAAAAAGTAGAGGCTTATTATAAGGAAGATCTTTCAAAAGGACTTTTGCTGGAAGCTCTTAATGCTGCTCAAAACTTTTTCAATGGTAAAGCCTATGGCAGTTCTGCAACCGGAGCTTCGTTCAAGTCCTATCTTGATTACCTCAATACCATCAAAAACGGTACTGATTTAAGTTCGCTTATCAACAATCAATTTAATGCAGCCCGCACACAGGCAAATACGTTGAATACTAGTTTTGTTGTTCAGATCTCAACTAATAATGACGCGCTTTTAGAAACTTACAATGAGTTGCAACGTAATACGATTTTAATGAAGATCGATATGCTTCAGGCGCTTGACATCAGTGTAGATTATGTAGATGCAGATGGGGATTAATGTGTAGTTCAATCTCAAAATATCTCAATAAAAATACAGAGGCCGCTCCATTAGCGGTCTTTCGTATTTTGTTTGGTTTGATGATGTTTTTGAGTATTGTACGCTTTTGGACAAATGGATGGATTAAAAAACTGTATCTCGAGCCTGATTTCCATTTTACCTATTTTGGATTTAGCTGGGTTCAGCCTTTGGGAAATTTCACTTATGTGATTTTTGCCATATGTGCTTTGTCAGCATTGCTCATTGCTTTAGGATTTCGCTATCGATTATCTGTACTGATATTTTTCTTAAGCTTTACCTATATTGAGTTGATGGATAAAACCACCTATCTCAATCATTATTATTTTATAAGCTGTCTGGCTTTCTTGATGTTGTTTTTAGAAGGTGGAGCGTATTTCTCCCTAGATGCATTTCATAAAAACCGAAGCTATACAATAGTTCCTAAGTGGAACATCGACAGCATCAAATTGCTCTTAGGAATTGTTTATTTCTATGCCGGCCTGGCAAAACTGAATAGCGACTGGCTTTTAGAAGCCATGCCACTCAAAATATGGCTGCCGTCTAAATACGATTTACCACTTTTAGGCAACCTGATGCAGCAAGAATGGGTTCATTACAGCTTCAGTTGGTTTGGCGCTTTATACGACCTGTGCATTCCCTTTCTATTGCTTTACAAACCCACGCGCAAACTGGGCTTTATCCTGGTAGTTATCTTTCACATACTCACCAGAGTTCTCTTCCCCATCGGTATGTTTCCATATATTATGATTGTGAGTGCGCTGATTTTTTTCGACGCAGATTTTCATCAAAAAATTATCAGGTTCCTCACAAGGTTTTTCCGCTTTAAATCGGCTACAGCATCAAATTCTGTTTCAAATTCAACGCCAAAACCAGTGTTGATCATCGTTGCTGTCTTTTTTGCTATTCAATTATTGATGCCCTGGCGTTATCTGGCTTATCCCGGCGAACTTTTTTGGACGGAAGAAGGATACCGCTTTTCGTGGCGCGTAATGCTTATGGAAAAAGCGGGTTATGCACAATTTAAGGTGGTTGATCAAAAAACCGGAAAGAATTTTTATGTAGATAACAGCGATTTTTTAACGCCCTTTCAAGAAAAGCAAATGAGCACGCAGCCCGACTTTATTCTTGAATACGCGCAGTATCTTGCAGACCATTTTAGCGCTCAGGGGCATCAAAATCTGGCTATTTATGTTGAAAGTTATGTTGCACTAAACGGCAGATTAAGTCAGCCATTTATTGATCCTAACGTAAATTTGCTAGCTGAAAAACGTTCGCTGAAACCCAAAACATTTATACTTCCATTTAATGATACAATTGAAGGACTTTAAAATAATTCTGGCAATCGTTGTCTTGTTTGCCTTTGTAAAAACACAGGCGCAACAGGCAAATTTTACCCTTACCGGAAAACTTACTGCGGCATCCACCGGCGAACCTATTGCAGATGCTGAAGTTTTCTGTCTTGAATTAGGTCAGAAAGTAGAAACCAACGTCAATGGTGAGTATTCTTTTACCGGACTTTCAGAAGAAAATTATACCTTGAGTGTTTTCGCTTTAGCTTTTGAATTGGTTGAAAAATCTGTCGCTGTTTCTTCAGATACCAGACTTGATTTTGAGTTAGAACCTTTGGGTGAAAATCTCAACGAGGTTATGATCACAGCTCGCAAACGTAAAATTTTCGCTTTGCAACAACTTAAACCTGTTGAAGGAACCGCCATATACGCCGGTAAAAAGAGTGAAGTCGTTCAGGTTGAAAATTTAACGGCTAATCTCTCTTCGGGTACCGCGCGTCAAATTTACGCACAGGTTGTTGGGCTAAATATTTACGAAAATAACGATGCCGGTTTGCAATTAAACATTGGTGGACGTGGTCTGGACCCTAATCGCTCGGCTAATTTCAATACACGACAAAACGGTTATGATATTTCTGCTGATGTTTTGGGATATCCTGAAAGCTACTACACCCCTCCTGCTGAGGCTCTAGAGCGTGTAGAAGTGGTACGTGGTGCGGCTTCCCTGCAATACGGAACCCAGTTTGGCGGACTGATTAATTTTCGCCTAAAACAACCTAATCCCAATAAGAAACTAGAATGGACCTCACGCCAAACTTTAGGAAGTTACAATCTGTTTACTTCATTCAACAGCCTGAGTGGCACGGTAGATAAAACCGGTTATTTTGCCTATTTCAATTATAAAAAAGGTGATGGTTTTAGACCAAATTCATCTTTTGATTCCTATAATGGGTATTTGCATCTTGACCAAAAACTAGGTACTAACACCAAACTTATTTTTGAAGGAAGCTATCTAAATTATCTGGCGCAACAACCCGGCGGACTAACCGATGCGCAATTTGAGGAAGACCCTACATTCAGCAATCGAAGCCGAAACTGGTTTGCGGTAGATTGGAAGTTGTTTGCTTTGCGCTTAGAACACGCCTTTTCCCCAAAGACCGATTTTAGCCTGCAACTATTTACCCTTGATGCTTCGCGGAAAAGTGTTGGTTTCCGCATAAATCGTGTAAATCAAGCTGATGATTTGAATGAACCTCGAGATCTTATTGTGGGAGATTTTAAAAACTGGGGCGCTGAAGCCAGACTTCTCACCCATTATAACTTATTCGGAAAGGAAAATACATTTTTGGTTGGTAGCAAGTATTACCAATCAAAAAACAGTGAACGTCAGGGACCGGGAAGTAATGCAGTAGACGCTGATTTCAATTTTGCAACTGCAGATTTTCCCAATTATGAACGCCAGTCTGATTATACGTTTCCTAACCTCAACCTGGCAGCTTTTAGTGAAACGATTATTAATTTGAATTCGCAACTGAGCGTAACACCCGGAGCACGATTTGAATACATCACAACCCGTGCGGATGGCTTCTACAAAAACATCAATACCGACAATGCAGGCAATGTAATTTTAGATGAAGAAATTGAAGAAGACCGCAATTTTGATCGCTCCTTTTTGTTACTTGGCGTAGGATTAAGTTATAAGCCTTCGCAAGCATTTGAATTGTACAGCAACATCAGTCAGAATTACCGTTCGGTTACTTTTAATGATATTCGTATCGTAAATCCCACCTTTCAGGTTGATCCTGATATACGTGATGAGAATGGCTACACCTTTGATTTAGGTGTTCGTGGTCGCGTGGGAAATTCGCTTAATTATGACATTGGAGCTTTTTACCTGCGTTACAGAGACCGATTGGGGATTATTCTGAAACCTATAAGTGATATTCAGTCTGTACAGTTTAGAGGAAATATTGGTGATGCCTCGATTTATGGGATTGAAACTTTTGCAGATTACAATATCTGGGACAGCTTCAGCAACAATAAAGATTTTAGCCTCAGAGTTTTCGGGAATCTAGCCCTGACACAATCTGAATACACCGACTCTGAAGAAACTAATGTCACCGGCAAACAAGTAGAATTTATACCGGATATCAACCTAAAAACAGGGGTTAATTTCGGTTATAAGAACCTGTTGGGAAGTCTTCAATATACATACCTCAGCAAGCAATACACCGATGCTACCAACTCTGAACGCGATTTTAGCAGTACTTCAGGAATTATTGGTGAAATACCCGCATATGATATTCTAGACCTTTCGTTGTCGTATACCTATAAAAAACTTAGGCTGGAAACAGGAATAAACAACTTATTAGACAACTCGTATTTTGTGCGTAGAGCTACCGGCTATCCCGGGCCTGGAATTATCCCAAGTCAGCCCAGAACTTGGTATGCAACGCTTCAGTTTAGATTGTAGTAATTACCGTGGAAAAGCGAATTAAACTTCAGAATATTTTAACCTTTGGCGATGCCAACTAGCGGTAATTGTGGAAGATTTTTGACGCTTCATTGTGTGCCGACTCAAAACTCATAGGCCGTATACCTGAATCGTCTTTTACGCTGTTAAAGTAAGAAAGCATCTTTTCCGTAGGCATATTACCGGTGAGTTCATCTTTCGCCATTGGGCAACCTCCAAAACCCTGAATAGCACCATCAAATCTGCGACAACCGGCTTTATACGCGGCATCAATCTTTTCAAACCATTTGGCAGGTGTAGTATGCAAATGCGCACCAAACTCAATATTTGGATATTTAGGAATCAAATTGCTGAATAGATAATCGATGGTCTCCGGGTCTGAAGTGCCCACGGTATCCGACAGTGATAAGATCGAAACTCCCATATCAGCCAGTTTTTCGGTCCACTCGCCTACTATCTCCACATTCCAGGGATCACCATAAGGATTTCCAAAGCCCATAGAAATGTAGGTAACCACCTGTTTGTTGTGTTTATAAGCTAAATCTAAAATATCCTGAAGTAAGCCTACAGATTCTGCAATAGTTTTATGTGTATTACGCATCTGAAAGTTTTCAGAAATACTAAAAGGATATCCCAGATAATCAATTTGCTTGTGTTTTATGGCATCTTCAGCTCCACGCAGGTTTGCAATTATCGCCAGCAGCTTGGTTTGTGTTCGAGAAAGATCAAGCTGTTCTAAAACTGCAGCTGTATCTACCATCTGCGGAATCGCTTTAGGAGAAACGAAGCTTCCAAAATCGATTGTATCAAAACCACAGCGCAATAACGATTGAATGTATTGCGCTTTTTGAGCAGTGGGAATAAAATCCTTTATCCCCTGCATCGCATCACGTGGACATTCGATGATTTTGATTTTAGAACTCATTAACTTGTAATTTCTGAAAGGTAATCGCAAAGAAGCAATTAATAGCGATTATAAAAAACCGGAGTTAAAGATACAACTTATTAAAAGGGAGCAGCTATTTTTAATTAGTATCTACAGGTATAACTTTCGGAAAATTAAAAACAAAAGTAGATCCTTCTCCCGGAACACTTTCAGCACTAATGCTTCCTCCAATTTTCTGAGCTATTTCCTGACATAAAATTAAGCCAATACCGTTTCCGGGTTCATCTTCGGTCCCTTTTATGGAATAGCGTTTTTGATCTACCAGAACTTTTGTAATCTCATCCTGTGACATACCACGACCGGTATCTTTAACCTTGATATGATAACTGTTCTGTTGCTCTTCAACATATAATATAATAGTACCTCCTACAGGCGTAAATTTAATCGCATTGCTTAAAAAGTTACGTGTAATCACCTGTAAAACCTGAAAATCTGCTCTAATAGTATAACCTTCAGCAAGGTCTTTAATAACATTTAATTTTTTACGCTCTATGGAGATTTCCTCACCCTTTATGATACCGCTGAATAGTTGGTCAACATTGATTTCCTGAATATGAAAATCAAATCCATTCATTTGAGATTTAGCCCAAATCAACACTCCCTGAATCAATGTGTTTAATGTTTCTGCCTGATCTTGTAAAGCACCTAATAAATGTTTGATTTCAGCGATAGAAAATTCACTAAAATGCTCGTTTAAAAATTGAGTACTGCTTAGAATTGATGAAATTGGACTCCGTACGTCGTGAGCGACGATTGAAAAGAGGTTATCCTTCTGATTGTTGATGAGCTCAAGACTTCGATTATTTCTATTTAAAACTTCCTGTTTTTCTTTAAGCATTTTATTTGCTTCAGACTTATAACTATACATTCGGTATAAGATCAAAAACAGGATTAAAAACAAAAATATCATAAGGGCAACTGCCCAAATCACATAGCGTTGGTTATCAATTTGAAGGTTTTGTAAATCGGCCTCCTTACGTAAAAGTATATTTTCAAACGTACGCTCTTCTGTCTCATATTTCACCTTGATGTTCTGTAAAATATTAGTTTGCTCTCTATTATGAATTTCGTTATTCAGCTTAATATACTTTTCTGCATATTGCAGTGCTTCACGTATGCGCCCCTGTGCCTCAGATAGCTTTTGTTTAGCCTCGTATAGAACTAGAAGAACATACTGGTCATTAAATTCAAGTGCTTGTTTTTCAAGATTTTCAAGCTGATCTGAAGCTTGATCAACATCATCTAAGCCTAAATAACTTAAACATTTATAAGATTTTGCCAGAATAGTGAACTGAACAGGGATTCGTTCAATATTCAGTGAAATATCTAAGTTCTCGATAGCCTTATCATAATCTTCCAGAAAATAATAAGCAGTTCCCAAATTGAAGTAAGCAACCGAAAGTAAACGCTTATCATCGATATGATCAGAATATGCAATTGAACGTTGAGCATAACTTAAGGCACTGTCAAGCATTTTTTTCTCCCTAAAGACTCCGCTTAAATTAGATAGGTATTTCCCATAAGTTTCAACCTCTGCTAATGTGTCCAGATACGTAATTGCATTTTGAAAATTATCTAAGGCTGCGTCATAATCCCTGAGATAAAAATCGAGAACACCCAAATTCCCAAGGCTTTCACTAATACCTACACTATCATTTACTTTCTTGTAATAGGGCAATGCTCTTTGAAACTCCTGAATAGCTTCTGGATACTGAGAACGCACTACATAATAGGTTCCTTTACGATTATAAACTTTTGCAAGACCGTGCTCGAAATTACTTTTTAAAGCTAGGTCTAGTGCCTCCTCAATATAGACCAGAGCAGAATCTGGCTTATAATACAGATATTCGTAACTAAGTTTCTCTAGCAGATCTATACGAATAGAATCTACACTGGTCTTACTCAGCTCAGATTTAATAGAATCGATGGCACTAATTTGCGCTTGAAGATGTAAAGCAAATAAAAACGCTAGAAAAAGACAAACCCTTTTTAAAGCAATACGGAAATATGCGTTGCAATTGACACTCACGTAGTTATAAATATGAAAAGGGGGTATTTTAATCTATGCTAAAGTTAAGTTAAATTTAAAAACGACAATTATAGTTTCTCTAAAATTTTTTGATTAATCTGTTTTATGAGCGAAGGACCTTCATAAATAAATCCAGTATACAGTTGAACTAAACTTGCACCGGCTTCCAATTTATCAATAGCATCCTGAGCAGAGTGAATACCGCCAACACCAATAATAGGAAAGGATTTGCCGCTTTTTTCAGATAAAAATTTAATGACTTCTGTAGAGCGCTGCGTCAGCGGTTTTCCACTTAAACCTCCCATTTCTTCACGATTTGTTGACTCCAAATTATCTCTGGAAATAGTGGTATTTGTAGCTATAACTCCGGCAATTTTAGTGTCCTGAACGATCTCAATGATATCTAATAACTGCGAATCAGTAAGATCTGGAGCAATTTTTAAGAGAATTGGCTTAGGTTTAGGCTTAAGTGAATTCAAATCCTGAAGACCGCTTAACAATAGGGTAAGCGGTTCCTTATCCTGTAATTCACGTAAATTTGGAGTGTTTGGCGAACTTACATTCACCACAAAATAATCTACATAATCGTATAAAGCCTCAAAGCAAATTTGGTAGTCATTGAAAGCTTCTGCATTAGGGGTAATCTTATTTTTACCGATGTTCCCTCCTATCAGAACATTTTTGTTATTCTTCAGTCGTTCAACAGCCGCTTCTACTCCACCATTATTAAAACCCATTCGGTTTATAATAGCACTGTCTTCTTTAAGACGAAATAATCGCTTTTTTGGATTCCCGGGTTGTGCTTTTGGAGTTAAAGTTCCAATTTCTATAAAGCCAAATCCAAAGTTTGAAAGCTCTTTATACAACTTGGCATCTTTATCAAATCCTGCAGCTAGTCCAACCGGGTTTTTAAACTTCAACCCAAATACTTCCCGCTCCAATCGCTTATCATTAATCTGAAATCCCGGTTTAAAAAGAGATAAAAGTCTGAGTTTATTGAAGAGTTTGATGCTTTTAAAACTGAAATGATGCACAGCTTCAGGATCAAATTTAAAAAGGATTGGGCGTATAAACGTTTTGTACATAAGTTATAATTGCAGATCGCAAAAATAGGTTTATGTTAAAACAATCGAAAATAAATACAATCGAAATAGCATAACTAAAATTTATATAAAGTTAGCTATTCACTTAAAACTCAATTATCAGAATAGTACCTTTGATTTCTTATATAAAATGAAATTTACTTCTATGCTCAGCAAACAAGAACTTATCGATCGCTTCATTAGTTATGTTACTATAGATACGCAAAGTGATGCAGAAAGCTCTACGACCCCAAGTACCGAAAAACAATGGGATCTTGCCCATAAGTTGCATCAGGAACTTTTAGATTTGGGTTTAAGTGATGTATCTATTGATGATAATGGCTATATAATGGCAACATTGCCTGCTACGAGTACTAAAAAAATTCCGGTGATTGGGTTTATTTCACATTATGACACCACTCCCGATTTTACGGGTACCAATGTGAAACCTCAACTAATTGAAAACTACAATGGAAAGGATATCGTTTTAAACGAAGAGCAGGATATCGTTTTGAGCACCGATGTTTTTGAAGAATTGCTAAATTATAAAGGTCAGACTCTTATAACTACTGACGGCACAACCCTTTTAGGAGCTGATGATAAAGCAGGTATTACCGAAATTATGGAAGCTGTAAAATACCTGAAAAATCATCCGGAAATTGAACATGGTACTATTAAAGTTGGTTTTACTCCAGATGAAGAAATTGGCCGCGGTGCTCATAAGTTTGACGTGGCAAAATTTGGTGCCGACTGGGCATATACAATGGATGGTAGTGAAATAGGCGAACTGGAATTTGAGAATTTTAATGCGGCAGGCGTCAAAGTGTATATCAAAGGAAAGAGTGTACACCCGGGTTATGCTAGAGGTAAGATGATTAATTCTATCTACATAGCTCAGGATTTTATCAATTCGCTACCAAGACTTGAAACTCCTGAACATACCTCAGACCGGGAAGGATTTTTTCACCTAAACGGAATTTATGGCGATGTTGAAGAAACTATTCTTGAATATATTATAAGAGATCACGATCGTGAGCATTTTGAAGCACGCAAAGAAGTGCTGAATAACCTGGCAACCGAAATTAACAGTCAGTACGGCCTCGAACTAATTACGCTTACTATAAAAGATCAATACTTTAATATGCGTGAAAAGATAGAACCGGTGATGCATATTGTAGATCTTGCAGAAGAAGCGATGAAGGCTGTTGATGTAGAACCTATAATAAAGCCAATTCGTGGTGGGACAGACGGCTCTCAGCTTTCATTTATGGGATTACCCTGCCCTAATATTTTTGCTGGCGGACATAATTTTCACGGGAGATTTGAGTATGTTCCTGTAGAAAGTATGCTTAAAGCTACCGAGGTAATTATAAAAATTGCTGAATTGGCTGCAAAAAAAGAAGAATAGGCAAGCAACCATTTCGTTAAAGCAGTATCTACTCTAAAACTATTCTGGTTTTGGAATAGTATTTACAATTATTTTAAAATTTCAATTTATGAAACCCTTATTTGGATTACTTTTTATTTTTTTATTGGCTTCTTGCTCTGTAGGTGATGATTCTGGTGATACTTTACCCACCGAAACTGAAGCAGAAGCTTACGCGCGCAATCAGGAAGAAATTGAGGCTTTTTTAGAAGCCAATGAATTAGAAGCAACTAAAACTGAAAGCGGACTACATTATATCATCACCGAAGAAGGGACTGGTGAAATGCCTACTGCAACCTCCACAGTTCTCGTTAATTATGAAGGCTTTTTACTAAACGGGAGCGTTTTTGACAAAACTACAACAACACCTGCAGAATTTAATCTTTCGAATTTGATTTCAGGATTTAAAGAAGGTATGACGTATGTAAAAGAAGGTGGTAAAGCTATGTTTTTAATACCTGCACGATTAGCTTACGGTCCTTACCGAGCAGGGGATATTCCTCCTTATTCAGTTATAATATTTGAGGTAGAACTTGTTGAGATTTTGTAATTGCACAAACTATTTACCAAATAAAAAAGAGCGCCTTCGAGGCGCTCTTTTTTATTTAAACTTCAGATTATAATGTTATTCAAAATTCTGAAGTGTTTTAGTAATAATAGAAACACATTCTAGCAATTGCTCTTCATTCATTACCAAAGGTGGTGCAAAACGAATGATATTACCGTGAGTAGGCTTAGCTAAAAGTCCATTTTCTTTCAACGCCACGCAGATATCCCAGGCTGTACTGCTGTCTTCGCTGTCGTTGATCACAATGGCATTTAACAAGCCGCGACCACGTACCAGTTTTACAATTGAGCTCCCTTCAATATATTCATTCAATTTAGATCGAAAAAGTTCACCAAGTTCGCGAGCATTCTGGGCTAATTTTTCATCTTTAACCACATTAAGCGCTGCCATTGCAACTGCCCCGGCAACGGGGTTACCACCAAATGTAGAACCGTGCTGACCTGGTTTAATCACATTCATCACTTCATCATCTGCCAATACCGCAGACACAGGGTAGGCGCCTCCTGAAAGTGCTTTCCCTAGAATCAGAATATTTGGACGACTATAAGTATCCTGGCGTTCACAATGTCCTTCACAGGTACAATTTCCGCATACGGCTAGCAGAGCTCCGGTACGTGCAATACCTGTTTGAATTTCATCAGCAATAAAAAGTACATTGTGTTGTTCACAAAGCGTTTTAGCTTGCTTCATAAAGTCATCTGCAGGAGTATACACACCTGCCTCACCCTGAATAGGTTCAACCAGAAAACCAGCTACGTTTTCATTTTCAATTAAAGCACGCTCAAGAGCCTTCGGGTCATCGTAAGGTATTTTAATAAACCCCGGCGTATATGGTCCAAAATTCTTACGTGCATCTTCATCATTTGAGAAAGAAATTATTGTAGTTGTCCGACCATGAAAATTGTTTTCGCAGACAATAATTTGAGCGTCCTGCTCTTTCACTCCTTTTTTTTCATAAGCCCATTTCCGTGCAATTTTTATTGCAGTTTCAACAGCCTCAGCACCGGTGTTCATTGGCAATAACTTATCAAACTTAAAATACTCTGTCGCAAAAGCTTCATAACGACCTAAAATGTCATTGTGAAAAGCACGAGATGTTAGTGTTAGGGTTTGAGCTTGTTTATTCATTGCGTCAACAATCGCCGGATGACAATGTCCCTGGTTTACGGCAGAATAAGCAGATAAAAAGTCATAATACTTCTTACCTTCAACATCCCAAACGTAAACTCCTTCTCCCCGACTTAAAACCACAGGTAGCGGATGGTAATTATGCGCTCCGTGTTTCTCTTCAAGGGCAATAGCTTCCTGTGAAGTAAGTTGATCTTCAGTAATCATGTTTAAAAAATTTATTGGGTAAAAACTCTATGATTCCTGCTTGTAATGCTAAATGTGATTTTTAGAAATCCATTTTTCAGTAGCATTCTTAAAAGGAGAGAAATCATCCTGTTCAAGAACCTGCAATTTATTAAAATTTCAGCAGAAATTCTGAAAAGCCTGTTATTCAAACCACTTAAATCTGTGTATTGATTAAAACTTAAGCTTTATGCAGATCATCATAATTATACTATTTTTGCCGCGTGTCAAGAAAGAAGAAATCCAGAAAAGTCTTTTCTAATGTTTTGGTAACCGATGCAGGTGCCAAAGGAAAAGCTATTGCAAAAGCTCCAGACGGACGTGTTATTTTTATCAATAACGCGGTGCCAGGAGATGTTATTGATGTACAAACCGTTAAACAGCGTAAAGCGTACTATGAAGGTACTGCGATTGCTATTCACGAGGAATCACCAAAGCGTACAGAACCTGTCTGTAAGCATTTTGGCACTTGTGGGGGCTGTAAATGGCAAAACATGCAATACGAAGCGCAACTGGAATATAAACAACGAGAAGTTGAGAATAATCTAAGAAGACTCGGCAAGCTCGAACTCCCTGAAGTCACTCCTATTTCTGGAAGTGAGGAAATTTATTTCTACAGAAATAAAATGGAATTCAGCTTTAGTGACAGCAAATGGCTTACGCTTAAGCAAATCAAAAGCGATGAGATAATTGAAGATCGCAACGCTCTTGGTTTCCATATACCCGGAATGTGGGACAAAATTCTCGATATCGATAAATGCTGGTTACAGCGCGATCCGAGTAACGCCATTCGTAACGGAGTAAAGGATTTTGCTACTCAAAATAACATTCCTTTTTTTAATACCCGCAATCAGGAAGGTTTGCTAAGAACCTTGATGATTCGTACTACGAGTACTGGCGAATTGATGGTTTTGATTCAGTTTTTTAAAGACGAAAAAGAGCCCCGCGAACTGGTATTGAATTATCTTAAAGAAACTTTCAAGGAAATTACTTCGTTACTTTACGTTATCAACGAGAAAGGAAACGATACTATTTATGATCAGGATGTAGTGTGTTTTGCAGGTAGAGATCACATTTTTGAAGAGATGGAAGGTTTACGTTTTAAAATAAATGCCAAGTCATTCTATCAAACCAATTCAGAGCAGGCCTACCAACTGTATAAAATAACCCGCGATTTTGCTGGACTAACAGGTGACGAAACTGTTTTTGACCTCTATACAGGTACCGGAACTATCGCGCAGTTTGTTGCAAAAAAAGCAGGTAAAGTTGTTGGTGTAGAAGCTGTACCTGATGCTATTACCGCAGCTCGTGAAAACGCGCAATTAAATGGAATCGAAAACGTTGAGTTTTATGTGGGAGATATGAAAAATGTTTTCAACGAAGCATTTGTCGCTCAACACGGGAAACCAGATGTAGTCATTACAGATCCGCCACGAGACGGGATGCATAAGGATGTTGTAGATCAATTGATCAAAATTAAAGCTCCACGCATTGTTTATGTGAGTTGTAACAGCGCTACTCATGCTCGGGATTTAGCTTTGCTTGACCCTTATTATAAAATTGAGAAGGTGCAACCTGTAGATATGTTTCCACAAACGCACCACGTAGAAAATGTTGTTTTACTAGAACTTCGCTAATGCTAAAAAACGGTATCGTTCTTATCCTGTTAATTGTATTAATCGCCTATTCGTGTGAACGAGATGATATTTGTGCTGCTAGTACGCAAACGACTCCATCAATTACCATAGGTTTTTTAAGTAACGAAAACGCACAGGAAAGCAAGCCGCTTAACATTACTGTTTACACCAAAGACCGCTCAGATAGTATTCCTTTTAGCAGCGCTTCGAGTATAAGTATTCCGCTGCGCACCGATACTACAGCTACTGTATTTTTGTTTGAAAAAAACCCCAATAATCCTGCCGCTGCAGAAGATCCTGAAGATGTAGATACGTTGACATTTTCATATACACCTCAGGAAGTTTTTATAAGCAGGGCTTGTGGTTACAAAGTAATTTTCACCAACCTGGATGTGCGTAATCGCGCTGGAGCTACCCGTTGGATTGACGATATCAATATTAATTTGAGAACTGTAGAAAATGAAGATACTACACAGGTATATATTAGCCATTAGTGTATTTACTTTAGGAATAGATACTACAGTCGCTCAGGAAAATCAGGGTATTGTAGTAGAAGAACCTTTGGAAACCCGAAGTTCTGATACCTTAGTAAATAAAAATCCTACCGAAAAATATGGATTACGTGCGGGTATTGATCTAAGCAAAATTCTTCGGTCTTTTCTTGAAGACAACTATGAGGGTGCTGCCATCATGGGAGATTTCAGAATAAAAGATCGCTATTATATCGCTGCCGAAATTGGTCGTGAGAAAAAAACATTTGACGAGCCTATTTTTGACGCCACTACTCAGGGTGCCTACTTAAAAGCTGGGATTAATTACAATGCTTACAACAATTGGGCTGGGATGTCAAATCTTATTTATGTAGGTTTTCATTTAGGTGTCTCTTCATTTAAAACAAATTTGGATAGTTATACCATTTACAACCCTAACAACTTTTTTGAACCAGACCTGCGCACCGTTTCTCGAGAATATTCAGGTCTTAACGCAATTTGGGGAGAATTGCAATTGGGAATTCAGGTTGAATTGTTGAACAACCTGTATCTGGGGATGAATTTACAGCTGAAGCGAATGCTATCACAAAAGTCACCAGATGACTTTACTAACATTTACGCTCCCGGCTTTAATAAAGTAACATTCGACAATGTATATGGGGCTGGTTACGGTTATAGTATAAGTTATTTGCTTCCGATATTTAAAAAATAAGAAACCTCTCTTATGGGATTCTCTTCTCGGGTAAGTACAATCAATCAATTTATACGCAGACCAGATGATCAGGTTCTTAAGTTATCTGTTTGGGAGAAAATAAAATTTCTTTTCAGCAGTATAGTATATGATTTATGTCTTGCTATAGGATTTGTAATCATCCTGAGCTTTTTAGATCCGCTTACTTCAGAATATGAAAATCTACTAAACAAAGATCTGTATCCAATTTGGAAGGCAATTCTATATATGGCTATTCTTCCGCCCTTAATTGAAGAGACTATTTTCAGATTTCCCCTAAAGTATGAACGCAATTATCTTCTAAGAGTACTCTCCTATCTTCTAAAAAAGGATTTGTCAATCTATTGGAAAAAATACCTGCGCATAATTGTGTATATATTCTCAAGTGTTTTTGGCTTGTTTCATCTTAGTAATTACCAAAACGTTGACATAACTTTTTTCCTTTTGGCTCCCATCATTACAGGTCCACAAATCGCTGCGGGATTAATTTTTAGTTTTTTAAGACTGAAGCTAGGTTTTATCTGGGCTCTAGGCGGTCATTTTTTGCATAATTTCAGTTTGATCATGCTTACGTTTTTAGCATTTCACAACGTAGAACGACCATTGGTTGATGATGAGCAGGTAAGCATTCAAACTACAGGGATTGCCTTTGAAGTAGAACGACCAACTCAACTGAATTATGACAGTGCTCCTAATGGGAAGCTACTTTGTCTGGAAGTTCAAAATTATGAGCTTCAGGAACTGATTAATCATTTTTATGCAGAAGATTCACTTAAGGTGCGTGATAATGATCAACTTGATTTAAAACTTTACAGTAAGTCTGAAGAAGGATACTCAAAAGAGGATTTATTAAAAGTTTTGAAAGAACATTTTACGTTGCTTGAAGCTCCTGTATCAAAATAGCGTGGCTCGTAGCTAGTTTTCTATATTTGCAATTATGCACAAACTCATAAGCAGCACTCAGAATCCTACAATAAAAAAAATAGTTGCCTTGCAGGAAAAATCCCGTGAGCGCCGCAAATCGGGAACATTTCTTATTGAAGGTTTGCGCGAAATCAATCTGGCAATACAAGCTGATTTTAAGATAAATCAGGTCTTTTACTGTAATTCGATCTTGTCTGAAGATTCTCTTCAAGAACTTTTGTCCAATTGCAATGGTGACATTGAACTAATAGAACTAACTGAAGAAGTTTATGGTAAGATCGCTTACCGTGCAGGAACCGAAGGTGTTATCGCTCTGGCAAAAGCCAAAAATCACAATCTTGAAGATTTAATCCTTCCTGAAAAACCCTTGATATTAATTGCAGAGGCACCCGAAAAACCAGGTAATATTGGGGCTTTATTGCGTACCGCTGATGCCGCAGGAGTAGACGCATTTATCATTGCCAATCCACGTACCGATTTGTACAACCCTAACATCATACGCTCCAGTGTTGGCGGAGTTTTTACAATTCCCGTTGCCACCGGGAGCACTTCAGAAATTATTGAATTCCTAAAATCTAAAGAAATCAATATTTACGCAGCTATCTTACAGGAGGCAATTTCTTATGAAAAACAAGATTTCACAGAAGCTTCAGCAGTAGTAGTAGGAACCGAAGCAGACGGGTTATCAGAAGCCTGGAGAAATGAATCTAAGCAAAACATAATCATCCCAATGCAGGGCAGCCTAGATTCTATGAATGTTTCTGTAGCTGCAGCTATTCTTATATTTGAAGCACGCAGACAGCGTGGATTCAAAAATTAATCCCCTTTTATGACTCCACAACTCGTTTTCTATATTATTATCACTTTTATCATTATTAGTTTTGTGATAGATCAGGTACTCGATTGGTTGAATGCAAAGCATTTTGATGATCCTATTCCACAGGAACTAAATGATGTTTATGACGAAGAATCCTACCGTAAATCTCAGGATTATAAAAAGGCCAATGCTCGCTTTTCTACTATCACTTCTAGTTTCATGCTAGTAATCACACTAATTTTCTTCTTTATAGATGGCTTCGGTTTTGTAGACCATTTGGCAAGATCAATCAGTGAAAATGAAATTGTTGTTGGTCTATTATTTTTTGGGATCATAATGGTTGGTTCAGACGTTCTAACCACTCCGTTTAGTTACTATAAGACTTTTGTAATTGAAGAACGTTTCGGTTTTAATAAATCTACATCTACCTTGTTTTTTATGGATAAACTAAAAGGCTGGTTGATGACTATTATAGTTGGAGGCGGACTTTTAGCTTTAGTAATTTGGTTTTACCAGATAAGCGGTTCGTTATTTTGGTTTTATGCCTGGATGCTTTTTGCTGGTTTTGCCGTAGTGACTAATATGTTTTATGCCCGCCTTATTGTTCCCTTGTTTAATAAGCAGACACCACTAGGAGCAGGGGATCTTCGCGATAAAATTGAAAGCTATGCAAGCTCTGTAGGTTTTAAACTGAATAATATTTTTGTAATTGACGGTTCAAAACGAAGCACTAAGGCAAATGCTTATTTTTCAGGTTTTGGTTCTGAAAAGCGCATAACTCTTTATGACACGCTCATCAATGACCTTGAGGAAGAAGAGATTGTTGCAGTACTTGCTCACGAAGTGGGTCATTATCGCAAAAATCATATTCTTATCAATCTGGCTGCATCACTTTTACTTACCGGTTTTACATTATGGTTATTAGGAATCTTTATTAGCGAACCTGTATTTTCTTTGGCAATAGGTGTTCAAGAACCTAGTTTTCACGCAGGTTTAATCGCTTTCGGAATTTTATACGCTCCCTTTTCTGGAATAACGGGTTTTTTGATGAGTGTTCTTTCCAGAAAATTTGAATATCAGGCTGATGATTTTGCAAAATTCACTTACGCTGCTCAACCACTTATAACTTCATTGAAAAAACTTTCACGAAATAGTCTAAGCAATCTTACGCCGCACTCGTTATACGTAAAATTGCATTACTCGCATCCGACACTTCTTCAGCGGTATAGAAATCTTAAGTCATAGTTTCAGAAAAACCGCTTATCTTTCGACTAAGAGAAGCCCTGAAAGCATTTGCATTTTTACGAGATAATTGTACTTTTAAATTATGACTGCTGTAGAATTAGAAGAAGAAAACAAAGAACTTACCCGGCAATATAAAGAGTTGCTGCGCATAAGTTACCGCACGCTTTCTGATGATGATAAAAAAATGATCAGGAAAGCATTTGAGGTAGCTGTTGATGCCCATAAAGATCAGCGACGCAAGTCTGGTGAAGCCTATGTTTTTCATCCACTTGCTGTGGCACGTATTGTTGCCAGTGAGATAGGTATGGATGCTACTTCTATTGCAGCTGCTTTACTTCACGATGTTGTTGAAGACACCTCTTATACGCTAGAAGATTTAGAGGATCTTTTTGGCGCTACTGTAGCTCGTATTGTTGACGGTTTAACCAAGATTTCAAACCTAAAGAAACATAGGGATGTTTCCCTTCAGGCTGAGAATTTCAGAAAGATGTTGCTTACCATAAACGATGACGTTAGGGTAATAATCATCAAAATCGCAGACCGTTTGCACAATATGCAGACGATGGACTCGATGCGACAGGATAAGCAGGTGAAGATTGCCAGTGAAACCCTGTACATCTACGCTCCTCTGGCTCACCGTATAGGTTTATACAACATCAAAACCGAACTCGAAGATTTGGGCTTGAAATACACCGAACCCGAAGTGTTTAAAGACATTTCGCGTAAGATGAAGGAAACCAAGGAGCAGCAGGATCAATATATTGAGGAGTTCACTAATGCAGTAAAACAGTCTTTAGATAAAGAAGTTTTGGACTACGATATTAAAGGTCGTCCAAAATCGATTTACAGCATACGCCGTAAAATGCTGAAGCAAAATATTCCGTTTGATCAAGTTTACGACAAATTTGCAATACGTATCATCTATAAATCTACTCCAGAGAATGAAAAATTCCTGGCGTGGAAAATCTACTCCATCATAACCGATCACTTTAGACCCAATCCAACCCGTCTTCGTGACTGGATTTCGTCTCCAAAATCAACTGGATACGAGGCTCTCCACATAACGGTGATGGGGTTAAAGGGACGTTGGGTTGAAGTTCAAATTCGGTCTGATCGGATGAATGAGATTGCCGAAAAAGGTTATGCCGCGCATTATAAATACAAACAGGGAACAACTGAAGAATCTGAAGAAGATCGTACGCTCGACCAATGGTTGAACAGACTTCAGGAGGCATTAGAAGGTAATGAGACCAATGCAATTGAGTTTGTAGAGCAATTTAAACTCAATCTCTACAACAAGGAAATTTTTGTATTTACTCCGCAAGGAGATTTAAAATCTTTACCTAAAGCTGCTACCCCACTCGACTTTGCATTTAGTATTCATACCGAAATAGGAATGCATACCCGTGGAGCACGTGTTAATGGTAAACTGGTTCCATTAAGTCACGAACTTAAAAGTGGCGATCAGGTAGAAATTATTACCAGTGAACACGCAAGACCCAATAACAACTGGCTTGATTATGCTACAACAGCACGCGCTCGAGCCAAAATTAAATCTTCACTTAAAGACGAGAAGAAAGTAATTGCCGAGGACGGAAAAGTTATTTTGACCCGCAAACTCCGTTCTCAAAAAATCAACCTTGATGAAAACATCATCAATGAGATGGTCATCTATTTCAAGCTTAAAACAAGTCTTGATTTGTTTTACAGAGTTGGTATTGGCACCATCGATAATAAGATGATTAAGGAATATGCGGCATCGCGCAGTAATGCTTTTGTAAGTTTCTTTAAAAATAAAATCAGAAAGCAACCGGTTGCAGAGCACGTTGATAAAGACGAGATTACCGATAAGTTTGATATGCTGGTTTTTGGCCGTGATGAGCAAAAACTGGACTATACGCTGGCACCTTGTTGTAATCCTATTCCGGGAGATAAAGTTTTTGGATTTACAACGGTTTCTGAAGGGATACGGGTTCATAAGCAAAACTGTCCTAATTCACTTTCTTTACAAAGTAATTATGCATACCGAATCATTCCTGCCAAATGGATTGACTCCTCTGCACAAGACTTTCAGGCTGAACTTGAACTTACCGGAATTGACACCCTTGGACTCGTAAATCACGTTACCCGCGAAATTTCAGAACATATGCACGTTAATATGCGTAACTTGAATTTCACGACAAACGACGGTGTTTTTAGCGGAAAAATTACCGTAATCGTTAAAAACAAAGAGCATTTAAGAAAGCTTATAGAAAACTTGAAAAAAATAAACGGTATCGATAAAGTCATACGTTTGTAATTGCGTAAATTTGCACCCTTGTTATGGTACCAAAAGCAACAATAAATAAAGATCAGGAAGTCGTTAAAAACGTCTTTACGAAGTTTCTAGAAGAAAATGGACATCGCAAGACTCCAGAGCGTTATGCTATTCTTCAGGAAATTTATAATTACAACGACCATTTTGACATTGAAACGCTGTACATCAGCATGAAAAATAAAAAATATCGTGTAAGCCGTGCTACACTGTACAACACGATAGAATTATTGCTTTCTTGCGGTTTGGTGCGCAAACATCAATTTGGTCAAAATCAGTCTCAATACGAAAAGTCGTATTTTGACAAACAGCACGATCACGTGATACTAACCGACACGGGTGAGGTTATTGAATTTTGCGATCCTCGTATTCAATCTATTAAAAAAACCATTGAAGAGGTTTTTAATATAGAAATCAATAAACACTCCCTTTACTTTTACGGGAACCGCAAAGCGGAACAAGCAACGAAAAACACAACCGAAGACAACAATTCATAGATGGCAGTAGATTTACTTCTTGGTCTCCAATGGGGAGATGAAGGAAAAGGAAAAATAGTAGACGTACTTACTAAAAATTACGATATAATTGCACGTTTTCAGGGTGGTCCCAATGCTGGGCACACTTTAGAATTTGACGGCATTAAACACGTATTACACACCATTCCATCAGGAATTTTTCACGAAAATGCGATCAATCTGGTAGGAAACGGAGTGGTTATAGACCCCGTCATTTTCAAAAAAGAACTTGACAATCTCTCAAAGTTTAAAATCAACATCAAAGAAAAATTGTTGATTTCGCGTAAAGCGCATCTTATTTTACCAACACACCGCTTGCTTGATGCAGCTTCTGAAGCATCAAAAGGAAAAGCAAAAATTGGTTCTACTTTAAAAGGTATTGGCCCAACGTATATGGATAAAACCGGCCGTAACGGTATTCGTGTAGGTGATCTGGAACTTGACGATTGGAAAGAGCGCTATACTGCTCTTCGCGACAAGCACATCGATATGATCGATTTTTATGATGCAAAAATCGAATACAATCTTGACGAACTGGAAACGGAATTCTTTAAAGCTGTTGAAGTTTTGAAAGAACTAACCTTTATTGATTCTGAAGAATACCTGTATCAAGCTCAAAAAGCGGGTAAATCAATTCTTGCTGAAGGTGCTCAGGGTTCTTTATTAGATATTGATTTTGGTACATATCCTTTCGTTACTTCATCAAACACGACAGCAGCAGGAGCGTGTACTGGTCTTGGAGTAGCTCCAAATCAAATCGCTGAGGTATTTGGGATTTTTAAAGCCTATACCACTCGTGTTGGTTCTGGCCCGTTCCCTACTGAACTTTTTGATGAAGTAGGTGCAACTATGGGACGCGTAGGTAACGAGTTTGGTGCTACCACAGGTAGACCACGTCGTTGCGGTTGGTTAGACCTTGTTGCTCTTAAATATGCTGTTCGTGTAAATGGAGTTACTCAGCTTATGATGATGAAAGGTGATGTGTTAAGTGGTTTTGATACCTTAAAAATTTGTACAGAATATAAATATAAAGGTGAAGTAATCGATCACTTACCTTACAATATCGAACCTGAAAACGTAGAACCTGTTTATACGGAAATGAAAGGTTGGGCAGAAGATCTTACCAAAATGCAGGAAGATGGTCAACTTCCAAAAGAACTTAATGATTATATCGCATTTTTAGAAGAAGAGCTAAATGTGCCTATCAAAATTGTTTCTGTTGGTCCAGACCGTACTCAAACTATACATAGGTAATAAATACCTAAAATAATTACAGAAAGCCTGAACCTATAAGTTCAGGCTTTTTTTTTGCTTGAATTTGAGAGGACTTTGGCAGAATCCTAACACACTACCCACTACATTTACAGCATTAATATCAGCTTGTTATGAAACTATTTCAGTGTTCTAATTGTAAAAATCCGGTGTATTTTGAAAACACTCATTGCGAAAGCTGCGGCAATCAATTGGGTTATCTTTTTGAGGAAGAAGAAATACGCTCCTTCCCAACTTCAGAAGATTGGATTTATCATTCTAAAAACCCAGATAAGCACTATCAATATTGTGCAAATAAACAATTAGACGCGTGTAATTGGTTGGTTGAAGTTAACAGTGATTCTAATTACTGTGAAGCTTGCGCAACCAATCATATGATTCCTAATTTAAGCATCCCCGAAAACAAACTCGATTGGCAAAAAATAGAAGCTGCAAAACGCAGATTATTCTATAGTTTGGGAAAATTAGACTTGCCAATAACCTTTCAACTTCAAGATCAAACTTTAGCTTTAAGCTTTGACTTCTTAGCTTCTGATCCCAACAATGCAAGTGCGGTAAAAACCGGTCACGCTAATGGTAGGATTACACTCAACATCAATGAAGCAAATGCTGTTCACCGCGAGTATATTAAAGAACAACTCTCAGAACGATACCGCACACTACTAGGGCATTTTAGACACGAAGTAGGACATTTTTACTGGGATGCTCTAATTAAGCCCAATCCAGATTTCTTAAACAAATTCAGGAATTTATTTGGTGATGACACTCAGGATTATGGTTTGGCGCTACAGAAGTATTATCAAAATGGAGCCCCAACAAACTGGAGAGAACAATACATAAGTTCGTATGCAACCATGCATCCCTGGGAAGACTGGGCAGAAACCTGGGCTCACTATCTGCATCTGATGGATATGCTTGAAACTGCTTATAATTTCGGTCTTGAAATAGATCCAGAATTGAAGAAAAATAACAATTTAGACATCAGTTGTGATTTTGATCCATACACGGAAAGTTCAATGCGAAAAATCATTAAACACTACCTACCTCTCACCTATGTTGTAAATTCATTGAGCCGTAGTATGGGGACTGCAGATTTGTATCCATTCGTAATTTCTGAACCGGTAATCCAAAAGTTGGAGTTTATTCATAAAGTTGTAAGGCAGTAAAGTTTGGGTTTACTGCGAAAGGCTTAATTTCATTCTACTAAAATCTAATTATGTACGAAGTAGAACTCACTGCACGACTCATTGATTACACTCAAAGCCGATTAGAGATTGAAAAACTAGCTATACAATCCTATTTACGATTAGACTATGACGATCGCTATTTTGATAAGGACAATACACTGACTTCAAAAGATCAGGAATTTCGGCTACGTACTAAAACCAATTTGAAAACTGGTGAAGCCAGGCACTATCTTACATTTAAAGACTCCGCTTTTGAAAAACTCACCCGATCAAAACCGGAATTTGAAACTCTGGTTACCGATCATCCGAATACGGAACAGATTTTATTCAAGCTCGGTTATGTAAAAACAGCACACTACACAAAGCACTGCGAAATTTTCAATCTTAACTTTAAGAATACCGAAATTGAAATAGCATTAGTTCGTTTTGATGAGCTACAGGATTCTTTTATTGAGATTGAAACACAAACCGATCAGAAGGAAAACACAGGTGAACTTTTTGATATTCTGTACGAGTTACTAGAAAAATTAGAGATAGCTAAAAGTCAGCTAACCGAAGATTTTTATATCGAGATGATCAAAGAAGCTAAAGCAAAACAGGCTTAATACGTATCGAATCCCGACTTTATTTTTGACCTTCTGCCATACTTACAGCGCAGGTTTTTCCGTTATATTTGCATCAAAATACGCTATGCCCGGTTTTTTTAGACAATTCCTCATATTTTCAATCCTAAGTCTTTCATTTACGGTTTCTGCCCAGGAAGGAAAAGAGTTGGATATTACTTCAGACATATCTCAAATTGACGAAGCCAAATATCCTGGCGCTCTTGTTATGTATAAGAACACCAATCAGGTTTACATTGTCCATGAAGGTATTGAGATGTGGTGTGATCTCGCTTTTCACTATAAGGATGAGAATTTTGTACGAGCGATTGGTAATGTGCGAATGAATCAGGGCGATACCATCACAATGCGCAGTAATTATGCTGAGTATAATGGTGATACGCAATTTGCGTGGGCATCAGGTAAAGTTAATCTACGCACTCCCACTGCTACTCTTGACACAGACACCTTATATTTTGACCGTATCAAACAACAGGCGTATTATCGTAGTGGAGGAACACTTAGAGATACAGCAAGTGTGATCACTAGTAGTATTGGTCGCTACTTTATGGATCAGGATAAATACTCTTTTATTCAAAATGTAAAAGTTACCAATCCAGAATATGTCATCGATAGCGACCAACTTGATTTTTACTCTGAAAGCGGTGTGGCGTATTTATACGGCCCATCAACAATTACCAGTGAAACTAGCACTGTTTATTGTGAGCGAGGATATTATGATACTCGAAACGACAACGGGTATTTCGTAAAGAATTCCCGTATAGATTACGACAACCGAACGGTTTTTGGGGATAGTTTATATTTCGACAGGCCTACCAATTTTGCTTCGGCAACCAATAATATCAAAGTTATTGATACCGCCAACAGTAGTATTATAAAGGGACATTATGCCGAAGTTTATAAGGCAAAAGATTCAGTTTTTATAACCAAAAGAGCTGTAGCTATAACGGTTCAGGACCAGGATTCTATTTATGTTCATGGAGATCGCCTCGTCGTGACAGGTGTTCCCGAAAAGCGCATTGTGCGAGGCTATTACAATGTGCGACTTTTTAAAAGTGATTTGAGCGGAAAATGTGATTCGATACACATCAATCAGGAATCTGGCTTAACGCAGATGATTGGTAAACCTATTTTATGGAGCGGCCTCAGTCAAATGACCGGCGACAGTATTCATTTAAAAAGTAATACCAAAACTGAACAATTAGATTCGCTTAGAGTATTTGAAAATGCTTTTTTAGCTCAGCAAGACACAATACCTCTTTATGATCAACCCGATAAATTAGGCTACAATCAGGTAAAAGGTGTTACGCTCTATGGCACTTTTCTGGATAATGCTCTTCATCAGATAGACATTGTTAAGAATGCTGAAAGCATCAACTTTATGCGTGGAGAAGATGGCGTACTTCAGGGTGTTGACAAAAGTAAATCGGCATCCATTACCGCTATTTTGGAGGAAAATGCTCTTGTCGAAATTACCAAATGGAGGCAGGTAGATGGTGAAGTATTTCCGCTTACCAAATTTCCTAAAGATCAGCGTGAGTTTGCTGGTTTAAATTGGCGTGGTGATGAACGCCTGCTTACAAAAGAGGATATTTTTAAAGGAGAAGCACCATTTACCCTAACCAAAATTCAGGGAATACCGTTGCCTGAGATTGAAGAGGATTTCTTTGACAATAGCATTCCAGATGAAGAATTAGATATTCCCAATGCCTCACGTCTGAAGCCTTCAGACTTTAAAAATCGAGAAGAAGATGCTCCGGGAATTGGTGTCCCCGTCAACGAGAAAGCTACTATACAACCAGATGCTGTTAAAGAGGATAATCAGGAAGAAGCACCGCAATTGCGTGAACTTCCTCAGGAAAAAATGAAAGATTCGGTAAATGGAGACAATTAAATCTGACTTTCTAAAATACCAGGCGCAGACCACCCCACATCCATTAGCAATGGAAGTTTCACATGCTAAAGGTTCGTATGTTTATGATATAAACGGAAAGGCCTATTTAGATTTTGTTGCAGGGGTATCGGCTACCAGTGTTGGTCATTGCCATCCTAATGTTACTGATGCAATAAAAGAGCAAAGCGAAAAGTACCTGCATGTAATGGTTTATGGCGAGTATGCTCAAAGCCCTGCCGTAAAACTAACCCGACTTATTGCCGAAATTCTCCCTGACCCACTTGAACAAACTTATCTTGTAAACAGCGGTACAGAAGCTATTGATGGTGCTATGAAATTGGCGAGACGGGCCACCGGAAGACAAGAAATAATCGCAGCAAATCAGGCTTACCATGGTAACACATTTGGTGCGCTTAGCTTAATGAATTATGAAGAGCGAATTGCTCCTTTCAGACCATTAGTGGGTGGAATAAGACACATCGATTATAACTCTTTTGAAGATTTAGATCAAATCACAACGGATACTGCTGGTGTTGTTTTGGAAACTATTCAGGGAGGTGCAGGATTTATTGAGCCTGTTGATGGTTGGCTTACTGCAGTAAAAAAGCGTTGTGAAGAAGTTGGAGCGCTGTTGATTCTCGATGAGATCCAACCCGGTTTTGGTCGTACCGGTACGTTTTTCGGTTTTGAAAATTATAACGTAGTCCCTGATATTGTTGTGATGGGAAAAGGAATGGGTGGCGGAATGCCCATTGGTGCATTTACAGCTTCAACGGCTCATATGCAACTGCTTTCAAACAATCCTAAGCTAGGCCACATAACCACTTTTGGCGGTCATCCTGTCATTGCGGCAGCAGCACTGGCAACTATAGAAACTATTTTTGATGAGCATCTTATGGAGCAGGCTTTAGAAAAAGAAAAGCTTTTCCGCAGGCTGCTGGTTCACCCGCTTATTGAGGAAGTACGTGGCAAAGGTTTGATGCTTGCGGCGATGACACCTTCAGCAGAAATCACTTCTCAGGCTATTTTACAAGCTCAGGATGAAGGTCTAATTTCATTCTGGCTATTGTTTGAAGCTCGTGCTATTCGCATCACTCCGCCCCTTACTATTTCAAATGAAGAAATTGAAAAAGGTTGTAAAATCTTGATTAAGGTTTTAGACAAAATAGCGTCTAATTTAACCTAGAAAAGCTGTTTGAGCTTGATTGTTGATTAATTTGTTAACAACAATATGATAGCCCCCAAGGTCTGCCTGCTATCCTTGTTAAATTTATAAAGGCAGAAATTTTAAAAAGCAACGTGTATGAAATTTAATCAAGAACACGAAGAAGACAATTTCCCGCTCACCCGTTTTGAATCTATGTTAAAGACCAATCATGTTCTTTTTTTCGATTCGGATGAATTTGAGAATATTGTAAACCATTATCTCGAGAATGGTAAGATTGCTTTGGCTAAAAAAGCCGTTAAACTTGGTCTTGATCAGCATCCATCGTCCTCAAACCTTAAGCTATTCAAAATTGAAATTCTCATTTTTGAAAATAAGCTCGATGAGGCAGACCGCATGCTGGCTTCTCTCTACGAACTTGAACCACAAAACGAGGAGGTATTTATCCAAAAAGCAAATATCTATTCGAAACGTGATGATCATAAAAAAGCCATCGATTTACTGGAAATGGCTCTTGAAATCACTGAAGATGACGCAGATATTTATTCCCTAATAGGAATGGAATATTTGTTTTTGGATGATTTTCAAAATGCCAAGATCAATTTTATGAAGTGTCTGGAAGTTGATGAAGAAGACTATTCTGCTCTTTATAATGTGATTTATTGCTTTGATTTTCTAGAGCAACACGAGGAAGCCATTGATTATCTCAACATGTTTCTGGATAAGAATCCATACTGCGAGGTGGCGTGGCATCAGGTGGGTAAGCAATATTTTGATCTGAAGGAATATGAAAAAGCTCTTGCTGCTTATGAATTTGCCATCATAAGTGATGATACCTTTATAGGCGCCTATTTTGAAAAAGGAAAAGTGCTTGAAAAATTAGGTCGCTATAATGAAGCTATTGAAAATTATCAGATCACACTAACCTTAGATGATCCTACTTCATTTGCCTATCTGCGAATGGGTAAATGTTATCAAAAATTGGGTTCAGACGATCTTGCTATTAAATATTTTCTTAAAACAGTAAAAGAAGATCCACTTCTTGATAAAGGTTGGATTGCTATTACTGATTTTTACACGCGTAAGATGGACTATCAAAATGCGCTTTATTACATTAACAAAGCCATTAATATTGATGGGGAAAATGTGCTGTATTGGAAGCGTTATGCTAAAATCAATGCCCGTCTTAAATTTTATGAAGAAGCTGAACGCGGTTATCGCAAAAGTCTTGAGTTGGGAAATTATGAGTTAGAAACCTGGCTCACACGATGTGATATCCTGATCAACCTTGGAGAATATGAAGCGGCAATTGCAAATCTTTTAGAAGCGGTTGAATTCTATCCTGATTCTGCTCAAATTGAATTTCGCCTTGCCGGACTTTATTTTTCAACAAATGAAGAGAATAAAGGACACTTTCATTTAGAAAATGGATTGCGCATTGAAGCCGATTACGATATCATTTTGGAAGAATTGTTTCCGTTTGTGTATGCCAAAAAATCGGTGCTTGATAAAATCAATAGCAGTAAGAATAATTCAGGAAAGAAATAATCGATTCTTCATCAGCGATCTACTTTAAACTTTTCTTACCAAACGAGAATCGTTGCGTTTTAGATTTGTTTAGTACATTTGAAATCTAACCATTTTTTCATGTCTCAAAACCGATCGCTGCTTAACTATGCAGTTATTACTTTAAAAGGCCTGGCGATGGGAGCTGCAGATGTAGTACCCGGAGTTTCAGGAGGTACTATTGCTTTCATAGCCGGTATTTACGAAGAACTAATTAATACAATCGACAACCTGGACTTCGGTGTTTTTAAACTCTGGAAAAAAGAAGGTTTTAAAAAAGTAGTAGAAGTATATAATCTCAAGTTTTTAGGAGCTTTATTTCTAGGTGTTTTGATCAGTATACTTTCACTTGCAAAACTGATCACCTACCTACTCGATTATCATCCATTATTGCTTTGGGGATTCTTTTTTGGACTAATAGTAGCCAGTATTGTTTATATTGGTAAACAAATAAGCAAGTATTCTGTTGGTGTTATCATTTCAGGAATTATTGGGATTGCGATTTCTTACTACATTACAATAGCCGAACCTCTAAGTACCCAGGCTAGTTATTGGTTTATTTTCCTATCTGGTTTTATCGCAATTATTGCGATGATCTTGCCTGGAATTTCAGGTTCGTTCATTTTATTGCTATTGGGCTCCTACTCTATTGTTTTGGGTACGGTTCGCAATTTTGTAGACGCTTTGATAGCTATGGATTTTGAAACGCTAAAAGATTCAGCTATAAAATTGCTTCTATTTGTTCTTGGTTGTGTTATAGGTTTAAAAGCATTCTCTAGAGTACTGACTTATCTTTTCAAGAATTTCCAAAATCTCACTTTGGCTTTACTTACCGGTTTTATGATTGGTGCCTTAAATAAAGTATGGCCATGGAAAGAAGTACTTTCATACAGAACAAATTCTGAAGGGCACGAAGTTCCACTTATTGAGAAAAGTATTTTGCCTCAATACTTTGATGGAGATCCTAAAGTCCTTTTGGTTGTAGTACTGATGGTTTTAGGATTTCTCACAATCTTCCTTTTAGAGCGATTTGCAAAATCAAAAAAGCAGAATGGAATTTAAACACCGCTCTTTATCTGATAAAATTTGGTTGGTCCTCAAGGGGCTGGCTATGGGTGCTGCTAATAAAGTTCCCGGTGTATCAGGTGGAGTGGTTGCTTATGTTGCAGGATTCTATGAAGAATTCATCTATTCCCTGCAGCGTATAAATAAAAATGCTTTCAAATTACTAATTGGTGGTCGTTTTCGAAGTTTTGTAAGATATACCAACGGGCGCTTTTTAAGTTTGCTCATACTGGGAATGATCATTAGTTATTTTAGCGTTTCAAAAGTTCTGGATCTCGCTATAGATAATTATCCTCTTCAGGTTTGGAGTGCTTTCTTTGGTATGATTATAGGAAGTATTTATTTCATTGCAAAAGATTTTGATGATTGGTCCAAACGCAACATCCTCATATTATCACTTGGTGTTATAGTAGGTGTGGCCTTAAGCCTTCTGGAACCTGCCACTCAAAATGACAACCTCATTTTTGTATTTTTCTGTGGAATTATTGGAGTTTCAGGAATGACATTACCGGGATTATCAGGTTCCTTTATCTTAATACTTTTAGGAAACTATGTGCTGTTGCTAGTAGATTCGGTTAATGCGCTTTACGATACCTTGTCAGATCTTTTGCTGGCAGATTTTTCATTTTTAGATAATCCTCACCGTGTACGACTTTTGAAGGTTCTGGCAATGTTTACATTGGGATCTGTCACTGGCCTGGTAACACTTTCTAACTTTCTTGGTTACCTTTTAAAACATTTCAAAAATGAAACTAATGCAGGTATTATCGGTTTTATAGCCGGTTCATTGGGAGTTGTATGGCCCTGGAAAAACCCGGTTTTCGAAAGAGATATTAATGGAGCAATTCAATATGACCGCATAGGAGATCCAATTCTTCAAAATTACGACCGATATATTCCTGAGGATTTTTCCATTCACAATATTACTGCAGTGCTATTTATATTACTGGGCATCATAAGTGTAATATCCTTAAGCAAATACGGGGAAAACACCCGTGTATGAAATGTTGAAATTGACGAGTTTTACTCAAATATTTTAATAATTTCGCATGCACATAGAAGAACCGCAGGCCCTTATGCTAAAACTTGGACTTATTGGTAGAAACATTGAATACTCATTCTCAAGAAAGTATTTCACTGAAAAATTTGAAAAAAATAACATAGATGCTTCCTATGTAAACTTTGATTGCCAAAATATTGCAGAGGTTGTAAAAGTTTTGGAAACAGAAGATGAAGAATGTTTAGGATTCAATGTAACCATACCATTTAAGCAAAGTGTTATTCCATATCTACACGAGATGAATAAACATGCAAGCGCTATTGGTGCAGTGAATGTTATTAAACGGCTTAATAATGGTAGATTAAAGGGATATAATACCGATTATATCGGCTTTAGAAAATCGCTAAAACCTTTTCTTAACAAACATAATCATAAATGTGCGCTAATTTTGGGGACAGGAGGTGCTTCAAAAGCCGTAGCCTACACTTTAGAATTAGAAGATATATCATTTAAATATGTTTCCCGCAATCCAACAAAAGGACAATTTGCTTACGAAGATTTAACTCCTGCGATTTTAAATAAGTACACTTTAATTGTAAATACAACCCCATTAGGTACATTTCCAAATGTTACCGAGTGCCCAAAAATTTCGTATAGACTACTTACTCCAAAACATATGCTCTACGATTTGGTTTACAATCCTGAGGAGACACAATTCCTAAAAAACGGTAAAGCTCAAGGTGCACAAACATCCAACGGATATAACATGCTTAAGCTTCAGGCAGAAGCCGCCTGGAGAATTTGGAAATAAGTCTAAATCTAAAATATCCCGCAGTTTTTAGCGTTGCTGTATCAGCAACTTAAGTAATGTTGTTGACACGTCACTCCTATCCTATTGGGATTACCGCCACATAAAACTTGTTGTTTGCACAGTTAATGGTATCTTTAACATCCCGCGTGATTACTTGCACTGTTGTAGTAATTAAGCGTCAATGAAATACCAAAACTGAAAAGAAATGATTATTCATTTATCAATTCAGTAATACTAAGACGAACCTTAACATTGAAACAGATGTCTGAAGAAAAGAAAACTACTGGCGAAGAATTAACTTATAAAGACAAAAAACTAACTGCTCAATCTGCTGCAGATCAATCTGATGAAACATCATCTAAAGATACAGAAGAAGTGTTGGTAACGGAGTCTATAGAAATTATTCAAGATGCCAAGAAACAGGAAAAAGCGCCTGGTTCTGATGAAACTCCTGCAGATAGTTCAAAAGAAGAAGCTGAAGCTATAGCATCAAAAGAACAAGAAGATGAACATGAAGAAGATGAAGAATTTCTAGCTGAGGAGGATACTGATGACGAGAATAGTTCAGAAGATCTAGACGACGCGCTTAATGAAGATACCGAGGACGAGTCTGTTTCTGAACGACATAGCATACCTAAAAAGGATTATGAGTCTTTAAGCAAGGAAGATCTTATTAAAGAATTTAAATACCTGTTAAATAACCATAAGGTACAGGCCATAAAGGAACACGTTTCAGAATTGCGCGCAGCTTTTATTTCAAAATTTGAAGACGAGCAGGAGGAGGCAAAAGAGCGTTTCTTAGAAGATGGTGGTAATATTATTGACTTCAGATACTATAGTCCTTTAAAGAAAGAGTTTAACTCTCTTTATTTTGAATACCGCGATAAGCGCAATCAATATTATCAGAACCTACGCAAAGATCTCAATGCAAATCTCGATCAGCGCAACGAACTTATTGAAGAGCTTAAAGAGCTAAAAAATGAATTAGGTGGTGAAGACAGCATCAATACCACTTTTGAGAAATTTAAAGACATTCAGGAGCGCTGGCGAAATGCAGGAAATATCCCCCGTGATCGTTATAATCTGGTATGGAATAATTACCACCACCACATTGAAAGTTTCTACGATTTTCTTCATCTCAATAGAGAATTTAGAGATAAAGATTTCAAAGAAAATCTTGACAAAAAACTAAAACTCATTGAACAGGCTGAAGAATTGACCAATGAACCTGATATCAATCGTGCTTTTAAGGAGCTCCAGATGCTTCATAAAATCTGGAAAGAAGAAGTAGGCCCAGTTTCCAGAGAATATCGCGAGGAGATCTGGGAAAAATTCAGTGCCGCAACACGTAAGATACATGATGCCCGCCAGGACTATTTTAAAAACATCGATAAGGATCACGAACAAAACCTGAAGAAAAAACAGGATGTTATAGCTAAAATCGAAGATGTGGTCGCAAAGCCTGCAAGCAATCATAAAGATTGGCAAAAGCAGATGAAAACGGTGAATGCACTACGCGAAGATTTCTTTAAAATTGGTAAAGTACCTCTCAAGGAAAATGAACCAACCTGGAAAGCCTTTAAAAAAGCGACTCGCGAATTTAATCGTGGTAAAAACGGTTTTTATAAAGATCAAAAAAAAGAGCAATATGCCAATCTTGAGAAAAAGATGGAGCTTGTAAAAATTGCTGAAGACAATCAGGATAATGAGGATATTCAGGCTACTATAGGCTTGATGAAAAAAATTCAATCTGATTGGAAAAAAATTGGTCACGTCCCACGTAAGGACAGCGATAAGATTTGGAAACGCTTTAAGAAAGCTTGCAACCACTTCTTTGATAAACTTCACGCCGAGAAAAAAGAAATTCTAGAAGAAGAGAAAACCAACTTAGAAGAAAAGAATGCCTTACTTGAGAAGGTAAAGACATTAAAATTAAGTGGAAAACCTGAAGAAGATCTTAAAACAATTAAAGCTCTTATCAAAAAATGGAAAGACACCGGTCGTGTACCACATTCTAAGAAAAATATAGAAAAAGAGTTTAATCAGGTTCTTGATGGTTTATTCAAAAAATTAGATTTAAGCAGAAAAGAATCAGAATTGATCAAATATGATAATCGAGTCGCTGCAATCGCAGACGAAGATGGTGATCAGGCTCTTAATAAAGAACGCTTCTTTATCACTAAAAAAATTGATGAAGTAAAATCGGAAATCAATCAGCTTGAAAATAATCTTGGATTCTTTCAACACGTTGCTGATGACAACCCATTGGTAAAAGAAGTTCACAAGAATATTGCTGAACACAAAAAGACTCTTGAAATCTGGAAAGCAAAGCTCAATAAGCTAAAATCACTTTATTAATCCCATTAAATGCTTTGCAGTTTATGCAATCATACCGCTGAATTCTTTGGGAATTTTCAAAATAGAAACTACAACCGGTGTACAAATTGTACATCGGTTTTTTTAGATACAGAAGATTTACCATCACCTACTGCTGAGGAAAACAGGTATAAAAAGCATAACAATTTAATAGATAATAATGGGTACCTCGAGTTTTTAAAACCACTTATTGATGCGATTCATATTGCACATAAAAAAACGGAAAAGGGCTTAGACTTTGGTTCGGGACCTAACCCTGTCTTATCCTTATTACTTCAGGAAAAAGGTTTCCTCATTCACCCTTACGATTTATATTTTAGCAATAATATAAAAGCTTTAGAAACCGGTTATGATTATATAATCTGTTGCGAAGTGATGGAGCATTTTCACAAACCGAACGAAGAATTTCAGACTTTATACAGGTTATTAAATCAAGGTGGTAGTTTGTATTGTAAGACCAAACTGTACAATTCAAAAATTGATTTTGAAAACTGGTGGTATAAAAATGACTTTACTCATACCTTCTTTTATTCAAAAAAGGCATTAGAGTATATTAAGAGTCATTTCAAGTTTTCAGAATTGAATGTACACAAGGAATACTTTCAGTTCAAAAAATAAATTTCTTTGAGACTACTCTTCTGGTATATTTTGAAATACATTTATTGTTCAAATCTAGTCTCTTATTATAGAAATCTTCGGTATTTTCAATAAAAAAGCGGCTCATAAGAACCGCTTCTATCATGATTAGATTTGGGGAAAAAGTTATCCTTTATAAAAATAAAGCGATGATACTCCACTCAAGCTGTTATTAATTGATGGTGACATATTTCCTCCCATTGAAGAAGAAACATTTCCAAAAGCTAAAACGCGACCACCACCATTTGCCAACTCGGCAACATAAACCGTATCAGACTCAGCATCATACTCTACATTTACAGGGTTACCCATCATAGTCGCAGAACCTGCATAACGCGTTTGCTGACTTACAGCCAAGGTACCACCATTTGAAACTGAGTTGAACTTAGACATAAAATTGGTAATTACGTGAAATCCACCATCTGTGTCAAAACCAGATCCGGAAGCAGCACCTATATCACTCATAATCATAGTACCGCCATCATAAGCGATGCCGTGAGTACGTACAATTCCTTCAATAGCAATACGCTTTGAAGCACTAACTGTAGCGTTTGTTGTATTGCTACTCAAAAAGTTTGTAAACACTGCAAGTTCGTTAGACATATCAACTACTGCATATAAATCATTGCCTACAAATTCAATTCCCCAAACTGAGAAATCTGTAGTTATTGTTCGACTTAATGTAAAAGAACCATTAGATTTTTCAAAAACAAAAAATCTACCAGCTCCAGCATTTTGACTATCTGCAACTACATAAAAATTACCATTAACAGCTATATCTCTAGGATTTTGAAGAGTTGCTGAACTTGAAAATGATAGAGATAGGTTTACAGTTGCTGTTATTATATCTGAAATACCTACGTAAGTTTGTAATGAGTTTTGAGTCATCCCTCTAGTCGCAATTGTAAAGCTATCATCATCTGGAGAATAGTAAATCCCTTCAGAATCTGAAGCAGAAGTGCTGATTGTAGTTACAGAATTAGATGTTAAATCGTAACGGGTAACATTTCCGTTTGCGTGGCTTGTTGCATAAAGATTTGCAGAAGCATCTTCCTGCATCATGTCATCAGTATCATCATCGCTACACGACGTGAACATAAACATTCCAATTAATCCTAAAGTAAATAGGTTCTTAGTTTTCATAATTTTTTTGGTGTTTGTTAAACGATCTTTACCATATCTACGAAGTGAAAGAGGGCAGCGGTTTACCTGAAAAACTATAAAAAAGAAGACCAAATTTATAAAATGCTGATTTACAGATTTTTAAATTTTATGGTTAGAGTAATTTAACTAAAATTTAGCTTTTCAACACGCTAAAAACCAGTGATTTAGTAAGAATAAAGCAAGGAATCAACTGTTTTCCGGAATTTTTCCTAAGACACCATCGAAGAATTTGCGAAGCTTAGCTAAGTCTGATTGTAGTTCGCCAGTTGGATAAAACAGTTCTCCAATATGGTGTTGTTTACGTCCAAAATCCATCGTAATGGGTAAGATGGGAACACCGGCTTCTAGTGCTATAAAATAAAAACCAGTTTTCCACTCCTCTACTTTCTTTCGGGTTCCTTCCGGGGAAAGTGCGAGTCGAAAAGTTTCTTGTTCCTTAAATAAAGATGCGATATAGGTAACTTTGTTTTGCCCAGGGGTACGATCTAATGGCGTCCCTCCTACTCGTTTAAAATACCAGCCGAACGGTGGTCGGAAAAGTTCTTTCTTACCTAAAAAATTGATCTTAACATCTATAATACTTCTAAACAGTAAAGCCATATAGAAGTCATGCCAGCTTGTATGCGGAGCTGCAATGACTACCATTTTCTTTACTTCTACTGGAAAAGCACCTTTAATCTTCCACCCTAATAGTCTATAAATGATTTTGGCTAAAGATCTCATTTTGCATTTCTTAATTTCAAAATGGCTCGGGCTTCTTCGAGATCATGAGGTGTATCTATCCCAATTGCTGGAGAATCGGAATGCACCATTTTAATACGCTTTCCATATTCTAAATAACGAATGGCTTCAATCTTTTCTGAAGCTTCAAGATTGCGCATTGGCAACCTGGCAAAATCAAGAACTGCTTCCTTTCTAAAAGCATAAATTCCTTTGTGCTTATAATAAGTAACCTTGATGTCCTGATCTCGGGGATACGGAATTGGTGCCCGGGAAAAATATAAAGCAAAATTATTCTGATCAACTATAACTTTTACGTTATTAGGATTTTCAATTTCGGTTTGATCAAACATCGGGGTCATTAAGGATGCTAAATCAATATGCTCTGCTCCATCTTCATAGAAAACCTGAAGTACATTGCGCATATCTTCTTCATTAGTAAAAGGTTCATCTCCCTGAACATTCACTACAATATCGATATCTAAATCCTGAACAGCTTCAGCAATGCGGTCACTACCACAATTATGTTCAGCGATACTCATAATAACTTTACCAGAAGCCTGCTCGACTGCTTCCTTAATCGCTTCACTATCTGTAACTACATAAACTTCATCAAAAAGACCTGTAGATATAGCTGCTTCATAAGTACGTATAATTACAGGTTTTCCTTCTAAATCATGCATTAATTTACCAGGGAATCGACTCGCTTCAAAACGAGCAGGAATCATAGCAATTGTTCTCAATTTTTGAGTCATAACAGTTAAAGCTTAGCTGTAGATTTTTGTTTTCGCCTTTTGATAAAACGTACAAGACGATAAATAATATAGATAACCAGTATAACCGCAAGAATAGGAAATATAAAAGCAAGTATGGTTAAAATGGAAGAAAATATAGTTTCTAAGGTAGATAACACAGGATTTGCAAAACCCATAGTTGTGGTAGTTGAAACCGCACGGGCAGCAGCCGTAGAACCAGCTATTACACCCGCAGTACCACCACCTCCAATAATGGCTAATGACCAGGAAACCCAAGGTTCAAAATCTCCCAGAGTCACAAAAAATAAAATGGTTCCCGCTACTGATGCCAATGGAACAGCAATACTATCTAGCACATTATCAAACCAGGGAACATAATAAGCCAGTAGCTCAAGTATAGTTGCCAACCCCAGCAGTATTAGAGCCTGCCAATCACCAAGCCAACTCCAGGATTCGGGCAGGTCAAACCAATCAAAATAAGAGGCGACACTTAAAGCCAATAGTGGTAAAAAAATTCGGAACCCAGCTGCAGCCGCCAATCCTATACCTAAACAAATACTTAGTAAAAGCTCCATAGATTTAGCTTTCTAAAAACATATCATCTTTAAAACCTATAAGATACAGCTTTTTCTGAGCTCGAGTAATTGCAGTGTATAGCCAACGCAGGTAATCTTTATTCATACCATCACGTAAGTAAGGTTGCTCAACCATAATAGTATCCCATTGACCACCTTGAGATTTATGACAGGTAATGGCGTAAGAGAATTTAACCTGAAGCGCATTAAAGAATTTATTATTCTTGACTTTCATAAACTTCTTATATTTCGAAGTTTCATCTTCATAATCCTTCATTACCTCCTGATATAGTCGGTTAGAATCTTCATAAGGTAAAGATGGTGTTTCTGAAGTAAGCGTATCGAGCAAAAGTACCGTCTCAAAAGCTGGTAACTTAGGATAATCTGTCATTTTCACCGATACTTCAGCAAAGCGAAAACCGTACAATTCCTTAATGCTGAAAATTTCAAGAATCTCAATGATATCACCATTTGCGATAAAGCCCGCATCACTTTTAGCATCTAGCCAGAAGTAATTATTTTTTACTACCATAAAATAGTCACCGGCGCTTACTTCTTCTTCTTTAAAAAGTATACGAGACCTAATTTGCTGGTTATACAAATTTGCACGCTTATTAGAACGTACTATAATTGCTGTGCCCTCATTACCATATTCCCGATATGAATCACCAAGTGCATCCATAATCTCGTGACCATCAACAAGACGTACCACATCAGATTGCTCACTCAGATCGAACCTAAAATCCTCAAAGAGACCATCATTCATAAACTCCCTGATACGTGTGGCATTTTTTAAAATCCCGCTGGTTTCAGCCTGTCGCATTACCTCGTCGAGCTCTATACTTTTAGCAGTCTTATTATACTGTAGTTCTAGATTCTTAGTATCTAATGCCGGACTCATTTCCATCTTTACGGGTGGAAGCTGTGCTTCGTCACCTATTAATAGAAGTTTGCAATTATGACCACTATATACATATAACATAAGGTCATCGAGCAAAGAACCATTCTCAAAAAGTTTAGAATCTGAAGCATGATCAGAAATCATTGAAGCTTCATCCACAATAAATAACGTATTACGATGTTTATTGCGTTGTAAAGTGAAAGAAACACCTCCTCCTCGCTCCTTTTTTGGATAATAAATCTGCCTGTGAATGGTTTGAGCAGGCTTGTCACTATAACTGGAAATAACTTTTGCAGCCCTTCCGGTGGGTGCCATTTGCACAGAAGACATCCTGATTTTCCATAAATTTTTGACTAAAGTTCCAATCAAAGTTGTCTTACCGGTACCGGCATAACCCTTCAACACAAACAAACTATCTTTTTGTGTATCAAACAAAAAGTGGCTCAATTGCATCAGCAACAGGTTTTGTTTTTCGGTAGGTTGAAATGGAATATCTTGAAGTAAAAGCTTGTAAAATGAGTGCTCGTCTAGCTTCATGTCTGGTAATCTTGATGGTAAAGATACTAAGGAAAATTAGGCTTATATCCTTTAACGATTAAAAAAAAATTGTAGATTTGCTACTAACCTTAATTAAATTAAAAACCACACATCGAATGAAAATAGTAATTCAGTTAGTACTTTGGGTAGTAATCGGAGTATTGGGATATTTACTTTTTGACTCTGTTTATGGCGAAGTCAAGTTTAATGATTTGAAAGTTGTTCGCTATCAAAAAGCAGTTAATAAACTTAAAGACATCCAAAAGTCTCAACTTGCTTACAAACAACTAACCGGTAAGTTTGCAAAAGATTTTAATTCATTAATTGAATTTATTGATACTGCAGAATTTGTTCTAACTGAACGTCGCGACACACTTGTTTTAGATGAAGAATTAACAAGACAATATCGCGTGGATACCAACAAAGAAATTACTATTATCGATACGTTAGGTTTCCGCTCTGTAAAAGATTCATTATTTCAGGGAACTGATCGTTACAAAACGATGATGAATGTTCCTGGTCCTGTAGCTGATGCTAAATTCGAAATGGACGCTGGTACTATCACTAAGAGTGATATGCCAATTCCTGTTTTTGAAGCTAAAATTTCTAAAGATGTACTTCTTGCAGATCAGCCTAAAGACTACGTAGCTAAAGAAAAACAAGTTATGTCTGTGGAAGGTGTAAATGGTGCTTACCTAACTGTAGGTTCTATGACTGAAATTAAAACTGCTGGTAACTGGCCTAAGAGTTACGGGGATGCTGATGAGTAAAAACCTTCAAGATCCTGAAAATCATAA
>CAXPQP010000020.1:0-46283 GCA_964219495.1 Leeuwenhoekiella sp. | reverse complement strand
GACTGGAGTTCAGACGTGTGCTCTTCCGATCTGTTTCGGATTATTGACTACTGCTCTGGCTACTGCAACGCGCTGCTGCTGCCCTCCAGATAATTGCTGCGGAAAGTGTTTGCGACGGTGCATGATTTGCATTTTTTCGAGCACTTCGTCAACGCGTTTTTTGCGTTCTGCAGGCTTTACTCCGGTATAAATCAACGGAAGCTCTACGTTTTCAAAAACGGTGAGTTCGTCAATGAGGTTAAAGCTTTGAAACACAAAACCGATGTTGTGCTTACGCAGTTCGGCACGTTTGCGCTCATTATAACCCGAAACTTCAATGCCATTAAACTTAAAACTGCCCCCATCGGGATCGTCCAGAAGTCCGAGAATGTTGAGCAAAGTCGATTTACCACAACCCGAAGGTCCCATAACGGCTACAAACTCGCCTTCCTGCACATTAAAAGACAATTTATTCAAGGCTATGGTGCGCACTTCTTCGGTAGCGTAGTATTTCTCTAAGTCTGTAATTTGAATCATTAGGAAATAATTAGTGTTAATACTGTGATGATTAGTGTCGTCATATTTTCGATTTTTAGTCCTGAAGTACCAATTCCTGCACTTCTTCATAATTATCATAACTGCTGGTGATTACCCGATCTCCAGGTTGTAGTCCGCTTAAAACTTCGTAATACTCGGTGTTCTGATTACCCAGTGCAATTGCTGCTTTGTAGGCCGAGTTCCCATCTGAACTTACTTTAAAAATCCAGTTTCCGCCCGTTTCCTGAAAAAATCCACCTTTGGGAATCAATAGTGCCTGCTTTTCCTGACTTAAAGCTACGCGAATTTGCAGGCTTTGCCCACGACGTATTCCTTCCGGCACTTCAGATTCAAATTCCATATCTACCTGAAATTTACCTTCAGACACCTGCGTATATACCTTTTTAATTACAAGGATATAGCTGTTTCCGTCAAAATCAAAGCTTCCGGTTTGCCCGGTGTAAATTCGGGAAATATAATGTTCATCAATAGCTACGCGCACTTTATAACCACTTAAAACATCGATCTGTCCCAGTCGCTCGCCCTTGCCTTTAGACTGACCAATTTCGGCATCTAGCGAAGTAAGCTGCCCGTCAACCGGCGCTCGCACAACAAGATCTGCAACTTTACTACGCATTAATTCTAAAGCATTCTGCGTACGTTGATAAGATGTAGCAACCTTATTTTTTTCCTGTTTTACTGCCAAAGAATCCTGCTCCAGAATTTGACTCGTAAGCTGCATACGCTCTTTTTGATAGTTGTAATCGTTCTCCGATTTGATAAAATCCTGGCGTGCAATCACGCCTTTATCGTAAAGCTTTTTATTGAGATCGTAAAGACGTTTAGCTTCGATAAGACCATTTTCAACATCGGTATATTGATTGAGTTTGTTTATGGTATTTTGGCGAGCTGCATTCTGGGAAATCTGCATCTGTGTCAACAAATTATACACCTGCGTTTCCTGATTAACTAAACTCAGCTCCAGGTCTGTATTGGAAAGACGTAAAATGGGTTCGCCTTTTTTCATAACCGCACCGTCTTCAACAAACTTTTCTTCCACACGGCCGCCTTCAAGAGCATCCAGATAGATCGTAGTAATAGGCATCACCACACCATTTACCGGTATATTTTCCTGAAAAACACCCTGAGTAACCGTCGCCATACTAATACGTTCCTTTTGCACATTGAGCTTAGAAGCTCCTGTGGTTGAGAGAACAACAAAAAGTATAAGGATAATAACACCAATACCTCCGGCTAGCATCAGAATCTTCTGTGTTGTAAAGCGTTTCTTTGTTAAAGGGATGTCCATAAAAAACTTGTTTGCTCCTGTTCTCAAAGCAATATTGTGCCAAAATAACAACTAACTGATAATTAATGATTTAAAATTATTTCAGTGTTTAAAAGTGTTCGGTTTTGATACACTACCTGTACGCTGCCGATACACTTCTAACTCAGGCAAAAAATAGCCTTATACTGCCGGTTACTCCAAATCACAAAATTGTAATATTGTAGGTATGCAACTCAAAGACGCTCACATACTGGTCATTGACGACGATGAAGATGTGCTTACCGCACTGCGTCTGTTATTAAAATCACAGGTAAAACAGGTTGTTGTCGAGAAAAACCCAAACGCCATTCAGAGTATTCTCAGCAAGCAGGATTTTGATGTGGTGATTCTGGATATGAATTACAACGGACTCGTAAATACGGGCAATGAAGGCATTTTCTGGCTCAATAAAATCAAGAGTTTTAAACCGGCAACCGAGGTGATTCTTATTACAGCTTATGGTGATATCGATCTGGCAATTCGCTCGCTTAAGGAAGGTGCTTCAGACTTTTTGGTAAAGCCCTGGAAGAATGAAAAACTCCTCGAATCTATTGCAGAAATTCTAACCAAAAAGAAAAAAACAGGAAGTCCAAAAATCAAATTAGACTCGGAAACTAAAATTATTGGCGACAGCGAGCCTATGCAGGAAGTTTTCGTAAAGCTGAAAAAAGTAGCGCCTACCGATGCTAATATTTTGATTTTGGGCGAAAACGGAACCGGAAAAGACCTGATCGCTCGCTCAATTCACGAAAACTCGCTACGTAAGGACAAGCCATTTGTAAAAGTTGACGTAGGTGCACTCACTGAAAGTCTCTTTGAAAGTGAGCTTTTCGGGTATAAAAAAGGGGCCTTTACCGATGCTCGTGAAGACCGGAAAGGTCGTTTTGAAGCTGCCGATGGCGGCACGCTGTTTTTAGACGAAATAGGTAACATCAGCCTGCGGCAACAAGCTCGCTTACTCACGGTTTTACAAAATAGACAGGTGACTCCTCTAGGTTCTAATGAGCCTGTAAATATTGATATTCGGCTTATTTGTGCAACCAATCTGAGCCTTGCTGATCTTGCCGATGAAAGTAAATTCCGTAAAGATTTAATTTACCGTATCAACACGGTAGATTTGATGATACCACCGTTAAGGGAGCGCAGTACAGACCTGAGTTTACTGGCTCAGTATTTTGTAAAGCTATATGCTGAAAAGTATGCAAAACCCGCCTTCAGCCTTGATCCTGACTTTATCAAAAAACTGAAAAATCATCCTTTTCCCGGCAATGTACGCGAATTGCAATATGCTTTGGAACGAGCTGTAATTATGGCTGAAGGTTCTGTATTAATGGCTAAAGATTTGGCCTTTTCGCCCATAGAACAACAACCGGAAACCGAAACCAAACTCAAGACCACCAATCTAGATGCAGTAGAGAAAAACACCATTCTACGCGTGATTGAGAAGAACAAAGGAAACATTTCCAAATCGGCGAAAGAACTCGGTATAACCCGCACTGCGCTATACCGCAGGCTCAATAAATATGATTTATAAAAGCTACATCACCGCACTTTTGCTTTGGGTATTGCTTTTACTGGCGGCACTCACTGGTATTTCGTGGGGAATTGTAACTGCAAATCTTTATTTCATAGCGGGTGGTAGTATGGCTACATTAGTAATACTCTACAAACTATATAAGTTTTTAACCCGTCGTTTTGCTGCGATGGATGACTTTTTTGAAGCCGTAAAATACCGGGATTTTTCCCGCTGGTTTTCAGAAAAGCACGGTCCGCAGGATCTACGCAACCTGCACAAAGGCTTTAATAACGTCAATAAAACCATCAAGGCCATCAACAACGAGCGGCAGGCACAATTTGTCTATCTGCAAAAGATTCTGGAGATGGTAGATGTGGGCATTATTGCTTTTAATCTCGATAGCGGCGAAGTGCTTTGGGTGAATGAATCCTTACTCAACACGCTCGATTTGCCCACTTTTAAAAACACCAGCTTTGTAGAAAAACGGCGGCCACAGCTGTATACCGATCTCTTTGACACCTACCGTACCCAGGCCGATTCGGTGACTATAAATCTGAGAAACGAGCAGCTTAAAGTGCTGATTTCAGAAACGGTATTTCAGGTAGAGCAGGATGCATTTAAACTGGTAGTGCTGCAGAATATTGAAAATACACTCAACCAAAACGAGTCTGATGCCTGGAAAAAATTATTGAGTGTGATGACTCACGAAATCATGAACAGCATCGCTCCCATTTCATCCCTTGCCGAAACTTTACAGCAACATATACAGGCACATCAGGATGATCATAAATCTCAAACGCTAGAACTTGACGACCTCAACGCCGGCATCAGCAGTATTAGAAAGCGAAGTGAAGGGCTGATGAAATTTGCCAAAACCTACCGCAGCCTCAGTAAAGTCACCCACCTCAATCTGGAAACTGTGAAGGTAAGTGAACTCTTTAAAAGTATCAGTGATTTGATGCAGCCTTCCCTGGCAGAAAAACCGGTATCCCTTCAGTTTAAAACCGAAAATCAGGAAATGAGTTTTGAAATTGACAGCTATCTTATTGAGCAGGTGTTGATCAATCTTATCCTAAATGCTATTGATGCAACCGAAGGGGTGAATCAACCAAAAATTGTGGTTACTGCATCCCAAAACTCTAAAGGACGTGTGCAACTGCTAGTAAAAGACAATGGCAGTGGCATACCTGAAGAAATACGCGAAAGCATTTTTATTCCCTTTTTCAGTACCAAAAAGACAGGTAGCGGTATTGGTTTAAGCCTCAGCAAGCAAATTATGACCTTACACAAGGGCAAGATCCAATTAAAAAGTGATGCTGTAAATGGAACAGAGTTTATGCTGCAGTTTTAAAATTTTACAATTTATCTAGATCGGCCTCATAAAATCTATAGTATGGATAATGATAAATAGCAATAAAAATTCTTCCATTTACTTTATAGGCACTATATCCATCTGGGAAATTAAAATAGGTATAGTATCGTGAATTTAAAGCTTCGATTCTTTCCCAAGATTTTGTCGAAAAATTAAATTTATGGGCTCTATTTTCAGGAGTACCCTCTATCGGATCACTAAAATAAGCATACCCCTTATTGTTATATGTAAAGGATGCATTTCCATACTTAGCATTATAAGGACCTTCTATTTCAATAAACGAGTTATTAGAACTATTAAATTCAAATAATTTTTTACTAGTAGAGCCCGCTCCATAAACTATATAGGCTGAATCGTCTTGTATAAAAGCTAATCGTTCAGAAATTCCAAATCCTGTTTCTGTTTTAACAGCAATTTCCCACTTCAAACTCTCCAAATCAAAATAGTAAATAGTGCTTATGCTTTCATATAATTCCTGGCCGGGATAGCTTTCAGTAATTCTGCCTCCAATTACGTATAGTTTGTTACTAATAATAAAGACTTCGGGTCCTGCAGATGAATAGGCTGTAAAGTCCGGTAATTGATTGAATTTTTTACTGGATAAATCAAACTCATAAAAATTCTTACCTGATTTGTTGAAGAAAAAATAAATCTTATCTGTTTCAGGGTTTTTTACGACTTGGAATGGGGCATAGTATAAGTTAGACTCTGGTATACCGACCTCAAACTTGTCAAAAGTCATAGTTGAAGGGTCGAAAACTAAAAAAGCAATATTTGATGTGCCATCAGCCTGTTTAACCATATAAAGCTTACCATCATACTCAAAATTTGAGTCTTCACTAAGGTAAAAAGCATTTTGCGTCTGTGCTTTGAAAAGCCAAATATCCTGTATGTTTATAGCATCACTCTGCTTAACATCATAGTCCATCAATTTTATCGTTATATCTGGACTATTATCTGTAAAAGGACCTATTGGCAATTGTACTTTAAGTTCAGTTGAAGAAGATGAAAACACCTTGGCTTTTATATCATTAAAATACACCTCATTAGCTTCTGCTAGTGGACTGAAATTCAATCCTGTTATTGCCAAAGTATCCAAAGTGATAAAGTTCCCCTCTATTTCATCAAAAATTGGCCTCGGAAAGTTTAATCCACTTTCATAATTCGTATTTTGATTTTGAGAAAATAAACTAAATTTTATCGATGAAGTTTTTTGATCTGATGGTAAAACAACCATTAATTCCTTTCTAGTGGCGTCTAATATTTTTACTTCATTATCATTAACCAGTACTTTGTTCCTGGATAATACATTATCAAAATGATCTCCATTTATCGAAATGGTGTCTCCTAGTTTTAAATTGCTACTTGAGAGGCTTGTGATTATAGGAGCAAACAATTCAAAATCGTAGAATTTAACTTTCTTCTCTAAAATCTGTAGTGTAACTACTGGATTATCTTCTACAAAGCCTGTGGGCACAATACATTTAATGAGAGAATCATTATGCTGAAGTACTCTAGCGCTTTCGTCTTTAAACCAAATCCTGATATCACCACTCGCTGTAGTATTTCCAAAATTTTTACCTACAATAGATGTTGTATCTCCAATATGTGATTTATATATCGATTCAATATTAGGAGCTTTACTCCCCAATGAGACAAAGGATTTAACTTCACTATAAACTATATCCTCACCTGAACCTATATAAGATCGCACAAAATATTCCTCATTATAAATGAGATCATTTTCTTTAACAACTTCAAAGGACTTTGAAGTACCAACTCCTTTAAGCTTAATAGAATTAGTAAAAGTTTCATTTCTTGAAATATCAAATCCTATTGCATCTGTAGCAACAATAGAACTTTGACTTCTCAATAATACACCCCCATCTTCTAAGACTTTAATTTCTAGAGTAATATTTTGATCTTCAGAGACTTCAGAATTATCAGGAGAACACGAGTATATTGAGGTTAATATAAGAACTCCTATTAAATAGTATTTTATCATAAATTATTCTTTTCGGTTCTAACAACTACTAAATCATTTCTTAGAATTAATGGTTCTTGCTGTCCATCTCCTGAATAATAACCTATCATATATACATAATCCCCAATAATAAATGCATATTCAGGTTTCATTCTAATTTCACCAAGTCCTATATCTGAACGATCCTTCCAAAGATTCTCTACTTGGTTATACTCCCACAATTCTTTGCCTTGATCACTAATAAAATAACCGCTGTTTCCAACCTGGAAGTAGCCTTCATTACTTACACCTCCCACAAGATTTGTCATTTGCTGCCACCCAATATTTGGTGTGAATTTCCAGAAGTCATGCATACTATTTGCCCCATTTGCAATAAATAAACTGTTTGACCAATTAAATACAGCTATGCCTGTAGTATAGAAACTATCATTTTCAGTGGGTAGAGGATCTATTTTAGTCCAGCTATTATTATCAGGCTGGTACTTAAAAAAATCATGATTGGGTATATATGGGCTTTCCTGAATACCCAACCCCATATACAGATCATTGTTTATTACAGACCCATAGGACTCTCTAATTGCGGCCCCGGGATAGTTCTCTAGTGGAGTTCTTTCTCCTGTTTTATAATTAATTTTATAAAAATTTTGAGATTCGAATTGAGCATACATATAAATATGCTCTCCATCCTTCACAGGGTAAATTTGAAAAATTGAGCCATTGTAATCATTATAATCATCCCATAACTTCGGCAAACTTGTGAGCTCTTTGGTAAGAGGTACATATTCAGTTATTCTAGAATTAGGAAAATTATAGCTACCCTCATCATTATAGGTATTTAAATACAGCTTTCCATTTTCAACAAAACTATATTGAGACACAATTCCTACGTAATGTCCATTTGAAACTTCATTTGGTCTAAAAACATCATATACATACCAACTATCTTCAAGATAGATATTATCCTTCACTTCTGTACTTTTACCATATATCTCAACTTTAAAGTTGATTAACTCTCTATTATCATAGGGCCCAATTGGAATTTTGACTTTAAGACTATCACTATAAGCCTCCTCTATTTCTGCACTTACACCCTCTATATATACTTTATTTGTACGTGTATCACCAGGTAAGAAGTAGTTTCCAAAAAGCGTAACTATTTCACCTATTTTAACACGATTCTTACTTAATCCGGTAATTTTTGGAGCTGGTATGACTAGGCCTTTGTTTAATATTATTTCTGTTAATTGAGCTTTTACCAGCAAATCATTCTCATGAGAATTGAGATAAGGCAGTTTAAATACAATAGAATCTTTCGACTGAAAACTAGCTTCAATATTCTCATTATTTAAATAAATAATGTCTCTAGTTTTATTCGGCCTATTGGTAAGGTGTTTACCATAAACTACAGCATTTTCTCTAAATCCAACGGTACTGGAAATTGAATCTATAACAGGCTCATGAAGTGAAAATGGGGTATCAAAAATTTCAGTTTCATTTATACCATCAGTCAACTTAACAATAAAATTTTGGGGATTAAAACCTTCATAAGGGACTCCAAACTTTATTACTGAGTCGTTATTGAATATAACTCTTAGATCTATGTTGTCAAGCTTAAGATTAATATCTCTACTAAAATGCTTGCCTCTAATCGAAATTGTATCTCCCAAATCAACTTGTTTGGGTGAAAAGTCACCAATAATTGGGGTTAATTCTTCTTTAATTTCTTCTTCTGTAGTAGTTGTTTCGTTATCTGGTGAACAAGACAGAATTGCGCAAAAAGTTAAGACAAAAAGTAAGCGAAGTTTCTTCATTATAATTGTATTTGCTCCAAGACCAAGGAAGCTGCATGGGTATTAGATGACCTTCCAATAATTATTAAATTGGACTCTTTTTTAAATAAATATTTTGGATAACTCTTTGTTTTAATAAAACCCAAATCTTGAAAGGTATTTATATCAAAAAGCTGTACACTTTTTTCATTGCTACAACCGGCATAAATCTTAAATCCAAAAAATTCAAATGAAGAAAAATCCAGGTATCCCTTTGGAAGCCTACTCTGAAATAACAAATCTTTAGTATATATAGCACCTTCTCTTCCAGTTATGAAGCGCTCACGATCTGGAAAAAAAGCAAATATATTAGCATCTAATGGGTAGTCACCATGATATGAATCTGTATTATGCGAAATATATTTCCCATCTTGAGAAAAACTCCAAAAATCCAAATCAACAGGTGCAAGATTAAGTGTGATTTCTAATAATTCCGTTTGGGAATTTGGCCATTTGCGAAGTCTGGTAAATTCATTATCTCCTGTTTCCTCTATAAGACCTGTATTTTTTCTGTTAAAGACCCTAATTGCTTTTCTTGGCCAATTACGTTCTGTAGAGATATATAAATAATTATTACTACTAACTACACTAGTTGACCTAGAGCCAATATCTATTCGGTCTATTAAGTTTAGATTATCAGCATTATAAATATATAACCAACCATCCTCTCGAGGCACATATAACTCAGATTGATTATTAAAAACTGCTATATCTGAATATCCTATAGGACTATGGATGTCAAGCCTTTTTACAATTTCGTTAGAGTTTAAGTCAAATATCGAAATAACTCCTTTTAAGTTTACGAAATACAATCTGCTATTAGTCTCATCATTTAATACTTGATCAATCTCCTTGCCTAAAACATTAACTTCCGGATTTGTAATTTTCTGGGCATTACTAACTACATCTATATTTCCACCGAATAATTTACCAACAACTCGATATTCTACATATGATGAAAAAGGAAAATCGGTGTCCAAATAATTTGTTTGCTCCTGATTATAAAGATTGTCTAACGTAATTCCGAAACTATTCCAGTCTGCATCTGGAGATTCCCTTCTAGAAATAGAATAATAATCAAATGAAGTATTAACCAGTTCGCTCCAAGACAAACGCACGCCGTCATCAGTAACCACTAAATCCTTAAGAATTATTTTATCTTCAAATGACTCGTCTACTTTTTCAGATGCAGGTGTAGAGCATCCTAAAAAAGTTAAAAGTGCTATAAGCACATAAATGATTTTCATCAAAAAAAATTATGGATAAACGGAATAATTTGTAGGAGGGAGGCGCAATATATAAAATTTATAATGAAATCTTAATTTTTTTAAAAATTAGACCAAGCAAGCAAATTTTGACCCTACATAAGGGCAAGATTCAATTAAAAAGTGATGCTGTAAATGGAACAGAGTTTATGCTGCAGTTTTAGCCAGACGCCTTACAGGTAATCAAAATGCTCTGCGATTATCTCTTCTTTGTTCTCCTGTAAAAACTCCATAAAAGCCTTGGCAACCGGTGACAGATTTTTAGCCTGAAGCCATACCAAATTCCAATAGGTGTTGATGGGTAAACCTGCAACCGGAATGATTTTAAGGCTTTTGCTCAACAACTCATCACGTAAGCCAATGATGGGCATAATCGACGAACCCAAGCCTGCAAGAACTGCCTGTTTTACCGCTTCGTTTGAAGTAAGCTCCATTTTTTTGGTAATGCTGAATTGCTGCTTGGTGATAAAATTTTCCATCGCATTGCGCGTAGCCGAACCAAATTCTCTGAAAATAAGTGGCGTTTTTTCAAACAAAATTTCTCCGGTTGTGTTTTCATCCAGATCCAAATCGCCACTGGCTATATAATAAAGGCTGTTTTGCATCAGGGAGATGCTGTTGATTTTCAACTTTTCGGGAAGTACAGATACCAGCGCAAAATCGACGGCATTGCGCTCGAGGCTTTCAACAACCAGGGATTTGTTGGTTACATCGATCACAAGATCAACTCCGGGATTCTTTCGCAGAAACCCAGAAAGAAAATAAGGCATCACATATTTACCTGTAGAAGCCACAGAAATCATCAATCTACCTGATAATTCACCCTGAAATGCCTGTGTTTTATAGTTGATAGCCTCGACTTCTGTTAAAATTTTAGACACGGTACGAGCGATTTCCATCCCAAATTCGGTGACGTACAACTGCCTGCCCACGACTTCTGTTAGTGGTATTGGAAATTGTTCCTGAAAATTCTTAAGTTGAATGGATACAGCAGGTTGCGTAAGATTTAACTCTTCAGAAGCCTTGGTGATACTCTTGAGTTCGGCGATCTTTTGGAAGATCTGTAATTGGTGAAGTGTGTAATTCATTAATTTTTTTAATGTATACGATAACAAATATAAATAAAAATTAATGAGATAGATGTTTCACCTTTGTAACTGTAAAAGACACCCTTAAATTTGACATTATGAAAGATGATCAAGATGCAATGGCTTCTTCAAAGTCCGAATCGCTTCAACTTATAGATGGCGAGTTTACCCCGGCAGAAGCTGCAACTGTAATTCTCAACCTGATCGATGAAAAAATCAATTTTCACAAAATCAGAAAATTACAGCTTTGGGAAAAAGATCATACCGCCAATAGTGATAAGCTCAATGCTCGCATAAGAGCATTAGAAGCTGAAAAGGCCCGGGCGCAGGCATTTTTTGAGAAAGCCACCGCAAATAATGCAACCCTTAAAGTTGATGGCGCCATAAAAATGACAATGCTTTAATCCAGTTACCAAAATTTGAAACCCTTCAACCCTAAAAAATGAGTAACTCGCAAAAAATCTATACCCACTCTCTCAAACAGACCATTACCACCGGTGTTGTAAAAAATAATCCCACTGCACGATTTGTGTACATTACCCTATGGTTGCTTTTCCTAGCCAATCTTAGTGTTTTGGTAGTTAAAGCAACAAAACCTTTACAGTTATCTGCCGGCGATTTTATCGTCTTCAATCATTTTAGTTTGCTTATTTGGACTACGGTTACCTTTTTTGGCGCTATAGTAAGTACCTACGCTGCCAACTACCTCAAAGGCTTTAAGTACCACAGCAGGTTTATGATTCTCACGCTAGTCTTTACCTTTACGGTAATGCTTCTAGTGGTTTCTAACCACCTCATTTTGTTAATCGCAAGCTGGCTGATGATGGGGGTTTTGATGTCGCGCTTAATAGGGGTAAATAAAGATTGGGCAGAGGCACGCGCATCTTCTCAATTCACTTTAAAGTATTTTTTGGGTGGAAGTTTATTATTAGGACTTGCTGTTTTAGGACTTGCCATCTACACTGGTGAACATACGCTTAACGGACTTTCGATCGCAGTGACCACGGCTCCAAAATACGTTACTATGCCGGCGGCATTTCTGGTGATTTTGGCATCGCTCATACAATCTGCAATCTACCCTTTTCACCGTTGGTTGATGAGTACCATGACAGCTCCTACACCAGCCTCTGCTTTGATGCACGCAGGTTTTGTAAACGGGTCTGGAATATTGCTTACAATCTTTGCAACCTTACTTTTTGCTTCAAATACACTCACCCTGTTGTTTATAATTGGCGGACTTACCGCAATCATCGCGCAGTTTGCCAAATTGCTTCAGGTTCACGTCAAGCAAAAACTAGCCTGCTCTACCATCGCACAGATGGGATTTATGATTATGCAGTGTGGCCTTGGTTTCTTTAATGCTGCTGTGGCGCACCTTATTTTACACGGATTTTATAAAGCCTACCTGTTTCTTTCCTCCGGAGAAGAGGTTGCGCAAACTTCCCCTGAAAAACCCGAATACCTTCATATCAAACCTTTACAAGCTGTGGTGGTTTTGGTTTTTGGCATTCTTGGAGCAGGTTTATTTGCGCTCCTTACCGGAAAAGGATTGTCTCTAAACAGCAGTGTGTTTCTAACGCTTATCGTTGCCATCACTGTTGGGCAGGCAACTTATAATATCGTAAAAGAACAAACCCTGAATACCGTTCAAAAAATTATCATTCCGCCAGTATTCTTTTTTCTAGGAATTGGCGCCTATGCTTTGGTTTATAACTGCGTGACTTACCTGATGCGCGATTTGATTCAACCCGCACAGGCATTGCCTTTATCCTGGCCGCAGGTTATTTTTAGTTTGATCTTCTTACTCGGCTTCTTTGCAATGAAACTGGGACTGTATCACAAAGTGCCCTGGTTGTACGTGAAATTGATGAACCACACCCAGCCCTATAGAAAATCGGTTTTCCTTTCAAAATCCAAATAGTTATGAGTCAAGACTTAACAAGCCAAATCGCTAAAGCAGCTCGCACCGTAGGAAACACCTGGCCGCTTTACACATTTGTAGCTTCCAATCCGCTTACAGGATATGAAGACATGGATTTTAAAGATGCGGGACTTCTTGCCGGAGATTACCGTTCTGCAAAAACCTTTCCCGGAATTCAGGTTTTAGAACGTGCCTGGAAAAACGGAGCTATAGAAGCCGAATTGCTAAGTCGAATTTTAAAAGATTCAGGCTTTACCGAAACACCTGAACAGTATTTAGAATTTTTAAAAAATCATCAACCTCAGCGTGTAACCAATACCTATCAGCCGCTCGACCGACTTATGGTAAAATGGCTTGCTGCTTTTTTGGATGAAGGCCTTGCCGAGTGGACGATGCCCCATAAAACAGAAGGTTTTTACGCTGCCTGGAGGTTTCTGGCGATATATGATAATGAGCTGGGACGCGTAAGTCTTAAAGAAATACCTAAAACTTCAACCGAAGTTCACGAACTGCTGCTTCAGGATATTAATGAATCTGAACGCGAAGAATTGTTTACCCGACATCTGTCTGCCTTGCCGGGCTGGGTAGGCTATATCAATCAGCGTATTCAATCTAACAGCGAGTGGCAACAGGAATATCCTATTAGTCTTGAAGAATATCTGGCTGTACGTTTATGGACGTGCAATCACATCGGCCTTCCACTGATGCCTAAAAAGGAAGAAAATACTACTGAATCTACCGCTCAACAGCTGCAATACCTCTGGTTGAAAGCCTGGGAAAACAGCTGGCAGAAAAACCTTCTGAGTACTTTAAAGCAAAGCGGAATTGATGCCGATACAAAAACCGAAAACAACCGCCCCGATGCGCAATTGGTTTTTTGTATCGACACCCGATCTGAAGCTATACGTCGCAATATTGAAGCTCAGGGTAACTATGAGACTTTTGGTTATGCAGGTTTCTTTGGTATCCCGATGGATTATCAAAGTACCCGTGATGGGATCACCCGCAAGGCTTGTCCGCCAATTGTTCCTTCTGCTTACACCGTGACCGAAAAGCCACGTCAGGAAGACGCTTCAGAATTCAAAAAGTACGAACAGAAAAACCGCCTCAGACTTTTTAAGGAATATGCCTTTAAAAGAATGAAGAACATGTTGCCCTCTGCATTTGGTTTTGTAGAAGGATCAGGCTTTTTCTACGGAATCGGCTTAGTGAGCCGAACGCTTTTCCCGGGAAATCTGTACAAAAACAAAAAGCGAAATGCCAACCATCTGGAGTCTTGCTGTGATCCGGAACTACATAAAAACACCTCAGGTACAGAGCTAGAATTAAACATAAGCCTGGATGAAAAAGTTGCTTTGGTAAAAAATGCCTTCGCCCTTATGGGATGGCAAACTTTTGCTCCAATTGTGGTATTCTCTGGTCACGGAAGCCACTCGGCTAACAACCCATTTAGCTCGAGTCTCGATTGTGGTGCCTGCGCTGCAAGCCCCGGGCGTCACAATGCACGTATGCTTGCTTCTCTGGCAAACCTCTCTGAAGTACGCCAGGCACTTCTTCAGCAACACGGGGTTACCATCCCTGAAGACACTTTGTTTGTAGGAGCCGAGCACAATACCACAACCAATGCCATTGTCTTATTTGACAGTGCATTTGCAGAAAAAGATCAGGCTAAATTAAAAGCTTTAAAATCAAGCTTAAATGACGCTCGCGATGCTACAAATCGTGAAACTCACACTACTGCCAGCAATGCCAAATCAAAAGCTCTTAAAAAGGCATATAACTGGAGTGAAACCAGACCTGAATGGGGATTGTCTAAAAACGCAGGTTTTATCGTAGGTCCGCGTAGTCTTACACAAAATATGGATCTTGATGGGCAATGCTTTTTACACTCGTATAACTGGCAAACAGATACGGAGGGTAAAGCGCTTGAAGCCATTATGAAAGGCCCAATGACCGTAACGCAATGGATTAATAACCACTACTACTTCTCTGCTGTAGATAACGAGCAATATGGTGGCGGGTCAAAAATTACGCATAACGTGATTGGTAAATTTGGCGTGGTACAGGGTAATGGCGGCGATTTAAAAATGGGCTTACCCTTGCAATCCCTGTTTACTTCAGACGAGGAGATGTACCATTTACCATTACGACTTACGGTGATGATTCAGGCACCAGAATCACGGGTATCTCAAATTTTATTAGAAAATCCACAGCTTAAAAAGTTGGTCGATAACTCATGGATTCACCTGCTGGTGATGGACCCTGAACAACATGATTCGATTTTCCGCTACGCGAAAGGAATGAATTGGCTGTCCATTGAAGAAGAATTACTACTCACTACTTAATACTACTATTTGGAGATGATCACTGGAGAAATCATCTCTCACCTGAGAAATGCGCTTCACTTGTAAGCGCATTTTTTTGTTTTCAAAAAATTCAATATTGAAGAATGCCGCTTTGCATTAGAAAATTCTTTAGTTTTCTGCAGTATAATCTGGCATTTTATGAAAATCGATAAGAACGTATTTCTCATCGCAGGTCCGCTGCTCTTTATCATTCTTCAGCTTTTAGGAGCACCTGAAGGTATGCCCGAGCCGGCTTATGATGTTTTGTCTGCTACCATCTGGATTGCCTTATGGTGGGTTACCGAAGCTGTGCCTATAGCCGTTACCGCTTTACTACCCATTGTGTTGTTTCCGCTTACGGGAGCGCTCGACTTATCGACCACCACAGCCTCTTACGGCCACAAATACATCTTTTTGTATATGGGTGGTTTTATTCTCGCAATCGCTATCGAGAAATGGAATTTACACCGGCGCATCGCCCTGCATATCATTAAACTGATTGGCACAAACGTCAAGAAAATTATTCTGGGCTTTATGGTCGCCACGGCTTTCCTATCGATGTGGATTTCAAATACAGCTACATCAGTTATGATGCTTCCCATCGGGATGTCTATTGTTTCACAACTCAAAGACAATCCGGCAACAATACAGGACGAGCATAAGATTTTTGGCAAGGCATTAATGCTAAGTATTGCTTACAGCGCATCAATAGGCGGTATTGCAACCTTGATAGGCACACCGCCTAACTTGGTTTTTGCCGGTTACATTCAGGAGGTTTATAATATTGAAATTTCCTTTTTAAAGTGGTTTATGTTTGGACTCCCTATTTCCATCATTTTGCTGTTGGTTTCCTGGTATTATCTGGTAAATGTGGCTTTTAAGTTTGAACAAAAAGAGTTTCCGGGTGGCAAAGCCGAAATTCAAAAATTACTTACCGAGCTTGGCCCGATGCAGCGCGAGGAAAAGATTGTACTCACCGTATTTGTTGCCACTGCTCTTTGCTGGATTTCACGTTCGTTTATTCTTGAAAAATTCCTGCCAGGATTAGACGATACCATAATCGCGATGATAGCCGGGATTACGTTGTTTACTTTGGGTACCTCCAAACCCGGAAAACGCATTCTCAATTGGAAGGAAGCGGTAAAAATGCCCTGGGGAATTATTCTGCTTTTTGGAGGCGGAATGGCCCTGGCTTCTGGATTTGAAGTTACCGGTCTCGCAGAATGGTTTGGCGTAAAAATAACCTTGCTAGACACCTTGCCTCTTCTATTACTAGTGTTTATCGTGATTTTCTGTGTGAATTTTATCACCGAACTCACTTCAAATCTGGCTACAACGGCTATGTTATTACCCATTCTGGCACCCATAGCTTTAAAACTCGATCTCAACCCGTATATGCTTCTGGTTGCAACAACAGTGGCAGCATCCTGCGCATTTATGCTGCCGGTAGCAACCCCTCCCAACGCGGTCGTCTTTGGCTCGGGATATTTGCGTATTCCAGACATGGTTAAATCGGGTGTGTGGATGAATCTTATCTCGATCGTGGTACTTACCGCAATGGTTTATTTTGCCTTACCGTTGCTGTGGGATTTTGATCCTTTTGGCTTTAGTCAGAAGTTTATAATTGATAAACCTTAAAAATTGAAACTTCAAACTCCACAACTCTACATTCCATAGATAAGTGTTTTTTGTACAATTATGCTATATTTAGAATCTGATTTCTAAATAAACTCATCTTATGAAATTCTATCATCAGCTTTCAGGACCCCCTTGTACGCTACTTTTAGTGTTTTTGCTAAACGCCTGCGCTTCAAAAAACACGTCTTCAAATCCAGATGAAGACAGCAAGTCTGCCTATTTGATGACGTATTTTAAAGATGACGATCACAGTTTGCATCTTGCATTAAGCACCGATGGCTACACCTTCACCGATGTGAATAACGGTAAGGCTATTGTAGCCGGTGATACCATCGCCAGTCAAAAGGGAATCCGCGATCCCCACATCACCCGAGGGCCAGACGGTGCTTTTTATGTAGCAATGACCGACCTGCACATTTTCGCTAAAGACAAGGGGTATCGCTCTACAACCTGGGAGCGACCACAGGAAGAATATGATTGGGGAAATAACCGTGGCTTTGTTTTGATGAAATCCTATGACCTTATCAACTGGACGCACAGCAACTTTCTCTTTGACGAGCACTTTCCCGAACTTAAAAACATTGGTTGTGCCTGGGCTCCGCAAACCATTTATGATCCGAAAGCAAAGAAAATGATGGTTTATTTTACGATGCGCCTGGGTCACGGACTTACAAAAATGTATTACGCCTATGCCAATGATGATTTTACTGAAATCATTACCAAACCTCAATTGCTATTTAACTATCCAGATGCAGATATACAGGTACTGGATGCTGATATTACTCCACTTCCAGACGGGCGTTTTGCAATGACTTATGCGGCTCAGGAAAGCCCTACAGGTATCAAAATGGCATTTTCCGATAAGATCAACAGCGGTTATACTTACGATCCCAATTGGGTTGATCAGGAACCTGGCTCTTGTGAGGCACCTAATGTCTGGAAACGAAATGGAGAAGATAAATGGGTGCTTATGTATGACATCTACAGCATCAATCCGCATAATTTTGGTTTTCTGGAGACAACCGACTTCAAGTCGTTCAAAAATCTGGGTCATTTTAATGAAGGGGTAATGAAAACAACCAATTTCACCTCTCCCAAGCATGGTGCTGTGATTTCCCTAACAAAACAGGAAGCTCAGAGATTAGCTAAAGCATATAATACACCCATCGAATTATAAATGAGTATTGATAGGTTTAGAGCATCAAAAAAAATTAGAACACAGCTGAGAGTAATTTGAAAATATAGTAAACTAAAAAGCCCGTCAAATAACGGGCTTTTTAATTTTCTTATTTCGATCAAGTACTATTTCAAAGCGGCTAAGATCTTGTGGAAGATCTCATTATTTTCAAATGCGCCTCTGAAGTTTTGCGCCTGCGGACCGTAAGCAAAAACAGGAACCATAATCCCGGTATGGTTGGTGGTTAAGAATTCGCCGTGAACTTCCCCAGTGCTCAAATCGCCACCAATAATCCCAAACCCGGAAGTCTCGTGATCGGCGGTGATGACTACCAGCGTGTTTTTGGTTTTATCAGCGAACTTTAAAACTTCGGCAATGGTTTGATCAAAATCAAGCATCTCTTGAATAATACCACTTGCGTTATTGGAGTGCCCGTTACTGTCAATCTGCGCCGCTTCGATCATCATAAAAAAGGGTTTTTGATTACTTTCTAGAATTTCTAATGATTGCTTTACACTATTAGGTAAAAGCGGTCCTCGACCATCTGCAATAGAAGGTACTTTCCCATCACCCACATAAATTGCAGTTTTTTCTTCGACGGAATTGAAATCGGCTAAGGTCTTTACTTGATACGAACCAGGAACCATTGCTGCTTTAGACTTTCCTCCGGCGATAAAAAAGTCAATTTCGCTTCCTTCCAAATCTGAAAGAATCCCTTTTGCATCATCGCGTTCTTTGCGATGCGCAAAAAACGAAGCCGGGGTCGCCCCGTCGATCGCATCTGTAGTGATCAAACCTGTAGCAAAACCTTTTCCGCCTAAAATTTCTGTGATATTTTGAAGCGGTTGATCATCGGGATCAACACCAATCGCACGGTTATGCGTTTTGGTTCCAGTGGCCATTGCGGTCGCACCCGCAGCAGAATCGGTAACCAGGTCATCTGTAGCCGCAGTTTTTGATAAGCCAAAATCTTTTAATTGAGTTACGGTTAATTGTCCGCCGTTAGCAATCTGACCAGAAGTAATCTGCGCTAGGCCGGTACCGTCGCCAATCATCAAAATCACATTTACCGGAGTATCGTCGTAATCAAATTGAAATTCCGGCTGATATACTTCGATCTGCTGTTTATTTACATAGGTATTTTGATCAAGCGTTTTCAGGTACGAAACGGCCTCCGCAGGTTTATCGCTATTGATAAAATCCACACCCAAATTAGCAAAACGCGTCCACGCAATTTTAGTATCTGGACTTGCCCAAAAGCGGAATGGCTTGTTTACCGCGTGTGCTTTGGCGATCGCCTTCTCTACTTTTTCAAGTTCGGGAGCGACCATGTTTCCAAAGCCATTCCAAACAGAATAGTTTTTATAATTCACACTTACCAATGCAACTTTGCTTAGATCAATGCTATCTAAATCATCCAGATTTTGATGATCAAACTGAATAAAATCAGGATACTCTGAATAGGCTTTTGACTCTGGTCTATTACCTGAAATCACAAAATGGAGTCCTTCAACCTCATCTAAATTTTGCTTTTCGACGGCTTTTGTGAAGGCCTTCAGCGTAGCTTCAGCATCAGATTTTATATCGATCAACAACTGAAGATTTCTCAGTCGGCCTTCGGTTTGCAATTGTTTAAGTGGCTGCAAGTACAGTTTTTCAAGCGTATTGGCCTTCTTGATTTCATTTTCGCTATGCGTAACAAAAAGGGTGTTTTCTTTTAAAAACACATCAACTTCGATACTGCTGGCACCCCCAATATATGCTTCCCAAAACGGAAATTCCTGTGCATAATCGTTGTGCGAATGTACTTTATAGTCGGCCTTTTGCTGTGCAAAACTCAGGCTGCACAGACAAAGGAAAAGGATTAAAATGCTTTTTTTCATATTCTTATTTTTGAGCCTTGATAGCGTTTAAAATTTTGTGGTAAATCGCACTGTTTTGATAAATTCCTTTAAAATTTTCAGCGCCTTTTCCGGCGGCGAAAACAGGGATCAACTCCCCGCTGTGTTGGTCTGTAATAAAATACACGGCAACTTTTTCGGGTACTTCAGTTTTCTTACCAGTTTCTTCATCAACCTCATAATATTTTCCAATGCTTGCCCCGCCGGTCTCGTGATCTGCGGTGATGACCAATAGCGTATTGGGATGCACTTCTACATAGTCCAAAACCGCACCGATGGTTTGATCAAAATCAGCCACTTCCTGTATCATCATTTCGGCATCTTTGGCGTGCCCGCCCCAATCGATGTACGAACCTTCGATCATTAAAAAGAAAGGTTTATTGTTGGCGTTAAAATACGAAAGCGCCTCTAAACTCGCATCTTTTAAAAAGTCTCCACGTCCTTCCGTTTTAGACAGAAGTCCTTCATCTTCGATAATAAAGGCGTTGCGCATATTTGATTTTGCTTTGCTAAGCGCCAAGGTGTCCAGATTGTAATTTCGGTTTAAGAGCGTTTGAAACAAATACTGATCATCACTACGCTGACTGAAAAATTTACGACCACCACCAGCCAAAAAATCCACATCAGCTGTAGCCAATTGCGCCGCGATCTCCTCGTGCATATCACGATCTTTGACGTGAGCATAAAAAGATGCCGGGGTAGCATGAGTGATGCTTGTTAAACTGATGAGTCCGGTTTGGTAACCTTTCGCTTTCAGTTTTTCTAGAATCGTTTCCTGTGGAATGGTATCTTTTGAAACACCAATCGCACGTTTATAGGTTTTCTCTCCTGTGGAAAACGCCGTGGCTCCCGCTGCAGAATCGGTGATCAAATGACTTTTAGAATACGACTTGTGCAAGCCTATGGTTTCAAACCGTTCGAAATTTGAACTTCGGTCTCCAAAATAAAAAGCACTCGACACCTGCGGAATTCCCATCCCGTCCCCTATCATCAAAATGACATTTAAGGGTTCGTCATTTTTGGTTTGCCGTTTTATGTTTTGCGTAGTGCCGCATCCCTGCATAACCAATGCACTGATTGCCACACTTGCGCTAATTAAATAGTTTTTCATTGCTATTTTTAAAAAAAAGTACAACGGCAAGAGTTGCCTCTCGCCGTTGTTACTAACACACACTTAAAAATTAGTATCCTGCATTTTGCTCCAGATATCCCGGCGTATTTGACGCTCCATCTATCGCTTCCTGAGGAATTGGAAACAACCTGTGATTCACGTCACTGTCTGTTTTTGAAGTCCAGGAATCTTCATAAGTACCAAAACGAATCTGGTCGCTACGACGTGCCATTTCCCAGTAAAACTCAAAGCCACGCTCACGCAATAAGGTAGGCAAACTGATACTGGTTAAAGCAGCCGGAGTTTGTTCTCGTCGCGCAGTTCTTGAAGTACGAACGGTGTTTACATCGGCTAAAGCACCACCGGCATCGCCCATTCTTAGTTTAGCTTCCGCACGCATTAAGTAGATGTCTGCAAGGCGTAAAAGAACCAGATCCACATCACTATAATTATTCCCGTTATTTGAAGTTTTACTGAATTGCCATTTGCTGAAACGATATCCGCTTGCATAACCCGCGCTTCCGTCGAGGCTGATGTCTAAGGTATGGTCAACGTAATACACAATATCTTCCGGGTCTGAACCATTTTCACGAGCTTCAGCAAGTGGGTAAATTCTGTAGCCGCTGTTACCGTTACCATCAGTACCGGTCATAAAATCACCTGATCTGTAGTTTTGCTTTCTAGGCGCCCACATCGTACCGCGAATGATCCCACGGTCGATTTCAAAATCTGCACCTGCAATGAAGTAATGGTCTTTATCTGTTTTTAAGCCCATCGTATCTTTGATATATGGCGTTAAACCCGCAATGTCTTCAAGTTCGGCAGGCACTTGTGCATTCTTTTGATAAAAACGGGCATCTGCATCTGCAGGATCTACATTTCCATAAGCCTCAACCCACGACTGGTAAAAATCGGGTGTTGCAGCAGGACCGTCAGTACCATCCATACTCAGGTAAAAATCTCCCGGTCTTGGGAACAACGAACCAGACATAGACCAGTATGCCCAACGGTTGTGATCGTTATTCAATACTCCGCGTAGATCAAGCGCAAAAATAAGCTCGGCATTGTCGTGATTTTCATCATTAAACAGGTCGAAATATTCCGGTGAAAGTGCATAGCTTCCGTCGTTGATGATGCGGTTGGTGTAGTTCACCACATTGGTCATATCTTCATCAGAAAAAACCGGAGTGCCATACGGATCTCTGTACACGGCTGCATTCAGATATAATTTCGCCAGAAAACCATAAACCGCATTAGGAGTCATACGTCCAGAACCATTAGCACTACTCAGGTTTTCAAGGGATGCAAGAAATTCAGTCTCTATATAGGTCACCGCATCTGCTCCTCTCAAAATCTCTGAAGTTTCTGAGGTTGCTTCCTTTTTAAAGCTTAGCCCCCAGCTGTCTAAAAACAACATATTTTCATAAGCGCGTAATGCTCGCATTTCTGCCAATCCCTGTATTGCTTCAGCATCGCCGGCTTCAGCAAGTGGTTGTAAAACATCTATCGCAGCTACTGTTCTAAATAAAGCCGTCGTTAAATAACTCCACGATTCGGTTACCAGACTGTTGCTCGAAGACATTAAGTGTCTGTGCGCTGTGGTGTAGGTATCGTTATCTGCCCACTGCGTCCCGCCAAGACCGGTACGTGGTGGCAAGATCGCCTCATCTGAAGGAATTTCCTGCAAACCGAAATAACGCGTGTGTCTGAAGGTTTGTGGCAAAATACCGTAAGCCGCAGAAATCGACCCTGAGATAGGCTCTGCAAGTCCGTCGGTTCCCGTTAGAGATTCATCTAATATTTCTTCTTCGAGGTCTGTACAATTCCAGAATAGTAAAGCACTAAGCCCTACAACCAGCGTGAGAATTCTATAGTTCATTGTAAACAATTTTTAATTTTTTAGAAGGATACATTTAAACCAAAAACAACCGTGCGTGCCTTAGGGTAGGTGAAGTAATCAATACCATAAGATTTTGAATCGCTCGAGCTTCCGGTGTTTAATTCCGGATCAAAACCGGTATAATCGGTAATCACAAACAGGTTTTGCCCGGTTACTGAAAGGCGAACGTTTTCTAACCACTTGTCCATCCCGATCAATTGTGGGTCAAGGCTATAGGCCAAAGTCGCATTATTTAAGCGTAAGAAAGCGCCATTTTCAAGGTAACGTGTTGAAACCGTATTGGAGTTACTTGGATCTTCATTCTCATATTCAATAGCCTGATCTGTGGTATTCAACGAGTTTGAAATCTGCGTTTTGTTGAACAAACTCATACGGGTATGGTTGTAAATCTTGTTGCCGCTCACCCCGTTGAAATTCAGTCCAAAATCAAAATTCTTATACTTGAATTTTAAGTAGAATGCATAAAGAATATCGGGTACCGCGCTTCCTGCAGAGATACGATCGCTATCATCTATCTGACCGTCCCCGTTGATATCGGTAAAGTCGCTAAGTCCGTCTGCTCCGATCCCGTTAAATTCTCTCAGGAAGAAATTACCAATGGGCTGGTTGTTCATATAACCGTTGATCGTTGCACCGGTTTGGCCCGCACCGCTTGCGGTTCCTGTAGTTACAATGGTAAAAGGAGAATCGGTGATCTCATTTTTGATGTACGAAATATTACCTCCTATGTTGTATGAGAAATCCCGACTGCGGTCGCTTTGGTAATCTAAAGCAAACTCGATCCCGCTGTTTTTGATCTTCATCCCGGGAATATTCTGCCACTTATAACCTACTTCATCAATAGGGTCTTGAGTAGAGAAATACAGCAGTACATCGTTAGTTTCTTTTAAGAAATAATCTACCGAACCACTCAATTTATAATCTAAAAAGCCAAAATCTACACCGATGTTGGTCTGTGTGGTTTCTTCCCACTGAAGATCTGGGTTAGCCGTACGTGCGAATACCAAACCGTAGTCATAACCTTCTCTAGTGGTAATGGCATCGTTTAATGGGTAAATGTCGTTATCGGCAAAGCTTTCGCCATAACTTAAACGGGTTTGTTTAGACGGAATTTCCTGGTTACCCGATTTACCCCAGCTTGCTCTTAGCTTTAAATTATTAAAGCCTGAGTCTGCCATAAAATTTTCTTTGAAGATGTTCCATCCCAATGCTAATGAAGGGAAGGTCGCATAGCGGTTGTTCTCACCAAATTTGGTCGAACCGTCTGAGCGCAAAGTGGCCGTCACTAAGTACTTGTCTTTGTAATCGTAGTTTACACGACCAAAAAACGACTGTAGCTCGTTGCTGGTCGCGTTTGAAGACTGACTGTAATTATCGCCACGCGCCTGACCCAGTTGGTAACGCGGTTCGATGCCGTTATCCGGGAAGTTTTCAAAGTAAAAACTCTTGGCGTGTATAAAGAATTTTTGATACGAATGTCCTGCTAAGGCAGTGATTCCGTGATCGCCAAACTCTGTGGTATACGTCAGCGTATTTTCAACCAGCGTGTTTCTGTTGATCGTAAAGGAGGTGTTGATAGAACCCAACGCATAATCAGGATCTGCAGAATACGGGATGTACTGAATATCACGATCTGTTGATGAATAATCTACACCCAGATTCAGCTTGTAGGTAAGACCTTCTATAAACTCTAGTGAAGGTGAAATATTAGCGATCATTCTATTGTTGTTAGAAAAATCGCCATAAATATCTTCAAGGATCAACGGGTTCAATCCGGTACCAAATACGGTAGGTTCACCGTCAGTATAGGCCGGCGTTGTTGGATTTAAACTCAGCATATTGCTCACCATCGAGCTGGTATTGGGACGCGTATTTTCGGTACGGGTAGCAGTAAGATTCAGATCGATCTTTAAGCGATCGTCCCAGCCTTTTTGAGTTACATTGGCACGAGCCGAATAGCGTTTTAAATCACTGTTATTTATAATCCCTTCCTGATCGTCAACGCCTATCGAAGCAAAATACGATGTACTCGCAGTACCACCACTCATCGAGAAGTTGATGTTGTTGGTTATTGCCGTGCGGGTTAATTCGTCTTGCCAATCGGTGTTTGCGCCATTGTCACTCAAGCTTCCGCCAATTTGAGGAACGACCGTTCTAAATTCGTCGGCAGTAAACACATCGATCTTATTGGCGATTGTAGAAATTGCGGTAGAAGCCGAAAAGTTCATTTGTGTTCTTCCTGCTTTACCTTTTTTGGTCGTGATCACCACCACCCCGTTTGCTGCACGTGAACCGTAAATAGCAGCTGCCGACGCATCTTTCAAGACGTTGATCGACTCGATATCCTGGGTGTTGATAAAGTTAAGCGGATTTGTTGCAAGACCGTTTCCGGAGTTGTCTAAAACAAAACCATCAACCACATAAAGCGGAGAAGTTCCTGATCGTAAAGTTCCCACACCACGAATAATGATGTCCTGGCCTGCTCCTGGCTCACCACTCGCGTTGGTAACATTAAGACCAGAAACTTTACCTTGTAGCAAGTTCCCCGGGTTATTCACCACCCCTTTGTTAAACTCTTCAGCAACCACAGAGCTTACCGCCCCGGTTAAATCTGATTTTTTCTGAGTACCATAACCTACCACCAAAACCTCATCAAGTTCAGAAGTATTTGAGGCAAGTTGGATGCTATAATTAGTTTGTTGTGAAACGGTGATGGTTTGTGTTTCAAAACCTACATAAGAAACCTCGAGTACATCACCGGGATTGGCTTGTATGCTGAAGTTTCCATCAAAATCGGTAGTGGTACCGTTTGAAGTTCCCTGTACCATAACGGAAGCGCCGGGTAATAAAACGCCATCGCTATCGGTTACTGTACCGGTTATGGTTGTTTGTATGGCATCAGCTTCTATTAATGATGCAGTAGATTTAAGTGCTAAAAATGGACCTTTCGCCTGTGTTTGGGTAGAAAAAAATACAATTGAAGCGAATGCAATTATATTCTTATACGTAATAGTATTATTTTTAAAATTCATGGTTAAGTAATTGATTGGACACAATGCTTAATAATGTATGCGCAGTTGTTGGTAGCAGCTGCGTTTTTTTGTTGGGAGTGTTACATAGAAATTCGTTTTAGGGATGCTTGTTTGAAGCCGCTAAATAATCACAATCTTTACAGAAGAAATTTATCCGAAGGTTACGGCTGCGTTAAACTTAGTAGGTTGCTAAAACCATTTATGGTGCCAACTCGAAACGTTTTAGGAATTTCATAAAGAGCACACACCCTATTTATCTTCAGATATTTAAAGGCTATGTAGAAATACTAAAAATCTCGTAGTAGTATTTAAAAAATGATGTTACCTAAACTTGTTTTGGGCAGGGAAAAGCGTTTTTGGTAACAATTACTTAAAAACACGAAGTCGATTAGAGTGTAAATTCTACAATTAAATAGTGCAAAAAGCTGATATTCAATCTTTAAGAAATCGATTTCGTAACGCTATGCCAAATCGGTTCTCTAAGATATTGTAGTCAGGAATACATTGCTGTAAATCAGTACCAAATGGAATTGGATAGGCGTGACAGTAGCCTATAAATCTCAGTAGACCTTATGAAACGTAATGGGTGAAGAACTTCTTACAAGTGCTTACTTTATTGCTTTAAAACACATTGATTCTGAATAATTTGAATTGGTGATCAGCCTAAACTAAAAAAGCTCCTGGATTACCAGGAGCTTTTCGGTTAATTCTGTCAACTAAAGCATTAGAACGCTCCAATGAAGTGACTACCTGTTGTATTTACTAATTCTGCACCTTTTGTAACCTCACCTGTTTCAGTGTCGATTACGTAAATATTACCATTTTGACCCACTGGTGCCTGTGTTACGTAGATGTCATTTCCATCAACTGCAAATCCCTGATACTGGAACAGGTAAAAATTAGGATCGTAAGGTATTTCTGTGATTTTCTGAGCTGTTTTAGCTTCTAAATCTACCAGAGCAAAAAAGCCCTGAGCTCCTGCAACACCTTCAGCAGAACCTGCGTGACGGTAAGCAAGAATCGCTTTTCCATTTGCCGCCGGTCTCCAGGCTAAAATATAGGCATCATCTACACCTAAAGCTTCATCAAGATTAAATACATACGAATCGTCATATTCATTATCGGTACCTATTTTTAATAAATGGGAACCTTGAGGATCTCCCTGATTAGCCTGATAAACAGCCCCATTATATTCAAAAGCATTAATACTACGGTATCCATTTGTATTACCAATCCCAACTCCTGAAGTGATCACTTTAGGGTTAGTTAATGATGGATAATCTAAAACAATAGATTTTGAAGCCAGTATTTCTCCATTACTATCGCTTTCTGCTGTCTCAGGATCTACTTTTCTAACTTGCGCACCTATGTACAGTTTATCACCTGCGGCATTAAGAACCGGCATGTCAATTCTTGAGATATAATAACCCTGTGCTTCCTCTTCAGCAGAAAGTGGCACACTATGCTCCTGAAATTCTAAAATCCTGGAGTTAACCAGATCTAAGGTTACAATTGCCATTTTAGCATCGGTACGCTCGTAGAAATCATCGGTTTCATCTTCAGGAGTTCCGTTATCGTTAAACTGATTTTCAGTCGAGATATACACAGCAGCACCGGTTTTATCGCCGTCAAATAATTTGATCCAGCGAGGTGCAGAACCTACGTAGGGTGCAATACTAATTTCAGAACCGGTTTGCTCAAAATTTTTCCCTCCGTTTACGGTGTATTTGGTATAATTCCCTCCGGTATCCCCGGCATAACTGATGTTGAAAATAGTAGAGCCGTCTTCAGAAGCCTGTAGCCTCGCAGTACGGTTTGAAGGAACGATAAACCCATTATTGAAGGGATCTATTGAGAAATCAGGATCTTTTGCCTGTTCACTGCTAATTGAATAAATCAATGTTCCTCCGTTTCCATCACCGGGATTATCGCCCATATTTGCTGCTGCGATAGTAATCCAGCGCGTAGTATCGTCTGGGTCTGTTATTACGTCTCTCCCGTCGCCATCATCAGTACTGCAAGAGGTTATAAATAGAGTACCAAGTATACCGACTACAAGTAGTTTAAAATTCAGAAATGTTCGTTTCATGATTAGTGTATTAAGATTCTAAAATTTATTGATTGAATAATTAAGTTTTAAATAGAAAGCGCGTCCCGGTTTTTGCACCCTGAGGTTATCATACACCGGCTTATCAAAAATGTTCTTGACATCAAGACTGAGTACAAAGCGCTTGTTGGGAAAAAAATAGCTAAGACCAAAATCCTGTGCCAATTGGGTGGGAACTTTAAAAAAGTCATAGCCTCCGGTGTTGGTCCCAATAGGACTCAAATAGAAAAATTCATCGGTGAAATAAAGCGTATAAAACAGATCTAAGCGCGATTGCTTTTGTAAGATATTTTTTAAGGAATAGCTCAGGTTTCCATTCATTGTAAAAAATGGCGTATTGGGAACGGCGCGTTCCACTCCCTGACTATTAACATTTAAATCAAATTTTGAAATGTTGAAATTTGCTCTTAACTGGTTGTCATAAGCATAGTTCAATTCAGCATCAAAGCCCTTTGAGGTCCCGCTTCCCTGATTGACGTAAAATATCACATCTTCATTTACATTTAAAGATGTTTCTATGGGCAGCCCTATACGATCTTTGATATTACGGGTGAACAAATTACCTGAAAAGGTTAATTGATGGTTGTTAAAGCGGAAGCTACCCAGTCGGAATCCCAGGTTGAAATTTTCACTTTTTTCAGGATTGATGCTTGAATTTGCCAGGACATTATCCCCATCATTACCAAATATTTCAGTTTCATTCGGCAGCCTTACCGCCTTTTCTGCAGAAGCTAACAAGAATACTTCTGGAGTAATCGCATAAGATGCAGCAAAACCATAACCGTCAAAGATTTTATTGCTGCTCACTACTTCATCTACAACAATTTGGTTGCCGTCAGCATCTTCACCGATTGCAGGGTCTTTACTGATTGTTTTTTGCTGATAATATTTGTAAAATAAATTAGCCTTTAAGCGACTGTTAAAGGCATTCACCTCATAAGTCCCAGACAAAATATTTTTATGCAAATCACGAGTACCCACAAAGGTATTTTCTAACAGGGAACGTAAGGCATCGCTATCCTTCCGGTCAATGCCGCTATACACGTGATTAAAAAGAAATTTATGATTATCATTAAAAGCATAAGAAATATCTGTTCGTATAGAGGCTACGTTTCGGTCTATTTTTAGAAGAGTAGGTCCGCCTTCTTGTTGAGAGCCCCAGGTGTATTCATATTCGTTTCCTCTAAAATCAATAGCCCGCTCACCATTCCAGGCATAAGCAGCAGCAACAGTATCATTCAACTGCCGGTTGCGTTTACCATAATAGCCGTTGACATTTAACGTCAAACCTTTGGTAAACAGGTTCTTTTTTTGATAGTTTAAATTTGCTAATGCTACAGCAGACTCCGTAAACCTACCCCTGTAAGGCATTTTGGTCTGAAATGCGCCATGTTGTATTTGATTATAATCATCAGATCCTGTGAACCCCAGATAAAATTGATCTGCCCAACTCACATCGGTATATCCTACCTGTACAACACCTCCTGTTGAGCGGTAGTCATCATAAAACCTGCGGCCTGTAATACGAGTTTCCTGACCTCCCAAACCAGTCACCACAATATTGCGGCCACTTACTTTATAATCGTTATCGGAGTAGTTATGAAAACCTGAAGTTTTAATGGTAAATCCTGATTCATCAAAACGGTAAAGTGCGTTTACATTAGCCTGTAGGGTATTAAACGAACCGTACGATACTGAAGCATTCAGATTAGTTCCTGCAGATTTATCTAGCACAATATTTATGGCCCCTCCCAAAGCATCATCGGCAAGATAACCGGGTACCACACCCTTAAAAACCTCAATTCGCTGAATCATTGAAGGCGGTATACTATTTAAGTTGAATGAAGACCCAAAAGTGGTAATGGGTATCCCATCAATAAAAATACGCACGGCACTCCCCGATAAGCCGTTAAGGCTATATTGTACATCTGAACCCAAACCACCATTTTGACGAATTTTAACCCCAACCGTAGTGTTTAGCAATTCGTTAGTCTGGATGTTGCGTCGTCCTGCTTCTTCAGTGTTTATTACATTTACGGCAAACCCCTTTTTCTCCATTTGGGTTTTAATCGACTCTGCACGTATTGCTATTTCGTCAAGCTCATAATCGCTATCATTATTCAGCTTTATATCATGCCGTAGGTTAGCATTTTTAACAACAACCTGATCAAAACCAATAAAATCCCCGCTTAGAATCTCAAGGTTATACGTGCCCGATGGCAAATCCCAGAAGCTGTAAACAGCTGCATCATTGGTTTGGGTTTCCTTTGAAATCCCCGAACCGCTGAGCTTAATCTGCGCCTGAGGCACCAGATAGCCATTGGCATCTTTTACCACACCGCTAAGGTTAAATTGCGCACTTGCCGCAAAGCAAAAAAGTAGAAAAAAACAGGTTAGTTGTTGCTTCATCGTTAGGTTATGAGCGGACAAATTTATACTTATTTAGATTAAATCCAAATAAAAATAGAGTAAAGAAGTTCGTGGAATTCCCCGCTAGTTACGCTTTTGCAGCTACAAAGAGGCTCCAGAAAATTGTGCATTCACCTGTAAATCAAAGCTCAACGAGCCATCACTTAAATGTTTTTTATACGCTTATTTTTTTGGTAAATAATTGAAGAATAATGCTCCTGAACGGAATAGTTATTACCTAATACCACGATAGAAAAGTAGTATTATACCAGCATTGGCATTCAGATTATACAAGACTCATAGCCTTGAAAACAGAACTACGAATTCAGCAGAAAAATTTTATTAGGAATCGGGAACTATTTGGAATAGACGGAAAATCTGTTATACCCCTTCCCACAATTGGTCTAAGGCATCGCGATCACTTATTTTGATGCGCTTGCCTTCGGTTTCGATAAGGCCTTCCTTTTTAAATTTGGTGAGTGTACGTATGCACAATTCGGTGGCGGTGCCTACCACGTCTGCAATATCATTTCGCGACAGCACCAGACTTAGATAACCATCTTCATCGGTGCCAAAATGGGTGTCGAGGTACAGTAAAATTCCAGCGACCCGTTGGTTTACGGTTTTCTGCGCCATATTGACGATGACATCATCGGCCAGTTTGAGTTCGTGAGCCATATTCTTCAATAGCGCCTGAATAAACTCTGGATTTTTAGAGAGGCTTTCGGTGAAATTTTCTTTCGGAATAAAACAGAGTTGCATATCGTTTAAGGCCACCGCACTTAAATTAGCGGCTTCTTCCGCAATAAGCGAGCGTTGTCCCATTACTTCTCCTTTTGAAGCGATTTTTACAATCTGATCTTTCCCGTTTTCGCTAAGCTTAGACAGCTTAGACACCCCATCACGCACGCAAAAAACGCCATTCAGCTTTTCGCCCTCCTTAAAAATAGATTCCCCCTTTTTAATCGTACGGCTCACCTTGGAGTCTGAAATGGCTTTCAACTCCTCTTTTTTGAGGGACCTGAGCGCATTCAGCTCTCTAATGATGCAATTCTCGCAACGGGATTCGTGGTGTGGGCTCATAGGCTCAAAATTAGGGAAGACTTCTTCTAAAAAAAAGAGGTTTTTAACCTAACAGCACAGAAATCTTTAAAAAAATATGGCCAACTGACAAAAGTCATCTTTTCCCTGCCACCACTTTAAGTCCTTTGTATTAGGTATTTGAGCAAATTAGAAAATAATGGAACGATGTTATCACTGTGGCGACGCCTGTGGGGAGCGACCTATAGTCTATCACAGCAAGTCATTTTGCTGTAATGGCTGCAAGACGGTTTATGATATTCTGGAAGCAAATGAGCTAACCTATTACTACGAGCTCGATCAAAATCCGGGGAGTACACCTAAGAATTTTAATGGCGCTTATGCCTATCTCGACAACCCCGAGATCAAGTCAAAACTGCTGGAATTTGATGAGCAACATACGCAGATCGTATCGCTAACCATCCCCTCCATTCATTGCAGTTCGTGCATTTGGGTGCTTGAAAACCTGAGCAAATTGCGCCCGGCAATCAAGAACACACAGGTCAATTTTCCTGAGAAAAGCATACGCATCACCTTTAACGCAAGCGAAATAAGCCTGAGAGAAGTTGTGGAACTCCTATGTATGCTGGGATATGAGCCCGTGATTTCTCTCGACGATTTTGATAAAGATGTAAAGGACACAGATCGGTCTCTTATATACAAGTTGGGAATTGCTGGTTTTGCTTTTGGTAATATTATGTTTCTCTCCTTCCCCGAATATTTTGAGGTTAAAGAATTTTGGCTCGATCGCTACAAACTGGTATTCCGGGCACTGATGTTAATCTTTGCCATCCCGGTCGTGGTCTATTCTGCACAGGATTATTTTACTTCGGCCTTTAAATCACTACGTTCCCGTTTGCTGAATATAGACGTGCCCATCGCTCTGGGAATTCTTGTCCTCTTTGTACGTTCCTGCTACGAAATAATCTCCAATACCGGAACCGGATTTTTCGACAGCCTGGCGGGATTGGTTTTCTTTCTTTTACTCGGAAAGTTTTTTCAGCAAAAAACCTATGCCTACCTCAGCTTTGAGCGCGATTACAAATCCTATTTCCCCATTGCAGTAACACAACTAGAAGGTGACGGAAGCCTTCTAAACCCTACGCGCGAAACCCAAATCCCGGTTTATAAAATCAAACCGCAGGATCGAATTTTAATTCGCAATGGCGAACTCATTCCGGTGGATGGAGTTCTCCTGTCTGGCGCCGGACTCATTGATTACAGTTTTGTGACCGGTGAGGCCGAGCCTATTAGTAAAACTACAGGAGATACGGTATTTGCGGGCGGAAGACAACAAGGAGGTCTTATCGAATTGCGCGTGACCAAAGCTGTGGAGCAAAGTTACCTCACTCAGTTGTGGAGTAATGAGGTTTTTCAGAAAACTGCTAAAAATGAGACCGACTCGCTCACTTCCCAAATCAGCAGGCATTTTACAATTGGAGTATTGGCAATCGCTCTTACTGCATCGCTAGCCTGGTGGGTTATCGATCCCTCCAAAATCCTGAATGTATTTACAGCGATCCTTATCGTTGCCTGCCCCTGCGCGCTGGCTCTTTCAGCTCCATTTACACTGGGCAATCTCCTGCGCATTACAGGCAGACACAAACTCTATTTAAAAGATGCCGGAGTTTTAGAACAGTTGGCGGCTATAGATACAATTGTGTTTGATAAAACAGGGACGCTCACCAGCGCATCCAAAGAAGCCATAAGCTACACAGGAGCAAGTCTTACTGAGCAGGAAGAATCTTTACTTACCAGCACGCTCAGGGCTTCAAACCATCCGTTGAGTCGTAGTCTTTATGCGTTGCTTCAGGATTATGAAATACAGGTTTTAGATGATTTTGAAGAACAACCCGGTCTGGGTATTTGTGGCTCTCATCACAACGAGCAGGTACGCATTGGCTCTTATGCTTTTGTCAATAAATCTGCTGCCGAAACGAGCCCCACAAACGACGGGGCAACCAGCGTGCATATTGCAACCCATAATGGTTACAGGGGGTATTATACCTTTCAAAGTAAATATAGAAGTACGCTGAAGCCGGTGTTTAAAGAGCTCTCTAAAAGCACCCAACTCATCATTCTTTCTGGCGATAACAACAGCGAGCAGCGCAAATTAAGCCGGCTGGTAGAAGTTCCGGTCGAGATGCATTTCAATCAAAAGCCCGAAGACAAACTCAGTTTTATCAAAAAGCTACAGCAAAAAGGCAAAAAAGTATTGATGGTAGGCGACGGTCTTAACGACAGTGGGGCTTTGGCACAAAGCGATGTGGGTATCGCCATTTCAGAAAATGTAAACGTGTTTTCACCAGCTTGCGATGGGATTTTAGACGCTTCTAGATTTGAGAAACTCCCAGCATTTATAAAGTTGGCAAAACAGGGAAAAAACATCATCAAATGGAGTTTTGCCTTCTCCCTTTTATACAACATGCTGGGACTGGCTTTTGCTATAAGCGGAAATCTTAAACCCGTTTATGCAGCTATTTTAATGCCCTTAAGCTCCATCAGCATTGTGGTGTTTACCACGCTTAGCTCTTATTTCTACGGAAGCAAACTGAAACAACAAGAAAAAACTGAAGCAATTTCCAAAAGCTGATTTATGTCATCTTTTAAGCAAACACACACCGGTAATTTTACAGTATAAATCAGGTAGGTATGAGTATCATTTATATGCTTCTCGCGATAAGCGTGGTAGTGGCGTTAATCTTCTTCGCGGCCTTTATTTTCTCGGTACGCAAGGGGCAATATGATGACACCTATACCCCTTCGGTACGTATGCTGTTTGAAGACGAACTCGTAAAAGCACAGCAGTCTTCCGCAGAAAAAAACCAACAATCTATTACCAATTTTTCAGATCGCAAATCGAAGTAATTATGCAAAAAGAACAGTTCTATTACGACAACAAAATCGTAAGAAAATTTATCATCGCCACCCTGTTTTGGGGACTCATCGGGATGAGTGTAGGCCTGCTCCTGGCCTTTATGTTTTTATTTCCCAATGTCACAAACGGGATTTCCTGGCTGAGTTTTGGCCGACTGCGCCCCTTGCACACCAACGCGGTAATCTTTGCCTTTGTAGGGAATGCCATTTTTGCCGGGGTCTATTACTCTTCCCAACGCCTGCTTAAAGCCCGTATGTGGAAAGACTGGCTTAGCAACTTTAACTTTTGGGGATGGCAGGCGATTATTGTAGCCGCGGCCATCACCCTGCCGCTGGGCTACACAACCTCTAAGGAATATGCCGAGCTCGAGTGGCCTATAGATATAATGATTGCCCTGGTTTGGGTTGCTTTTGGAGCCAACCTCATTGGTACAATTTTTAAGCGCAGACAGCGTCACCTGTACGTAGCGATTTGGTTCTATCTGGGCACCTTTGTAACGGTGGCAGTGCTTCATATTGTAAACAGCATCGAGTTGCCTGTAGGTGCTTTGAAATCCTATTCGGTTTATGCCGGGGTACAGGATGCGCTGGTACAATGGTGGTACGGGCACAACGCGGTGGCATTTTTCCTGACCACTCCCTTTTTAGGTTTGATGTATTATTTCGTTCCAAAAGCCGCTAACCGTCCTATTTATTCGTACCGCTTATCAATCGTACACTTTTGGTCGCTTATTTTCATTTATATCTGGGCAGGACCCCACCACTTGTTATACACCGCTTTACCCGGCTGGGCTCAAAACCTGGGAGTAGCCTTTTCAGTGATGTTGATCGCGCCTTCCTGGGGTGGGATGATCAACGGTTTGCTAACCCTACGTGGTGCCTGGGATAAAGTGCGCGTAGATCCTGTTTTGAAATTTATGGTAGTTGCGATCACCGGCTACGGGATGGCCACTTTTGAAGGACCAATGCTTTCACTTAAAAATGTAAATGCCATTGCACACTTCAGCGACTGGATCATCGCTCATGTACACGTAGGTGCTTTAGCGTGGAATGGCTTCCTGACTTTTGGAATGGTGTATTGGTTGGTGCCCAGGCTATTTAAAACGCAATTGTGGTCAACCAGACTGGCAAATGTGCACTTCTGGATTGGCACTCTGGGGATCATAATGTATGCACTGCCTATGTATGTAGCCGGTTTTGTACAGGCTTCTATGTGGAAACAATTCAATCCTGACGGAACCCTTACCTACGGAAACTTTCTGGAAACCTTAACAGAAATCATCCCGATGTACTGGATGCGCGCCATAGGTGGATCGCTTTATATCGTAGGGGCATTGGTGATGTTGTATAACATAGTTAAGACTGTAAAAAGCGGAAGCAAGGTAACAGACGAACTAGCCGAGGCCGCACCACTTACTCCGGTAACCAGCAAACGCACCGCCAAAGAAGGCTACCACACCTGGCTGGAGCGTCGCCCGGTTAAACTCACCATTTTTGCTACCATCGCCATTTTAATAGGTGGTATGGTGCAGATCATTCCGTCATTGATTGTTGATGATTATGTACCCGTGATTTCTACGGTAAAACCTTATACCCCGCTCGAACTGGAAGGGCGTGACCTCTACATCCGCGAAGGCTGTGTGGGCTGCCATTCGCAGATGATCAGACCCTTCCGCAGTGAGGTAGAGCGCTATGGCGAGTACTCCAAGTCGGGCGAATATGTTTATGACCATCCTTTCCTCTGGGGAAGTAAGCGCACGGGACCCGATTTATTTCGCGTAGGCGGAAAGTATTCAGATAACTGGCACCTCAACCATATGTATGACCCGCAGAGTACCTCAGCCGGTTCGATTATGCCGTCTTACAGTTGGTTGATACGCAGCGCACTCGACAAGTCGAAGACCGAAGACAAGATGAAAGCTATGCAGCAACTGGGTGTTCCCTACACGGTTGAAGATATTGAACGCGCACAACAGTGGATGAGCGAACAGGGCGAACAAATCGAAAAAAACCTGTATGCCGATCCCGACTTTGCAAAGACTTACGAAAGTGATAAAGCAGCTGCCGCTAAAAACGGAGAGGATTTCGTAGAGATGCGCAACCGCGAGATTGTTGCCCTTATCGCCTATCTGCAACGCCTGGGAACCGATATCAAGATTAAAACCGGTGCCGAAAATTCAACCGCAAAAACCGAATAACCATGCTCAAATTTGTTAAACAAAATCTGGAACATATAGACGGGGTAGCGATTTACCCCATCATCTCCCTGCTCATCTTCTTTGTGTTTTTTGTTGCCCTTTTTGCCTGGGTAATCACCGCGAAGAAGCAGTATTTACAGGAAGTAAGCTCACTTCCGCTTGAAGATCCTAAAAACCAATCCTTATGAGAAGTATCGCATCATTAGTACGCATTCTGGCATTTGCATGTTTTGCTTACCTGTTTCTCAACTACGTAGGCACGCCTGAGGATGAAGCTTCGGTATTTACCACTCAAAACTGGCTGTGGGCCATTTATGCCGTGCTGGTATTTATGTATATCGCTTTTGAGATTTGTGTGGAAAGCTTACGCGCCATCCTCTTTAAAACCCTGAAGCCCGAAGCGCAGGAACAGTATCTGGCTGAAGTCGAAGCTAAAAAAAGACGTATGGCATCCCGGTTCAAAAGTATCTATGCCAAACTTACGCGCGCAAAAGCAATTGAAGAGGAAGAAGAGATTATTCTTGACCACAATTACGACGGTATCAAAGAGCTCGACAACCGCTTACCACCCTGGTGGGTATATGGCTTTTATGCTACGATTTTATTTGCAGCCATCTACCTCATTCGCTTTGAAGTGCTGAATGACTACACGCAGATTGACGAGTATGATGCTGCCGTGGCACAGGCAAAACTGGATCTGGAAGAATATAAAAAGACCGCCAAAGATCTGGTTGATGCCAATACAGTCGAACTGCTTACCGATGCCGAAGATATCAAAGCCGGGGAAGCCATTTTTACCGGCAATTGTATTGCCTGCCATAAAGCCGGTGGTGCAGGAGGAATTGGCCCCAACCTCACCGATGACTATTGGATTTTGGGAGGCGGAATCAAAAATGTATTTCACACCATTGCCGAAGGTGGACGTGCCGGGAAAGGGATGATCTCCTGGAAAACCGACTTAAAACCCAGCGAAATTGCACAGGTGGCCAGCTACGTATTGAGTCTGCACGGCACCAATCCCGCAGATGCCAAAGAACCGGAAGGCGAAATATGGATTGATGAAAATGCACCGGTTGAAGACGTCGAGGTACAACAGGACTCTACCGGGATCGAAGTCATACTAGAACAGGAATCGGTGACCGGAGCAGTAATCACAAACGAAAACTAAATCATGGCCTCTCAGGATCAGGAACATTTTAGGGACAGTATAGGTACCATCAACGAGGCGGGCAAACGCGCGTGGGTGTATCCTAAAAAACCGGTGGGGAAACTCTACGAGTACCGCAAACTGGTGAGCTATGCCCTGCTGATCTTTTTGTTTAGCGCTCCGTTTATTCACATCAACGGCAACCAGTTTTTAATGTTTAATGTGCTGGAGCGTAGGTTCAATATTTTTGGTTTCCCATTCTGGCCGCAGGATTTTCACCTCTTTGTGATGATGATGATCATCGGGGTGGTGTTTGTGGTGCTCTTTACGGTTGCTTTTGGCCGAATCTTTTGCGGGTGGATTTGCCCCCAGACCATTTTTATGGAAATGGTCTTCCGCAGAATTGAATACTGGATCGAAGGAGATCGTGGCAAACAAATACGCCTCGATGCCATGCCCTGGAATGCCGAGAAAATACGCAAGCGTGTTCTTAAATGGTCGGTCTTTTTTGTGATTTCGTTTTTGATAGCCAATGTATTTCTAGCCTATGTCATAGGTAGCGATCGGTTGATGCAGTACATCACCGATGGTCCGGCAAACCACGTGAGCACCCTCATCTCACTGCTCATTTTTACGGCAGTGTTTTACTTTGTTTTTGCGTGGTTTCGCGAGCAGGTATGTATCATCGTGTGTCCCTACGGCAGGTTGCAGGGCGTTTTACTTGATACCAAATCGATTGTGGTGGCCTATGATTATAAGCGCGGTGAGAAAGAAGCCGGCAGGGCCAAATTTAAAAAGAACGAAGATCGCGCCACTACAGGCAAGGGCGATTGTATCGATTGCTATCAATGCGTAAATGTATGCCCTACGGGTATCGACATTCGCAACGGCACCCAACTTGAGTGTGTGAATTGTACTGCCTGTATTGACGCCTGTAACCAGATGATGGAAGCGGTAAACCTGCCCAAAGATTTGATTCGCTATGCCAGTGAAGAAAATATTGCAAAAAAGGCAAAGTTTCAATTCACTCCCCGTCTTAAGGGTTATACAGCGGTATTGGTTATTCTCATTGGTGTTTTAAGCGGAATGTTGTTCTTGCGCAATGATGTGGAGGCAAATGTATTGCGCCTGCCGGGACAGTTGTACGAGCATAAAGCAGATGACATCATCAGCAATGTGTACACCTTTAAGCTTATCAATAAAACCACTAAAGAAATTGAGAATATTCATTTTGAACTGCTATCGCATAGCGGAACAATCCATGTGGTTTCACAGGAAACACTTCGTGTGCCGGCACAGGGATTGGCAGAAGGCACGCTTTTTATTGAAATCAGTAATCACGAACTCGAAGGCGAAAAACAGAAATTAAGACTGGGGATTTACAGCGGCGAGCAGCGTATCGAAACTGCAAGCACCGTCTTTCTGGGGCCCCGAAGCTATAAATAACACAACTATGGAAACAACACACAAACACAACTGCTGCGTAAGCTGCAAAAATGGAAATCCAGGTCAAAACCAGCATTGCAGAGTACGTCTGCTGAAGGAAGAGCAGAAAAAGAAAGCCTTGAGTCAGGCCGAACTAGCTAAAAAATACGCTTAGTCTTTCTGTTAACACTTTAGCAATAACTATAAAAAAACACCACTATGAAATTCAATTGGGGAACCGGACTCGTAATCGGTATGCTGGCTTTTATGAGCTTTATACTCTATTTCGTATTCACCATGACTACCGATCAAAAGTACAGCCACGATCTGGTTATAGAAGACTATTACAAACACGAGATGAATTTGCAGGCTGCAATAGATGCTTCTGAAAACAGCAGCAAGCTAAAAACACCAGTAACTGCACATAAAACCGATGCGGGCTACCTCATTGAATTTCCAAAAAATATCAATCCCAAAGCCATTAGCGGTAAGGTGTTCCTGTATAGACCGTCTGCGAGGCAACTTGATTTTGACATGCCCCTGCGCCTGTCGACTTCTAATTTGCTCATACCTGACGAACGCCTTGTGGGCGGTCGCTGGAACATTACCATCACCTGGGAATACGAGGGTAAAAACTACCGCTTTGAGGATGAAATAACCTATTGATTATGATTATCACGGCATTACTTTTTGGCCTTTTGGGTAGTTTGCACTGCGTGGGTATGTGTGGTCCTATCGCATTTTTAATGCCGGTAGATCGTACCAACAAGCTCAGAAAATTTCTTCAGATTCTAAGTTATCACAGCGGTCGCTTACTTACCTATGCGCTTATCGGCTTTCTTTTTGGTGCGGTGGGTGAACGCCTTAACCTCTTTGGATTACAACAACAACTCTCTATTGCCGTAGGTGTCTTGATGATCCTTACGGTAGTATTGCCCGGACGCATTTTTAGCCGCTACAACCTCTCCAAACCTGCCTATAAGCTGGTGGGCAAACTCAAGTCGGCTCTGGGATTACAACTTAAAAACAAACGCAAAAGCGCCTTCTTTACGATGGGCTTATTAAACGGACTTCTCCCCTGTGGTCTTGTTTATATGGCAGTGTTCGGAGCCTTGGGAACCGGCGGAGCTTTTAAAGGAAGCCTTTATATGATACTCTTTGGTGCAGGTACGATACCGCTGATGACGTCTGCGATTTATCTGGGTAATTTCTTAAAAGGTAAAGCTAAAAACCAACTCGTAAAACTCATCCCTGTATTTGTAATCCTTATGGGAAGCCTGTTCATTTTACGAGGACTGGGGCTAGATATTCCCTACATCTCACCTTCTGATAAAGTTGCTGTAGCTCAGGTTGAAGCAAGGCATAGTTGTCATTGAGGTTGCACCTCATCCCATACCTTCTCCTCCTAAGCTTCGGGAAGAAGTGAGTTCAACTCTACTGGTTTATAAATTTGAACTTTGATTTTCAATAGTACCTCTGTTCGCGCGCGATTGCATCGCGTGCATACAGCACTTGTTTTTCTTTTAACCTATGACTTCGCAAAATATCGCTCTTGGTTTCAGACCTCTCCCGGTGCTCGAAGTGACATTTCTTGACTGCATCTCGACTGCGCTCGATGTGACAAACTTTAAATTGAATGGTTCTTACTTTAGATTGTGTTTATTCATTTTCTTTAGCTCGCTGTTGTTTATTGGTTCTGCAGCTCGTAACCTCATACCTCGGTTTTATTAATCAAGTTCCTATAGAATGACCTGTTCATTTTCTTTGCTTCTCCAAAGAAACCCTTCGACTGCGCTCAGGACAGGCTCACCAAAAGAAAAGACACTTTTTAATCTGAATTGTTTATTGTAATAATTTGGTCAGATTGAATGTGCCTTTAATAATTCAGTTCCTTTATAATGTCCTGCACAAGGCACATTTCTTAGGTATTTTTGCCTTATCAGGCAAAACCGCAATAAGCTCCCTAAATTTTCTCCAAGGCTTCAAAAATTTTTAACGGGAACTTCTCGCTATACTGAAGAAAAAGAGGGCTAAAGAATGATATTCTTAGTTCCAATATTTCATAGATTCAAATTACAAGCTCCCTTCTCCTGTAGGAGAAGGGCGGGGGGATGAGGTGAAACGGCCTACAAGAAGATCTCGTAAAATTTGAAGTGAGCGCAGCGTCGCAGGCGGTGCTGTTTGAGGCCGCGATAGCGGACGAGTTAAGCGCATGCAGCGAAGCGAACGATAAATTTAGATATCGTCTTGTAAGCCTTGATCTTTTGGTTCTTTTGTATCAAGACAAAAGAACAGAAATACCAAATGAAGTGCTATCATATTCAAGCTGTTCGTGATCTCCTATCGTCGATATGGGCAATCAGCGGACCTAATGACTATTCCTTTCTTTTCTTTGCCTGCCCAAAGAAAAGAACCAAAAGAAAAAAAAGGCTAAAGAATAAAATTCATATTCTTTCATTCTTTTCCACAAAAAATAAACTCCCTTCTCCTGCAGGAGAAGGGCTGGGGATGAGGTATACCGGCCTACTTTTAAACCGTTCGCGCGCGATTGTATCGCGTGCATACCTAATTCACGTTTTCTTCTAAAAACCTTTTCGGCAATGCCAAAAAAAACCTGCCCAAAAAGCTGAAAACATCAGCAATCCAGACAGGTTCACCACAAATTGAATTTAGGAACCCTAAATGGTCATTGAAAAGAGTTTGGTTTCAGGTTTGTTGCGTTGTAACCGGAGGTCGAATGCCAGGCAAATGTTGCGTACAAAGGCTTTGCCTTTTGTGGTTACTCTGAGTCCATTCAGCATAAACTCAATCAGGCCATCTGCCTCCAGCTCTCCCAGTCTGATCAGGGTTTCAGCAAGACCATCAAAACAGAGTTCGGGTTTATCCCAGCGGGTTTCAAAATGGCACATGAGGTTGAGAATGTGTTGGCGTATGACCAGATCTTCTTCGGTTAACAGATGTCCGCGATAGACGGGAAGCATATTGTTTTCAAGCAGGTGATAGTATTCATCAAGACCTTTTACATTTTGTGCAAAGCTATACCAGCTGTCACTGATTGCCGAAACGCCAAGCCCCAGCATCACCCGGGTTTTAGAGGCATTATAGCCCATAAAATTACGATGCAGACGTCCTTCCTGCTCTGCGAAATACAAATCGTCTGTCGTCAAGGCAAAATGATCCATCCCGATTTCTACATACCCGGCTTCCAGTAGCAGGCGTTTCCCGGTCTCGTACTGTTCGCGTTTTTCTTCGGCATTTGGCAAGTTGGCTTCATCATAACCCCGCTGACCGTTACCTTTTATCCAGGGCACGTGTGCGTAGCTGTAAAAAGCAATTCGGTCTGGAAATAACTGAATGGTTTTTTCAATGGTATTTTTCACGTGATCTAAAGTCTGAAATGGCAAACCGTAGATGATGTCATGTCCTACTGAAGTGTATCCCGCACGATACGCCATCTCGGTAGCGCGCTGTACATGCTCAAAGGGCTGAATGCGGTTGATGGCTTTTTGCACCGTCTCATTATAATCCTGCACGCCATAACATACGCGTTTAAAACCCAATGCTGAAAGGGTTTGCAGATGCTCAAGCGTGGTATTATTAGGATGCCCTTCAAAACTCATCTCACAAGAATCGGCACAGTCTGCAATCTTAAAAATCCCATTGATCAGACTTTTTAGATTGTGTTCTGAAAAAAAGGTGGGGGTGCCCCCACCTAAATGCACCTGTTGTACTACAGGTCGTTCCCCTAGTAACTCACGGTACAGGGCAAGTTCTTTTAATAATGCGTGGATATAGGGCGCTTCCACACTGTGATTTTTAGTAATACGCTTGGTACACCCGCAAAACGTACACATCGACTCACAAAACGGGAGGTGTATGTACAGACTTATGCCTTCGGTTTTATTGTGCTCTTTAAAACTCTGCTTCAGGCTTTCTTTCCACCCGGCAAGGCTAAAGGAATCTCGATCCCAATACGGCACTGTAGGATAACTGGTATACCGCGGCCCCGGCACATTATACTTGGTGACTAAAGACGTATCTATCATAGCTTAAACGATTAAAACTTCCGGAAACCAGCGATTCCCGGAAGCCCATAATTTTCAATAATTGACTGGGGTTTTCGGTTAAATCGCGAGTCCTCCCACGATGATTAGCACATTCAACACTGTACTTAAAATCAAAAGTTTGAAGATGAGTTCCGGTTTTTGAACAGTGAGGATTGATGCATTGTGCATACTGCAAGACACCACGCTAAGCATCACAAAGAACATTTGTAAGAGGTTGTGGCCGTGCATTAACGTGGTCATCACCGCTGCAGAACCCAGACAGGTGCTTAGAATAATCCCGATTGCTGAATAACCGATAATGTTATGGGTAAAGTCGTACTGTAGTTTTGAAAAAGTTGTCATACCTGAAAAATTTAAGTGATTAAATTATGAGGTAAAAGTAGCGGGATGCATTAGGGTATTTTATGACTTTAGTCAGGTTCAGGTTTTTTCTTTGAAAGAGTTATATCCTTTCTTTTCTTAGGTATTTAATCTCGAGATAAGCTTAAATCAAACTCCCTTCTCCTGTAGGAGAAGGGTTGGAGATGAGGCGTGAGTTACATTCTTTCTCCAATTATAAAATAAGCCCTAAATCACGACACTTTGACTGCGCTCAGTGTGACACTCGCAAGTAGTAGAAAATTAAGTACGCGATACAATCGCGCACAAACAGGTGAGGGAAGACTAAAGAATAAAATTCTTAGTTCCTGTTTTAGAAACGGCCTACTTTTTACATCTGTAGTAAAACAAGCAAAAGCCGCAGTGGTGGGCAGTGGAGGATGGCCTAGCGCAGCGGTTCGCCATCCGCACGATAAGGCGTTGCGTAGTTTTCAAAGATGGAAAAATAAGCCTTGATCTTTTGGTTCTTTTGTATCAAGACAAAAGAACAGAAATACTAATTGAAATGGTATTTTTCAAGCTTATTTTGGACCTTCTCGCTATACTGTAGAAAAAGAAAGCTAAAGAATAAAATTCTTAGTTCTTTCATTTCAAATCAACAAAATATCGGCTCCCTTCTCCTGCAGGAGAAGGGCGGGGGGATGAGGTGAAACCTGTATCTTGTAATGAATTAACCAAAGCAGAGACTAAAAAACCCAAACAACCAAACGATGAAATACATACTCCTATTAGCTCTAAGCCTGATAATGGCCTGTAAACCCAATACCAAAACGGAAGATACTGCCACAGCAGAAGCTGAAATAACATACCCCGAGAATTTTGAAAAAGTACTTGAAGCTCACGGCGGACTGGATGTATGGGACACCTATCAAACCCTGAGTTTTACAATGCCCGGCGCAGGGGTAAATGAAGTACAAACCATTGATCTGCACACCCGTAAAGACAAGGTTGAACGCGGCAGTGCTACCCTGGGTTTTGACGGTACAACGGTATGGTTACACGACCCGGAAAACAGCTATAAGGGCAACCCTGATTTTTACCACAACCTGATGTTCTACTTCTATGCTATGCCTTTTGTATTGGCCGATTCCGGAATTATCTATGAAGAAACTGAAGCTCTTGAGGTAAACGGTACCACCTATCCCGGTATTAAAATCAGTTTTGAGCCACAAACCGGAGCGTCTTCAAACGATGAGTATTTCTTATACTATGATGCTGAAACTTACCAAATGCGCTGGCTGGGCTATACGGCTACTTTTGGCGCTGCCGAAAAAAGTACTCAGGTAAACTATATTGCCTACGATAATTGGTCTGCGGTAGAAGACATTTTACTACCACAATCCATCACCTGGTATGGCAGTGAAGAAGGTAAAATCACCGAAGCCCGCAGAACGGTTAATTTTGAAGCCAGAAGTCTCGACAAGCAGGCGAAGCCCGATGCATTTTATCAAAAACCGGCTGCCTCTTCAGAAAACGAAAACCTATGAAACCCCATCAAAAAAGCAGTCTCAAGTACCTCTTACTTTTTGCAGCCTTTCTGGTGCTATACCTAACCGGATTGCATAAACCCATTATGGCAACCGTACAACGTGGGATGCTCAAAACGGGTCTGTTTAATCCCAGTCTTAAAGAACTGCCTGAAGAAACCACCAACAAAGCAGTGGTTAAAGGCAAAAACACGCCCGAAGTTGCAATTGGTGATGCTGCCGATCTGGATGTGGAGTTTTTTAATGAGGCAGGCGAACTCGTCAACCTCAGCGATATGCCGCAACAGCCGTATTTCATCAATTTCTGGGCGACCTGGTGCCCGCCCTGTATTGCTGAAATGCCGGGTATTGCCGAACTCTATGCCGATAAAAAAGACCGTGTGAATTTTGTACTCGTATCTTTTGATACCGATTTTGAAAAAGCCAAAGCTTTTAAAGCTAAAAAAGGCTATGATTTCCCCATTTACCGTGTAGCCTACGACTTACCCGAAATGTACAACACCGGCAGTCTGCCCACCACCATCGTGATCGATGGTCGCGGAAGACTCGCGCTCAGTCATATGGGAATGGCTGATTATGATACAGATGATTTTAGAGCTTATTTAGAGGGCCTGAAGTAAGGTTTGATTTTCTTGCTATACTGAAGAAAAAGAAGTCTAAAGAATAAGATTCTAGTCCTAGATTTTTATACCAAAAAAACTACGAACTCCCTTCTCCTGCAGGAGAAGGGCTGGGGATGAGGCGTGAATTACATTCTTTCGCCAATTTTAAAATTTTACCTAAATCACGACACTTCGACTGCGCTCAGTGTGACACTCGCAAGTAGTAGAAAATTAAGTACGCGATACAATCGCGCACGAACATGTGGTAACTTCTTGCTATACTGAAGAAAAAGAAGGCTAAAGAATAAGAATCTAGTCATAGATTTAAATATCTATTAATTATAAGCTCCCTTCTCCTGTAGGAGAAGGGCTGGGGATGAGGTAAAACGGCCTACAAGAAGATATCGTGAAATTTGAAGTGAGTGTAGCGTCGCAGGCGGTTCTGTTTGAGGACGCAATAGCGGACGAGTTAAGCGCATGCAGCGAAGCGAACGATAAATTTAGATATCGTCTTGTGAGCCTTGATCTTTTGGTTCTTTTGCATCAAGGCAAAAGAAAAGAAACTTTATTTGTAGTCAGTATTA
>CAXPQP010000019.1:0-15426 GCA_964219495.1 Leeuwenhoekiella sp. | reverse complement strand
CGGCAGGAACCTATTCCGTTGACTATACCATCTGTGAAAACTTAAATCCAGGTAACTGTCAAACCGCTACGGCTACTGTGGTGGTAAGTCCGGCAACACTTGTGGCTACTGCAGATGACTTTAGTGCTACTCCAATCTCCGGACAAACCGGTGGAATAGCTGGTGATGTTACTACTAATGACACCCTTAACGGTGCTCCGGTTAGTGATGGAGATATTACTATCTCTATCGCTAATGACGGTGGCCTATCAGGTGTAACCGTTGATAATGACGGAACATTGATCATTCCAGCAGGTACTCCGGCAGGAACCTATGCTATTGACTATACCATCTGTGAAAACTTAAACCCAGGTAATTGTCAGACAGCTACTGCGAATGTTGTGGTAAATCCGGCGACCATCGGTGCAGTTCCAGATGATTTCAGTGCAACTCCTGTAAATGGATTAACTGGTGGAATCGCTGGTGATGTAACGGCTAATGATACCTTCAATGGTAATCCTGTTGATGATGATGATATATTCATCTCAGATGATGGCGGTCTTGCAGGCGCAAGTATCGATGCCGATGGTAATCTGATCATTCCGCCTAATACCCCTGCAGGTAGTTATACCATTGTTTATACAATTTGTGAAAACCTAAACCCAGGAAATTGTGGTTCGGCTCCAATTACTGTTGTGGTAGGATCTGCGATCATCGTGGCAAATAATGATGATTTCAGTTCTACTTCAGTTGATGGATTTGATGGTGGTACTACTGCTTCCGTTTACGGAAATGACACTTTAAATGCCAACTCATTTGCTAATACTAAAGTGACTCCGTCGATAATTGACAATGATGGAATTACAAATCTTGACATTCTAAGTGATGGCACTTTAGAAATTCCGGCAGGAACTCCGGCAGGAACCTATACTATCACTTATCAAATTTGTGAAACACTGAACAGTTCAAATTGTGATATAGCACAGGTTATTTTAACAATCGGTGCTCCAACAATCACAGCTGTTAATAATGACTTTACTGCTACCGCTATTAACGGATTAGATGGTGGTTCTGCAGGAAATGTATTGAGCAATGACACAGTAAATACGGAAATAGCAGATGCTGCTACGGTAAGTATTTCAGTCTTAAATGATGGTGGAATTACAGGTGTGAGCATCAATGCAAATGGTATTTTAGAAATTCCGGCAGGAACTCCTGCGGGGACTTATACGGTAAATTACCAAATATGTGATGCACTAAATCCTGCTAATTGTGATACGGCTGATGCCCTGGTGACTGTGGCGGCAGGTGATGTAAATGCTAATAATGACGACTTTAGCGGTAGCCCAATTAATGGTAATCAAGGTGGAAACCTTCCAACCGTGTTGACTAACGATCTTATTAACTCAAACCCGGTAGGTCCAGGTGATGTTATTTTGAGTCTTGTTGATAATGGAGGCATTACCGGACTGGTTCTAAACGGGGATGGAACGATAACTGTACCTGCAGATATTGCAGCAGGAACCTATAGCGTTATTTACCAAATTTGTGATTCACTAAACCCAGGTCAATGCGATAGTGCAACTGTAACTATTGTGATTACAGCACCTACAATTACTGCTACGCTTGATGACTTTACAGGCACACCTATCAATAGTTTTGATGGAGGTCTAACGGCTAGCGTGCTAAATAATGATTTAATTGACGGTAATCCATTTACTCCGGCAGATGTATCAGTTAAGTTGCTCAATTCAGGTGGAATAAGTGGTGTAACATTGAACAATGATGGAACGATCAATATTCCTTCTGGAGTTCCTGCGGGAGATTACACGCTGGAATATAGAATCTGTGAAGTTCTTAATCCTACTAATTGTGCGAGCACGACGGTGCTTATTCGTATTGCAGCTCCTACAATTACAGCTACAATTGATGACTTTACAGCAACTCCTGTAAATGGCCAAACCGGTGGAATAGCTGGCGATGTTACGTTAAATGATCTACTAAACGGTCTTGCAATAAATGACGATGATATTGATATCAACCTGATAAGTTCTGGTGGACTAAATGGTGTTGAATTGAATAATGACGGAAGCATTATCGTGCCACCGCTTACACCTGAAGGTAGCTATGTGATCACGTATTCTATTTGTGAAAACTTGAATCCTGGTAATTGTGCAACTACAAGTGCAACGATCCTGGTAGGTCCTGCAAATATTATACTTACTAATGATGACTTCAGCGGCGTACCAATAAATGGAGAGAACGGAGGAATCCCTGGTAATGTATTGGCTAATGATCAACTTAATGGAAGCCCAATCGATCCGGCGGATGTGAATGTGTCTCTAGCTGACAATGGTGGTCTGAGCGGACTGGCAGTGAACGATAATGGCGACATCATCGTACCAGCTAATACTCCGGCAGGTACTTATACCTTCACTTACTCAGTTTGTGAGAACTTAAACCCAGGTAATTGTCAGACGGCTTCAGTAACTATAACTGTAGCAGCTGGTACTATCGTGGCGAATAACGACGACTTCAGTACCAATCCAATAAATGGTATTGATGGTGGTATTGCAGGTGATGTGACACTCAACGATACCTTAGATGGTAATCCGGTTGATGATGCGGATATCTATATCGTAAACAACGGTGGTCTCAATGGTGTGGCAATCAATGCTAATGGTAACCTGATTGTTCCGGCTAATACTCCGGCAGGTACCTATACCGTTTCTTACAGCATCTGTGAAACACTTAACCCAGGTAACTGTGATAGTGCTCAGGTAACTGTGGTGGTTCAAGAAGCAAGTCTCGAACTCATTAAAAATGGAGTTTATGTAGATACTGAAGCAAATTCGAGAGTTAATGTTGGTGATATTATAAGCTACACCTTTACAATCAACAATACAGGTAGTTATACAGTCAACAATCTAACTATTTCTGATGCTATGCTTGGTATCACAAATCTGGAAGTGGCTCCATCAAGTTTGGCTCCTGGGGATAGCGCTTCAGTTACATTTGACTATAACATTACACAAGCTGATATAGACTTTGGAAGTGTAATCAATACAGCAACGGTAACAGGTGTAGATTCAGATGGAAACACAATTACAGATCTTTCAGATAGTGGAAATCCTTTAGATGACACGGGCAGAGATAATGATGCCACCGTAACTCAACTTAATGGAAATTCTAATCTAGATTTACTGAAATTAGTATCCTACGAAGACACCAATGGTAACACTGTGATTGATGGCGGTGACACACTGATTTACAACTTTACCCTGACTAACAACGGAGATATTACAGTTAGTGATATTCTAATAACCGATGACTTAGTTAGTGTTAATGGCGGACCAATTAGTCTGGCGCCAGGTGAATCAGATACAACTACATTCAGCGCACGCTACACCATCACTAATGATGATGTACTAGTTGGTGAAGTAGTAAATATTGCTCTTGCTTCAGGAACAGATGCTAACGGAAATATCGTAGATGACTTCTCTGATGATCCTAATGAACCTCTCAATTTAGATATTGATCTGGATGGAGATTATGAAGATCCTACGGTATATCTTATTTACGAAGATGCTCGCATCGAATTATTGAAATTAGCAGAGTATATTGACGCTAATGGAAGTAATATTCCTGATCTTGGTGATGTAATCAGATATACATTTATCGTTAGCAATACCGGTAATACAACAATCAATAACATCACAATAACTGATGATCTGGTAAGTGTTATTGGCGGACCAATTAGTCTGGCTCCCGGTGAATCAAATTCAAATACATTCTATGCTGAATATGATATAACCCTTAATGACCTCAGAACAGGATATGTAGACAATATAGCCTATGTTACAGGTACAACTGTGTTAGATACAGAAGTTGCAGATATCTCTGATGATCCTACAAATGCTACAAACGATGATCCAAACGGTGATGGTAATCCAGATGACCCAACACGTTTAGTGTTGTCTATAGAAGATGTATTCATCTATAATGTGATTACTCCTAACGGTGATGGTCTCAATGATCAATTGGTAATTGGAGGTATTAGACGCTTCCCAGATAATACACTGAGAATCTTTAACAGATGGGGTGTAGAAGTATTTAGTCAGAAAGGTTACGGTCAACCAGGTGCAGAGGCATTTAGAGGTTTCTCTAATGGTAGAGTGGTAATCGATAATGGCGAAATGCTTCCGACAGGAACGTACTACTACGTGCTTGACTATGTAACACAAAGTGGAAATACACGCCAGAAAGCTGGATATCTGTACATCAATAATTAAATGTAGATTAGGGAATAAATGCCCAACCTAAATCTTTAGAATATGAAATTGAGTTTGAGTAAAATAAGTTTATTAGTGGTGTTCTTGCTGAGCTGTTCTCTTGGAATGGCCCAGCAAGATCCTCAATACACACAGTATATGTATAACCCTTTGGTTATTAACCCCGCATATGCAGGTAACCGGGGAGTTACCAGTATACTGCTGCTTCACCGCAGTCAGTGGGTGGGACTTGATGGCGCACCTCGTACTCAGAATCTTTCAGTGCATAGCCCTATAGGTTTAGGAAAAGTAGGCCTTGGTTTCAGTATTGTAAACGATGCATTGGGACCAGCACGTGAAACTTTTTTCAGTACCGATTTTAGCTACACTATAGATACGGGGCTTGAAGGTAAATTGAGTTTTGGGTTGAAAGGTTCCTTAAACATTTTGGATGTTGATTTTTCAAGAACAAACCCATTCAACACAAACGATCCATTTTTAATAAATATTGATAATAAACTCTCTCCCAACGTGGGCGTTGGTATTTTTTATCACGGCTCTAAATTTTATGGAGGTCTTTCTGCTCCTCAATTATTACAAACCGATCATTATGACAGGAGTGGTTCTCAAGGTGCATCATCATTTATTGCTGAAGAACGCATTCACTATTATGGTCTTGCAGGTTATGTTTTTGACCTAAACAGCAATCTTAAATTTAAGCCAGCCACACTGGTTAAGATGGTTGCCGGTGCTCCATTGGCAGTTGACATTAATGCCAACTTCTTACTTTATGATAAACTAACGCTTGGTGCATCGTATAGATGGAGTGCTGCATTAAGTGGCCTCGTGGGCTTTCAGATAAATGAAGGACTACTTGTAGGTTTTGCCTATGACCGGGAAACGACAGATTTGGGTAATGCTACTTATAATGACGGTACTTATGAAGTGTTCTTACGTTTTGAATTATTCAAGGAATACGATCGTATGATCACACCTAGATTCTTCTAAACATTTTCTCCTTTTGTAAGTTAATCTATTACTAAAGTGAAAGCGGCCTGGCTTTAAATACTAGACCTTTAGGCTATGAAAGCTGAGCCAACACTTATTTGTATTCCAGACATTAGCGGCTTTACGCAGTTTATGCGTGAAGCCAATTTTGAACTTACCGCACAGGTTATTCCGGCATTGTTAAATGAAATCATCTATTCTAACGAAATAGATTTTCAGGTATCTGAAATTGAAGGTGATGCAGTTTTGTTTTACAGAAATGGAACCTTACCAACGCTTACGGTTCTTATCAACCAATGCAAAACATTCTATACTGATTTTTATAAGCGAATCAACAAACTATACGAAGAGCATAAGCAGGAAAAAGACGCCGAAACCATCCCATCTATTTTAGGCCTCAAGATCATTTTACACTATGGAGAAGAAATTGCTGGTGTTCCTATTGGCAATAGAATAAAGCTGATGGGTGAAGATGTGATCACTGCACATCGAATGCTTAAAAATGATATTCCCATTGATGAATACATCATTATTTCAGAACAACTTTTCAAGCATTTTGACTCTGAAAGTTTTGAAGAAACCTGTGACTGGTCGGCTATAAAATCGGGTAGTCTGGAAATCGAACATCTGGGAACGCTTAATTACCGATATATAGATCTGTCACCGCTTACTGAAGCTAATTGAAAAATTAAAAATCAATTAGTATTGTGGTTGTAAGAAATACCAGTTACCACAAATTTTTTAGACTCCTTCCCAAGCTTTAAAACTCCTTCCTCGCTTATTTTTTTCCCAATAAGTGCTTTTGCGATGGGTGCGGTAAAGGCAATTTTTTGTTGCTTAACATCAGCCTCATCAACACCTACGATTTGAAGTGTTACTGGCCTGGGGTTTCCTTCAATTTTATAAGTCACTTCTGCTCCAAATCGAACTTCATCAGTATCTACTTTCTTAATCAACCGCGCACTAGCCAGTCGCTCCTTAAGCAAATTAAGTTTCCCATTTAAAACGGCAAGAGTTCTACGACGTTCGCGTTCATCTGCTTCATCAACTTCCGATATTTCTTTAAGCAAGTATTCCTCTTCAAGTTTTAAAGCTCGCAATCCAGTGGCTGTAACATAATTTGTTTCACCGGGTGGTAATGCAGCTCTTGGTGGTATTATAGGTGCTTCTTCCTGATCGTCTTCTTTTACAAATCCTCTGCTCATGGTTTCTTATCTTATTTCTTAAACTAAATAATTTAGCCAAGAATCCGTATTAACATTTGTATAATTTTGAAAAGGAGTTAAGCATTCATACTTAATTCAAGATATTAGAGTATCAATTCATTAGCAGCACCAATAAAAAAAGCCCAACATTTCTGTTGAGCTTTGTACCCCGGGTGGGAATCGAACCCACACTCGTAAGAACTGGGTTTTGAATCCAGCGCGTCTACCAATTCCGCCACCGAGGCAATTGGAGGGCAAAAATACTAAAAAATCTATTCCTCCAAGCAAAAAAGACGTCAAATAAATCTCTGAAAGCCAATTTAATTTATACTTTTGCACCCTCTTATAAATTGAGCAACGCTAAACATAAGATAACCATGTCAGTATCAATGCCTGAAGCAAAAATTTTTCCGTGCACACAAAGCCGGGATTTGGCCGAAAAAATAGCCAAGGCTTACGGTCAACCGCTGGGCAAAATAATCACATCTACCTATAGTGACGGCGAGTTTCAACCTTCTTTTGAAGAATCGGTTCGTGGATCACGTGTTTTCATCATTGGCTCTACTATGCCAAGTAGTGAAAACCTGATGGAAATGTTACTGATGTTAGATGCTGCAAAGCGCGCTTCCGCACGACATATTACAGCTGTTTTACCTTATTTTGGTTGGGCACGTCAGGATCGTAAAGACAAACCTCGTGTTCCTATTGCTGCAAAATTGGTTGCTAATTTACTAGAGACTGCCGGTGCAACACGCATTATTACGATGGACTTGCACGCAGATCAGATTCAGGGATTCTTTGAGCGTCCTGTTGATCACTTATTTGCTTCAACAGTATTCTTACCTTATCTAGAGTCTCTTAATTTACCAAACTTAACAATCGCTTCACCAGATATGGGTGGTTCTAAACGAGCTTATGCCTATTCTAAAGCTTTAGATTGCGATGTTGTTATCTGTTATAAACAACGCGAGAAAGCAAACGTAATAAGTCATATGGAACTTATTGGGGATGTAAAAGGACGCAATGTGATTCTAGCAGATGATATGGTAGATACGGCAGGCACCTTGACTAAAGCTGCAGACCTTATGATGGAGCGCGGTGCATTGAGCGTAAGAGCTATCTGTACGCATGCTCTATTAAGCGGTAATGCTTATGAGCGTCTGGAAAAAAGTAATCTTCAGGAACTTATTGTTACAGACAGTATTCCTGCAAAACAAGAGAGCAGTAAAGTGCGCATTTTAAGTTGCGCAGACTTATTTGCAGATGTGATGCACCGGGTACACAGCAACACTTCTATCGCGTCAAAATTCTTAATGTAATTTATTAATACTTAATATATATTTAAATGAAGTCAATCACGATCACAGGATCTAAAAGAGAAAGCGTGGGCAAAAAGGCAACTAAAGCCCTACGTAATGCTGGAGAGGTTCCTTGCGTACTTTACGGAGGGGATGAGCCAGTGCACTTTAGCGCACCAGAAATTGCGTTTAAAGATTTGGTTTACACTCCAGATGCGCATACCGCGACTTTGGAATTTGACGGAAACACCTATATGGCGATCCTTCAGGACATCCAATTTCACCCGGTAACAGATCGCATACTTCACATCGATTTCTATCAAATCTTTGAAGGTAAAGAAGTAGCTATGACCGTACCGGTACACTACGAAGGTAACTCTCGTGGGGTTCGTAACGGGGGTGTATTGCGTAAAACTTACCGTACACTACGTGTTAAGGCGCTTCCAAAAGATCTTCCAGATTTTGTTACAGTTAACATCACCGATCTTAAAATTGGTGACAAGCGTTCTATCTCTCAAATCGAAAAAGGACCTTGGAAATACATGCACCCTGAAGATACAATCGTATGTCAGGTACGTACTTCTCGTAACATGGTTGAAGACCTTGAAGATGATGAGGAAGAAGGAGCAGAAGGTGAAATTGCTGCTGCAGAAGGAGAAGCTACTGAAGAAGCAAAAGCTGAAGAGTAGACCCTATTTCCCTTTACAATCTAAAGAGGTTGCCAGATGGCAGCCTCTTTTTTTATGCCTTTATTTATTCTTGGCGTGACCACAAAGGGTCGGGCTATACGCTTCAAGTCCTCGTCCCGATCTGTCGGGACTGTGGGCTTTACGCTCCTATCCCTTACGCATCTTTAAACTTCAAGGTTTAGATTTCTAATTTCATTAAGACCGGCTACGATTCAAAATGTTAACTTTGTGCGGTGCCAAATAACCTCGTCAGCTTTCATAATGTTTCGGGCGTGACGCGGGCACACAAAAATTAACTGAAAACTACTCATACCCTTTTGACTGTATGATTTCATTTTTTGGAAAAATTTTCGGCACAAAACAAGAGAACATAGACCCCATGAAAAAATTCCTCATAGTGGGATTGGGCAACATAGGCCCCAAATATCACAATACCCGCCACAACATCGGCTTTAAAATTCTTGATGCTTATGCAGCAGAAAAAGAAGAAAGCTGGACAACCGAAAAGCTCGGAGACATTGCCAACCTTAAAGTGCGTGGTAAAACCGTTATTTTACTTAAGCCCAATACCTATATGAATCTGAGTGGCAAGGCTGTAAAATACTGGATGCAAAAAGAGAAAATCAGCCTTGAGAATATCCTCATCATCACAGACGACCTCAATCTCGATTTTGGTACCATTCGCGTAAAAACTAAAGGTAGCGATGGCGGTCATAACGGCTTAAAAGATATTCAAAACCAGCTGCTTACTTCAAATTACAACCGCTTTCGGTTTGGAATAGGCGATCGTTTTAGCAAAGGCAAACAAGTTGATTTTGTGCTCGGCGAGTGGGACAATGAAGAAGAAAAAGACATGCCCGAAAGGCTTGATATCTCGTGCAAGGTTATAGAAAGTTTTATAGCTTCGGGGATTACAAATACGATGAACGCGTATAACGGCAAATAGATTGAAACAACATACTTCTGCACATACATTTAACGGCACTAAGGGTACCGTTGTGACGATTGGAACTTTTGACGGCGTGCACCTGGGACACCGCAAGATCATCACACGATTGCTATCTAGCGCAACCGCAAACGATCTCGAGTCTGTAGCCCTTACCTTCTTTCCACACCCACGAATGGTGTTGCAAAAAGACACGCAAATTAAACTCATCAACACTATAGATGAGCGCATCGCACTGCTCGAAGCAACTGGGCTCGATCATCTGGTTATTCACCCGTTTACTCAGGATTTTTCACGGCTTACTGCCGAAGAATTTGTAAAGGATATTCTGGTAGATCAACTCAAAGCCCGCAAAGTAATCATAGGCTACGATCATCGTTTTGGACGCAACCGAAATGCCAATATTGAAGATCTTCGAGCTTTTGGTCAACAGTATAATTTTGAGGTGGAAGAAATTTCCAAGCAGGATGTAGACGATGTAGCGGTGAGTTCGACCAAAATACGCAAGGCGCTGCTTGAAGGAGATCTGGATCGTGCCAATGAATATCTGGGTTATCCATTTATGCTAAGCGGCACCGTATCCCGAGGCAAAGGTCTGGGACGCACTTTTAATTATCCTACAGCAAATCTCAAACTTACAGAAGACTATAAAATCATTCCTGCAAAAGGAGTTTATGTTGTTGAATCACTTATTGACGGAGCTAAAGTTTACGGGATGATGAGTATAGGCACCAATCCTACCGTTGGCGGCAGCGATCTTACAATTGAAACGTACTTTTTTGACTTTGATAAAGACCTATACGAGCAGCATCTTGAAGTCACCTTGCTTACACGAATCAGGGATGAGAAGAAATTCAACGGAGTTGATGAGCTAATTGCTGCAATGAAAGAAGATGAAACCTTTTCCCGTAATTATATAGCAAAACTGCATGCTTAATCAATGGCTCTATAAACAGGTTGACAACAGCGCGCTGGTCGTGTTTAGGGTCATCTTTGGCTTTTTGATTACCTGTGAAGCCTGGGGCGCCATCGCAACAGGGTGGGTAAATTCTACGCTTGCAGAACCCGATTTCACCTTCAATTTTATAGGTTTTGATTTTTTACAAGCTATCCCAAGCGAGTGGTTAAACTACTATTATGCTGTAATGGGAATTTTTGGTATTCTCGTAATGCTAGGCTACAAATACCGATTTAGCGTCCTCGCCTACGGAGTGATGTGGACTTGCGTTTACCTGTTGCAAAAATCCTCCTACAACAACCACTATTACCTGCTGATGTTGCTTTTAGGTATTATGGCCTGCTTCCCCGCACATCGCTATTTTTCTATTGATACGAAACAAAACCCACAAATTAAACGCCATTATATGCCGCGTTGGGTATATATCGTCATCATCGCCCAGTTGTGGATTGTTTATACCTATGCTTCAGTTGCCAAACTATACCCCGACTGGCTTGATGCCAGCGTTGCGGGTCAGCTGATGCAATCTAAAGATGATTATTGGCTGGTGGGCGAAATGCTTCAGCAAAAATGGGTGCATTGGTGTATCGCCTACTTTGGGAGTTTCTTTGATATGTTTATCATTCCGGCTTTGCTTTGGAAACGCACCCGAAAAATTGCATTTTTCATTTCGATTTTCTTTCAACTGTTCAACTCGTTTATTTTCCACATTGGGATATTTCCGTATTTGTCACTGGCATTTACACTGTTTTTCTTTCCGGCAGAAACCTTACAGCGCATTTTTCTGCCCAAAAAAACCTTTTACGATGCCGGTGAAATCATCAGACCTAAAAATTACAAACCCATTCTGGTCGTATTTGGTCTGTATTTTATAGTCCAAATCGCTTTACCCCTGCGCCATTGGTTTATACAGGACAATGTACTCTGGACTGAAGAAGGCCATCGCCTTAGCTGGCGCATGATGCTGCGCTCTAAAAGCGGAAGAATTCATTTTAAAGTAGTCGATAAAGCTACCGGTTTTGAACTCCCGTTTAACCATCATGACTGGCTTTCTCGTAAAGAACTGCGCAGTGTAAGCGCCAAACCCGATTGTATCTGGCAGTTTTGCCAGCGTGTCAAAAAAGATTATGCTGCTAAAGGCACCGATGTCGCCATTTATGTAGATTGCAAAGTAAGTGTCAACCACCGTCCTTACTATACCCTTATCAATCCAGACGTGGATATGGCTGCTGCCAAATGGGATTATTTTTGGCACAACGACTGGCTGATGCCTTCTCCTGATTTGAGTAAGCGAGAGGCTGAAGAGCAGGTTCTCGATTAAAGCTTTACTTATTTAGATGTGTACATCTTCTTTTAAAGGTGCTTTTCAAACCCAATTCCGTATTTTTGCCGTCTAAAATTTAAGCCATGCTACACGTTAACGACATTCGTGAAAACAAAGAAGCCTATATTCAAGCACTTACCAAGCGTAATTTTGAGGCTTCCGCAATTTTTGATCAGGTTCTTGAACTTGACGAAAAACGCCGTAGCACCCAGGCTTCGCTAGACAACACACTTGCAGAAAGCAACAAGCTTTCTAAAGAAATTGGCATGCTGTTTAAAAATGGTGAAGCTCAAAAAGCAAACTTGCTTAAGGAGCGCACTGGTAAACTGAAAGAAGATTCTAAAACACTTCAGGAAACACTTCTTTCAACCATCGCAGCCCTTGACGAATTGCTGTATACCATCCCAAACATACCTCAAGACAGTGTACCGGCAGGAAAAAGCGATGCAGACAACGAAGAGGTCTTTAAAAAAGGAGACATTCCCGTTTTGGCTGAAGGCAGCCTTCCCCACTGGGAACTGGCTAAGAAATACGACATCATCGATTTTGAGCTGGGTAACAAGATTACCGGTGCTGGATTTCCGGTTTATAAAAATAAGGGAGCTCGTCTTCAACGCGCTTTGATCAACTATTTTCTAGATAAAAATACAGCTGCAGGATATGCTGAATATCAGGTTCCTCATTTGGTAAACGAAGCTTCAGGTTTTGGTACCGGCCAGTTACCCGATAAAGAAGGTCAAATGTACCATGTAGGTATTGACGATCTGTATTTAATTCCAACTGCCGAAGTACCGGTGACCAATATGTTCCGTGATGAGTTGCTGGAAGAGAAAGACCTGCCTATCACCTGTACCGGTTACACGCCATGTTTCCGTAGAGAGGCCGGTTCGTACGGAGCTCACGTACGCGGATTGAACCGTTTACATCAGTTTGACAAAGTAGAAATCGTGCGTATCGAACGCGCAGAAGACAGCGACGCCGCTCTTGAAGGAATGGTTGAACACGTAAAAGGTATTCTTGACGAACTTAAATTGCCTTATCGTATTTTGAGATTATGTGGAGGCGATTTGGGCTTCACCTCTACCCTTACTTACGATTTTGAAGTATTCTCAACAGCCCAGGATCGCTGGCTCGAAATCAGTAGTGTGTCTAACTTCAAAACCTTTCAGGCAAATCGACTGAAACTGCGTTATAAAGACAAAGAAGGCAATAAGCAACTGGCGCATACACTCAATGGAAGCGCTTTGGCATTACCTCGTGTTCTCGCAGGTATTTTAGAAAATTACCAGACCGAAGACGGTATCAAAATTCCTGAGGTCTTAGTACCGTATTGCGGTTTTGATAAAATAGACTAATCGCGTACGTTTTCTTTAAGTAGAACGTTTGGTTAGGGTGTGTTTGACACTACTTTAGTATCTTTAAAAAGCCGGTTAATTGCTGCTGAAGTTATTTTGACTTTGGGGTAATAAACCGAAGCAGGTTCGGCTTTTCAAAGTGCTAATGGCAGACAGACAATTCGAGGTTATCTTAAAATCTTATAAGCGTGTTGCGTAATTTTATCCTTTCGATTTTCTTACTTACAGGTGTTTTGGCATTTGCCCAGAACGATCTGTTGGCACGCAATTATATGGAGCAGGGCGATTATAACAAAGCAATTGCCGTGTACGAAAGCCTTCTTAAACAAGCTCCTCAAACACCCGATTACATTACCGGCCTGGTTGCAGCCTATCAACAAACAGAAGCTTATCAAAAAGTTGACAGCCTCTTGCTGCTGGCAATCAAAAACACGGCTAATAAACCTGTATTTGAAGTCGAGTTAGGCTATAATTATCAACTACAGGGAGATGACGCACGTGCTGAAGGCCTGTACAATAAAGCAATCGCAGGTATTGCTGAGAATCCGGGATATGCAAACGGTGTCGCACGTACCTTTCAAAAGTATAATTTGCTCGAGCAAGCTATAAAATCCTATCAAACCGCTCAGGAAGTAAACCCCGCCTATAATTTTGACCCATTGCTGGCACCGCTTTACGGTGAGCTGGGCAACTTTACAGAGATGTTTAATACTTACATTAAACTCATCATACGTGATGAGCGTTATGAAACTTATGCTCAAAACAGCATCAGCCGTTTTATTACCGATGATAAGGATAATGTGGCAAATCAAACATTGCGCAAAGTCTTGCTTACCCGAATGCAGGAAAATCCAGATCTGCTATTTAACCGCATGCTGAGTTGGTTATTTATTCAACAAAAAGAATACGACAAGGCGTTTATTCAGGAGAAAGCGATTGCAAAACGCGGTGGTATTTTCAGCGGAATCTCAACTCTTGCCATTGTAGCCGAACAAAACGGAGAAGACAGTCTCGCACTGGAAATTCTTGATTATTTAATAAGCGAAACTTTAGACGATGAGCAACGCCTGTTTGCACAGCAAAAATACCTGCAACTCAAGATCAAATCGGCAACAGACGAGCAGCTTCCAGATTTAAATACCGATTATATCGCTCTGCTTGAAAAGTATGGTAAATCGGCTCAAACCTTAAGTATTCAGGCAGATTACGCACATTTTTTAGCCTTTCGCTTTGCGAAAAAAGAAGAGGCGACTCATCTATTGGAAGAAGCGCTCAAACTCCCGCTTAATAACTTCCAGGAAGCTCGAATTAAAATGGAACTTGCAGATATTCTCGTGCTTGAAGAGCGCTTTAATGCGGCATTAATCTACTATTCTCAAATTCAAAAAAAGCTTAAGGACAATGTAATTGCTCAAGAGGCTCGTTTTAAAGTAGCAAAGACGAGTTACTACAAAGGCGATTTTGAATGGGCAAAAACCCAACTCAAGGTGCTTAAATCTTCGGCTGAACAACTTATCGCAAACGACGCTCAGGATCTATACTTATTGATAACAGACAATACCGTAAATACAAAAGACTCAACACAAAGTGCTCTAAAAACCTATGCTTTGGCCGATTTGCGCAGCTATCAAAATCGGGAACAGGATGCTATAGACATTTACAACCGTGTATTAAATGAATTTGCAGGAGAGAAAATTGAAGACGAAGCACTTCTGGCTCAGGCAATACTATTTGAAAATCGCAAAGACTATCAAAAAGCGGCAACAAACTACGCTGTAATTATTGAAAATCATGGCAGCGATATTCTCGCAGATGACGCACATTACCGGCTTGCAAATCTATTTTCAGGACCATTAAATTTGCCCGAAGAGGCCAAACAGCATTACGAACAGATCATCTTTAATTTTGCTGACAGCATCTTCTATGTCGATGCCCAGCAAAAATACCGCAGGTTGCGCGGCGATGCTATAAACTAAAAAAATCAAACAAAACCCTATGATAATTTACAACGTCACCGTTAATGTAGATGACAGTGTACACAGCGACTGGCTGTACTGGATACGCAATGAACACATCCCCGAAATGCTTGCTACCGGAAAATTCATCAAAGCTCTGATGACTAAAGTTCTGGTTGAAGAAGAAATGGGTGGTCAAAGCTATTCTATTCAATACACGGCAAAAAGTAAAGATGCCCTGGCTCGCTTTTACAAGGAAGACGTAAACCGTCTGGACGGCGAAGCCGGAAAATATGGAGATAAAGTCCTGTTCTTTAAAACCGAATTGGAAATTATCTCAGAACAAACCGAATTTAATCCGCATTAAACGGAAGCTTGAAGCTTTAGTTTAGCGCATTTTGCTATTTTACGGGCGATGAAGAAAAAATTCAAAAAGGC
>CAXPQP010000018.1:0-125740 GCA_964219495.1 Leeuwenhoekiella sp. | reverse complement strand
CCCCCCCCCCCCCCCCATTTTCAAGCAGAAGACGGCATACGAGATTGATCAAGGTGACTGGAGTTCAGACGTGTGCTCTTCCGATCTCCTGAAAATCATAAACTATCCATCCAAGTTAGCTTGGATGGATTTTCTTTTTATATCAAAAATGATTCGAATTCTGAGGTTATAGAGGCTAATTCGTTTCACTTTGATCATACCCACGCTCCGGAACAGGCGCTGAGTAAGATAAAAGATGTTTTCAGCGAACTTCCTATTCTTAATAATGCATTTAAAGAGGTTGAAGTTATTTACGATAATGAACTCTTTACACTTGTTCCTGAAGCACTCTTCGATCAAAACAATCTGGCTGATTATCTAAAATTCAATACTAAAATTTTAAAGACTGATTTTACAGTATTTGATGAACTCGAGTTCGCCAGCCTTATTAATGTTTACATCCCCTATTCTAACATTAATAATTTCTTCTTTGATCATTTTGGCACTTTCAGTTTTTTCCATAGTCAAACAGTTTTTTTAAAATCTATTTTAGAAAAGAAATCGCAGGTTGAAGATGTAAAAGAAGTTCATGTTCATTTAGCTGAAACTTCAATTTCAGTCCTTGTGAAGAAAAATAATAGTCTGTTACTAAATAATCGTTTCAATTATCAGAATGCGGCAGATTGTGTGTATTACATTTTGTACTGCTATGAGCAATTACAACTAGACCCAGAAGTTAATCCTATACTGCTTTATGGTCAGGTGACAGAAAATGACGAAATATACAGGCTTATCTACGATTATATAAGAAATGTTAGCACGGCATTGGCACAATCTACTAATCCAGAATTAGATCATACCTATTTGCAATATTTATAAATTATGAGAATCATTAGCGGAATTCATAAAGGAAGAAGACTAGTTGCTCCCAAGAAATTACCGGTAAGGCCTACTACAGATATGGCTAAGGAATCTTTATTCAATATTCTCAGAAATCGTTATCAATTTAGCCCTCTAAAAGTTCTTGATCTTTTTTCTGGAACCGGAAATGTAAGTTATGAATTTGCTTCAAGAGGGGTTCAGGACATTACTGCAGTAGATGCTCATGCAGGATGTATTCACTTTATTAACGAGACCGCTACTAAACTAGAAATGCCTATCACGACTTATAAGTCTGATGTTTACTCGTTTTTGGGACGTGAGAACAATTCATACGATATTATTTTCGCCGATCCTCCTTATGATTTTGATGACAGCCAATTCACAGCTATTATAGACTCAGTTTTTGATAATAACCTGTTGAGCGAAGGAGGCACATTAATAATTGAACATAGTAAACACACTGATTTACAGAATATTCGTAATTTTATAGAAACCCGTAAATATGGAGGATGCTCTTTTAGCTTTTTCCAATTATAGTATTAAAATTAGTAGGTTCCTATGAATACAGAAGCACGAAAATTTAAACTTAGTTTTTGTGAACTTAGTTTTTACGATCATTATGTAATCTCTGAAATTAATGAAGGAGCCTATGTAACTAAAGAACTGTTTATGGAAGTTCTCTTATTATTGGAAGAAGTATATAGTGACGGCCAGAACTATGTGTATATCTCAAATCGGAAAGCAGACTATAATGTAAATCCTATTGATTACCTCAATTGTATAAGTCAGGAAAATATGATAGGTGTAGCTTTAGTAACTGCTACAGAGTCCAAAAAGAAAACGGCTTTATTTGAGAAAAATTTCATGTCTAAGAAGGTTGAATTATTCTCAAATCTACAGGATGCTGTAAAATGGGCCAATTCGTTAGTCGAGTAAAATAAAAAGCAGACCTATAAGCCGGATTCTGTTCTTACCTAAGTAATACCTTATCATTTATCTTGACTTTTGATTACTCAAAAGCTCTATCTGCCTACCCTCCGGCATCGTGCGGGAACACTTAATTGCCGGTATACATGACATTGCACCGCATAGAGTTTACCTGGTTTCACTACAGCATTATCTGTACATTCTTTCTGTTGCACTGGTCCTTGACTTAAATTAAGCCCGACGGCCGTTAGCCGCTATGCATCCCTGTGGTGTCCGGACTTTCCTCCTTAAAATCTCAAAAAGATCTAAAGCGATAAGGCGGTCTGCTTACGGCAAAAATACAGTTTATTTAAGAATACATCCTTATTCTACTTTGTCTTTCCAGAAGGATTGTTGATAAGACTTTTGGAAAAATAAAGATTAGCCATTCATTTTGCCTGGGGTATAATTATATTTGCCAATAAGCCAATTTTATTAAAAGCGCTTAAATAAAATAGCATTAGTGGAACAGTTTATTGTATCAGCCCGTAAATATAGACCAGCTACGTTCAAGGACGTGGTAGGCCAGCAGGCTATTACCAACACACTTGAGAATGCTATTAAAAATAATCATCTTGCTCAGGCTCTATTATTTACCGGGCCTCGGGGTGTAGGTAAAACGACTTGCGCTCGAATTCTGGCTAAAAAGATCAATCAGGAAGCAGATGAAGTGATTGATGAAAATGAAGATTACGCGTTCAATATTTTTGAGCTCGATGCTGCATCAAATAACTCGGTAGACGATATTCGTAACCTGATAGATCAGGTACGTATTGCCCCTCAGGTTGGCAAATACAAAGTATATATTATTGATGAGGTACATATGTTGTCATCGGCAGCATTTAATGCCTTTCTGAAAACTCTTGAAGAGCCGCCTAAGCACGCCATATTTATTCTTGCAACTACTGAAAAGCATAAGATTATCCCTACCATTTTATCACGTTGCCAAATATTCGACTTTAAGCGAATTACGGTTAAAGATATTCGGGAACATTTGATAGATATTGCAAAACAGGAAAATATTACCGCAGAAGAAGAAGCTTTACATATTATTGCGCAAAAGGCAGATGGAGCTTTACGTGATGCACTTTCTACCTTTGATAGAGTTGTAAGTTTTTGCGGTGATAATCTTACTCGAACTGCAGTTACCGAGAATTTAAATGTTCTCGATTACGACACCTATTTTGAAATAACAGATCTGTTGCTCGAAAACAATATCCCGCAGTTGTTGCTTAATTTCAATGAGATATTGTCTCGCGGCTTTGACGGGCATCATTTTATAGCCGGTCTGGCTTCTCATTTTAGAGACTTGATGGTTTGTAAAAATGCTGCAACAATACCTCTTCTTGAAGTAGGTGAAGGGACCCAAAGAAAATATAAGGAGCAAGCCGAAAAAACAAGTGGATCATTCTTAATGCAAGCTCTTGACAAGGCAAATGAATGCGATTTAAAATACCGAACAAGTCGCAATCCGAGATTACTGGTTGAACTTTGCTTAATGCAATTGGCCTCTATCACTTTTGATGGAGAAAAAAAAAAGCCTCTGATTTCATAATCCCGGCGAGTTACTTTAAAAATGCTGCGGCAAAAAAGCCTGAAGCAACTCCAAAATCGAGTATACAACCAACTGCATATACCATTGCTGAGCCAGCTAGTTCAGTTGAACCTGATCCTAAACCTTCCTTCAAAACTGAGGAAATAGCTGTTTCACCAAAGCCTGTAATGGCTAGAAATTCAGTTTCTGGTCTTTCTCTGAAAGGTCTCAAACGTAAAAAAGAGATTCTACAAAAACAGGTTGAGGAAGAAGTTGATGCAAGCAAATTACCACGTGAACCGTTCACCGAAATTGCAATGCAGGCTACCTGGAAGGAATATGTCGCTCGTTTACAGAAGAAGGGTGAAAAAATATTAGCCTCCAATTTAGAAACAGATACGCCAACTCTCGAAGGAACTACAATTCATCTGGAATTTCCCAATGACACTATGCGTGTTGAATTGGAGCGTGCACAACACGGACTACTTGAATTTCTTAAACGTCGTTTACGCAATTATGATATTGATATTGCAATCACTGTAAATGAAACTGCTGAACGCAAATACGCCTACACGACACGCGAGAAATACGAAAAATTAAAAGGCAAAAATCCAGACCTCGAATTGCTACGTAAAACTTTTGATCTAGATATCTAATGTTAGGACTAAAATTACCCACAGACCCCAGATGGGTCAATATCGTCGAAATGAACATCGATGATATTCTTACTGATCACGCTTTTTGTGAACAAAAAGCAGCATCTACGGCAATTTCACTTATCGTTTCCTTCCCAGAATACACAGAGTTGGTGCAGGAGATGATTGCATTGGTTAAAGAAGAAATTAGTCATTTTAAATTAGTACACGATAAAATAATAGCTCGTGGTAATTCGCTAGGACAGGACAGAAAGGATTTGTATGTGAATAAATTGCTCAAGTTTTTTCCTAAAGGAGGAAGTCGAACAACCCAATTAGTTCATCGCTTACTCTATGCAGCCCTTATTGAAGCTCGGAGCTGTGAACGCTTTAGATTGCTATCCAAAGAACTTGAAGATGCAGAACTTCGTACCTTTTATCACAACTTAATGGTAAGTGAGGCAAACCACTATACCATGTTTTTAAAATTCGCCCGCAAATATGGGGATGAAACAGAAGTAAATAAAAAATGGGATGACTTACTTATTTATGAAGCTGAAATAATAAAAGATTTAAGTAAGGATCAAACCATACACGGTTGAAATGATTATACTGTAATAAAAAAGGGAGCTGAAATTTTCAACTCCCTTTTTTATTAGAATGTAAGAATTTATAATCTGTATCCAACCATAACAGCGAAATAGCTGTTCTTACCTTCTCGAGATCCATTAACGACATCTAAGAATCCCATACTATAACGAGCTTCAAGCGATAAACCATCTATAATCTGATATCCAATTCCACCTAATCCGGAGATATCGTAATTTTTGTAAGTTTCATTATTAAATGAATTCCAAATACCTAAACCAACTTGTGGTCCTAACTGAAAATAAACTTTCCCCGCGTTTAAGTTCAATAATAAAGGCATTTGTAAGTAATCTAATTCGGCACGCTCAGCATAAACACTCCCGGGCATCGAGTTTGGCTTAATACCCTGACCTGAATAAAGGATCTCAGGCTGAAATTTTAAGTTTGCACTTAATGGGATTTGAGCAAATAAACCAGCCGTAAAACCATATCTTCCTGATGCATCTTCAAAATCATCTCCTTGCAGCGTAGAGAAATTAAGCCCTGCTTTGACTCCATATCTCACGTTTTGAGCATAGCTACTAACGGCAAAAAGAAGTGCAATTCCAAGTAAAATTCTTTTCATAATTAAAGTTTTAAGTTTATTGAAAGTCAATAAGTTGGGCGAAACAATATTAGTATAAATTTTAGTTTCTTACTAAACAACCTGCCTTTTATCGTTGTAGAGCGATTTTATAATGCCGTCTGACAATCCAATCTTTGGGACGTGAATATTCTTAGCCCTACTCCACTTCATTGCAGACAGATAAATCCTTGTTGCTGGGATAATTACATCGGCCCTATCCAGGTTTAACCCCAATTCAATTACACGTTCTTCGTAAGTATAGGATTGTAGGAATTCATAGAAACTTACCATATAAAAATACGTAAGTGGCTTTCCTTCTTTTTTACCACTCAATTTAAATATCTTATTGATGTTACCTCCAGAACCAATAAGATCAATTCTTGTATGTCCTTTGGTAACTTCTTTAATCCAGTTTTCAACCTCTTCCCAAATCGTATGGCCTACCAAACCCTCCAAGATACGTACGGTTCCTAACTTAAATGAACGTGAGGCTGTAACCTCACCCCCACTGTATAACGTAAATTCAGTACTACCACCACCTACATCAACATACAAATACGACCGATCTGAGGTTATAAGAGATTGTAAGTCTGTATTGGCTATAATAGCAGCTTCATCATTGCCGTTGATAATGTTGATAGTAACGCCTGTTTTTTTCTTTATAATTTTTACAACTTCCTCTCCATTTTCTGCTTCACGCATCGCACTTGTAGCACAGGCTCTATATTCCGAAACCCGATGTGAACGCATAAGTAACTTAAAAGCTTCCATTGTATCTACCATTCTTGTGATATTTTCTTCAGAAATACGCTTTTCTTTAAAAACATCTGCTCCAAGACGAATGGGCACGCGCACAAGAGAATTTTTTCGAAAAACAGGCTCATTCCCGTCTGATTCTATAACATTTGCTACTAAAAGGCGAATAGCATTTGAACCAATATCAATAGCACCATATTTTTTAAGCTGTAACATAAGTTAACTTAGTTTAGTTAAATAGTAATCGTAGGTTGCCAACTGAGATCTTAATGGAACTTCATCATTTTTACGATATGCATTATCCTGTGCAGCTGTTATTTGACGTGCTTTTACATTATCGTTCCAGCAAATGGTATAGGTCTCAATTATTTCCTGTTTAATATCTTCATCATATATAGGACAGGTAACTTCAACACGGTTATCCAGATTTCGCGTCATCCAGTCTGAAGATGAGATAAAGACTTTCTCGTCACCTTCTTCTCCAAATATCATCACGCGAGGATGCTCCAGAAACTTATCGACAATACTTATCAATTCAATATTGTCACTTAATCCTTTAACGCCCGGAATCAGACAGCATACCCCACGAACGATTAAATCGATTTTAACACCTGCCTGACTCGCCGCGTACAGGCGATCAATGATAGCATAGTTAGACATACTGTTAAGCTTCAATCGAATATAACCATTGCCTCCATTTTTTACTTTTTTGATTTCATTATCAATAAGTTTATAAAATGTATTGCGAGCGTAATGGGGTGATATAATTAAATGCTGATAGGTGTTTACAATATAATTTGTGTCAAAAAAATTAAACAGTTTAGCCAGATCCTTTAAAATCTGTTTGTTTGCAGTAAACAAGGTATAATCGGTATAAATACGTGCGGTCATACCGTTAAAGTTTCCGGTGCTTATAAAGCCATAACGCTTTAAACGAGATCCTTCCTGTCGTTCGATCACGCAAACCTTACTATGAACTTTTAGACCCGGTACTCCAAATATCAGTTTAACACCTTCATCCTGCATCTGTTTAGCATAACGCATATTTGACTCTTCGTCAAAACGCGCACGCAATTCAATTTGCACGGTTACTTCTTTACCATTTTTTGCCGCATTGACAAGAGCACTGGCGACGTGGCTCAGTTTAGCAAGACGATAGATGGTAATCTTAATCGTTTTAACTTTAGGGTCAAGTGCTGCTTCTCTTAGAAATTTAATAACATAAGCAAAGGTGTGATAAGGTGTATACTGAAGAAAATCTTTCTCTGCTACACGCTTAAACATACTATCATTTAGACTTATACCATTTATAGGCAAAGGCTTTTGCTTAGTGTAAAGCAAATCTGCTCGCCCTAAGCTTGGGAAGCCCATATAATCTTTACGGTTGTGATAACGCCCCCCAGGAATTATACTATCTGACTGCTCAATCCCCAATTTGGTAAGTAAAAACTGCAGCGTATCATCATCAATAGTCTGGTCGTAAACAAAACGTACAGGCTCAGCATCTTCGCGCCCCTTAACACTCTTAGTAAGCTTTTCAATAAAACTTTTACCCAGGTCTGATTCTAAATCCAATTCAGCATCACGGGTAATTTTAATCATATGAGCCGAAATTTCTTCGTATTCAAAAATACTGAAGACAGAATCTAGATTGTATCTGATTAAATCATCCAGTAAAATGATGTAATCTATACCATCTACCTGAGGAAGCACTACAAAACGATCTAGCTCACTTGGTATTTCAACCAAAGCATAAATAGGTTTACGTACACCTTTCTTACGCATTTTAATTGTGAGATAGGCTTCCAAATCCTGAATACGTGGTAACTCCAGATCATCACGTAATACGATAGTTACTAATGCCGGACTTACACGTTCTGTAAAAAATGTTTTGATGTATTCTGAATGTTCCGGAAAGTGAACCTCATTTTCTTTGATAACATAAATACCTTCCTCTTTTAAACGCTGGTGAATGTCATCAAGAATATTAAGACTTTCCTCCTGCTGCTTAATCACAATTTTGGTGATTTTCTCCAGCAATTCATCTGCAGCATAAACACCAAGCGCTCTTCGGCCTTTTTTACCAGCTTCTACAATGCGTTTAACAGTTGCATATCGTACTTTAAAAAATTCATCCAGATTATTCGAAAAAATTCCTACAAATCTTAATCGCTCAATAAGCGGTACAGTCTCATCTGCGGCTTCCTGTAATACGCGGGCGTTAAATTGCAACCAACTAATTTCTCGATTGATGTAACGGGATTCATCTGCTTCTAGATTTGACATATTTATTCGATTGTCCATTTATTTTAGTTGCTTGGGCTTTACATAGAGAATGGTTTTACCATAATTTATGTCAGACCAGCTTTTAGATTTAAATTGAATTGCTGTAAATGCAGCAGTTGAGACGTTATCAATTTCCTGATCACCATATCGATTTACCCAAAAAGTAAGTGCATTATTATGACCAAAAATCATAAGTCTGTCGATACTATCATCACATGATTTAATGACTTTATCCAGTTTGCTTCCTCCAAAATCATATAAACGATGATCGAGCACTAATTGTTCTTCAGGAATGCCTAACTCTTTTAAATATAGCAACGCGGTCGTTTTTGCCCTAACTGCATCACTGCTTATTACAAGTTGGGGTAACTCAATTTTTTCACGAATATGAGCTCCCATTAACGGTGCATCCTGTAAACCTCTATCACTTAAAGGGCGTTGATGATCTTCAAGGTTGTATTCCCAACTTGACTTAGCATGCCTAACCAGGTATATAGTTTTCATGATATATTCAGTTTATGGTGCTAAACGATTGCATTCCCATCCTGTTTGAGAAATACTATATAACAATCTGTCGTGTAGTCTATTTGGTCTTCCTTGCCAAAATTCAAAAGAAACAGGAATTACGCGATAACCTCCCCAGTGTGGTGGTTTTGGTATTTGTTGATCTTTAAATTCTGCTTCAAATTCTTGCTGACGCTTTTCTAAAAACTCCCGGTTTGGGATAATTTCACTTTGTGGAGAAACCCAGGCTCCTAGCCTGCTACCCTCTGGTCTCGATTGAAAGTATTGCGAAGATGTTTCTTCACTTACACGCTCTGCTGTACCTTTTATTATTACTTGGCGCTCCAGATTTGGCCAAAAAAAGGAAATACAAATATTAGGATTTGCCGCAAGTGCTTTTCCTTTTTCACTATCGTAATTAGTGTAAAATAAAAAACCATCCTGATCGTAACTTTTTAAAAGGACAACACGACTTTTTGGAAACCCATCCAGACCTATTGTTGAAATAGTCATAGCATTTACCTCATCAACCCCATCAGTATTTTCTACTTCCTCAAACCACTTTTTAAATTGATCAAAGGGGTTTGCCTCACTTTGAGCACGTGTTAATTCGCTGTATTCGTAGGATTTTCTGTAATCGCTTAAATCTTCAGGCATAATAGGATTTTATAGCAATTTACATGAATACAATAAAGTTAAAAAGCAGAATGGTATCTTTTACATTAAAATAATACGCCTTTTTTCACGCATTTCGAAATCGAATCAATTAGCAATTCAAAATAGATAAGTGAATTTAGTTTTACTCTTCTTCAAACTCAAAAACCTTCCCGTCATCTGCAGTTAAAACATTATCGAACACCGTTCTTGCCTCATTGGCAAAGAGGGTTAAGTCAGGATATCTGGTACTGTAATGACCTAATATCAAAAATTTAGCACCTGCATCGCGCGCTATCATTCCAGCTTCAATTGCAGTTGAATGACCTGTGGGCAAAGCCAGTTTTTTATGAGCTTCCAGAAAGGTAGATTCGTGATAGAGCACTGTAACTCCAGACAATTGAGGCACATTATCTGGCTTATAGATAGTATCACTGCAAAAAGCATAACTCAATGGCGGTTTAGGATCTAAAGTAAGTTCGTGATTAGGAATGATCGTTCCATCCTCGAGTTTCATATCCATCCCCCGCTTGAGCTTTTTATAATACACTACATCTATTTTACGCTGCAACACAGCGCTCATATTTAGCTTACGTTCACCGGGCTTTTCTTTAAACAAAAAACCATTAGCGTAAATGCGGTGTTTTAAAGGAACGGTCTCTACAGAAACCTTCTCATCCTCGAAAAGCAACTGCGGTTCTTTACTATCTAATTCGTGAAAATATAGCGGATAGTTTGTCCAGGAATTGGCGAGTTTCAACTGTAGCGTAATAGCTTCTTTAATGCCTTTGGGACCATAAACATGTAATTCCTTCTCCCGATTTAAAAGCCGAAAGGTACTAATCAATCCTACCAGACCGAAGAAATGATCTCCGTGTAGATGAGAAATAAAAATATGTTTAATCTTAGAAAACTTAACCTTATTACGACGTAATTCAACCTGAGTACCCTCACCACAATCAATTAGAAATACGTGATTGCGTATTTGTAAAACCTGAGAAGTTGGGTTTGTAAATGTACGAGGGGTGGCTGCATAACAACCTAAAATGGTAAGCTTCATGTAATTTTAAGGCTTGTTTACAAGGAAAGTTAAGGCATAACAGGATGTTTGACAAGAAATCCTTAAAGCCAAAGTCTTAAAAACCTAAATCCCGCTGTATTTCTTCGAGCTCAATCACGTCTTTAGCTTCGCCCAAAGTGGGAACAACCATAAGCTCTTCAGGAACCTGGTCTATATGCACGGCTTTATTAACCAAAACAAATGATTTAGCATCAGCACGTTGGGTATTTGATATCGGTAAAAAGTGAAGCAATTCTTCGAGGCTAAGCTTTTCGTACTTCAACAAATCAATTACCAGATTTTCTGAAGCATAGGCTTTAGGAATAATGAATTCTAAGAAGGAAGCAAAGCTTTTAATTCCATCTTCTTCATCAGCCAGAATTGTATAGGTATCTTTCTTGGTTACGATCATTGTTGTTTAATTTTTGAAGCAAGTAAATAAATCACAGCCATACGTATCGCAACACCATTCTCTACCTGATTAAGGATTATCGACTGACTACTATCTGCAACATCACTTGTAATTTCTACACCGCGATTAATTGGCCCCGGGTGCATCACAACGATTTCTTTGTCAAGAGAATCTAATAAAGCTTTATCCAGACCATATTGCTGCGTATATTCTCGAGTAGATGGGAAATAACTAATATCCATTCGCTCATTTTGAACACGTAACATATTAGCCACATCACACCATTCAAGAGCTTTGCGCAGGTTTAACTCAACTTTTACACCTAGAGATTCAATATATTTTGGCATTAATGTTTTCGGACCACAAACTTTTACTTCTGCTCCTAGATATTTTAGAGCAAAAATATTGGATAGCGCTACTCTACTGTGAAGAATATCTCCTACAATAACGATCTTTTTACCTGCAACCTCTCCAAGTTTTTTTGTAATAGAATAGGCGTCAAGCAAAGCCTGTGTAGGATGCTCGTGAGCACCATCTCCTGCATTAACTATACTTGCTTTAATATTTTTTGAAAGGAAAACACCCGCTCCCGGATTGGGATGGCGCATCACCACCATATCTACTTTCATAGATAAGATGTTATTAACCGTATCAATAAGCGTCTCTCCTTTTTTAACCGAAGAAGCACCTGCAGAAAAATTTATAACATCTGCGCTCAGTCTTTTTTCTGCAAGTTCAAAAGACAACTTAGTTCTAGTACTGTTCTCAAAAAAAAGATTGGCAATAGTTATATCCCGTAAAGAAGGAACTTTTTTAATCGGGCGGTTAATAACCTCCTTGAAATGATCTGCTGTTTCAAAAATGAGATCAATATCTGCTTTTGTGATGTACTTTATTCCTAATAAGTGATTGACACTAAGCTCGCTCATTTTAAACTATCTCTTTACGCGTAAATTATTTATTAACAAGGTAAACCGCATCTTCCCCTCCATTTTCGACCCATTTTACCAGAACTTTCTCATCGTTAATGGCATCTACCTGTCTTCCTCTGTATGAAGGCTGAATTGGCAAATGTCTACTAAAACGTCTGTCGATTAGAGTAAGAAGTTCCACATTTCTAGGTCGGCCAAAACTTTGTACCGCAGTTAAAGCAGCATTAATACTTCTTCCGGTGTATAAAACGTCGTCAATGAAAACCACGTTTTTATCTTCAACTACAAAATCAATGCGGGTTTTATTAGCTTCAAGAGGCTTCTCTCCTCTTCTGAAATCGTCTCTAAAAAAGGTAATGTCCAGATAGCCCAACTTAATCTGATCTATAGCGTATTTATCCTCAAGAAGTTTTTTAATACGTTCAGCTACGTAAATCCCACGAGGCTGAATTCCTATGAGAACAGTTTCCTTAAAATCTTTGTGATTTTCGATTAATTGACAAGCCAGACGATTGAGAATGATATTGATTTCTTTTGCGTTAAGCAGCGTTTTCTGGCTCATAGTACGGGCAACGGTGTTTGGTAGCACAAAGGTATTTATTTTTTTATTGAAATTTTACCGTCAGCTCCAGTTTAAAATAGGAAACTATCTAATTTGCTAAAACAATTCAGTCCTCGCTATCTTTCTTATCTCTTTTGAAAAAACCAAAGCCGAAAGGAATTACTAAAAATAGAAAGAAAAACTTACCGGTAATTAAGCCTACTAGTGTGATGAGTGCTGCTACAATGTAAAGCCAATTTTTCTTAAGAATCCGCATTAATCGTCAATGCCTTGTTTTGGTTTAGACTTATACCATTTGTTAGTCAGCTCCAGAAAATTGAGTTCAATGGCTGGGGCTTGAGGTTCCAATATTTTCTGCTGAAAACTACGTTGCAAGATATCTTCAATAAGATAATCTTCTTCCACATTTACGGGATCGTAAATTTCCTTAAGAGATATGTCGAAAAAACTGGCTGTTGTGTTAAGCAAGAATGCTTTTAACCCACTTCGGTAATTTTTGATAAGCTCAAAAGTAGTCTGCCCCGTTTGTCTATACATAAGCTTCACCAAAATCTGCCCTTCGGTACGGGTAAGTTTTTTAAGTTCTTCCTTAAACTCATCTTCAACATAACGCTGAATAATCTTGGTATAGCGCTTTTTATCACGCTTAGATTCCATTGCATCCAGGCGAGCATTGAGCTCTACAAGTCGCTCTCCTGCTAGTTTTGCGTAAGGCCAGACCTTTCTGGTTTTACGTCTTAAGATTAAATACCTGCGACGCGCATTATTATCATTAAATTTTAAACGTGCAAGCACTACTACATCATCTAGAAAAATCGCCGAACGAGCAATACTGTCACCCTCTACGTAATAGTAAAGAGGTTCAACAGTATCATTCTCAACCTCGGGCGGAGTTGTTTGTGCACGCACAACAAGGCTTAGCAATAAAACGAATATAGATAAAGTGTACTTCAATTTTTCTTTTTCAATAGGTTGAGCAGAAACCGTTCCAAAAGTACACAATCGAAGAGATAGCTTTATGCTTTTGGCATGAATATTCTTACTTTCGTACAAAACTGAAATTATGTCAAAAAGCATCTTAAACGATAAGTCACTAGACTTTTTAGAATCATATCTTAACAATGCAGCTCCTACCGGTTATGAGTGGGAAGGTCAGAAAATCTGGATGAACTACCTAAAACCTTACGTAGATTCATTCATTACAGATAATTATGGTACTGCGGTAGGAGTTATAAATCCTGACGCGAAATACAAAGTGGTTATTGAGGGGCATGCAGATGAAATCTCGTGGTATGTTAATTACATTACCGATGAAGGTTTGATCTATGTAATTCGCAACGGCGGAAGTGATCACCAGATTGCCCCATCAAAATTGGTTAATATTCATACCAAAAATGGAATTGTAAAAGGTGTATTTGGTTGGCCTGCGATTCACACTCGTGATAAAAGTAAAGAACAGGCTCCAAGTCTTGAAAATATCTTTATCGACACCGGTTGCTCTTCTAAAAAAGAAGTAGAAGAATTAGGTATTCACGTAGGTTGTGTAATAACATACCCCGATACATTTTTTGTGCTTAACAAAAATAAGTTTGTATGCCGCGCTTTAGATAACCGTATGGGCGGATTCATGATCGCAGAAGTTGCCCGCCTTATTAAAGAAAATGGCAAGGAGCTCGATTTTGGTTTGTATGTTGTGAACTCGGTTCAGGAAGAAATTGGCTTGCGTGGTGCGGAAATGATAACTCAGACCATTAAGCCTAATGTGGCCATTGTGACCGATGTAACCCACGACACCACTACTCCAATGATCGAAAAGAAAACCAACGGCCACGCAGTAATTGGCGACGGACCGGTTATTTCTTATGCGCCGGCTATTCAACAAAAGTTGCGTGACCTGATTATTGAGACCGCCGAAGAAAAAAAGATTCCTTTTCAACGTGCGGCTTGTAGCAGAGCTACCGGTACAGATACCGATGCCTTTGCTTATAGTAACGGTGGCGTTCCTTCAGCATTAATTAGTTTGCCATTACGTTATATGCACACTACTGTAGAAATGGTGCATCGTGATGACGTTGAGAATGTTATAAAAATGATTTATGAAAGTGTACTTAAAATAAAAGACGGTCAAAGTTTTAGTTATTTTGACTAATTTAGGTTTACACTAACCATCAATGCTAATACCCGAAGTGCAACAAATTGTGCTTTGGGTATTTTCTTTTTAGGACAATTCCATTTGAAAAATCCTTTCACACTATCTTAGCAAAACACTCCGGTTTATTATCATTTCATTAGCAAGAATAGCTGCAAAATCAAGGTATATTTGAGTTATGACCATTACTCAAGATACATTGCCAAATATTCTAGACAGTCCGCAAGAGGCTGCTAAACTGGCTAACCTCATATATGTTACCGATGAACATCTTACCATTTGCCGGAAAAAACATGGGAAAGGATTCAGATACTGCAAGAATGATGTAACTATTAAGTCAAAACCCATTTTGCAGCGTATAAAAAAACTGGTTATTCCTCCGGCCTGGCAGGACGTTCTCATTTCTGAACCTGAAAATGGTCATTTACAAGCAGTTGGTCGGGATGATAAAGACCGAAAAGTATATCTGTACCACGAGAGTTGGAATAAGCTTCGCAACGAAACGAAATTCCTGAAATTGGCTGCTTTTGCAAATGTACTTCCTCAATTGCGTAGAAAGGTAGATAAAGATCTTGATGCTCCTGAAATGACACGTAGAAAGGTTCTTGCCCTGGTCATTCGGCTTATGGAAGAAACCCACATTCGCGTCGGTAACGCATACTACGCAAAACATAATGAAACCTACGGACTTTCTACACTGCGTACCCGCCATGTTAAAACAACTGAAAGTGGTATACGTTTTAAATTTGTGGGTAAAAAAGGAAAGGAACACGACATTGCCATTACCGATGAAAAGTTGGTAAATCTTGTTAATCAATGTGAAGAAATCCCCGGCTGGGAGTTGTTTCAGTTTTATGACGACAATGGAAACAAAGATCATGTTGACAGTGGGATGGTCAACGACTACATTCATGAGTTAAGCGGTGATTTATTTTCCGCTAAAGACTTCAGAACCTGGGCAGCAACAAAAATCTTTTTTGAAACCTTACGAAACATAGGCTACATCGAAGATGAAAAAGAGAATGCTAAAAATCTAATTACTGCTTATGATGCTGCTGCAGAAGAATTAGGAAATACCCGCAGTGTATGCAGAGATTATTATGTGCATCCGGTTATACCTGAATCCTATCAGGACGGAAGCATTACCAAGTCATTTGAAAAAGTTCAGGATAAATCCTTCAGAAATAAAACTTACTTCTCAAAAACGGAACAGGTAATTGCAGAAATGCTGAGTAATTATGAAGTAATCATTCAATCCTGATTTTAACTACCTTAAAACACTCTTAAACTCCTAAGTCTGATTAGGCTTGAGTTCCTAATTACGAGCATTTACAGTACCTTTGCACACTTGAAAAAGAAAATGGCAGACACACAAGAATATATTGAGGTTTATGGTGCCCGCGCTCATAATCTTAAAAATATCGATGTACAGATTCCGCGGGAAAAACTTGTTGTAATTACTGGATTATCGGGCAGCGGAAAAAGTTCGCTAGCCTTTGATACTATTTATGCAGAAGGACAGCGTCGCTATATTGAAACCTTCTCGGCATACGCACGCCAGTTTTTAGGTGGTCTTGAACGTCCTGATGTAGATAAAATACAGGGTCTCTCCCCTGTTATTGCAATTGAGCAAAAAACAACCAGTAAAAGTCCGCGTTCTACTGTAGGTACAATTACCGAGATTTACGATTTCTTGCGCTTACTTTATTCCCGTGCCAGTGACGCCTATAGCTACGAGACGGGCGAAAAAATGGTTAGTTATAGTGATGAGCAGATTAAAGACCTTATCAAAACCGAATATCAGGGCAAGCGCATTAATGTTCTCGCACCGGTTATACGCAGTAGAAAAGGTCATTATCGCGAACTTTTTGAGCAAATAGCCAAGCAAGGTTTTGTAAAAGTTCGGGTTGACGGCGAAGTGCGTGATATTGTAAAGGGGATGAAAATTGACCGATACAAAACTCACGATATTGAGATCGTTATTGATCGACTGAAAATTGAAGAAAATCAGGAATTAGATAAACGTATTCTTGAGACTATCAACACGGCGATGAATCACGGCGAAGATGTGATGATGGTTCTTGATCACGACACCAATGAAGCACGCTATTTTAGCCGAAGTTTAATGTGTCCCACTTCCGGAATTTCGTACCCCAATCCGGAACCCAACAATTTCTCATTTAACTCACCAAAAGGAGCCTGCCCAAAATGTAATGGTATTGGAACCCTACGCGTGGTTAATGAAGTCAAAATTATTCCAGACCCGAAGCTATCTATAAAAGGTGGCGGCCTCGCCCCTCACGGAAATCAAAAAAGCAACTGGATTTTCAAACAGTTGGAAATCATTGCACAACGCTTTGACTTCAAATTGACCGATCCCATTAAAGACATTCCCAAAGAGGCAATGCAAATGATACTTTATGGCGGAAATGAGAAGTTTACAGTGGAATCAAAGACTCTGGGTGTAACTCGAAATTATAAGATCGACTTTGAAGGAGTTGCCAATTTCATCGAAAGCACCTATCATAAAAATGAATCTGCATCACTTAAAAGATGGGCCAAAGAGTACATGGAAAAAGTACAGTGCCCAGAGTGTAATGGATCGAGACTTCGTAAAGAATCTTTATATTTCCGCGTACGCGAAAAAAATATCGCAGAGTTGGCAAATATGGACATTCTGGAACTGAAAGATTGGTTTCTCGAATTACCAGGCCATTTAAGTGAAAAACAAACAGCCATCGCCACCGAAATTCTTAAAGAGATCAATACACGTATTCAGTTTTTGGTAGATGTAGGTCTTACTTATCTTTCCTTAAACCGAAGTTCCAAATCGCTTTCTGGTGGTGAAGCGCAACGTATACGCCTTGCGACTCAAATTGGTTCGCAACTTGTAGGTGTTCTTTATATTCTAGATGAACCAAGTATTGGTCTGCATCAACGGGATAACGAGAAACTAATAAACTCGCTCGTTTCTCTAAGAGATATTGGGAATTCGGTAATCGTTGTGGAACACGACAAGGATATGATTGAGCGTGCCGATTATGTTATTGATATCGGTCCACGCGCAGGTAAACACGGAGGGGAAATTATAAGTGAGGGTACTCCTAAACAACTTTTAAAACAGCATACACTTACCGCTCAGTATCTTAATGGTGAAAAAGAAATTGCAGTTCCCAAAAAGAGACGCAAGGGCAATGGTAAAAAAATTGTTTTAAAAGGAGCAACCGGAAACAACCTGAAGAAAGTAGATGTGGAGTTTCCGTTAGGCAAAATGATTGTGGTTACCGGAGTTTCTGGTAGTGGGAAGTCAACCTTGATCAACGAGACCCTCTACCCGATTATGAATGCTCATTATTTTAATGGCGTAAAAAAACCGGAACCTTACAAAAGTATAAAAGGCCTTGATGATTGTGATAAAGTGATTGATATCAATCAGTCACCAATCGGTCGAACTCCTCGTTCCAATCCTGCGACCTATACCGGAGTTTTTAGTGAAATACGCAGCCTTTTTGCTAAGATCCCTGAGTCTCTTATTCGCGGTTATAAACCGGGACGTTTCAGTTTTAATGTGGCTGGTGGTCGTTGCGAAACCTGTAAAGGTGGCGGATTGCGAGTGATTGAGATGAACTTTCTCCCCGATGTTTATGTAGAATGTGAAACTTGCCAGGGTAAACGTTTCAACAGAGAAACGCTTGAAATTCGATATAAAGGAAAAAGTATCGCAGACGTACTCGAAATGACTATTGATGAGGCTGTTCCATTCTTTGAACATATTCCGAAGATATTTAGAAAACTGAAGACCATTCAGGATGTTGGTTTGGGATATATCTCTTTAGGACAACAATCAACAACACTCTCTGGTGGTGAAGCCCAACGTATAAAATTGGCAACCGAATTATCTAAAAGAGATACCGGTAATACTTTCTATATACTTGACGAACCCACTACCGGATTGCATTTTGAAGATGTACGTATTCTTATGGATGTACTCAACAAACTGACAGACAAGGGTAATACGATGCTCATCATCGAGCACAATATGGATGTCATCAAAATGGCAGACTATATAATCGATATCGGTTATGAAGGGGGAAAAAACGGAGGACAATTGGTAGCGAGCGGTACTCCTGAAGAAGTAGTAAAAGATAAAAAGAGCTATACGGCAAAGTTCCTACGAAATGAACTAAATTGAGCAGCTCTACAAATTGAGAATACCTTATTATGAGAAATGAAAGTAAGCCAAAAGGCTGGAATGAAATAAAAACTAACGACTCCTGGGCCATTTTTAAAATTATGGGTGAGTTTGTGAGCGGCTTTGAAAAATTAAGCCGTATCGGACCTTGTGTTTCCATTTTTGGAAGCGCCCGTACTAAGCCCGATGAGAAGTATTATAAACTTTCGGTAGCAATTGCAGAAAAGATTGTTGAAAATGGATATGGTGTAATTACCGGTGGTGGTCCAGGTATAATGGAAGCTGGTAACAAAGGTGCACACCTCGCTGGTGGAACATCTGTTGGTTTAAACATCGATTTGCCTTTTGAGCAACACGACAACCCCTATATTGATAGCGATAAAAGTATAGATTTTGATTACTTTTTCGTTCGTAAGGTTATGTTTGTAAAGTATTCTCAAGGCTTTGTGGTTCTTCCTGGTGGCTTTGGAACACTTGATGAACTTTTTGAATCTATAACACTTATCCAAACCCATAAAATAGATAAGTTCCCTATTATTCTAGTAGGTACAGAGTATTGGCAAGGTCTTTTTGACTGGATCAAGAACACGCTTTTAGATACTTTTAAAACGATAAGTCCGGGAGATATAGATCTCTTACACCTTGTAGATACTGAAGATGAAGTACTTGAGGTGCTGAATAATTTCTACAATGAGTATCAATTAAGTCCTAATTTTTAATTTAAAACCAAAGTCCTTTTATTTGCGTTAGGTATAATAGTTGATACAAACCTGAAACACCACAAATTATTCTGATAACCCCAAACTCATGTTCTATGCAGAAATCCTTTAATGCGTTTCGTTTGACGTTATTATGGGTATTTCTTATGCAATATGCATTTGGGATAGCTCAGCATAAACTGGATATTACGGCACGTCTTGACGAATCACAGCGATTATTACTCATACAGCAAGACGTTACATTTACCAATACATCCACAGATACCTTAAACAGTATTTATTTTAATGACTGGGCTCATAGTTTTGCTTCTAAAAGATCAAAACTGGGAATAAGGTTTGAAGAAAATTACGACCGTAGATTCCACCTAGCTCCGGAAGAAGATCGAGGTTCATCCAAAATCAATAATATAATTGATGAAAGATTCTTGAGTCTTACTTTCAACAGACTTAAGAATGCTGAAGATATATTGAAGGTTAATTTAAATAATCCACTCCTACCCGGACAATCTCAAAAAATTAAAATGAATTATAACATCCGGGTGCCCGACAGCAGGTTTACGGGTTATGGGGTGTTGAATAATGGTGATTATAATTTAAAATACTGGTTTATCGCTCCTGCCGTTTATGATGGAGAATGGCAGTATTACAGCAATAAAAATCTGGATGACCTGTATATGGCTCCTACCGATTTTTCAATCGACTTTTCCTTTCAGAGTGACTTTCAGCTCATCAATGAATTTGATACAGAACCTGAAGTTCTTTCTGCAAATAGTGCTTATAAAACCGTTCATCTGGAAGGCAATAATCGGAACAATACGACGATTTACCTAAGGAAGAATTCAGAATTTGATATTACAGAAACTGATAATTTGACGGTAATAACTAACATCAAAGACAAAAAAGTTATTCCGGAACGGGAAGCCATTATCATCGATAAAATAACAGGATTCTTAATTCAAAAGTTAGGCGATTATCCATTTGAAAAACTAGTCCTTTCAGTAATTGACTATCGCGATAATCCGGTTTATGGATTAAACCAATTGCCCGACTTTTTAAGCCCGTTTCCAGAAGATTTTAAGTATGAGCTTAAAATTCTGAAAACTACCATAGACAATTTTGTTGATCGCACACTATATATCAATCCACGTAAGGATCGTTGGATTTCTGACGCCATCAAGATGTACACAATGATGCAGTATATGGATCATTATTATCCAAATCTTAAAGTCGTTGGAACACTTAACCGTTATTGGCTGGCAAGGCAGTTTCATCTTTCTGATATGGAATTTAACGAGCAATACAATTTGTTGTATATGCATATGGCTCGTATGAATCTCGATCAGCCTTTGAGTACGCCAAGTGACTCGTTGATTAAATTCAATAAGAATATCGCTAATGCGTACAAGGCAGGAAGCGGATTTAATTATTTATCGGAATATCTTTCTGATGAAATAATCGAAAAAAGCATAGACGAGTTCTACAATCAAAATAAACTAAAACTCACCAGTTCTAAGGAATTTGAGGCCATTCTGCGAAAGAATTCGCCTAAAAATTTGGATTGGTTTTTTGGAGATTTTGTAAGCACCAGAAAGACAATTGACTTTAAATTTAATGAGGTTGAACGCATTGGTGATTCAATTGCTATTGAAGTTCGTAATAAAACCAAAGCCAGAGTACCGGTGCCGGTGTATGCGATGTATAAAGACAGCCTGATTTCTACAACCTGGGTTGAACCCTTCAAAACAGAAAAAGACATTGTTATTTATGCTCCGGGAGCAGATCGTGTGGTGTTAAACGAGGAAGGCTTTGTCCCAGAATTTAATCGTCGTAATAATTATAAGAAAGTCAATCCATTTCTGGGTGTAAATAAGCCTTTTCAATTCAAGCTTTTTCAGGATTTAGAAGATCCTTCAAAGAATCAGGTTTTCTTTATGCCTGTTGCCGAATACAACTTCTATGACGGACTTAAATTGGGTGCGAAGATGTATAATAAAACTATACTCTCTAAACCTTTCAGTTACAAAATTGAGCCTCAATATGGCTTAAAATCAAATCAGGTGACCGGTAGCGCAGGTTTCTCGTACACCCAAAATCTTGATGAAGGCAACCTGTTTGCTATTCGGTTTGGAGCAGGAGGTTCCTTATCTTCATACGCACCCGATGCGTTGTATAGAACCTTTAGCCCGTTTTTGACCTTTGCATTTAGAGAAGCCGATTTTAGATCAGATCGCAGACAGTATCTTACAGTAAGAAATATAAATATCTACCGCGAAGAGTCTAACATCATCGAAAATGATAATCCCAATTACAGTGTTTTCAATGCGCAATACACCAATAGTAGCCCGGGAGTTATCAATGCGTTGACTTATAATGCCGACTTTGAACTTTCACAGAAATTCAGTAAGTTTTCAGTTACTGCAAAATACAGACGTGTATTTCTAAACAACAGACAACTCGATTTGCGATTTTTTGGAGGGACTTTTCTATATAATGATACCAGAGCTCAGGGGGATTACTTTAGTTTTGCGACAGACAGGCCTACCGATTATTTGTTTAGCTATAATTACTATGGTCGTTCTGAAGATACGGGTATCTACAGCCAACAGCTTATACTTGCAGAAGGTGGTTTTAAATCAAAACTCGACACTCCATTTGGAAATCAATGGCTTACTTCGGTAAACGCAAGTACCACACTATGGAACTTCATTCACGGCTATGTAGATTTTGGCCTGGTTAAAAATGAGGGTGATCCTGCCCGTTTCTTATACGATAGCGGTATACGCACGGTACTTGTAGAAGATTATTTCGAACTATTCTTCCCGGTTTATTCTTCTAAAGGTTGGGAAATTGCACAACCCAATTACGATCAAAAAATACGATTCATCGTTACGCTCGATCTACGCACGATGTTGAAATTATTTACGCGTAGATGGTATTAGGTAATTAACCTTCAAGGTCTAAGGAATAGATAAAAATAACATACAAGTTTGTCTTCAATTCCGAAACTATAAATTTTTAAATTCCGCAGTAAAAGTTTAGCGTTGCTATTCATTTTTGAATAAAAATCATTTTAATCCATTTTTATTAAAATATTATCATTTTATTAGAAAATTATTGAATTGTATATAATGTGAATTTTCTGTACTTTTACCAAAACTACTTAAGTCTTATGCAAACAACACCAGAGCCTATCTCAGAACTTTCTTTTGAAGATTTTAAAGCTACTGTAATCAACGATTACAAAATTGCTGTAACCAGCAGAGAATGTAGTTTGCTAGGCCGCAGAGAGGTGTTAACCGGTAAGGCAAAATTTGGCATTTTTGGTGACGGGAAAGAAGTCCCTCAACTTGCAATGGCTAAAGCTTTCAAAAAAGGCGATTGGCGCTCAGGTTATTACCGCGATCAGACTTTTATGATGGCAATTGATGAGTTTACCATCGAGAATTTCTTCGCAGGACTTTATGCGCATACCGATTTAAATTGCGATCCAATGAGTGCTGGTAAGCAAATGGGAGGTCACTTTGGCACGCATAGTCTTGATGAAAATGGTAAGTCAAAAAACCTGATGGAGCAATACAACAGCAGTGCTGATATTTCTCCAACCGCCGGTCAAATGCCAAGATTACTTGGTCTTGCACAGGCTTCAAAGATATTCAGAAATGTTGAAGGCATAAATCAGGATGGTATTTCGCAAAGCGGGAATGAAGTAGCCTGGGGAACAATTGGTAATGCCAGTACTTCTGAAGGTATGTTTTTTGAAACCATAAACGCAGCCGGAGTATTACAGGTGCCTATGGTTATTAGTATTTGGGATGACGACTACGGAATTTCGGTACACGCGAAGCATCAAACTACAAAAGAAAATATTTCAGAGATTTTAAGCGGTTTTCAGCGCACAGAGACTGAAAACGGTTATGAGATCATTCGTGTAAAAGGTTGGGACTACCCTGCACTTGTGGATGCTTTTGAACAAGCCGGGAAAATTGCACGAGAAGAACATGTTCCTGTAATTCTACACGTAACCGAACTTACGCAACCTCAGGGACACTCCACTTCAGGATCACACGAGCGCTATAAAAGTAAAGACCGCCTGCAGTGGGAACGTGAATATGATTGCAATGTAAAGATGCGGGAGTGGATGATTAACAATCAAATCGCTACCGATGATGAGTTACAGGAATTAGAAAAGCAAATCAAGCGCAATGTGCGTGAAGGTAAGCGCAAAGCCTGGGATGCCTTTTTAAATCCAGTAAAAGACGAAAAGAAAAAAGTCATTAAACTTCTTGATGCTCTTATCAAAGAAAGTGCTAACGGCCAGTTTATAAACCCCATTAAGAAAAATCTGGCAGACGAAAAGGACGCTTTAAAATCTGATGTTTTAGTTGCAGCTAGAAAAGCGCTACGATTTGTAGCAAACGAGCAGAGTGAAAGCATTACATCACTTAAAGATTGGGTAAACGAATACATCTCTAAGGAACAACAGAATTACAGCAGTCACGTTTACAACGAATTTGACCATAAAGCTACTCAGGTTAGCATGGTTGAACCTCACTATGAGGACGAGGCTACCACAGTTGATGCACGTGTAGTTTTACGTGATAATTTTGATGCCTTATTTACTAAATATCCTGAAAGTCTTGTTTTTGGAGAAGACACCGGTACCATTGGTGACGTAAACCAGGGACTTGAAGGGCTTCAGGCTAAATTTGGAGAACTTCGTGTTGCAGATGCCGGTATTCGTGAGACTACAATTGTTGGTCAGGGAATTGGTATGGCTTTACGTGGTTTAAGACCTATTGCCGAAATTCAATATCTCGATTATATACTTTATGCAATTGCAACCTTAAGTGATGACCTGGCTACATTAAGATACCGTACTCACGGTAAACAAACCGCACCCGTAATCATCAGAACACGAGGTCACCGTCTAGAAGGTATTTGGCACAGTGGTTCGCAAATGGGAGCTTTACTGGCTCTGTTACGCGGAGTTTATATACTTACTCCACGTAATATGACTAAAGCAGCAGGTTTCTATAATACACTGATGAAAAGTGATGAACCGGCTGTAATTATCGAGTGTCTTAACGGGTATCGTTTAAAAGAAAAATTGCCTTCCAATCTCGGAGAGTTTACTACAGCAATTGGTAAGGTAGAATTGCTGAGAGAAGGTACAGATATTACAGTACTTTCTTATGGTAGTACCTTGAGATTGGTAGAACAAGCGGCCCGCGATCTTCAGGCTAGCGGTATAAGTGTCGAAATTATTGACGCACAATCCCTACTTCCTTTCGATTTAAATCACGATACGGTAAGGAGTATTGCGAAGACCAATCGTATTCTGGTTGTTGATGAAGATATGCCAGGAGGCGCTTCGGCCTATTTAATGCAGCATATTTTAGATGAGCAGAAAGCATTTAGACATTTGGACAGCGCTCCTCAAACACTTAGTGCAAAACCTCACAGACCGGCTTATGGTACTGATGGAGATTACTTCTCAAAACCTTCCGCAGAAGATATTTTTGAAAAGATCTATGAGATTATGCGCGAAGTAAATCCAGAGAAATATCCTGCTATCCGATAAGCTGGGTTACATCCAGGGCTTTTTATCAATTTCTACGCGGTATAAGGCATAGTTCATATACCGCTGCATTTTTGACGTAGTCACGGGGAAGGAAACATCGCCACCAGCAGTATGAAAGGTATAATTAAAAAGCCCTCTACGCTTATACCAGAAAGGCTGACTTACAGTAATGGCCTGTAATTTGTAAAGCTCAATGATTTCTGTTTTTTGTGTCCAAACTCCCTTTCGTTTTATGACGAATTCTGGAGTAATTTCTAATGACAAAGCTTTATACCAGAAAAATTGATAAGGCAAAACCAATCCTCCATAAATCCCAATAAGCACTAAACCAATTTCTACCATATAATTTGGAACCAAAATAGTGCCCACAATCGCGGTTAGCAATAACGGTAACCCAGCTGTGATGATAAGACGTAAATACAAGACATAGGCTGGCCGAAATACATTTCCCGGACGCATACGATAGGTAAAAAGGAATTTTTTAATGCGCTCTAGTTGCATACGTTCCATCCCTGGTATATGTATCTGACTTTTCTGAAGATCATTCTGGCTGCTGGCAATTGCAATTTGAGCCTCCTGTAAATTAAGCCGCTTTTGAATAGGATTGGTAACAATACGCATAAGCTGTACCCGTCTGGGCTTGAGACTGACTTTCGTATTGGTTTTAAGCCCCATCTCAAGTTCCAATGAGTCTCTGGTCTGCTTTAAAGTAAGATCGAAATATTTGATAAAAATTTCGATACTTGAAATTAGAATTCCAAAAACAAACATAGTTATAAATACCAGCGCTGTGAGAAATACTAATTCTACAGGCTTGCTATAGGCATCAAAATACCCTTGTAAATCTTCTCTGTACTGTGATTCATCGATAAGCTGAAAATCACCAACTTGCTGGTAAATGGTGCCTAAAAATATTAGAATAAGCCAAACTCCTCTAAAATAATTGCTTGTAAGGCCTAATTTCAGAAGCGACAGCACCGAAAGTTTATGTATAGCAGTCTTTGTCTCTTCTATTGCTAAGTCATCTAATTCATTTGTATTCTGAAATCCTTCTGTATATTCAGCAGCGACTTCGGCCATAATAATCTTCTGAAGAGCCTTTGCTTCATCTTCAGATAACGCCTTTATACTGATTTCCTGAGTACTGCTTCCGGCGGTATCGAGAACAACACTATAAACACCTATTAATCGCTGTAAAAGAGAACGTTTAAAATAAACCTGTTGAATTTTTGAAAAAGGAAGATTTATTATTTCAGTATTAAAAACTCCTTTTTGAAGTACAAATTCTCTATTCTCATAATCTATATGAAACAGAAATCGCTGAAAGGATAAAAAACTAAAGCCTAAGAGAACTAGTAATACAGCTATGACAATTCCCAAACCATAAGTCATTAACTCTGCTTCTGCCTTAAACCCTTTTAAAATAAAATATACCGCAGCAGCTCCAAAAATGCGCAGAAATTTTACCGATTGCCCCAGAAAAATGAAAACAATCCCCAGTTTAGACTGTGTTTGAGGTTTTGAAAAAGGCTTATTCTGCATCTTCTTCAACAATATGATTGGCAACTTTATCTTTTAATCTTGCGGCAAGCGCTGGTGATAATCCCGGAATGTCAATATCACTTCCCGACCCTCCGGCAGTAAAAATGTTCAGATTAGATATACCAAATGCCCTATCTAAAACACCCGCAGAAGTTGATATGTGCTGAATGCGATTAAAAGGAATGACAGTAGTTTTTTCAAAAATAAATCCGCGGCGGTAGGCAATATCCCGATCTCTAAGAGCATAACCCAAGGTTTTTTGAAGCTTGAACTGATAACCACAAGCAAGTAGAAAAACCAAAAGCATACCGATAAATAATGCCGGTATAAGTAAAGGCACATCGGTAACTTCACGCAAGGCAAAAATACCAACAAGAACCAGAATAAAAATTATAAGTTGAATTGCTACGACTTTATAAAATCGCTTAATAGAAACCGGAGTATAGGAAATCTCCTGATAATCGGGTAATGAATCAAGATCTACCTGAGAATTTGTAAAAGTAGTGTTCATAATAAGAAAGGCTAAAGAGATTCCCTTCAGCTTTGATTTGAATTATAGGAGTTGGGAACTCAAATTCAAGTAAACTTAATTACTAAAAAACCGAATCTGAACTCTTAAAAATACCGGAAACAAATCAAATTCCTTCTTATGGAATCCATTTTTTATCAAAATTGGGCTTGCGCTTCTCGAGAAATGCGTTTCGACCTTCTTTTGCTTCTTCGGTCATATAGGCAAGACGCGTAGCTTCTCCTGCAAAAACCTGCTGACCAACCATTCCGTCATCAGTAAGGTTCATTGCAAATTTGAGCATTTTAATAGTAGTTGGCGATTTTGCCAGAATTTCCTGCGCCCATTGATATGCTGTGTCTTCTAATTCCTCGTGAGGAATTACTGCATTCACCATTCCCATTTCGTAGGCTTCCTGAGCAGAATAATTACGTCCTAAAAAGAAAATCTCGCGAGCGCGCTTCTGCCCTACCATTTTAGCTAAATAAGCCGAACCATAGCCACCGTCAAAACTGGTAACATCGGCATCAGTTTGTTTAAATATGGCGTGTTCTTTACTCGCTAGCGTAAGATCACAAACTACGTGAAGGCTATGTCCACCACCCACTGCCCAACCCGGCACCACTGCAATCACTGCCTTGGGCATAAAACGTATAAGACGCTGAACATCGAGTATATTAAGACGGTGGTAACCATCTTCGCCTACATATCCCTGATCACCACGTGCTTTTTGATCACCTCCACTGCAAAAACTATATACACCATCCTTAGGAGAAGGACCTTCTGCAGACAATAGAACTACTCCAACAGAAGTATCTTCCTGCGCAATATGGAAAGCATCTAGAAGCTCTGATGTTGTTCTGGGTCTGAAGGCATTACGCACCTCTGGGCGATTAAATGCAATTCGTGCAACTCCCTTTGATTTTTTAAAGGTAATATCACTATACTCTTTTACCGTTGTCCACTCGGGTTTATGCATACTTCTCTAATTTAATATTCCGCAAAGCGAAATCTTTTACTCTTTTGATTGATTTTTTAAACGAATACCTGTCGAGGTAATATCGATCTGGCGGTCTTTATACAGACTACCAATAGCCTTTTTAAACAGTTTTTTGCTGATACCAAAATAAGCATTAATGTCTTCAGGACTACTTTTATCATGAACCGGAAGACTACCTCCGGCATTTCTCAATTCATCATAAATAAACTGTGCATTAGGCTCAACGCTCTTGTAACCTTCTGGCTGCAGTAGAATGTCTATTTTATGATCTTCCCGTACTTTTTTCACATAACCGGGTATTCGATCTCCGATTCTAATATCTTCAAAAATGGTGGTTTTATGCACAAGACCCTGATGTTTTTCGTTCACAATAACATGAGCTCCAAACTCAGAGAAATGAGACACCAGTAATTCAACTTTATCAAATTTCTCTACTGTAATCTCTTTATTCTCAAGGAAATTCTTGAATTTGGAAGAGCCTACCAATCTATTACTTTGTTCATCAAGATATAGATAAATGATATACCACTCCCCTACTTTCATTTCAGATGCCTGGTTTGAAAAAGGAACAAATAATTCTTTATCCAAACCCCAATCTACAAAGGCACCAATTTTGGTCACCGAAGTACACTCGAGATAAGCAAAACCATTTTTATGGATGTATGGAGACAAAGTTGTGGCAACAGGTCGCTCTTCATTATCGAGATAAACAAAAACACGAATGCTATCTTCCAACTGAAATCCTTCAGGAGCATATTTACCCGGTAGCAGGATTTCATTTTCTTCCTCATCACGCAAGTATAGTCCCGGACTCACATCGCGGTCTATAATCATATCATGGTATTCTCCCAATGCCAGCATAGTTCCTTTTTTTTAGAGTTCCAAAATTAGCAAAAACCGTAGGATACTAGGTCTAAAAATGCGCAAAATGAGGTTAATAAAAAAAGCCGCTCTCAAGGAGAACGGCTTTGAATCTAAACATTTTTGACTAGCTGTATACTTCTTCTTTACCAAAATGCTTAGTAAGCAGATAATATACAACAGCTCTGTATTTATTACGGTTAGATTTACCGTAGTCCTCTAGAACTTTATGCAATCCTTCCATAAGTTGCGGACTGTCTTTAAGACCAAGCTTTTTGATCAAAAAGTTATTTTTTACAGTCTCTAGTTCACTTTCGCTGGTAGCAGATATTGTTGAAGAGTCTTTATTATATATTGAAGGACCACAACCAATAGTTACTTTGGTTAACAAATCCATATCGGCATTGTGATTTAATTTCTCTTTTAAATCTGCCGCATACTTGGCAATCATTTCATCTCGTTTGCTCATAAGAATTTGAAGTTTTTAATTAGTTTACATTAAGGATTTTAAATATAGCGAAAAATAAAAACCTATTCCAATACTTATCTAAGGTAATCAAAATATGCTAGTAAAACTTCATCATTTACGGTACGCGGTGTTTTAATTTCAAGCAAACAAGGTTTTGAATTCTGCTTGTAAAATGATTCCTGAGCTTGTATTAACGTGTCTTCAGAATCTGCAGAGAAATAATCCAAACCAAACATAGCGCAAAGATGAGACGCATCTAGATTATGCGTGGTTTCAAAATAAGTTTCAAATGCATTTGAAGTCTTATCACCAGGTAAAATTCTAAAGATCCCTCCCCCACTGTTATTGATCAAAATGATTTTAAAATCCTTAGGTATATTTTGGTTCCAGAGTCCGTTACTGTCGTAGAAGAAACTGAGGTCTCCGGTAATTAATGTAGTTGGTAATTGGCTGGCAACGGCCGCTCCTACGGCTGTAGATGTACTACCATCAATACCACTGGTTCCGCGATTACAATACACTTTCAGACTTTTATCAATATCAAAAAGTTGCACATAACGCACTGTTGAACTGTTACCCAATTGCAATAAGCTGTCTGGTCTAATATTGGACAAAACCAGGTCAAAAGCCTTAAAGTCACACCAGGGCATTTCATTGATATACTTTTTATGCATTAAATCCCGACGCTGTCTGATAGCTAACCAATGGCTTTGATAATCACTTTCGGGAGCTTCATATCTTGACAGGAAATGCTGCCAAAAATGATTTACTGAAACTTTAAAATGCTTATTAAGACAGAAATACGTATCATAGGCTTTTTTAGCATCTACGTGCCAATGCTCTTTAGGCTGGTAATTACGCAAAAAAGCTTTCACTTTTTTAGAAATCACCATTCCTCCTAAAGTGACCAGAATATCTGGCTGTAGAGCTTTGAAACCTTCCGCATCCAGCGAACCAATAATATTGTCAATTCGCGTAAAGAAGTTAGGATGATTTAAATTAGATGTAGTTTCTGTAAATACAAGAACACTGGGATCTCTGCCTAACTGATCTAAATAATCCTGATCAATTACGCCCGGTTGTAAAACACCAACTAAAACAATCTTTCGCTTTGCGGCATTCCATTTCGATTTATAAGATTGAATTTGTTCTGTATCAAGTTCAAGTCGCTTATTTTCCTTATCAACTATAATTGGATCTACAAGTCGCTTGCTCGTCGTATTATACAATGGCTCGTAAAACGGAACATTAATATGTACCGGACCTTGATTAACTATAGCTTCGTTAAGAGCTTTGTTGATCTCCTGCTGATTATGCTTAGTAGCCTCACGTTGCTTCTGATTAAACTTTGAATCCTGAATATCAAATTCGGCAACAAATTCAGAATACAAATTAGCTGAATACAGTATGTGGTTCTCAAAAACATTGCGTTGACGAATGGTTTGCCCATCTCCTATGTCTATACGCTCTATAGGTCTATCTGCAGAAATTACCACTAAAGGAATATCACTGTAAAATGCTTCTGAAACTGCAGGATAATAATTTAAAACCGCACTTCCCGAAGTACACACAACAGCTACAGGCTTTTGCAATTGCTGAGCGAGCCCCAAAGCAAAAAATGCTGCAGCACGCTCATCTACAACACTATAAGTCTTAATATCTGGGTGTTGCGTAAATCCAATGGTTAATGGTGCATTACGCGATCCAGGAGAAATCACAACATGGTCGACGCCTTTTTCAAGACATAATAATACCACCGATTGTGCAATAGGAATACTCGAATATTTCATAAAAACAGATTGAACTGCTGGAGTTTATCAATAAATTACCAGATCATTTTTTTAGAATAAATGACTTTTTTTATTCTAATTCTGAACCTATACAATATTACAATAAAGCCAAAGGACTATAGAATACTGGCAATAGTTTGTGCTTTATTTACCGTTTCTTCCCATTCATCTTCAGGTATAGAATCTTTAGTTATACCACCACCAACGTAAATTTCGTTAATAGATGATTTAAATTGCATACAACGTAAGTTCACGAAAAGCCTTGTTGCAGGTGTAAGTGTTTTATAGGCCAGATTTTCAACATTACGTCGATTACGCACTTTAGAATTGTCTTCAAGCTTATTCAATTCACCCAAGAAACCTGTATAAAAACTACGATCATACGATTCGAAATGTTTAATAAATTCCTGAGCTTCAGCTCTGGGTAAACCACATACGGCAGGCGTAGGATGCAAAGCTTTTAAAAGTTTTGAAATTTCAAAGCTTGCACTTTTAAAACTACCGGTGATACAGGTACGCAGGTGTAACAGGCTTCCGGCTTTATAGGTTTCACGCTCCTTTACATTAAGCTTTCTAAGGTCAAAGGACTCAAGCCTGGAAACCAAATCTTGGGTTACAAGAGCCTGCTCTTCTTGTTCTTTCTGTCCCCATTGCACATCAATAGTACCATTATATTTCTGAGTACCAGCAAGTGCCATAGTTTCGAAATTTGAACCCCTTAAGGATAACAAGGTTTCGGGCGTTGCTCCAAGCCAGGTTCCAACATTGGGGTGATGCCATACATACACAAATGCCTGGGCATATTTATCGAGAAGTCTTTTGAAAAGCGTTACAGGAGAAGTAGTACTAGTTGAAGCTAATTGAGTTCTTGATATTACAACCTTTTGTAATGAGGTTTGTTGAATTGACTTTATAGCCTGAGATACCAATTGAATATGTTGCTCTCGTTCCGTTTCTGCAATATCTAAAGTCAAAGAATTCTCAGGCATCGAAACTTTAAAATCACAATCTTCAATAGATTCAATTTTGCCTGGAATTAAAATTATTGGAGAATTGCTTTCGAATGGCGCAAATACAAAACCAGTTTCTGTAAAATCTGTGGTAGTATGTAATTGATCATCTTCCTGAATAAGAAAATTCAAAGTCGAATCACCAGGCTTCCTGTAAAATACAAAAGGCCTGTGGTTAAGTAATTCTAGATCTGCAAGCTCAAAAAGCTGTTCGCAATTCATATCAGGATTTTGGTAATGAGATGGTAGTTAATTTTACTAATGATATGAGTTGTTCTTCTTCATTAGTTATACGTATTTGCCATAATTGCGTAGTACGACCTTTATGTAAAATCGTCGCTTTAGCATAAACATAACCCGACTTTATACTTTTAGTATGGTTCGCTGAAATTTCAAGACCGCGTATCATTAAATTTTCAGCATCGAGAAACATATAACTTGCCGCACTACCCACACTTTCCGCGAGTGCCACCGACGCTCCACCGTGCAAAACTCCATCAGGCTGATGAACTTTAGAGGTAACCGGCATTTGAGCTACAAGAAAATCTTTGCCCACATCTATAAACTTAATTCCCAAAGTCTCCATTAAGGTATTTGGACAAATTGAATTAGCCTTTTGAAGGAGTTTATCTTTAATATCTTGATTCATTAATCATCTATTTATGCAGTTTTATCACTTATCTAATGAATTAATGTGCAAAACTGATTTAGTAACTTGCAAAGTGATGTAAAGATACTTAATCAATAATGATGACCGAAGAAAAAACCCTTAGCTATACAACCACCAATAGTTATGTAACCAAAAATAAATTCACAGAGAAAACACGCAATATTTGGATTGTATTTCACGGTTTAGGACACTTAAGTCGATATTTTATTGAACATTTCAAAGACCTGAACCCAGATCAAAATTTTATAATAGCTCCACAAGCCCCTAGTCTTTATTATCAGGATAAACGCTATAAATATGTGGGCGCCTGCTGGCTCACTCGTGAAAATCGAGAAACCAGTATCGCTAATAATCACAATTTTTTGGATGCTTTATATGAAAAAAAAGTTGTGCCGAAACTTAATTCAAATATCCGACTGATTGTATTTGGATTTTCTCAAGGAGTATCAGTGGCTATGAGATGGTTATATAGCAGAAAATTAATTTGCAATCAGCTCATTTTAAATTCTGGAAGTATTCCCAGAGAATTTGATGCAGGATCATTTAATAAACTGATCAAATCGAACCTGTATGTAATCTATGGGACTAAGGATACTTTAATCACACCCGATCGCATCAAAGAAGAATTAAGCTATGCTCAAACCCTATTTGAAAAAGAACCAGTAGTTATAGAATTTCAAGGTGGTCATCAAGTATATGAAGAAATTCTAAAAAAACTAGAAGTCAATATTGACTAAATCCCTGTAAACAAACATACTGGCTAGAAACCTTTTATTTAGAACGATGAATTAGTATATTAATAGTCTGCATTCTACTACTCTATATTTATTTCGGAAAAATTTACGTCATTCATCGATTTTATTTGCTTATTAAAGACATAAGTGCGTATATTAGAGGTACATAACAAACCCACCCAACTTGAATGAACCGACACCTACTTATTCTTATGGTTGTTTTTACAACCATAAGTGCTCAATGTCAAATACCTTACAATGAGCAAGCCGCCCTGCTCGATCTTTATCACGCAACAGATGGTGCCAACTGGCACAATACCTGGAATCTTAATGAATCACCTGAAAACTGGCATGGGGTCCAAATCACAAACAATCATGTAACTGGCATAAATCTCAGTCAGAATAATCTAAAGGGACAACTCCCGGAGAGTTTAGGTGATTTATCACAGTTGTATTTTCTGGAATTATTTTTCAATCAATTAGAAGGAGAATTACCTTCAGGAATTTCTGGACTGTCAAAATTGAAACGTCTCGTTCTTAATGGCAATAATTTTGAAGGAGAACTACCTTCTTTATTATATGATCTTGAAAACTTACAGGTGCTACTTCTTGCTAGTAATCATTTTACTGGAAAGATTAGTAATGCGATACTTAATCTAAAGAACTTAGAAGTTTTCAACGTATTTGATAATTGTATGAATGGCAATTTCCCTATCGCCTTATTAAAGTTAAATAAGCTGAACGAATTAAACCTAGCTGCAAATAATTTCAAGGGTAGCATTCCTAAAGAACTTGCTCAAGCCCAAAATTTAAAATCTATAATGCTCACAGATAATCAATTTCAAAATTTAAGTGAGTTTAAAAAATTAATACAGGATAGAGAATTGAATTCTCCAACAACACGTACTGCTTCCTTCTAAGAAGGATTAGTTAGTTTTTTGTTTCATGTTAGTTTTTAGTTGGTTGAAGAGTCCGGGGTGGTTGCCGGACTCTTTTTATTTTACACAATTGTGATTACAATTCGATCTAATCGTGCGCACTTAGTAGAATCAGGGCAAACCAAATTAAGGAATATTCTTACATTTTTTATCTAGCTCAAATATATTGTAAGATTTTTCTTAAATACAGTAACAACAAAACAGAAATAAAATGCATTTTAGCTATGATTAAAATTTATAAATGTTAAAAAAATCAGCTTTAAACAGATGTTATATACAAGTAAAAACAACTATAATGGGCATTTTCATATATTTTTTTGTATTTCAACGATTTTATTTGCATTTAAAGGTTTAACGGTAGTATATTAGCGTCATAGAACAACAAAACAAGTTCCTTATGAAATCAATTATTACTTTTATTGCGGTTGCCATACTAAGTTTTAATGCTGTTGCTGAGGTTAACAACACTCAAAAACAAGCTTTAATTGATTTGTATAATGCTACCAACGGTGCAGAATGGAACAATACCTGGGATCTTAATGCAGATGTTTCAACCTGGTATGGTGTACGTGTAATAAATAATAATGTTGTAGGTCTTAACCTAAGTATGAATAATCTTAAAGGTCAATTACCAGAATCTTTAGGAGATATCGAATCGCTTGTTACACTAGAAATGTTTTTCAACCAATTACAAGGAGCTATCCCTGCTTCTATTGGAAACCTAAAAAATCTTAAAGTATTAGTTCTTAACGGCAATCACCTTGAAGGAAAATTACCAGAATCTATTTACCAATTAAATAAATTGGAGCAGCTTATGCTAACCAGCAATAACTTAACTGGTTCTTTGAGTAGCGACCTTTCAAATCTTACTAACCTAAGAGTTTTAAATTTATTTGATAACAATATAGGTGGTGAATTACCAATCGCGATCTTAAAATTGGAAAATCTTAAAGAGCTTAACCTATCAAACAATGAGATGTATGGTGCTCTTCCTCAAGGATTAGAGACTATGTCTAATTTAACTTCTATTGCTTTGGCTGAAAATAATTTCGATAAAGGTGCTGATGCTTATGCATACAACACCTTTGAAAGCAAAGCCAGCATTGCTTCAAACGAATAAACGATTCCCCAAATCATAATTATTTAGTTTTAAGTTGGTCAAGAAAGTCCGTCACGAGAGTGCGGACTTCTTAATTTTAAAGCATTTAAAATTAAGACCTTTCTCTCCCAGTCATTATATGGCATAACTAAAAGCCGCTCATTATACTTAATTACAATTCAGGTATACTTTTTGAAACATTGTCATTTTAATTAAGTCTATTAAAGAGTTCAAAGCATAAGCTTTACTTTTACAAAGCTTTCTTTAGCGCAATATTATTTTTATGAAAAAACTCATCATTGCCCTTTTATTCGGGTTTCTTTTTTATGCTCCTGCAAAAGCTCAAGGTACAGTTGCTCACGTTGATATGGAGATGGTTTATAGCATTATGCCAGAAAACGACCAGGCTGAACTTGAATTAAGCAGATTGAGACAGGCCTATCAACAAAATTTTGAGACTTCTTATCGCGAATATCAGGCTCGCTTTGTAAAATATGAGGATGAAGCTTCTACCCTATCACCGGATGAAGATACCAAGCGTAAAAATGAATTGGAATTGATGGAACGCAATCTTGCTCAGTCACAACAAAATATTGAAAAACAAATCGCTGAAAAAAAAGAAGTTCTCTACGGTCCTATCCGTTTAAAAGCAAAAGAATTGGTTACCAAAATTGCTGAGGATTTGGGTTTTCTATACGTCTTAGATTCGTCTAAAGACGCTGGTTTGGTTATGGCAAAGGGTAAGGATTTAATGCCAGACATCAAACGAGCTTTAAATGTGAAGTAAATTAAGAAAGCTCGAATTAGTAAAATTTATTCATCAAAAGGAATAATATACTTACAATTTTAGCTCCTAGCTTTTCTCTTAGAATTGTAAATGCTTTGGTAAGATGACCTTCTACAGTCTTACAGGATATATTCAGGTATTCTGCTATTTCAGCATTTGTTAAGCCTTCTTTCTTGCTTAACATAAAAATCTCAGCACATTTTTCGGGTAAAAGAGTAACCCCTTTAAAAACTAATTCTTTTTGCGCTTCCAGATTTGCTGGAGGATTTGTGGCTATTACATGCTCTACGGTTTCAAGATATACCTTATCAAAATAAGTAAGCTTACGATTCTTCTTTGACAAGTTTACAAACTCATTGAAACAGCTCTTATATAAAAAACTTTGCAGCGAATAGTTAGAATCCAATTTACTTCGATATTCCCAAAGTTTTAAAAACACATTCTGAATCACATCTTCCGCAACCGCATGATTATGACTTAGGGTAATAACATACGCATATAATTTTCTATGGTACTTTTTAAGTAATAAGGAATAGGCTGCTTCATCTCCGTGCTTGAGCTTTTCAATAAAATGACTGTAATTTTCTTCCATATTGCAGTAATACCAATTATATGCGTTTGAATTATCTAATATTAAAAAAAACTTATGGAAATATAAAAAAAATGTTAATTAGAGCAAGGGTATTTAATTTTTGAACTGTATTACAATAAAGGACAAAACCAAAAAATGACCAAAAATATACAACAGGCACTCGTAAGATACTTGACAGACTCTGCTACAGAGGCTGATTTGAATGCATTATCTGCCTGGGTAGAAGAACCTTGTAATCGAAAAGAATTAGAGGATTTTATTAAAGATTATTATACCATTAATTATAGTATTAATGAGTCTAATACCGATTATGCTGTTCATAAACTGCTTACTTCAATCAAAAAGAAAGACGGTTTTACACAATATAGAAGGAAAAAGAACAAAAGAATTTTAAAAGGTGTTTCTGTTTTTGCACTCCTAATTTTCGGATTTTTTGTGGTTAAGAATTTTACGAGTACACAACCGCTTGCGCGTCAAAATTATACCGACATCAAAATTGGTTCAGACAAAGCAACGCTAACCCTTGAAGATGGATCTGAAATCGAATTGGGAGAACGTGAAGTTTTTACTGGGAAACAATATAAAACCAATGGTTCTAATCTGGAGTACTTTAATAGTACATCAGATTCTCAAGTTAGTTATCATTACCTTACCGTTCCTCGTGGTGGTAAGTTTATGATTGTTCTGTCGGACGGCACTAAAGTTTGGTTGAACTCAGATAGTAAATTGAAATATCCTTCTCATTTTGAACTCAATAAGAAGAGAGAAGTAGAATTGGTTTATGGTGAAGCCTATTTTGATGTTACTTCTGCAAAAGAAAATGGCGGACAGGGCTTTATGGTACTTAATAAGCAGCAAGAAATTAACGTTTTAGGAACAGAATTCAATATCAAAGCCTATACAGATGAAGATCAGATATTAACAACACTTGTTGAAGGTAAAATCAATCTACGAGTGGATGGCCAAAATGAAATTTTAACTCCAGGACTTCAGGCCACCTACAATGCCGCAAAAAATGAAATTCTTACGAAAACGATTGATGTATATAATGAGACTTCGTGGAAGGATGGCGTTTTTAGTTTTGATAACAAACCTTTGAAAGAAATTGCCAAAGTTTTGTCGAGGTGGTATGACATCGACTTTAAATTTCAGGATGATGATCTAATGAAAGAAGAATTCATCGGAGTTTTAAGTAAAAATCAGGAATTCACAGAAATAATGAATCAGATAAAAAATACAGGAATAATCAACAACTTTAAAATTGAAAACAATGAAGTGATTTTAGAATAAAAAAGAGAACGAAGTCAAATCATTTGGCGATGCACTCGACTCCGTCTCTATAAGCATTAATAATTAGACATTTAAAACTAACTAATACTTACCAAATTTATGAAATTTAAATTACTCAAAACACATTTCCTGCAAAGGAAACTGTTGCTATTGCTTATGAAAACATACCTCCTCTTCTTTTGTATGACTGTTTTCGGGTTTACAGGTAAAACTTCATTCTCTCAGGAGAAGATCGTTGTGCCTCAAACCCAGATGGCAAGTATTGATGATGTATTTCAAATGATACGTTCGCAGACCAACTATCGCTTCATCTATTCAAAAAACTTGTTTAAAAACACTCCTGAAATTCAACTAGTTAAAGGTGAATTAAATATTGAGTCAATACTAAAACGATTTACCGAATTAGCTAAGGTTGAGTTTGAGGTTAAGAAGGATAACACCATAATTATTAACAAGAAAATTCAGGATCCAAAAACTGGTTTAAACATTGTTGCCGGGCAACAAAAGAAGCCCGTTAAAGGGGTTGTTTATACCGCAATCGATAAAGTAACCCTGCCAGGAGCTACAATTCTTGAAAAAGGTACCAATAATGGTGTCACGTCTAATTTTGATGGAGAGTTCTCAATCGATGTAACTAACAGCGAAGCTATACTTGTGGTGTCTTATGTAGGTTATGCAACTCAGGAAATTCCTGTAAAAGGTATTTCTGAGGTTGAAATCTATCTGGAAGAAGATCTTGCAAGTCTTGACGAAGTCGTTGTAGTAGGTTTTGGTCCACAAAAGAAAATTTCACTTACTGGTGCTGTTTCAACAGTTGATGTTGATGATATGAAGCAAAACCCAACAGCAAGTATTTCAAATGCTCTGGCTGGTAATGTGCCTGGTATTATGGCAATGATGCAATCGGGTCAGCCTGGTCTTAATATTTCAGAATTCTGGATTCGTGGTATTTCAACTTTTGGGGGAGGAACAAATCCGTTAGTACTTGTTGACAATATTGAGCGGGATTTAAATGACCTGAATATTGAAGATATCAAATCTATTTCGGTTCTTAAAGATGCTGCCGAAACTGCAATGTACGGTTCTAGAGGTGCAAACGGGGTAATCTTAATTACTACTAAAAGAGGTAAGAGTGGTAAAATTAAGATCAACTTTAAAGACGAAGTTATTTACAACACGCGTACAATTACTCCAGAATTTGAAGATGGTGTAACCTATGCCAGCTTGTTAAATGAGTCTCGTATAACTCGTAATGAGTCACCGATCTATCAGCCTGAAGAATTAGAAATAATTCGTTTAGGTCTTGACCCTGACTTATATCCTAACGTAGATTGGAAAGAATTACTGTTACGTGATGGTGCTATGACCTACAGAGCAAACCTGAATATGAGCGGTGGTGGACCAACTTCACGTTATTTCATTTCAGGAAGTTATATCAACGAAGGTGGTATGTATGAAATAGATCAATCGCTTAAGGATGATTACAATACCAATGCTAACTACAGACGTTGGAACTACCGCTTAAATGCTGATTTTGACATTTCGGCTACTACAATTGCTAAAGTAGGTGTTGCAGGAATTTTAGCTAAACGTAACAGTCCTGGTCTTGGTGATGGTGACTTCTGGGGATCTTTATTTGGATATTCTCCTATACGCACACCTATCCTCTACTCTAATGGTTATGTTCCTGCAATTGGTTCAGGAAATAGAACCAACCCTTATGTAATGGCTACACAGAGTGGTTTTAATGAAAATTGGACCAATAATGTACAAACCAACGTAACTATTGAACAGGATTTTGGATGGATTACTCCAGGACTTCGTATGCGAGGTATTGTTGGTTATGACATTCAAAACGTAAATACTATTGAGCGTCGCAAATGGCCAGAACAATGGCGTGCCGATCGTGCGCGTGATGCAAATGGAGATTTGGTTTTTAGCCAAATCTCTGGTCCACAGGAATTAACTCAAAACAGTTTTTCTAGTGGTAACAGACTTGAGTTCTACGATTTAATGACCAGTTACGATAAAAGTATTGGTGAGCACAATCTTGGTGGTGCTGTACGATTTACCCGTGATGCATTTATCCAAACTGTAGCTCTAGGTGGAGATATTAAAAATGGTATTTCAAGAAGAAACCAGGCTTTAGCAGGACGTGTTTACTATAATTATAAGAGTAAATACTTTATGAACTTCAACTTCGGTTATACGGGTTCAGAAAACTTTGCTCCAGGCAGACAATATGGTTTCTTCCCAGCTATATCAGGTGCTTATAATATCGCCGGAGAGAAATTTATTCAGGATAATTTAGAGTGGTTAAGGCTCTTTAAAGTTCGTTTCTCATATGGTAAAGTGGGTAATGACCGATTAGCTGGAGGAGAACGTTTCCCTTATTTATATACTATTTCAGAAGTACCTGATGGTGGTTACCAATGGGCTGATTTTGGATCTATGAGATATTTTGGAGGTATGAGATACTCTCAGGTTGCCTCATCAAATGTAACCTGGGAAGTTGCTACCAAACAAAACCTTGGTTTTGATATAGAAACCAAATCGATCACTGCCAATATGGATTTCTTTAAGGAAGATCGTTCAGGTATTTATATGCAACGAAACTTTCTTCCTGCAATGGTTGGTTTAGAAAGTACTCCGAGAGCAAACGTAGGGATGGTAAAATCTCAAGGTTTTGACGGTCGTTTTCAATATAGAAAGCAAATAGGTGAATTTAATATCACGGCACGTAGTAATATTACCTATAGTAAAAACGAAATCATTGAAAGAGATGAGGAAAACAATGTTTATCCTTATCAAAATCAGGAAGGTTTCCGGGTTGATCAATCAAGAGGTTTGATTGCATTGGGATTATTTGAAGATTACGATGATATAAGAAACAGCCCAGCACAGCAATTTGGTGTATACCAGCCTGGAGATATCAAGTACAAGGATGTAAACGGTGATGGTGTTGTTAACGATGGTGACCGGGTGGCTATTGGTGCAACCAGACGTCCTAACCTTATATATGGTATTGGAGGAAATGTAAACTGGAGAAGTTTCAGCTTTGGTGTGTTATTTCAGGGTGCCGGTAAATCTACCTTCTCAACTTTTGGTAAAACTGTTCACGCATTTAGTGAAGGTGAATGGGGACAACTTATGAAAGGTATTATGGGTGACAACCGTTGGATAGATTCTGACATTTCTGGAGACCCTTCTACCGAAGACCCCAACGCATCTTATCCTCGCCTAAGTTTTGGTCCAAATCCTAACAACTTTAGAGAATCAACATTCTGGTTGAGAGATGGTCGCTATTTACGTCTTAAGAATATCGAATTGGGTTATAATCTCCCAACTAAACTCATCAATAAGGTTGGTTTAGAAAACGTGCGTCTGTATGTAGTGGGAACTAACCTGGTGACCTGGTCTAAATTCGACCTTTGGGATCCAGAACTTGCAACTCCACGTGGAGAAGATTACCCTCCTGCGAAATCATACCTATTTGGTATAAATATTAATCTGTAAACTGAAAAAAGAAATGACTAAAAGAATATTTAATACTGTTTTACTTCTGGTGCTCGGATTAATTCTAACGGTATCCTGCTCTGAAGATTATTTAGATTCGAGCCGGTATTTTAAAGACCGACTTACTGAAGAAAAAGTTTTTGAAAGCAAAGTATATGCTGAAAATTGGCTAGCTAATGTTTTTGAAGAATTAAGAGGTATCAATGCTGATGTAGCAAGTAAAGGGGTAACTCCTCACAACTTTGCCGATGATATGTACTATGGTGACCGCGATAGCGATTACGATCCTTCAAAAAATGAATTATCATACAACATGTTTAAAATGGGATTGTATGATGAAGGGGCTAAACAAGGAACCTGGGTACAGAGTTATAGAGGTATTCGCAATGCTTCAACATTCATTGCCAATATCGATATAAATACTGAAATGTCTGAAGAAGAAATAAGCGACTACAGAGGTCAGGCGCGTTTTGCAAGAGCTTATCTGTATTGGCTATTGCTTCGTAAATACGGTCCTATTCCGTTATTACCAGATGAAGGTTTAGACTATTCAGACAGTTATGATGATTTAGCTGTACCAAGAAGTACTTACGAAGAGTGTGCGGAATTTATTAGCAGTGAAATGCTTCTTGCTGCACAGGAAATGGAAGTTTTAGGACTTTCACGTGGTCAGGACGCTTCAGCAAGACCTACTGTAGGTGCTGCACTTGCAACTCGGGCAAAAGCGCTTATTTATGCTGCAAGTCCGTTAGCAAACGGTAACAAATCAAGCTATGCGAGTTTATTGGTTGACGATGAAGGTAAACAATTACTTTCTGCTGATTATCAGGAAGAAAAATGGGCTAAAGCGGCAGCGGCTGCACGTGATGTGATTGAACTTGGAGTTTATGAATTATATACTGTTCCTGTACAGGAAACTGGTAACGATGCAACCGTGATTCCTCCGGCAGATAATAACTTTTCTGAAAAGGCATGGCCATCTGGTTGGGCAGATATTGACCCTGCAAAATCCTATGCACAGGTATTTGACGGTACCTTACCTGCATCAGGTAACCCGGAGTTAATTTTTACCCGTGGTAATAATCAGGATGGTGAAAGTATTCGTCAAATGGTAGCTCACCAATTACCTAGATCTGCTACTGGTTGGAATACTCATGGTCTTACACAAAAATTAGTAGATGCTTATTATATGAACGATGGTGATGATGTACCAGGGCGTGATAAAGAAATTGGTCGCGGTGATGGCTCAGATCGCGTAAGTGGTTATGTAACAGAAGATGACTATAATGAAGGTAGATACAGACCACTTTTACCAGGTGTTTCTTTACAGTATGCTAATCGTGAACCTCGTTTCTATGCATCTGTTGCTTTCAACGGTAGTTTTTGGCAGCTTTTAAACGAGTCGCAAGAACGCAACCGCAACCAACAGGTATTCTACTATCGTAATAATCCAAAAGGAAATGGTTTTAACTCTTCTAATGCTTACTGGCTACGTACTGGTATTGGTATGAAGAAATATGTACACCCAAGTGATACTTATGAAGGTGGAAATCCAAATAATATAGTATTCAAACCAGAACCTGCTATTCGTTATGCAGATATACTACTACTCTATGCTGAAGCTTTAAATGAGCTAGACGGTTCATTCAATATCCCTGCCTGGAACGGTGGCAGCTACACCATTTCACGTAGTATTACTGAAATGCAAAGAGGTATTCACCCGGTACGCATACGTGGAGGTGTACCTGACTATTCATCTGCTGCTTATAACGATAAAAATGAGTTGAGAAAACTTATAAAGCGTGAGCGCTTTATCGAGCTACTTGCAGAAGGGCAACGCTACTATGACCTAAGAAGATGGATGGACGCCGATACCGAAGAAGCATTACCAGTGTATGGCTGTAACATTCTGATGGGTAGCGAAGAAAGAGATCTATTTCACCAACCAATAGCAGTGTGGGCTTTAGAAACCACATTCGCAGATAAAATGTGGTTCTGGCCTATAAGCCTTACAGAGCTTAAGCGTAATAATCGCTTAACGCAGAACCCAGGTTGGAATTATAACGATTAATAAAAAAGCATTATGAAAAAATCATTATTAATATTTTTTACACTTTCTCTATCCATTCTGGTAAGTTCTTGTAACGACGAGTGGACCGATGAGCAATTTGAGAATTTGGTTTCCTTCAAAGCTCCAATTGAACGAGAAGGTATCAGCAATATCTATGTAAGATATAAGGGCAATGAGGCAACAACATTTCAGCTTCCTTTAATTGTAAGTGGTTCAACAACCAATTCTAAGAATATCACAGTTAATGTTTCTGTTGATTCAGATACCCTGAGTGTCTTGAATTACCAGCAGTTTCAAAATCGTGAGGACTACTATTTCAGAGAATTAGATCCTAAATATTTTAGCATTCCTTCGACAGTTAAAATCAACGCAGGCGAAAACATAGGCCTTATGCCTATTGATTTCACTCTTGATGGTATCGATATGGTTGATAAATGGGTGCTTCCACTTACAATAGATGAGAGCAACTCCTATACTGCAAACCCACGTAAGCATTACCGTAAAGCACTATTACGTATAAATCCATTCAACGATTATTCGGGGACTTATAGTGGTACTGCCTTAAAAACGGTAATGGAAGGTTATGAAAATGAAAGTCCAATCGTAAAATCAGAGATTAAAACCTATGTAGTAGATGAAAACACAATATTCTTCTATGCAGGTAATATTGATGAAGACAGACAGGATCGTGAGAATTATAAAATCTATGCCAAATTTGATGGTAATGGTGGTGTTGTTTTATCTTCAGATAATCCTGATTTAAATCTTCAGGTTAATAAGGATGCCAGTTACAAGATCAATGAGCAGATGGATGAAGTACGACCTTACCTCCTGCGCCGCTATCTAACCATTAATAATATTGACTATCAGTTTTCTGATTATACCCTGGTTCCAAATGTATCTCTAACATATAAAGTATCAGGTTCATTAATTCTGGAGCGCAGACTCAACACGCAGATTCCTGATGAGGATCAACAAATTGAATGGTAGAATTTAATTAGTAGAAATAATGATTAAGAAAAGAATAAAAAAATTGAACTAAAAACTTAAGTATTATGTGTTTAAAAACTTTATACAATACAAGACAGTTACGCATACTTTACCTTTTACTGGTATTTGTAGGTAGTATATTTTACAGCTGTCAGGAAGATGATGGAACTAAGGAAAGTGATTTAAAAGCCGAGTTTGATCCTTCAAAACCTGTTGAAGTTACTGGTTTTACACCTGAGTCTGGTGGTACCGGGCAACGAATGGTAATTTACGGCAGTAATTTTGGAACCGATAAAGATATTATTAGAGTCCTGATAGGCGGAAAGGAAGCCATTGTAGTTAATGCAGTAGGTGATGCAATTTATGTATTAGTACCTGCGCAAGCATTTGGTGGTGAAATTGAAGTAATTATTGGTGATGAAAATCGCCAGGTAAACGCCTTTGCCGGAACAAATTTTGATTACCAACGAAAGATGGTTGTATCTACGGTAATTGGATACAAAAATGATCGTGGGGATGAGCCCTGGAAAGATGGTGTCTTCAAATCTGAAGATCCCAATGAAATGGCTAGTGGTTTTTGGAATCCTTCATATATGAAGTTTGATCCCTTAAACAACAAACATCTTTACGTTACATTCGATTTCAATAATGGTCTGTACCTAATGAATTTTGCCGACAGTACGGTTACCAAAATTCGTTCTGACTTTGACCGACCACGTAGTATCGATTTTACTAATGATGGTCAATATATGATTATTGCTGAAGACCGTGGCGGTGAAAATGACCGCGCAACATATCGCTTATCACGAGATAAAAATTGGCAGGATCGCGAAGTGTTAACACGCTACAGACAATGTAATACCGTTGCCATTCACCCGGTGAATGGAGAACTGTATTTCAACAGTTATGAGAAAGGTCAATTCTTCCGTTTTGATTTGAATAAATATTTTGAAGAAGGCCTTGGACCTAAAGAATTTGAAACCTTGTTTGTAGTTCAGGATCCACAATGGGAATATCGAATTCTAATTCATCCTACGGGTAACTACGCATACATTATGGCAGTGAACCGCCACTACATCTTGCGTTGTGATTATAATTGGGAAAAGAAACAATTTAACCAACCTTACTTAGTTGCTGGAACACTTGGTCGCGAAGGTTATCAGGACGGTGTAGGTTCAAGTGTTTTATTACGAAATCCGTATCAGGGAATTTTTGTTAAGAATGGTCAGTATGTTGAAGAAGGTAGAACAGATCAATATGATTTTTATTTCACCGATCAACGTAATCATGCAATACGTAAACTTACTCCGGAAGGAAGTGTAACTACTTTCGCTGGTCGTGGAAGCTCAAGTATTAATCCAGACCCATGGGGTTATGTAAATGGTGACCTTCGTGAAGAGGCACGTTTTGACAGACCTTCTGGTATTGCTTATAACGAAGAAGAAGGTGCTTTCTATATTGGAGATCAAGCAAATCACCGTATTCGCAAAATCGCATTAGAAGAAGCTGAAGAATAATTTTAGCTCAAAACTTTAATCAAGACTAATTCAGTTCATTTTAGTCAGACCCGGGTCGTAACTTGAGAAAGTGGCCCGGGTTTTTTATTTATTGACCTTTAGTATTGTAAGCTATATATAAAACTCTTTCACCATCCATTCTTCCCTCCTATTACAAAACAAATTATTCCTCTGATAATCAATAAGGTGATTTCCCCTGCTAAAACCTAGTAAAAACCCTAGATTTTAAAAGCTATGTAAAACCCAATTCTAAATTCCATAAAAGCGTAGCAATTTGGTCTCTGTAATTCAACATCAAAACACTACCATTATGAGACCTAATTTTAAAACCATTTTTACGGCATTGGCGATTGCTATTTCTTTTCAATCGGAAGTCCTGGGACAATTCATCACATTAAAAAAAACTCCAAATACCACTGGCCAACGTGAAGCTACAGCTACAGTTAAATTGATGGGTATTCCTCTGGATAAGGTTAGGGTTTCTATTGTTTATGGGACCGACTCAATAGAAGTTAAAAATGCCTTTATACCCAATAAGCGTAATTCATCTAAATATTATGAAACACAAGCTACTCTTACTGATTTACAAAACGGTAGTGTTGAAGCTTCTGCAATTTTTCCACACTCAGGAACTTCGAAGAACAATAGAGAATATGTATTTGAGCACGGAAAAAGTATATATTTTGCCTGGGCAAGAACACACATACCCACGGGTGCTACTGAGGAGCTTACGGTAAATAGTGAAGTAAAAGGCTTTAAAATGCCACGTCCCTTTACCCTTGCGTATATGGGTGATTCTTATGCATCGGGAGAAGGGGCTAAAGGTCCAGGAAATTGGCTTAACGAACCCTGTCACAGATCTAATAACAGCGGGGGTGTTTTAGCTATTAAAAAACTTATTGCTCAACATCCAGAATTTGAATTCGACTATGTCAACACCACCTGTAGTGGAGCAAAAGTGGTTGACTTTTTTGTTTCTGCCCAACCCGTAGAACCTAATAAAAATCCAACCAAACAAGACAAGCAAATCGATATCGTTCAACGCTGGATGATGAAAAATCAGTATCAGCAATTAGATTTTCTACTCGCAGATGGAGGTGGTAATGATATAGGTTTTGGTAATCTGGTTGCAGATGGGTTAACATCCTTCTTCCAAGAACTTCGTACAGATAAAAAGAAAATAGCCGAATTGAACAGAGCCCTAAACAACCTCCCGGATATCTATGATTCTTTCATGGTTAGCCTAGAGCAAAAAATAAATCCTTCAAAAATTATTTGGATGAACTATCCCAATCCTCTTATTGGTGAAGGTGGCAGACTTTGCTATCAGGACTTTTCTGACCCTGGTGATTGCTGGGGTATTCTTGAAAATCAAATCGCTAATGAAGATTGGGTATTTATAAATGAAAATATTTTTAATAAACTCAATCAGCGCATAAAAAATGCAGCCACAAAACACGGCTGGGATTTGGCTGATGTTTCTCAAAAAGCAATTGGTTTTGGTATTTGCAATTGCGATGGCTATTTCAACACTTTAGGTCAGTCTAGGGATAGTCAGGATGACCATTTTGGAACCTTACATCCCAATGCCAGGGGTTACAACAACATTTATAAAGAAACTGTATTCAAAAAATTAGACTCAAATCTGGATGCCTTATTACAAGAGCAAAGGCGCGAATTGATTGAAGACGCTAAGGAAAGAGCGAAAGCTAAAATACTACTTCAAAAATCTTCAAATTAGAAAACCGGTTTAGTAATTAACACTTCAACTATGAAAACAACACTAATAAATTTACTTATGGTAGTTGCATTAACATCCTGTAATTCCAATGCTCAGGAAAGCCTGGAAGGTACTTATTACGGACAGGCAGATGGAAGCAATCTAAGGCTTGAACTTAAATTAGAAAATACAGGCAACTACTCGGGTAAATTGACCGATGAATACCAAACTTATATGATCAACGCTCAGGCTTCAGCCGATTGCCTGGAAGGTTCGGCTTTTGAAGAGCAATTACAAATCAACCTAAAGTTATCGGGATGTCGCGAAGCTGATGCATTGGCTATGAAACTTGATTTTAGTGATTTAGGTATTGAACTGGTTAAAGAAGTTCGCTTTTCAAAACAAGGGCAACAATCAGTTAGAAATTCTCAAGAATCTAATTTCATACAACCTTCAGCCATTAGAGATCCCCAGGTAGCAGGAGTTTGGAAACAGGAACAACTCTACAACAGTGGTTATGGTGATAATTTCTTTGGTGGAAGTTTTACTCAAAAAGTAGTTTTTTATCCAGATGGAGGGATTGCAGACGGCGGTAGTCAGGCAACTATAAGTGGAGGTGATTATTCAGGGAACTCTACTTCCGGTTATGGTGGAGCTGTACCAGGCGTAAGTTGGTCTACAAGAGATAAACATCTTTACATAACAATTACACAAAACGGACAAACGCAAACGGTGGATGCCGGAAAATACTATGTGGAAAATGGCAAAATGCTCATCACTGCCGCAAATGGCTCTAAAACGCTACTCATTAAAGTCTATTAATATGAAAATAACTTTCTATTCCGTTTCCTGTAAACTCTTTGTTGTTAGTGTTCTGCTTTTATCAGCCTGCTCAAAAGACGATGATCTGGAAAGTCCTGTCGTTATACCAGATGCAGTAATTACAGGTATAAGTCCCACTATCGGTACTAAAACGAGCATTATAAACCTTTACGGATCGAATTTTGGTATTGACAAAAGTGTTGTGGAGGTCTTTTTTAATGGTAAAGAGGCTGAAATACTTGAAGTAAACGATACACAAATTAAAGCAATTGTGCCATCAAAAGCATTTAGTGGTACTGTAAGTCTAGTAGTTAGGGAAAAACGTCTCGAAGGTCCGCGGTTTGAATACCTTATCAGCGATGTACAACTAAGTACGTTTGCGGGTACTGGCGTTAAAGGAACTGCAGATGGTCCTGTGGGTAATGCGACCTTTTTCTTTCCGAGGGGACTAAGTTTTGATGCTTCGGGTAATTTGTTTTTTACAGACTTAGGCAACTCTACCGTTCGAAAAATTTCTGCATTAGGCGTAGTGAGTACTTTGGCAGGAAGTCCTGCAAATAATGACTTTGCTGATGGCTCTGGCAGTAATGCCCGGTTTAACTTTCCGGTAGGAATTGCCGTAGCTAAAGACGGGACTATTTTTGTAGCTGACGAATTCAATCACCGCATCCGAAAGATTACTCCCGCAGGCGTAGTGAGCACTTTTGCAGGAACAACACCCGGTTTTACAAATGGTACCGGAACTAATGCCCGCTTTAGCAACCCGCGTGGTATCGCTATAGATACCGAAGGAACACTCTATATAGCCGATACCGGCAATAACCGAATTCGTAAAATCACCCCATCTGGGGTTGTAAGTACTCTGGCCGGAAGCAACGCCGGTTTTGCAGATGCAACAGGCACAGAAGCCCTATTCAATAATCCCGAAAGTTTAGTTCTTGACCCGGACGGTAATCTGCTGGTAACAGACCGCCAAAATCAACGCATTCGTAAAATTACTCCTGCCGGAGTAGTGACTACTTTTGCGGGAACAGGAAATGTAGGGTTTGTAGATGGTGCTGCTGGTAATGCCTTTTTTAATTTCCCAAGAGGGATTGCTATAGATGCAGAATCTAATGTTTATATCGCAGATACAGGAAATCACAGAATACGCAAAATTTCGAGCTCTGGTATTGTAAGTACCCTTGCTGGCTCTTCAAGAGGTTTTACTAATAGCGTGGGCGTTGCAGCTCTATTTAATCAGCCCACTGATTTAGTTCTTACCCCTAACCGGGATTTGATCATAACAGACTCAAATAATAATGTAATACGTCTGCTAGTACAGGATTAATCGCTAAATCACTGAATGAATGTGCTCTGCTTAATTATTTTGACCAAAATTTTACAAGGCATACAGAGTACAATCCTAAGAAATACTACCTTAGGTATAAGGTACAGACCGGGTATTCCCCACTGTAAAACGCACTAACTTTGACAAAATCATTTCTCCTTTTTGTACTGTTGAGTCTTGGGGCTGTGAAAATTTTACAGGCCCAGCGGGACTCGCTATATTATGCTAAAGTGCTGGATAGTGGGTATCAATTAGAACTTTCTGCACCACGAGATGCAATTAACTGGTATGCAAAAACTGCCACTGAAGCCAGAGAAGATCAAAATTACTATGTAAGCAATAAGGTTTATCTCTACAGCGGACTCGTAATGAGTGGTTTTGGCAAATATGATTCAGCTAGATATTATTATAAGAAAGCTCTGCCCTTTGCTCAACAATTAGGAGATAAAGGACTTATGGCTGGTGTCTATATCAACATGGCCAACAGTTATCAATATGAATCTGATTTTAAGAATGCCATTTCATTTTATCAAAAGGGGATTGACGCCTATCAAGCTGTAAATGACACGCAAAAGCTTGCTATCAGTTACCAAAATCTGGCAAGTGTCTTTTCAAATCTAGAAGATTATGACCGATTAAATTTTTATTTACAAAAGGCATTGAACTATTGTAGTGATGAAGATTTATATAGAAAAGCACTTATTTATAATGATTTGGCACTCTCCTATCTCGCACAGGAAAAAACTGAAGAATCGCTAAAAATTCTTAAGGAATCTGAGTCATTGGTAAAGCAGCTGGAAGATGATAATCTGTCCTATTTTCTATTCCAAAATTATGGGGAATACTTCAGCATTACGGAAAATTTCGATCTGGCGATAGCAAATAATCTTAAAGCATTAGATTTTGCCCACAAACTCACCGAATTTTCTTCCAATTACTATCTAATAGACACCTATCGCCGCCTTGGTATGTTATATGGTAAAATTGGAAACATAAACACTGGAGAAAGCTATTTAAAACAGGCGCTTGAGAAAGCCCGTGAATCTGGAACCCGCGATATGGAGGAGGAAATCTACACCGCTCTTGCCCGTTTAGAACAAAACCGAAACCCTCAAGCGGCCTTTATCTATCTGGAACGTGCCCGACAGCTATCAGACAGTCTGCACCAGGCGACTTATTCCAATAAACTCCTGGAACTCGACAAACGCTTTGAAGTTGCTCAAAAAGATAGGGAGATTCTCGCACAGCAATTGAGAATTGAAGAACAGGAAGTGCTTACTTTAAAACAGCAAAACCGGTTACGACTGGCAATAGGTGGTGTGGGCGTAGTTTTGCTTTTTGGACTTGTAGGCTTCTATTATTTTAAACAACGGCAGCAACAACGGGACAAGCAATTACAAACCGAACTTGCTCTTAAACAGAAAGAAGCGCTCATTCAAGGTGAGGAAAATGAACGTAACCGAATTGCCAGAGAGCTTCATGACGGTATTAATGGTGATTTATGCGCTATTAAATACCTGCTTACCGACTCTAAAAATTCGGAACATAAAGTATCAAATTCTGCAATCGATGAAGCTGTAAAACTACTCGATGCATCTAATAAAGCGGTTCGTAATATCGCTACAAATCTTGCCCCACCGGCTGTTGAACATTTTGGCTTTACGGAAGCCGTGAGAGAATATTGTACAATGCAGGCACGTACACATACCATTGAGATTGACTTTTCAGTCTATGGTGAGACAAAAAAGTTGGAAGATCATGCTGAAGTACACCTTTATCGTGTTATCCAGGAGTTAATCAATAACAGTTTAAAGCACGCAGAGGCTTCAGAACTTCTTGTACAACTCAACTTTGACAGCAATGGCCTTCAGATTACGGTAGAAGACAATGGCAAAGGCTTCTCCAAAAACCTAATAACACCTGGAAACGGACTTAAAAATATTGAATATCGTCTGGGATTTCTAGACGCAAGTATTGATTTTGAATCTGGACCCAAAGGTACCTCCTATTACATCACTAAAAATGAATAAACCAATTAGCATAGCGATAACTGATGATCATCCGATGATTCTAAGTGGTCTAAAAACCATACTAGAGAAAGATCAACAGTTTGAAGTCCAGGCTACTTATAAAACGATTGCAGAAACCTATTCAGGTCTGGAGAAAGCGCAACCACAGATTTTGTTACTAGATATCAACCTAACAGATGGTAGTGGTAACGACGCTTGCAAAGTACTTCATAAAACGTATCCCAATTTAATAATAGTCGCAATTTCTAATTTTGAAGAAACCTCATTTGTACGCAGCATTTTAAAACAAGGAGCCAAAGGTTATATCGCGAAATACACCGAAAGTGAGGAACTTTTGAACGCTTTAAGCCTTATTCTGAAAGGTGAACTTTATTTGAGTCCGTCTATTAAAACAAAAATTTTAGAAGAATCTTTAGGTAAAAGAGATACTTCGTTTATCCCCAGACTTACCCGTCGAGAGCAGGAAGTACTTGAATTAATCGTAAAGGAATTTACCACAGAAGAAATCGCTCAAAAACTATTTGTCACAACAAAAGCCATTGAGGCTCATCGCAGTAATCTTATTCAAAAACTCTGTGTGCGTAACACGGCCGGCCTGGTTAAAATAGCAATTGAGAAAGGCCTGGTTTAACTTCTATAGGATTAAAGCAAAATAAAATGGATCTAATACATTTTTACTCATTAAGTTTAGAAACGCAATCTGAATCTAAGATTTTAGCTTTTAGAATTGTTGCTTTTAGACTTTGTGGTAAACACTTCAAACCAATGCTTAGGAAAATCATTTATTTCTTGCTTAAATGGAAAATTCAGAATTAAATAGGTTGTCTCGCTTGACTGCGCTACTTATTCAGCTACAAACTAAAAATTTAGTAACTGCTACAGAACTGGCTGAGAAATTTCAGGTGAGTAAAAGAACTATTTACAGAGATCTTAAATCTTTAGAAAACGCTGGGGTGCCAATTATTACTGAAGAAGGCAAAGGATATTCATTAATGCAAGGCTATACAATTCCCCCGGTAATGTTTACTGAGAAGGAAGCAAATGCTCTGATTCTTGCCGAACAATTAGTCCTTCAAAATAAAGATGCTTCTTTTCTTAAAGACTATAAAAAAGCAATCGATAAAATCAAATCAATCATTGATTATAAAACTAAAGACAAATTAAATTTACTTACCACCAGAACTCAATATAACGAAGTCCTTAATCAGGAACGAAATAGCAACAATCTTTCAGAATTACAATATGCATTAACCAATTTTCATCTTGTAACCATTACTTACACTAATAAAGAGGGGTTAACTACAAAAAGATCCATTGAACCTTTTGCTCTTGTTAATACCGAAAATTGGTATTTAATAGCCTGGTGCAGACTACGTGAAGAATTTAGATTTTTTAGACCAGACAGAATTCAGGATATAGAGGTTGAATCTGAAAAATTCATACCACATAAATTAACGTTACAGGAGTTTTTCGAAAAAAAAAATAATGGCTCTTAACCCTTGACATAGGGCTGTCACCCATCCAATTTACTTTTGCTTTTGACAATTTAATAATCAGAAAATGACAAAAGTAAACACCTCTAATTTAAACACAATTGAATTTCCAGAGCCGCAATTGATTTGTGTAAATCAAATTCAGCTCGAAGTATTTGAAGCAGGTAAAGAAAATGCTGGTAACCCCATCATTTTATGCCATGGCTTTCCTGAACTTGCATTCTCCTGGAGGTTTCAAATCTCAGCATTGGTTGAAGCAGGTTATCATGTTATTGCTCCTAATCAACGTGGTTATGGTAATTCATCACGACCCATAGAAATTGAAGCGTACGACATAATAAACTTAACTAATGATTTGGTCGGGTTATTAGAACATTTTAGTTATGAAAGTGCCGTATTCATAGGTCATGATTGGGGAGCTAATGTTATATGGAATTTAGCATTACTTCACCCGCAACGTGTAGATAAAGTAATTAATCTTGCTCTGCCCTATCAGGAACGAGGTGAAAAGCCCTGGATAGAACTTATGGAAGAGGTATTTGGTGAGGAATTCTATTTTGTACATTTTAATCGTCAACCGGGAATCGCTGATAAAATATTAGAGCATAATACTGCTAATTTTTTAAATAATCTTTTTAGAAAAAACATTCCTGTAATGCCTCCAGATCCTGGAATGTTAATGATAAATCTTGCACAGAATGATAACCCAATAGGAGATGCTCTTATGAGTAAGGAAGAACTTGATGTTTATATAAAAGCTTTTGAAAAATCTGGATTCACCGGAAGTATAAACTGGTATAGAAATTTGGACCGCAATTGGCATTTAATGTCTTCTATTAAGCCTAAGATTAACCACCAGACACTTATGATTTATGGAGATCTGGATTCAATTCCAAAATCTCCGAATCTAGAGGAATTTGCTCCTAACTTAGATGTTATAATTCTAGACACTGGCCATTGCATACAACAGGAAAGACCAGAAGAGACCAATATTGCAATTATAGAGTGGTTAAAAAAGAAAGCGATTCAATAATATCTAAAAATCCAAATACTAAAAACCCGATGCTTATCGCATCGGGTTTAATTTTATAATCGCTGGATGTTTACTTTAGTTTAATCTAAACTTTTTCTCGTAAAGCTTTTCGCCGTGTGAATAAAGTTCAAATTTCCAATCGCCCTTGACTTCAAGGTACTTTTCGCCTAAAGTATAGGTGTTGTGTCTAACCTCATTAGTATTTATTACTTCGGAAAAATCCATAGAAGCATACTGTTCACCTTGATCATTGGTAATCGTTTCTGGAAATATCCATTTTACCTGAACTGGAACTTTTCTATTATCATTTGAGCTGAGAACATAACTCACTCCAAAACTTTGACCCGTAACACAAGGTATGTTTTTAGTCTTTTTAAAAATTTCAAAATTCTTAGATACCCCATGTTTACCAGTTGGTGTATCTGCAGGGCTACTACTTACAACTTCCATATCGCAAATCCCATAATTCACTTCTACTACATTAAGTTCAGAATTTAGAATGCTTTGGTGTGTAGAACAAGATCCCAAAAGGATTAAAGCAAAAAATAAGGTAATTACATTTCTCATGATTATGATTTAATTGATGAATACTTAATTAGATCCAAAAGCGAAAATGCTTTATGGATAGTCTATACTAATAGAATATGAATATTTCCAAATAAGAAATAAAACGTTTTACTAATTTAAATATTAATTCTTAAACTACTCATTTTAAGTCACAAATAAAAAAACCCGATGCTTATCGCATCGGGTTTTCTATTGATTGTGTGATTAATCGATATTATTTAACCTCTTCAAAATCTACGTCTTCTACATCACTTCCGGCGTTGCCTTCAGCGTTGCCACCTGCCTGACCTGCGTCTGGACTTGGTTGTGCACCACCTTGAGCTTCAGCCTGTGCTTTATAAATCTCTTCAGAAGCAGACTTCCAGATTTCATTTAAGTTGTCAAGCGCTGGTTGCACTTTTTCAACATCTCCGGTAGCGTGTGCAGTCTTCAGTTCTTCAAGAGCACCTTCAATCTTCGATTTGTTATCAGCAGAAAGTTTATCGCCAGATTCTTTAAGAAGTTTTTCAGTTTGGAATACCATCTGATCTGCTTCGTTCAATTTATCTACTTTTTCTTTCGCTTTTGCATCAGCTTCAGCATTTGCTTCAGCTTCCGCTTTCATCTTTTTGATTTCCTCTTCAGTAAGACCAGAAGAAGCCTCGATACGAATATCCTGTTTCTTACCAGTTGCCTTATCTTCAGCACTTACTTTGATGATACCATTAGCATCAATATCAAAAGTCACCTCGATTTGCGGAGTACCACGTTGTGCTGGTGGAATACCGTCTAAGTGGAAACGACCAATTGTCTTGTTATCATTTGCCATCGGACGCTCTCCTTGCAATACGTGAATTTCTACACTAGGCTGATTGTCTGCAGCGGTAGAGAATACTTGAGACTTTTTAGTAGGAATAGTTGTGTTTGACTCAATTAATTTAGTCATCACACCACCCATAGTCTCAATACCTAATGAAAGTGGAGTTACGTCAAGTAACAATACAACTTTCACATCACCGGTAAGTACACCACCTTGTATCGCAGCACCTACAGCAACAACCTCATCAGGGTTTACACCTTTACTAGGTTTTTTACCGAAAAACTTCTCTACAGCTTCCTGAACAGCTGGAATACGGGTAGAACCACCTACAAGAATGATCTCGTCGATATCGCTCTTAGAAAGTCCGGCAGCTTTAAGTGCAGACTCACAAGGCTCGATAGTTCTTTTTACTAGATCGTCGATTAACTGCTCAAACTTAGAACGGGTAAGCGTACGCACCAGGTGTTTTGGTCCGCTAGCAGTAGCCGTGATGTAAGGCAGGTTAATTTCAGTTTGGTTTGAAGATGATAATTCAATCTTCGCTTTTTCAGCAGCTTCTTTAAGACGTTGTAAAGCCATTGGGTCTTTACGAAGATCCATATCTTCTTCAGACTTAAATTCTTCTGCAAGCCAGTTGATAATTTTGCTATCTACGTCATCACCACCTAAGTGAGTATCACCATCTGTAGCCAATACTTCAAATACACCGTCACCCAACTCTAAGATAGAAACGTCATGAGTACCACCACCAAAGTCAAATACCACAATTTTTTGATCACTGTCTTTTTTATCAAGACCGTAAGCAAGAGCTGCAGCAGTTGGCTCGTTAATAATACGCTCTACTTTAAGACCAGCAATTTCACCAGCTTCTTTAGTAGCCTGTCTTTGTGAATCGTTAAAGTAAGCTGGTACAGTAATAACTGCACCGGTTACATCCTGACCTAAATAATCTTCTGCAGTTTTCTTCATTTTCTGAAGAATCATCGCAGACAATTCTTGCGGAGTATATAAACGACCATCAATATCAACACGTGGTGTATCATTATCTCCTTTTACAACTTTATAAGCAGAGTTATCTACTTCTTTAGCAGACTCGGTAAATTTGTTACCCATAAAACGCTTAATAGAAGAGATCGTTTTGGTTGGATTTGTTACCGCTTGTCTTTTAGCAGGATCACCTACTTTAATTTCACCACCCTCTACAAATGCAATTACCGAAGGGGTTGTTCTTTTTCCTTCTCCGTTAGGTATTACCACAGGCTCGTTACCTTCCATCACGGCAACGCACGAGTTTGTAGTACCTAAGTCGATTCCTATGATTTTACTCATTATATATAATTTTAAGTGTTATTAAATTTTGTTTGCACAGGTAGAGTCAATCTTTGTGCCAGCAGATAATCACTGACAAGCTGTCAGAATTTTTATCAGGGCAAGTCAGCAAGCCTGCAAAAATGCGCTTGCTGTCGGGCTATTCGCTACAATCTTATAGGGCTAAAGACCCCACAAGGATTTCCGCTGCTATCCCTCTTGCGGGAATGAGAGATGAGATCTGAGATACTAGACTTGAGACTTGAGACTTGAGAAGAGTAACGAACAAAGAGAATAGAACATAGAGAAAAGCAATTCCCATAGCGTGAACAGCCATCTATAAAAATTCAAAAACAGAAAACGGAGGACCGAAAACTACAAACCGAAACCTAAACCAGACTCAGCGCATTTTCAATATCGGCTATAAGATCTTCCTCGTGTTCTAAACCTACCGAAAGACGCACCAGGCGCTCGTTGATCCCCATAAATTCTTTCATCTCAGGATCAAGTCCCACGTGTGTCATCGTGGCTGGGTGTTGCCCAAGACTTTCTGTACTTCCCAGACTTACCGCCAGTTTTACTAGCTTGAGACTATTGAGAAATTTAAAAGCATCAGCTTCCTTGCCTTTTACTTCAAAAGCAATCATAGCTCCAGGAGATTTGTACTGACGTTTATAAAGTGCATAAGTCTCAGATTCTTCAGGTAAGCATCCCAGATAATGTACTTTTAAAATTTTAGGATGCTTCAGCAAATAGTAGGCAACTCGTTCTGCAGTGCGTGCCTGTTGCTCCATTCGCACTTTCAATGTTTCTAAACTTCGTAGCAATAACCAGCAAGTATGCGGACTAGCCATATTACCTAAAAATGTGCGCAAGACCTTAATGCGCTGCATCACTTCGTTATTACCCAAAACTGCACCTGCGATCAAGTCACTGTGTCCTCCTAAATATTTAGTCGCTGAGTAAATCACGAAATCTGCACCGTGCTCCAATGGACTGCACCACAAAGGTCCCATATAGGTATTATCTGTGGCTAAATAAACTTTTTTAGCATCGCTGCTGAAACGATCTGCCAATCTGCGGCACATCGCAATATCTATAAGTTCGTTAGTTGGGTTTGCAGGAGTTTCGATATAAATTAAACTCAGATTATCGGCCTTTCCGCTTTCTTCAATAAGCTTAGCGATATCTGCTTCGCTGTGATCTGGTCTAAAACCTATAGCCTCTACTCCTATTTCTTTTAAGAAATGATTGATAAAATGATCGGTCCCTCCATAGGTTGGTCGGCTGTACAGCAAAAGATCACCGGGCTTTAAAAACTCGAGCATTACCGTACTTATGGCAGACATTCCGCTTTCAAAAACCGCGCACTGCTCTGCTTTATCCCAAAGCGACAGTCGGTCTTCAAGAATCTCGAGATTGGGATTATTTATGCGACTGTAAATAAGTCCCAGTTCTTCCTGGTCTGCCTTTTCACGCAAGCCATAAGCCACTTCAAAAAATGCCTTTCCGGCTTCCGCAGTTTTAAAAACAAAAGTAGAAGTTTGAAAAACAGGAGGCTTTATCGCGCCTTCAGAAAGTTCGGGTTTGTAACCGTGGGTCATCATTAAGCTTTCGGGATTCATAGAAGTCTAATTTTAATTGTTTGGTAAAACTACCAATAACCAGACTCAGATTTGGAATACCTCAAAAAATCCATAATTTTTCCTATTTTTAAAATTAAAACAGGAAAATAATCTACAATCCACCACATCCATAAACGATATAACGGAAAAATTCCCCTTTATGAAACTCGACGACACCGATAAAAAACTGCTTGCCATCCTGCAGGAAGACAGTAAAACCCCAATAAAAGACATCGCATCACGCCTTAATCTGACTAAAACGCCCATTTACGAGCGTATCAAGCGTTATGAGCAGGAAGGTATCATCAGCAAATATGTTGGCGTACTCGATCCGTCTAAGCTAGACACCGTTATGGTCGTCTTTTGTTCCGTTTCTCTGGAAAGCCAAAAACTGGACGCCCTGGAGTCTTTTGATAAAGCTGTTGCAGACATTCCCGAAGTGGTAGAATGCTATTTAATGGGCGGCGCTAACGACTTTTTACTAAAAGTGGTGGTTAAAGATTTACAGGCGTATCATACCTTTTCTTCTGGAAAACTGGCCGCTCTGCCCAATGTTTCTCAAATAAAAAGCACCTTTGTATTGAACGAAGTTAAACGTGCAACAGTCATCCCGTTGTTCTAAACCCCGCTTGTGCCGGCAAACCTACATTCTTCTTCTAAAAAAAAGATTTTATACCGCAGCCTGCTGCGGCTTTTTGGCATGTATCTGCTTATAGCTCTAATTAAAACACTGCTTGCCACTATGTTCCCGGGAGTGGAAACATCCAGCTATTCGCAAAGCGCAATCACCGAAATGCTGCGCAACAATCCCTTTAAAGCTGCCGTGATGATACTGCTGGTCGCACCTGTGGTTGAAGAGTGTATGCACCGCAGCCTGCTGAAACCCTCGCATCTGGATGTCGTAATTTTCTGCGCTGGGTGGATCGTTTACACCACCAGCCTCTTTATCCCTGAAGACGTAAACTGGCTGGTACGCGTTCTCTTTTTGTTCATCTTTCTGGGCTGCCTGACGTACATTGGCGTTCAGCTATTAAATCCCTATAAATTGCGTCATTTACGGGTTTGGCTTACCCGGCACTACAAATGGATTTGGATGATCACATCCGTAAGTTTCGGCTTGATGCACATCACCAATTATGTAGCCGTTTTTACCATAAACCTTCCTTTGTTTTTCAATATTCTGCCGCGGATTGCCTCCGGTTTTATATTCGGCTATATCAAGCTTAAAAACCGGCATATCCTGTGGTCTGTTGCCGCACATGCGCTTAACAATCTCGTTCCTTTCATTATCCTCGTACTGCTCTATCAATTGAATTCGTAAGCTTTTCGACATACTGCTTTAACAAAGCCTTGGCGATTAATACGTTTGGGGTTTCGTACTTTGTAGGTAAACCAAAAAAATATATTTATGAAGGCGATACAAGTCCCTAAAGCGGGTGCAGACTTCAACATTATTGACGTTGACATCCCAACCCCAAAAGAAAATGAGGTATTAATTAAAGTGGAAGCCTGCGGTATTTGCCACAGTGACAATATGGTCAAGGAAGGACACTTCCCGGGTATCGAATATCCACGGGTGCCCGGCCACGAGGTTGTGGGAATTGTTGATGCGGTAGGCAGCAAGGTTAAGCAATGGAAAAAAGGACAGCGCGTGGGTGTAGGCTGGCATGGTGGGCACTGCTTTGAATGCGAACCCTGTCGCCGCGGTAAGTTTATTAACTGCGAAAATGCCAAAATTGCGGGTATCTCCTACGATGGCGGTTATGCCGAATATATGACCGCTCCGCAGGAAGCCATCGCGGCTATTCCCGAAGAACTTAAGTCTGAGGAGGCTGCTCCACTGCTTTGTGCAGGCATAACAGTTTATAACGCGATGCGTAATAGCAACATCAGAGCCGGGGACGTGGTGGCTGTTCAGGGAATAGGTGGTTTGGGCCACCTGGCGGTTCAATATGCCAACAAAATGGGCATGCGCACCGTTGCGATCTCTACTTCAGATGACAAAAAGAAACTGGCACACGATCTGGGCGCACATCATTTTATCGCGACAGACGATCAGGATGCGGTTGAAGAATTACAAAAATTAGGCGGTGCCAAACTTATTGTCGCTACAGCACCGCACGCTGATGCCATTACTTCAGTAATTGACGGTCTGGGCATTGATGGCGAACTCATTTGTATTGGTGCAACCGGCGATCCGATAAAAGTATCCCCAATGCAATTGCTTATGGCCCGCAAATCGGTTTCCGGATGGCCAAGCGGTACCGCGATGGATAGCGAAGACACGCTTAATTTCAGCGCGCTCACCGGTACCAAACCGATGATTGAAACCTTTAAATTTGACGATGTAGAAGAAGCCTTCAGCAAAATGATGAACAACAAAGCCCGTTTTCGCGTGGTTTTGGTTCCTTAATTTTGAATTTTACAATAGCATAAAACTACCGCCTGATACTTTATCGGCGGTTTTTTATGCTTCTAGTGTAATAATTTTTTAATACGTGTCATCAGATAGATTGAATTGTATTAATTTAAAACCGAACGAATTAACACTTTCGGGTTTGGTGTCGAAAATGCCTTTTGAAAACTTTATAAACTAAAATGCCGGTTAAAAATCGTTATATCTTTTACTTTTTAACTACGCTTCTGTTAGTAAGTCAACTAAGTTCACAAGAGAATTACTCTAATTCCGGACCTGAACTAATCTATATTCATACAGACAGATCAACTTATTTTATAGGAGAAGATTTATGGTATAAAGCCTATACAGTTGATGTGTACAATAGAATGCTGTCAAATCAAAGTAATGTATTGTATGTAGAATTGATTTCTGCAGATAAAAAGATTGTTGCCAGAAATATTACTAATTTGGAAATGGGCCTTGGTCACGGGGATTTTAAATTTCCTGAACCATCCGGAATTAAGGCTGGTAAATATACCCTTAGAGCATATACAAATTGGAACAGAAATTATGTTGATGATTTTGTTTTTACAAAAAAAATTGAAATTGTCAATCTTTTTCAGCCTGCCAATCAGGTTCAGCAACCTATAACACCTTCTCTCGAACAGCCAAATTCAGATTTAAAAGATCCACTTTCATTTAAAATTGATTTTTTTCCTGAAGGCGGCTCGCTGATAGAAAATGTGGCTAGTGTAATTGGGTTTAAAGCAATTGATGATGATGGTCAACCCGTTGTTGTAAATGGTGAAATTTTTAATGGTAAACGTGAAAAAATTACAACTTTTTCAAGTGCTCACCAAGGTATGGGCCAATTCCAACTGTTTCCCATAAAGGGTGAAACTTACTATGCCCGGGTAAAATCAGTTTTAGGAGAAATACAACAAGCTTTACCGGAATCCCTGAAAGAAGGCTTTACCCTATGTTACAAGACTCAGAACGAAAAAAAGTATATTAACATAAGCACAAATCAAGCTACACTCTTAAAAAATACCAATAAGGAATTTAAAGTAGTTTTAAAATCTAAAGGTATTTCTTATCTGGAGATACGAAAAACAATCTCTGACCTATCATCAAGCTTTGTTCTTCCTGAAGAAAAATTAAAACCAGGTGTTACTCAGGCTACTTTGTACGATAATCAGTCAATCCCACATAGCGAACGCCTGATTTACATTGATAATGAAGACCACTTTCAAGTTAAACTAGAACTTGAAAAACCGGTATACAAGCCCGGTGAAAAAGTTACAATCAATGTTATTCAGAAATCAAAAATAGACAGCACACAAGCGGCCAGTTACTCCGTAAGTGCTTTCGATTTAGCCGTCGCTGAAGATGAGAGCTCAAATACTTCAATAAGTTCACATTTTTTTCTGGAATCAGAGATACGGGGACACTTTCATAATCCCGCTTATTATTTTGACCGTACAAACCCAGATCGCTTACAGTATCTCGACAATCTTCTTCTTACTCAGGGCTGGCGTAATTTTATATGGAGGAAGCCAGTAAAAAAAGACTCTATTTCATTTAATGCTGAAAAGGGATTTTCGGTGTCTGGTAAACTCAAGCGCGTATTTGGCGAAAAGGCTTTAGTAAATAGTTCAATTACACTAGGATTAGTAAATAAACATGGTTTTAAAGCGATAAGTACAAAAACAGATTCTTTAGGAAACTATATTTTTAAGGATTTGGTTTTTTTCGGTAATACCACTCTGTATTTAAGCGCAACTAATGAAAAGGGCAAGCCCCACGGATATTTACTTTTAGATCCTTTAGATCAGAAATCTATGCCTGTTACCATAAAAAACACATCGGCTATAAGTTTGTCATCACAAACTTTGACTGAAAATTTTCTAAAAAAGTTCAAATGGCTTGGCGTGAAACCGGAAAACATCTTAAATGAGGTCGTGATCACTACTAAAAAAAGGGAAGAGCCGAGTACACTTTATAGAGCGGTAGATTACACTTATGTGGCAGACGATAAAACTAAAGACCTTCCTACAATTTACGACGTATTATCTGAAGTTCCTGGCGTAGTTGTGGTTGATAGAACTGCATTTATACCTGGCGAAAAAGACGATCCTCTAATTTTAATTGACAATTATGCCAATAGTGCAGCTTTAAATTTTATTGACCCCATTGAGGTTATCAAAATCGAGGTTATACGCTTTTCTGAAATACTGCTTCCTATTTTTGGAGAAGAATCAAGAGGGGGAATCATAGCAATAACAACAAATGGAAAAAGCAGAATGAATCAACCTAAAAAAATTCCGGTTCATTCTATAAATAAAAAAACCGAAGGTTATTATGAATCACGTGACTTTTACACCCAAATTGTAAATAACACAAATACAGAAGAAAAAAAGCATCTTGCAGCAATACGAAACACCATTTTTTGGTCCCCATACGTTACACCCTCAAAAGGAAAGGCAAAAATCGAGTTTTATACCACTAATGTTGAAACCCAGGTAAAAGTTATCCTTGAGGGCATCACTTCAAATGGAATACCGGTTACTACTCAAGCTTATTACTCCGTTATGGAATAGATCATTTAATTCCAAATAAACCTCTAATGTAACTGAGGATGAATGAATTTTATATTCCTGATTCTAAAAATACTTCGCATTGCAAACCGGCTAATGCGATTTCTCCCTAACGCTCGAAATGACTCCTGCATCCTATATTTAAAGTCCAAAATTCAAGGTCTTATTTCAAATTTCCAGATTTTGTATTTCCGATTTTATACTTTGTGTTTCTAATTTCCAATTTTGTCTTTTCTCTTTTGTTTTTCGTCTTTAATCTCACATCTACGATCTAAAATCTAACCCGCATCAATCGTCAGCAGCTCACTCCATTGTGTTGTGTACCGCGGACTACGATCATTTTTAATCAATTCCCATTGATTCATTCGGTTACCTACCAAAGCAGAAGACACCGTAGATTTGCCAAACTTCTGGTTAATCTTGTCAATGGTTTTCATCAGATCAGACCGGCAGGCAGGTATTTCGGCATCAAACAAACTGGTCTGCACATATTCTTGCGGAATAAGTCCGCTTAAATTGACACCAACTTTCTTATAACGGTAACCCGGTTTATAAATACTGTGAAGTGCTGTTTTAGCCTCACGAGTGAGAATATAGGTGTTGTTTGAAGCAGTAGGTAACGTGACCGTAATACTTTTAGAATACTGTTTGTCGCGCTCACTATGATAATTGGTCTGCAAAAACACCTGAATGTACTGTGCACAGGATTTTTGCTTCCTTAATACTTCACTCACTTCGGCAATATAGTAGGCACAGGCTTCCTCAATTAAATCGAGACTGCTAAGTTTTGTACCAAAGGATTTTGCAGTACCAATGGCCTTTTTTGCTCGGGGCAACATTTCTAAAGAAAGACAGGATTCACCCCTCAACTCACGCCAAATCCGTTCTCCAACTACTGTCATATTTTTGCGAACCCAATCAAGAGAAACTTCATAAGCAAATTGGTGGGCATTAAAAACTCCCCTATTATTTAAACGTTGACGATGCTTGTTACCAATTCCCCAAATATCCTTTAACTCGGCATTTTTCAAAGCCTTAATACATTTAGCCTGTGTATCGAGCACACAAACATGGTCATACTTTGCTATCTTTTTAGCCATTTTATTTGCCAGCTTGGCTAAAACTTTGGTAGGCGCAATCCCCACGCCTACGGGTAAACCAGTATGGCGGTATACGGTTTCTTTAATATCCATTCCGTGGTGATGTAGATCTACGAAACGCATATTTGATAAATCAACAAAAGATTCATCAATACTATAGATCTCTACTCCCGGCGAAAAGAGTTTCAGCGTATTCATCACCCGCTGCGACATCTCACCATACAAGGTATAATTAGAAGAAAAGAATTCAACCCGATTATCAATCAGTAGCTTTTTGATTTTAAAAACCGGCTCAAACATAGGTATCTCTGTAAGAGCTTTGGCTTCCTTATTAGCCGCAATAACACAACCGTCATTATTACTCAAAACAACAACTGGTTTTCCCCATAAATCCGGACGAAAAACCTGCTCACAAGAGGCATAAAAACTATTACAATCTACCAGGGCAATCATTAAACCTTATGTATTATATAGGTAATCACACCCCAAAGGATCTGTCCTTCCATATTATCCAAAGTATCATTACTTGCAATTCGAATAATCTTAAATTCACCCTCCTTTACCACCACAGCGAGCTTACCTCTAGCCAGAGTCATTGACCTATCTACAATGAGCACGTCACCAGTATTAATTTGTAATTCCCTGTAACCATCACCTTTAATACGAATGAAAAATGTCGCATCGAGGTTGCGGGTAAGGATTTTATTGAGATCGATTCGACTTTCTAAATAATGTGTTGCCGGACTGGGAAATCCGGTTTGTTCTGAGCTTCCTGCCTGGTGTGCTTCATCAGGCGTCTGTACCTGTGCTACTTCGTCAAATTCCATATTTCAAAAATATGGAAATATTCCAATTTAATGGATTTATTCCTATTAATTAACTAAACTCATAATCAATGTAGACCTTTCTAAAAAAAACTAACTTAGCGCCCCAAAATGTAGTTATGCGTAAGATTGAAAGCATCAGTGTTTTTGATATGTTGAAGATTGGCGTTGGCCCCTCAAGTTCACATACTTTAGGTCCGTGGCGGGCGGCGATGCGCTTCATAGAAAAACTCAAAGCTAAAGGTAATTTTGATCAGGTAACCGATATTCAGGTTGAATTATATGGCTCCCTATCGCTTACCGGGAAAGGCCACGCAACTGATATTGCAGTTTTGCTGGGTCTTGAAGGTCTCGACCCGCAGAAGTTTCCGGTTGAAGAAATTTCTCAAATTACGCAGCGCATCGAGAACAAACATATTTTGCTTCTTAATTCTGAAAAAGCGATCCCTTTTGTACCATCAGAACAAATTGTTTTCAATAGAAAATTTAAGGAGTTTCATCCTAACGGAATAACCTTTAGAGCCAGCCTTGAAAATGGCAAGCGCACTTCAGAAACCTATTATTCCATCGGAGGTGGTTTTGTTGTTCAAAAAGAGCGTCTTAACAGTAAAAAGAAACTGCAAAAACTACAGGAATTTCCGTATCCTGTACAATCTGGGAAAGAGCTTTTAGCTTTTTGCGCAGCTCATAACCTTAAGATTTCAGAATTGGTTTATGCCAATGAAAAATCCTTAAGAACCGAAGAGGAGATTGATAGTCAGCTGCAAGACATCTGGAATGTTATGCTCGACTCCATGTACACCGGTTGCCATACCGAAGGTAAGCTTCCAGGTGGACTTAATGTACGCCGAAGAGCTTTTGATACGCACAAAACCTTAATTGGCGATACTGCTTATACCAATGCTGAAGAATGGATAGCTGCCATTCGTAGTACCGAAGTAAAATTTAGACAAATCCTCAAGTGGGTGTCTTGCTTTGCGCTTGCGGTGAATGAGGTAAATGCTTCACTAGGTCGCGTAGTAACCGCGCCTACCAATGGTAGCGCTGGTGTAATCCCAGCTGTGATGATGTATTATATGGTAATCGAAAATCACGATGCCAATTTTGATGATGTACGTCAATTTATGCTTGTTGCCGGTGAGATAGGTAGCCTGTTTAAAAAAGGAGCAACAATCTCGGCAGCTATGGGCGGTTGCCAGGCAGAAATAGGTGTATCTAGCGCAATGGCTGCCGGCGCCTTAACGGAGCTTATGGGTGGTACATCTGAACAGGTTTTGATGGCTAGTGAAATTGCGATGGAGCATCATCTTGGACTGACCTGTGACCCTATTGGCGGACTCGTTCAAATCCCGTGTATTGAGCGCAATGCGATGGGAGCAATAAAAGCAATTAATGCCTGTGAAATGGCACTCGATACTGATGCCCGAAATGCTAAAGTACCTCTCGATAAAGTTATCGAGACGATGTGGCAGACGGCTAAAGATATGAATTCAAAATACAAGGAAACCAGCGAAGGTGGTCTAGCTGTAAATGTAGCGATGAGCGATTGCTAAAAGATCAATCGCAACCTTCCCTTCTTCGGGTATCGACAATGTAGAAAATCTTCCAGCTACCTTCCTCATATAGCATCTGGAAACTGTTTACACCACAATGACTTCTTTCATCATTGATGTAGAATTCATAGGGTGTCCACACATTAGCCATCAAACTATCGGCCTGAGTTGTATAATCGAGAATACGCTCTTCAAATTTCATCGATTCAGGAATTGAAGCTATAGATTTTTGAAAATCTCCGAAACTGGTAGTGCTTAATCGCAGTTCATCATCCTTCACCCCCAGAGATTGCATTTTGATACGCGGGTGTACGAGTTCGCGCATCGCCATCGTATCCTGTTGATGAAAGGCATTAAAAAATGCAATAACAACCTCTTCAGGGTCAGAAAAAAACTGAGCTTTTGCAGGAAATGCTGTGAAAGCAATGAAAATCAATAGTGGAATCGTGCGCATCTGTACGTTTAGTTTTATGGTGAATGCGTGAGTAATTTACTACTTTTACCCGCATTTTAAAATTGGCATATGTCTGCAGCAAAAAAAGAATACAAAAGAATAACCGTTAAGTCATTAACCGAGATGAAAAGTCACGGTGAAAAAATCGCTATGCTTACAGCATACGACTATACAATGGCAAAAATCGTAGACCGCTCAGGTATCGACGTGATATTGGTAGGTGACTCTGCGTCTAACGTCATGGCAGGTCACGAGACAACGCTTCCCATCACGTTAGATCAAATGATTTATCATGCATCTTCTGTTATTCGTGCGATTAAGCGTTCTTTAGTTGTGGTAGATTTACCTTTTGGAACCTATCAAAGTGACCCCAAAGAAGCTCTTCGCTCTGCCATACGTATTATGAAAGAAAGTGGCGGTCACGCCCTAAAACTCGAAGGAGGTTCTGAAATCAAAGAATCTGTAAAGCGCATATTAAATGCAGGTATTCCGGTAATGGGACATCTAGGTCTTACTCCACAGTCAATTTATAAATTTGGTACCTATACTGTAAGAGCTAAGGAAGAGGCAGAAGCCAAAAAATTGAAGGAAGATGCACTTCTTCTTGAAAAATTGGGATGTTTTGCAATCGTTTTGGAAAAAGTGCCTAGCGCATTGGCAAAAGAAGTTGCTGAAAGCCTTACCATTCCTGTAATTGGTATCGGCGCCGGTAATGGTGTTGACGGTCAGGTTCTAGTAATGCATGATATGTTAGGAATGAGTAAAGAATTTAGTCCGCGTTTTTTAAGAAGGTATCTGGATTTACATACCCTTATGACCGGTGCATTTGAGCAATATATTACCGATGTTAAGGCGGTAGATTTCCCAAGTGAAGACGAGCAGTATTAAGACTTTAGATATTAGACTTGAGAATTTAAACCATAGTATATAAAATTGAAATTCTCTGAACTTTAGTTAACACCTGGAAATTCCCAACTATAATTATAATGCACAGCACCAAAGACAATCTACAGGTCCTTCATGAAGACAATCACATTATTGTGGTTAACAAGCGTGCTGGGGATTTGGTTCAGGGTGATAAGACTGGTGACAAACCTCTTAGTGATGTGGTAAAGAGCTACATCGCCGAAAAATACAACAAGCCCGGTGCTGTCTATCTGGGCGTAGTTCATAGATTAGATCGCCCCACGAGTGGCATTGTGATTTTTTCACGCACTTCTAAAGCCTTACCGCGTCTCAACAAACTTTTTGCCCAAAAAGAGGCTAAAAAAACCTATTGGGCCGTAGTGAAAAATGCGCCACCCAAAATGCAGGACACTTTGGTGCATTATCTAAAACGCAATCCGAAGCAGAACAAATCATACAGTCATATCAACGAAGTTCCAGACAGCAAAAAAGGAATTTTAGACTATAAAGTTATTAAAGAACTGAATAATTATTACTTGCTGGAAATTGATCTGCACACCGGAAGGCATCATCAAATACGATCGCAGTTAGCTGCGATTGGTTGCCCAATAAAAGGCGATTTAAAATATGGTTTTGACCGAAGCAATCCCGACGGAAGTATCCATTTGCATTCCAGAAAATTGGTTCTCACCCACCCGGTTCAGAAAGAAGAAATGACTTTTATCGCGCCTCCACCGGCAGAAGATGTTATTTGGAATGCTTGCATTTAAGCTTTCGATTTAAAATAAATCTATGGAAGTAGAGATTTTCTACTAATTCTATTCGCTAACTCTTCCCAGTCCGTGCTGATCTTAAACTTTCGACCACCACAGCACTGATAATTAAAAGTCCGCCAATGATAGTCATCAACTGAGGCATTTCTCCTAGGAATAAAATACCGAGCAAAATCCCGTAAATAGGCTGAACACTACTGATAATACTAGCTGTTGTTATGGAGAAATAACGGAAAGTCAGCAAGAATAAAGTGTGCCCTAAAGCGGTAGTAAACAAGGCTAATGCCAGAATCCAAATCAGATTTTCCTGCAGGGAATCAACTGTAACCTGAGTACTAAATGGCAGTAACACGACTCCAATAATCAACGCCTGGTACATCATCAATAAACTACCGTGATAACGGGTTACCTGTTTTTTCATCAGGATATTACGCAGTGCATACGCCAGGGCCGAACCAACTCCAAAAGCAACTGCCTGAGTATATTGATTTTCAAAATCAAGATCGGGGATTAAAAAGGCAATCCCGGCAATGACCAAAAGCCCTAGAAACAGGTGTATTTTTTGAAAAGGTAAACGCAGTAATAGCGGTTCGAGAATACTGGTTAACGCCGGATAGGTAAATATGGTAAGCATCCCAATCGCCACATTACTCAATTGTAAAGCTTTAAAGTATGCGACCCAGTGAATTCCCATCAAAACCCCTCCTAAGATTACCTGAAGCCGATCTTCTTTCTCGATCCTGAAACTGATTTTCTTCCATTTTAAAAATAAAAGTAGAAATCCTACAGCGAGAAGCGCTCTCAACCCTATTGTCACAACAGGAGCTAAAGTCACAGCTCTACCCAAAACCCCGCTGGTACTCACCAACAACATGGCTAGATTAAGTTGTAGTAGATTTTTAAAAAAGTGATTGGATTGGTTTGGCAAGGAGTCTGGTTTCTGTTTACTGTTTACTGTTTACCGTCTAGTCGTAGAAGCTTAATGGAAATCTCACTTCTCTAACTTCTTTATTCTATTTTTCAGGTCTAAAGTCTAAAATCTCACGTCTTACGTCTAATCACTACCTATTCAACACCAAAGCCTTTTCTCTGATAATTTCGGCAACCGGGCGATTTTCAATGCGACTGTCTAGCCAGCTAAGAATATCAAGATATAGAAACGCACGTCGTTCGTATGGATCTTCTTCATAAACCTCAAGTCGGCTGCGTAGCTTTTTAAATTCAGCTTTAAGTTCACCTGGAAATATTTCACCTAAATTCCGTAAAAACTTAATCATTTCTTTTTGCACTTCGTGAAGATCATCCATTTTAATGAGGAACTTATAGGTACTCTTCAAGAGCGTCTCGAGATGATAATCCATCCCTGCCTCATAATGTGCGACCAGGTTAAGAATACGGGCAAAACACATCAAATCTTCCCGCATTTTCAGGGATTTATTATTGATGATTTTTGACAAATACTCAATACATTTTTTATTCTGGCCATTACCAAAATACAAACTTGCAATCTTATAGTAAAACACCATAATGTGATGTTCGTCCATACGCTGACCGTTCTGCTTCAGGTACTTTTCGATCTTGTTAATCAGACCATCGTCCGTACTAAAATCACCCACCATAAACTTCAGATTAAGTTTGTGTGAGTAGACATAGAGAAACTCCAAAATATCCAGGTTATCACTACTCGGGAAATCATCTGATGCCAGACGCTCTTCCAGACGTTCTAAACTTTCCTGAAACTTGGTATGATGTTTTAAAAAGAACAGCGATTCAAGCAAATAATGATTTCCTTTTAAATAAAAAACCGGGTTGCGGGCAATCATTGCCGGACTCTCTTCGAAAAGCTCTACATAACGCGTAGCGTATTTAAAACACGATAAAAAATCCTGTACCAAAAAGCTATACCACAAATAGGCTTTATTCAACCATAACTTTTCTCGAAAACCCAGTTCATTAATATCATATTTGGGCATCGACTTATTGAAGAATGCTGTGATTTCCTGCTTTTCGGCATCGCTACGCACATAACCGGTCTTGAGCATTAATCCATAAAGCTGCAGTGATAAATTAGACAGTTTACTGGTCATCAAATTCTGCCGGCTGAGTGATTTGGCTTCCTGAGCCAACTCCTCTGCCCGAGTGCTCATACTGCGAGTGATATATTGCGTTTCAATAACTTTCTCAAGCTCTACGATCTCATACGCTACATTCTTTTCCTCGTTTTCTATTGCCATATGTTTGGCTTTTTCGAGGAGTTTCAGGCTTTGTTGATACAATCCTTTTTGATACAAAACCGTAGCAAAATCAAGCTGTTCCCGTATTTGAACGCGTATATTCTGATGTGCCGGACTAAGCCTTAGCGAAATTAAAATCTGCTTATAAAGATGAGCTTTCAGATTAGACAGCTGCTGTTTCTTTACGATATTGTTTTTGAAAATTTCACTTTCATCGTAGGTATTCATCTTATCAAGCAGGTTGAAAAGCTGTAAATACTTAGAATCTGCATTTCCATCAAGACGCCCCACGTATAGTTTAAACTGTCGCTTTTCAGACTTTGACAACGACTTGATCAAGACATATAGTGAATCTTTTGAATCATTTGCTGTTGTAATGATTTTACGCATAAAAAACTGAATATCAATTATTTACACAACGACAAAATTAATTAAACATCGTAGGTTTTCTGCCGTTTGTTACTTCAAAAGTACTACCTATATCTATATTCACACTTAAATTGAGAAAAAAAGCACTATGACCGATAACAAAGTCCAGATTTTTGACACCACATTAAGAGACGGGGAACAGGTTCCCGGCTGCAAGTTAGATACCCAGCAAAAGCTGATTATTGCAGAACGTCTCGACCTGCTGGGAGTCGATGTTATTGAAGCCGGCTTCCCCATCTCAAGCCCTGGTGATTTTAAATCTGTTGAAGAAATTGCGCGTTTGGTAAAGAACGCTACGGTTTGTGGTCTTACACGTGCCGTAAAAAAAGATATTGAAGTAGCTGCAGAAGCACTTAAATACGCAGTAAAACCTCGTATTCACACAGGTATAGGTACAAGTGATTCACACATCAAATATAAGTTTAAATCAAATCGTGATGAGATAATCCAACGTGCTTATGATGCTGTGGCATATGCCAAAACCTTTGTCGAAGATGTAGAATTTTATGCAGAAGATGCAGGTCGTACGGATAACGAATATCTAGCTCGTGTATGTGAGGCTGCTATAAAAGCGGGTGCAACTGTACTCAACATTCCAGATACAACAGGGTATTGCCTTCCGGAAGAGTATGGAGCTAAGATGAAATACCTGATGGAAAATGTAAATGGTATTGAAAAGGCAATTCTATCTTGTCATTGCCATAACGATTTGGGACTTGCAACTGCAAACTCCATTGCAGGGGTTATTAATGGGGCACGCCAGATCGAATGTACTATAAATGGTATCGGGGAGCGTGCAGGTAACACAGCTCTCGAAGAAGTGGTAATGATCTTACGTCAACACCCTACTCTTGGCCTTGATACATCTATCAATTCTAAACTACTTTACGACACCAGCCAAATGGTACGTGAGAAGATGGGAATGCCTGTACAGCCTAATAAAGCTATCGTGGGCTCAAATGCCTTTGCTCACAGTTCTGGGATACATCAGGATGGTGTGATAAAAAACCGGGAGACCTATGAAATTATGGATCCTGAAGATGTAGGCGTTACCGAAAGTGCAATTGTACTTACCGCTCGTAGCGGAAGAGCAGCACTTGCCTACCGATCTAAGAAAGTGGGTTACGAACTAACCAAAGTTCAATTAGACGAAGTTTATGAAGTCTTTCTTAGCTTTGCAGATAAACAGAAGGAAATTGCAGACCAGGATATCCACGAGATTATGAAGGTCGCAAACATTCAGGCTCAGGTTGAAGCTTAACACATTATAAATTAAAAACTTAAACAAGGATTCTTATTTAGAATCCTTGTTTTTTAGCATAAAAAACCAAAGTTCGAGAGAACCAATTGCATTACAATGGCAGGAAAAACATTATTTGACAAAGTATGGGATGCACACGTGGTTGACACGGTGCCCAATGGTCCACAAGTACTTTATATAGACAAGCATCTTATTCACGAGGTGACGAGTCCACAGGCATTTTCAGAACTGGAAGAGCGCGGTATTCCTATCGCAAGACCAGATCAAATCGTGGCAACAGCAGACCACAACACACCTACAGTAGATCAACATTTACCGGTGCGTGATGTACTTTCCAGAAATCAGCTGAAACAACTCACTGAAAATTGCGAAAAACACAATATTACTCTTTATGGCTTAGGCCACAAATACAACGGTATTGTACACGTCATGGCTCCTGAACTTGGAATTACCCAACCGGGTATGACTATGGTTTGTGGGGATAGCCACACCTCTACTCACGGTGCTTTTGGTACTATCGCGTTTGGAATTGGTACCAGCCAGGTAGCACAGGTTTTTGCAAGTCAGTGTTTATTATTGACTAAGCCGAAAAGCCTTCGAGTTAATGTAACCGGGAAATTAAAACCGAATGTACTCCCTAAAGACGTGATCCTTTATGTGATCTCACAAATCGGTACAAACGCGGGTACAGGCTATTTCTGTGAATATGCCGGAAACGTTTTTGAAGAAATGTCGATGGAAGGTCGTATGACCGTTTGCAATATGAGCATCGAGATGGGTGCTCGTGGCGGAATGATCGCTCCAGATCAAACTACTTTTGACTATGTAAAAGGTCGTGAGTTCGCTCCTGAAGGTGCTGAATGGGATAAAAAATTAGAATACTGGAAAACACTTCCTACAGATGCTGATGCTGTTTTTGACAAAGAATATTCTTTTGACGCCGCAGATATCGAGCCAATGGTTACTTATGGTACCAATCCAGGAATGGGAATAAAAGTTACAGGCACAATTCCTGATAAGGAAGATGTAAACCTGGATAAGGCTTTGGCATATATGAATTTCAAAAAAGGAGAAAGCCTTATTGATAAGCCTATCAACTATGTATTTATAGGTAGTTGTACCAATTCACGAATAGAAGATTTCCGCATTGCGGCAAACTATGTAAAAGGCAAGCAAAAAGCAGCGAATGTAAATGCCTGGCTGGTTCCCGGATCTCAACAGGTTGCCAAGCAATTAGTTGAAGAAGGTTTAGACAAAATCTTTACGGAAGCTGGCTTTGCCCTAAGACAACCCGGTTGTTCAGCTTGTTTAGCTATGAACGATGATAAAATCCCGGAAGGTGAATATTGCGTTTCTACTTCAAATCGAAATTTTGAAGGAAGACAGGGACAGGGCGCTCGTACTATTTTAGCTAGTCCGCTTATGGCAGCAGCTACTGCCGTTGCCGGAAAAATTACAGACATTACCAAACAATTGAATTAAATGGAAAAGTTCACAAAACTTACCGATACAGCAGTACCACTTCCTATCGAGAATATAGATACCGATCAAATTATTCCTGCGCGCTTCTTGAAATCTACTGACAAACAAGGTTTTGGAGACAATGTGTTTAGAGACTGGAGGTTTGACAAAACCGGCAATGTGAATCCTGACTTTGTTTTGAATGATCCAACCTATTCAGGGTCTATTCTGGTTGCAGGAGATAACTTTGGTTGTGGTTCTAGCCGCGAGCACGCCGCCTGGGCAATTGCAGGTTATGGATTCAAGGTGGTGATCAGCAGCTTTTTCGCAGATATTTTTAAAGGAAATGCTTTAAATAACGGGATTCTTCCTATTCAGGTAACTCCAGAATACCTAAAAAGTCTGCTTCAAACTATTGAGCAAAATCCGGAAACAAAACTTACAATCGATCTGGAAAATCAAACTTTAGAAAGTCCCGCTGGAAAACTGGAGTTTGAAATAGATCCGTATAAAAAAGTATGTATGATTAACGGGTATGATGACATCGATTTTTTAATCAGTAAAAAAGACAAGATTGAGGCATTTGAATTGGAGCGCACATTCTAAAATTTCCAAGTTAAACACCCTAACATAATAAAAACCAATCCCTTATTTGAGGTTGAAATAATATAGCTTATGAAATTTAACATAGCCCTTTTAGCAGGTGACGGTATAGGTCCCGAAGTTACCGACCAGGCCGTAAAAGCACTTGACGCTATTGCAGACGTCTATGACCACACCTTTAAATTTACCAAAGCTCCAGTTGGAGCGATTGCAATAGATCAGACCGGTAATCCATTACCAGATGAAACTATAGATCTGTGTAAAAGCAGTGATGCGGTGCTTTTTGGAGCCATTGGCCACCCAAAGTATGATAACGATCCGACTGCCAAGGTAAGGCCAGAACAAGGTTTATTAAAGCTTAGAAAATCACTTGGTTTATTCTGTAATATCAGACCGGTAAAAGCATTTGACCGACTGATTGAGCGATCGCCTCTTAAAAAAGAAATCATTCAGGGAACTGATATTTCGATCTATCGTGAACTCACTGGCGGGATTTATTTTGGTACCAAAGAATTAAGCGAAGACGGTAAGGTTGCCAGTGATGGCTGCACCTATTCTGTAGAAGAAATCACGCGTATCGCGCACCTTGCTTTAAAAGAAGCTCAAAACCGAAGAAAAAAATTAACTCTGGTTGATAAGGCAAACGTTTTGGAAACATCGCGACTTTGGAGAAAAACCGTTACCGAAATAGCGAAAGAATACGATGATGTAGAACTTGATTTCTTATTTGTTGACAACGCAGCCATGCAAATAATATTGAACCCAAGTCAGTTTGACGTAATCCTTACCGAAAACCTATTTGGCGATATTATTTCTGATGAGGCATCGGTAATTGGTGGCTCTATTGGACTTCTGGCTTCAGCTTCTGTAGGAAGTACTGTAGGAATGTTTGAGCCAATTCACGGTTCATTCCCTCAGGCAACTGGTAAAAACATTGCAAACCCTTTAGCATCTATACTTTCAGCAGCAATGATGTTGCGTCATTTAGATCTTAATAAAGAGGCTGATGCTATTGAGAAAGCAGTAGAAAAGTCTTTAGAATTAGGTATCACCACAGGTGACATTAACCCAGAAAAGCCATTTTCTACTACCAAAGTGGGTGATTTTATTGCAGATTATATCACACATCCTGATGATAACAACCGCAATTTTAAAAACATCCATATGGGTCAGAGTACGATCATTTAGATGTGAGATATTAGACATTAGATATTAGAAAAAAGAGCGACTCATTTGAGATCGCTCTTTTTGTTTTTTGACATCTTGTACTTAACTGAAAACTTATTCCTTTTCTTCCAGTCGTTCCTTCAAATTCTGAAGTCCTTCTTCAAAGTCTTTTCCTATCATTTTATCCATACTTACAAAATGGCTCATAATGCTAAATGGAAATGTATTTTCCCCGGTGAAACCCCATTCTACTTCGGTGATTCCCGGGTTTGGTGTGCTTACTTTGAGCCAGGCATCACTGGTACTTTTAAAAGGTTTTAAAAACCGAAGTTCGCTTTCTACACGTTTTCCGGGTTCTATAGCTTTAAGTTCCTGCTCCCCGATTCCTACATCCTTATTTCCCTCCCATCGGGAAATAAATCCGGGTTCTCCATCAATTCCTTTATAAGATTTTTTCATATTGGGATCTTTTCGTTCCCATGGAGACCACTCATCCTGATTTTTTAAATATTTCAGATATTCAAAGACCTGAGCCGCTGGTTTTTGAATTAATATACTTCGACTTACACGATAGGATTTTTTGGCAGTAACTGCGAGTAGAATGATAATAAGTCCAAGACCCAGAAAAATATAGAGTACTAACATAATATTGAATTGAAAATGAACACTCTAATATAATGTATTTCTTAATGCCCTTCTTTAATCTGCCACGTTTAAGTCAGCAATTTGCTCTTTATAAAAATTGGGAAGTAAAACAGCTTTAACCAACTTATCCAGATTGCATTTTCGGCTAAGTTTATAAATAGGAACAAAGGGTTGCAACGCTGAAAATTGAGAATAATCAAGTAATTCACTTACTCGAGGAGGAACAATCATTTTTTGACTTTCAATTAAAACTTTATAGCGTACAGAACCTAAATGCTTCCTGTATTGTCTGAATAAATCGTCTGTAAAATCACTTTTATAAAGATTGTTTTGAAGATGTTGTTCCCGTTGTGGTAACCATTCGGTATAGTTTACAGCCAAATCTTTCAGCTGCATACGCGTACCAAATCTGTAGAAAACATCATAAACCTCCTGCTTTTCTGAGGCTGTAAGTTTTCGTTCTAAAACTTCAAAAGCAGCGATGGAATAATGAATGAGCATAAACAAAACATCACGATACGCCCAATCTGGAATTTGAGCAGCTCGCTCCTGCTCTACAGCCTTATGAATGTGGTAAATGGAATCAATGGTTTTATGAGCCTGATACGTTTCTGCGAAAATGATACGCCGTGCATAAGTCACCGTCGAAAAAAGTCGACCTAAAGGATCTGCCGGAAGCTTTCCTGTAAAGTACAACCAGTCCACAGCTTTATTAAGTGCAAATTCGGCTGCCGCACCTGCAAATATGAGCAGCACCGTATCACTGGTTCCCCAGATTTTACGAACGATAGAATCTTTGGCTACAAAATTTGACATAACGTGCATTTTAAAAGCTAACGCCTATCAAACAAAAATAGTTCAATTTAATTCCATCAACTGAAATAGTCAATTACGAACTAACCTTGAATTTTCAACTTTAAATTTAAAATCTGAGCATAAAAAAACCGCCCGGGACATCACTTCCGGGCGGTTCAGGTGTATTGACCTCTAATTTAGGGATGCAAAGGTCAACAACCTCCTCAACACTAACCAAATTTAATTCCAGCCTCCACCTAATGCCTGGTACAGTTGAATATAGGCATTAAGCTGAGCTGCTTTGGTTTCAACTAATTCGAAATTTGATTCTAAAGCATCTCGCTGGGTAAGCAAGACTTCCATATAATCTGCACGGGCAGAGCCAAAAAGTTGACCTGCGATATCTACCGAACGGTTAAGCGCATCAACTTCCTGAGTTTTTAAATCATAGCTTTTCTCCAGATTTGAAACTTTTGCAAGTTGGTTTGCCACCTCGATATAGGCATTCAATACTGTCTGCTCATAATCATAAACCGCTTGAATCTGTCTCGCATTTGCTCCTACATAAGCCGCTTTGATCTCATTACGGTTAATCAACGGAGCCGTTAATTCACCCGCAATGGAATACAATAAAGATTCAGGTGAATTCAGTAAGAACTTAGGCTTAAAAGCTTCAAAACCTACCCCGGCAGCAATACCCAAAGAAGGATAGAAACGCGCTTTGGCAACTTTTACGTCCAGTTTTGCAGCTTGCAAAGCAAGTTCGGCCTGCTTCACATCGGTACGATTCTCAAGCAATTGAGCAGGAATACCAGCATTTAATAATCCTGGCTTGATATTCATAAACGAGATGTTGCTACGTTCAACAGGTTGTGGAAAACGTCCTACCAAAAAGTTGATTCGGTTTTCTGTTTCTGTTATTTGCTGTTGAATCGCATATTGCAAACTGCGAGTCGAAAGAACTTCAGCTTCAAACTTACTCACCGCAAGTCCGGTTGCTTTTGCTGCTTCCTTTTGAAGTTTTACAATACGAAAAGCATTACCCTGAATGTCAATATTTCGGCTTACAATAGCCAGCTGATTGTCTAATGCCAATAGTTCGTAATACGACTGAGCGATTTCTCCAACTAATTGCGTAACCATAAAATTTCGACCTTCAACACTTGACAGGTAGTTAAGCACAGCTGCTTTTTTCGCATTGCGTAGCTTACCCCAGATATCCAATTCCCAGGTGGCCTGAAGCCCGAATTTATAATTAGGCAAAGGCTCAGGAAACTCAACGCCTTCTTTGATTTCGGTATTGGCATCATTAGCTCCCTGACTGGTGTAGCGACCTACTTTTTCATTTTCGGCACTTGCTCCAAGACCAACGAAGGGTAAATACTCTCCTTTTTTAGCCTGAATTTCTGTCTTAGAAATTGCGATCTCCTGAAGCATCATATTGAGCTCCTGATTATTTACCAATGCAGAATCAATCAACTTAGCGAGATAAGGATCTGTAAAATAATCCTTCCAATTAATCAATGCCGTACTGTCCTGAGTAGTAGAGCCTGCAAATTTTGCAGGCATTCTACTTAAATCTACATCTCTCTCAATGAGCCCTGGTGCCTTACAGCTTGACAGCGCCAAAAACACTAGAACGACAGGCAGATATATAGATTTTAAACGATTACTTATCATAATTATCATCTTCAGATTTTTTGAATGTGTCTATTTCGTGAACGAAACCTTCGGTAAGGGAATGATCCTCTTCATCTCTAATGAGCTGACGACCATCTGCCAGAGAAGCAAATATGTAATACAATCCGGGAACTATTATCACCCCGAATATGGTACCAAACAACATACCTCCTAAGGCTGATGCTCCAATGGTATGGTTACCAATTGCACCGGCACCACTTGCCAAAATAAGCGGAATCAAACCTGCAATAAAGGCAAATGAAGTCATCAAAATAGGTCTGAAACGCACCCTGGCACCTTCAATCGCTGCATCGATAATAGTTGCTCCTTCCGATCGCTTGAGGACGGCAAATTCGACAATCAACACGGCGTTTTTACCGAGAAGTCCCACAAGCATTATGAGACCGATCTGCGCATATATATCATTTTCAAGTCCCATTAGTTTCAGTAGTACAAATGAACCAAATACCCCAACCGGAAGTGAGAATACCACTGCCATCGGGATGATGAAACTCTCGTATTGAGCAGCAAGCACGAAATACACAAACACAAGTACAATCAAGAAGATATAGATCGACTCGTTACCACGTTTTGCCTCATCATAAGACAAACCTTCCCAGTCGATATCATAGCCTCTTGGTAAACTTGTAGCTGCTACTTCTTTGATCGCATCAATAGCATCTGCCGTAGAATAGCCTTTTGCAGGCAAACCTCTTATGGCAGCAGAGTTGTACATATTGTAGCGGGTAACTTCGTTAGGACCCTGAGTCTTTTTCAGCTTCATAAAAGCCGAATAAGGTACCATCTCCCCTTCATCGTTCTTCACATACATATTCAACACATCACTTGGCAATCGTCTGAATTGTGGATCTGACTGAACATAAACCTTAAAGAAGCGGTTAAATTTGATGAAACCTTGCTCATAGGTACTACCAATCATGATATCCAGGTTTTCCATCGCTTTACCAATGGTTACCCCTTTCTGCATAGCAAGATCATTGTCTACCTCTAGTTCGTACTGCGGATAGTTTGCGGCAAAGAAGGTAAACAGACCGGTTAATTCTGGGCGTGCTTTTAAGTCATCCAGAAACTTTTGGTTCACGCGGTCAAAATCCTGATAATCCGTTTCAGTATTCTTATCTAAAAGACGTAGTGAGAAACCACCAGAAGATCCAAAACCAGGAATGGCAGGCGGTTCAAAGAACTCGATTACCGCTCCAAGACCTTTGGATTTCTCCTCCAATTCTTCCATAATCTCTTTCACATCGTGTTCACGATCGTGCCAGGGTTTGAGGTTGATCAAACAGGTACCTGCGTTAGAACCACGACCTTCAGTCATAATCTCATAACCTGCAAGGGATGAAACCGATTCTACGCCTTCGATCTCCTCACAAATTTTCTGAAGTTCCTGAGACACTTTATTGGTTCGCTCCAGGGTTGCTCCCGGAGGGGTTTGAATAATTGCATAGATTGTACCTTGATCTTCACTTGGTATAAAACCAGAAGGCAACACCTGACTTTGCCAGTAAATACCCGCACAGAAAATCAAGAGAACGGCAAATGTGAGCCATCTTAGACTTACGATTCGGCGTAATAACGCAACATACTTTCCAGTGAGCTTGTCAAACACATGGTTGAACTTGTCAAGCGAACGGGTAAGTATATTCTGTTTATGCGGCTTGGCGTGATGGTTTTTCAATAACATCGCACACAATACCGGTGTAAGCGTCAATGCGATCAATGCCGAAATAACAATCGAACTCGCCATTGTGATCGAGAACTGCCTGTAGAATGTTCCGACAGGACCTGACATAAAGGAAATAGGTAAGAATACCGAAACCATTACCCCGGTAATCGCGATAATCGCACCGGTGATTTCACCTAAAACCCGCTTCACCGCCTGATATGGTGTGATATTAGGATACTGGTCAAACTTGGCGTGTACGGCCTCAACGACCACAATCGCATCATCGACAACAATACCAATTGCTAGTACAAGCGCAAACAGCGTAACCAGGTTAATAGACAGTCCAAAAAACTGAATCACAAAGAAGGCACCGATCAACGATACCGGCACAGCAATAATCGGGATTAAGGTCGAACGCCAATCTCCCAGGAATATAAATACAACAAGTGCAACAAGAATAAAGGCATCACGCAAGGTATCTACCACCTGCTCAATCGAAGAATCAAGGAATTTAGACACGTCATAACTGATGCTGTATTCCATTCCCGGAGGAAAGTCGGCCTCAAGTTCTTTAAGTTTTTCTTTTACCTCATCAATTACTTCACTGGCATTACTACCATAGTTCTGTTTTAAAACTATAGCTGCAGATGGATGCCCATCCTGATTCGAATAAATATCAAAGAATTCACTTCCCAGAGCAACGGTACCCACATCTTTAAGTCGAATACTTTCACCATCTGGTGTAGCCCGTAAAATGATATTTTCATATTCTTCAGGCTCATTAAAACGCCCTTTATAAGTCAATACATATTCTAACGACTGGGCTTCAATTCCCGAACTTTGTCCCAAACGACCGGGACGACCTACCACACTTTGCTCCTGCATGGCTTCCATCACATCTTCCACCGAAATATTATAAGCACGCATACGATCTGGGTTTAACCAGACACGCATCGCATAGCGACGGCTACCCAAGATTTGAGAACGTGCAATCCCTTTAAGACGGTTAATCTCCGGGATCATCTTCACATCAGCATAGTTGTAGAGAAATTTTTCATCCATACTCTTGTCCTTAGAGTATAGGTTTACGTACATCAACATCGACGGTTGAATAGGCGTAATAATTACCCCTTCACGCTGTACCAGTTCGGGCAACAGCGGCATAACCTGGTCAACCCGAGTCTTTACACGTACAACAGCATCGTTGGGATCAACACCCGGTTCAAAGATGATACGTAAAGTTGCTTCACCAGCACTGGTTGCATCGGTTGCCATATAACGCATATCCTGCACCCCGTTAATGGCATTTTCAAGGGTGATAAGCGTAGATTTCACCAATACATCGGCACTCGCACCAGGATAAGCGATAAAGATGTTTACCGTGGTAGGCGCGATTTGTGGAAACTGCGATATGGGCAGTTGCTTTATAGATAACGATCCTATAAAGACGATTATAATCGAAATTACAATCGCGAATACAGGTCGTTTAATAAATTTACTAAACATGTTTTGTGTTTTTGGGGTGAGATTACTCTGCGTACAGCTCTAAATCGGTGAGTACCGTTTTGGCGTCTCTTACTTCAAAGTCTATTTCTTCATTTTCACGAACAAGTCGTAAACCTTCAAGCAAGATTTTATCTTTTGGAGATAGACCAGAAGAGATCGCATATAGATGCGGCATCTCATTAGCTATTTCTACTTCTCTAGATTTTACAATGCCTTCATCTGTAATTACAAACACATATTTTTTGTCTAATACCTCAAAAGTTGATTTCTGTGGAATTATCAAAGCATCTTTAAGAGGAATCGTGACGTGCACATTACCCGTCTCCCCATGTCTTAACAAACCTTCAGGGTTAGGAAAAGTAGCTCTAAACGGAATGTTACCCGTTTCATTATTAAAGTCAGCTTCAATCGTCTCAACAATACCAGGATATTTGAAATAGGCATTGTTTGCCATCAAAAGTTTAACCTCGGACTTTTCAGCAGTAGTTAGATTGCTCTGATAATCCAAATATTCCGCCTCCGGAACGTTATAATAGACCCACATAATGTTGTTATCAGACAGGCTCGTTAGCAACTCGCCTTCATCTACCAGACTTCCCAGTCTTACGTGAAAGCGGTCTACGATACCGTCAAAAGGTGCTCTGATCTGCGTGAACTCAAGGTGTACCTGAGACAGGGATAATTCGGCATTGGCCTTTTGCAGTTTGGCTTTAGCCATAGCAAGTTCGTTAGGAGAAACAATATTGCTATCTGCAAGCTTTTTAGTGTTTTCGTATTCTATTTCAGCAAAGCGCGCTTCTGCTTTTGCCTTGTGCATTTCAGCTTCATATAATTTGGGCATAATCTGAAATAATAATTGCCCTTTTTTCACCGCCTGACCTTCATCAACAAAGATTTTTTGCAAATAACCACGCTCCTGAGCGCGTAATTCGATATGGCGACTGGATTGTATTTGCGCTACATAATCCTTGGTTATCAAGGTGTCTAACTGCACTGGATTAGTAACTAAAAAAGTTGTTTTTTCTTCTTCTTCGTGGTGTTCAGATTTACAGCTTGTGTGCAACAAAAGCGCACCCAGACCTAGCATCATGAGAATTCTTTTCATGTGTAATTAATTTTATGATAAATGATATGGATGTGAGGTGCTCTTCCGGGATGGAAAAGACACAGAATTCCCTGTCTAGTCTGCTATAGTGTGAGGTAAACTAGTTTCAGGAAATGCGTTTAGCCCGCGAGAGCGAGCTTAAATTTTAAATCAAAGTCTGAATACCTGAAAAAGGATATAAGGCTTAACCGCGTCGGCAAGACTGGCACGTGCGCGGGTATGAATGAAAGGTAAGCTTAAATGAAAGTTACAAACTCCCTCAAGTTGCGATCTGTGAATAGCAGATGGCAAAATTTGGTTTGTCTTTGTTTTTGAGATTTTTTCTGAAGATTCTTCAATCTCAAATTCAGCAACTTTAAGCTCGGTATGTTCTTTATGATTGGGGTTAAAATGAAAGTCAGAATCCTGAACACTATCAAAATCAAAATCAGTAATCGTGCAATCTGAAGATGAATTGTGTTGAGGTATAAAAGCCCCTCCGGAAAGATTTAGAATTCCGGTTAGTAGTATACTGAAAATAGAAAGGGCTACCTTCATAAAATCTTGAAAAAGATGCAGCAAAAGTATAGGATGGATAAATCTCTTACAACGATTAGATCTAAAAAGTTTATCGATTTAGTCACTTAGACCTCATTTTTGTTAAAGCACTAAAAATCGCTGCCTAGAATTTCATTAACCATAAAAAAAGCCTTCAGCTTTTAGTAAATTGAAGGCTTTTTAGGAGAACTTGTAAGAATTGTAATATATACTTTCTTCTTATTTGATGTTTAATGCAGTTGAAACCTTTCGCATTTTAGCTCTGATCTCATCAAAACCAGGATTATGAATGCTACCGAGATGCGTGTGCTTTTTACCGGGCTCAGGCTTATAAGTACCGGTCTGCACCTGCCCTCCTATTTCCTGATAAGCTTCACGGAAAGATTTACCTTCTACAACCAGATCATTAATACTATCTACGGTAAACAGGTATTTGTATTTCTCATCTTGAAGATCAAATTCCTTAACCTGAACCTGACTGATGGCATAATCAAAGATTTCAAGAATGTCCTTCATTGTCTCCACCGCATTAATGGTATTTTCTTTCAGCAACTGATAATCGCGATGGTAACCGCTAGGCAGATTGTTTGTAATCAAAACCATTTCGGTACTCAATGCCTGAATTTTGTTGCATTTACCACGTATCAATTCAAACACATCTGGATTTTTCTTGTGAGGCATAATGCTACTTCCCGTAGTCAATTGCTCTGGGAAACTTACAAAACCGAAATTCTGACTCATATATAAACATACATCCATCGCAAAGCGAGAAAGTGTGTTTGCCAAACTTCCTAAAGTTGAAGCTAACGTACGCTCACTTTTACCACGAGCCATTTGAGCGGCAACCACATTATACTTCATTGTGGCGAAGCCTAACTCTTTGGTGGTCATTTCACGATCTATGGGAAACGAGCTCCCATAACCTGCAGCAGAACCGAGAGGGTTTTGATCTACGATTTCTTGAGTCGCATTGATAAGTATGGTATCATCAATTAATAATTCGGCATAAGCGGTGAACCACAATCCAAAACTGCTTGGCATCGCTACCTGCAGATGTGTATAACCAGGAAGTAAAACATCCTTATGCGTTTCACCCAGTTGCATCAACGTTTCAAAAAGTGAAACGGTACGTGCCTTTATTTGCTGTAGCTGCTCTTTATAATACAATTGTAGAGCCACTAAAACCTGATCATTACGTGATCTTGCCGTATGTACCTTTTTACCCGTATCTCCTAAGATCAACGTTAGTTCAGCTTCTAATTTAGAATGAATATCCTCATATTCGGGCTCAATAAAGAAATCCGGATTCTGCGTATGTGCCTCAAGTATATCTAATTGGGGCAATAGATCTTTCAATTCCTGATCTGAAAGAATTCCTATTTTATTCAACATTTTTACGTGAGCTCGCGACGCCTGTACATCGTATTTAGCGATATGTGTGTCAATCTCGCGGTCATTTCCCACCGTAAAATTGATGATCTTAGTATCTATGTTTGCTCCTTTATCCCAAAGTTTCATAATCTAATTTTTACATTCCCAGAATGCCGGGAATATTTATTCCTCCACTGTCCTTGTTTTGAGTGGAGCCTTTGATTTGTGATATTATCTATATTCACGCTAGTCAATTCCCAACCGGGTTAGGCGACTTATAAAATACTTTTCAGTAATTCACTATAAATCTGAATGCCTTCTTCGATTTCTCTAACATAAATAAACTCGTTTGCACTATGTGAGCGCGTACTGTCTCCGGGCCCAAGTTTGAGTGAAGGACAGCTCAACACTGCCTGATCGCTCAAAGTAGGTGAGCCATAAGTTGATCTTCCCATTGCAATACCCGCTTTTACCAGATCGTGATCTTTAGGGATCGAAGACGAATTTAACCGCAGACTTCGCGGTACAATCGAATCGCATGGCGCTTCGGCCTGTAATAGATCCGCTATTTCCTGATTGCTGTATTGATCGTTAACGCGAACATCTACAACCAACTCCACATCTGCCGGAACCGCGTTGTGTTGCTTGCCCGCTTTGATTTGTGTAACGGTCATTTTTACTGCACCAAGGGCTTCAGAAGTTTTTTCAAATGTGTAATTCTTAAACCATTCCAACACCGGGATGCAATTGTATATCGCATTATTATCGTTAGGATGCGCGGCGTGCGATGGTGTACCCAGCACTTTTGCATCAAAAACTACCAGCCCTTTTTCGGCAATAGCCAAATTCATCAACGTGGGTTCACCTACAATCGCAACATCAATATGCGGAATCACCTTCAGCATACTGTTAAGTCCGTTTGGACCACTGCTTTCTTCTTCTCCACTAGCTACTAAAACCAAATTGTATTTTGGATTTTCCTGAGCGTAGAAATAGGTAAAGGTTGCAATAAGTGATACCAAACATCCACCGGCATCATTACTTCCTAATCCAAATAACTTTCCGTCTTCAATATCCGGACTATAAGGATCGCGAGTGTAACCATTATTTGGTTGAACGGTGTCATGATGACTGTTTAGTAAGAGGGTTGTCTTTCCCTCAGTAAAATGCTTATTAGTAGCCCAAATGTTATTTGCCTGACGTTTAAAGGGTATATCGTGCGCCTTAAACCAGCTTTCAATAAGTGCAGCCGTACCTTCTTCCTCCGAAGAAAAGGACTGCGTTGAAATCAGATTCTTTAATAATTCTATCGCCTCTTGCGTAAGTGTTTCTATGTTCATTACAGTCTTAAGGTTGTAAAATTAGTTGTTTGATTTTGTAGCATTTCAGGTTTACCCAATTGCACCTGACTAACTCCTCCTCTTAGCGCGTAAAAGCAGTTTTCCAGTTTAGGCAGCATGCCATCTGCAACAACACCGTCTTTAAGTAAATCGGCATATTTCTTAGTATCTATCTCTTTAACAACTGAATTTTCATCGTTGATATCCAATAATACTCCCGCCTTTTCAAAGCAATAATTGAGCGTCACTTCGTAAAATTCAGAAAGCCCAATTGCCAGTTCGCAAGCTATGGTATCTGCATTGGTATTGAGAAGCTGTCCATTACCATCGTGCGTAATGGCACAGAAAACAGGGGTAACTCCTATTTGGGTAAGCTGATTAATGAGTTTAGCATTGACACCTACCACATCCCCAACAAAGCCAAAATCTACTTCTTTTACCGGTCGCTTTACCGATAGAATCGTGTTCCCATCAGCACCTGAAAATCCAATCGCATTGCAATCACGAGCCTGAAGTCCGGCCACAATACTTTTATTCACTTTACCTCCATAAACCATCGTGATTATTTCAACCGTCTCTGTATCAGTAATACGACGACCGTTAATCATCTGTACAGGAATCTCGAGACGTTCTGCAAGTTGAGTAGCCAGTTTTCCACCTCCGTGAACCAGTATTTTAGGTTCGGGCAATGCCGAAAACGCATCCAGAAAATCATGTAAATCTTCTTCCTTCTCGATGATATTTCCTCCTACTTTAACAACGTGAAGCTTGCTCATTTTATCTGGTTTAATTCAGGTTTTCTAAAATCTTCTTCAAAACAACCTGTGCTGAAAATGTACGATTATTAGCCTGCTCAATAACTACAGACTGATCACTGTCTAAAACTTCATCTGCCACAATAACATTACGACGTACCGGAAGACAGTGCATAAACTGAGCTTTCCCCAATTTCTCTGAAGTAATCATCCAATCTCCGTGCGTTTCACTAGTTGCTAGAACTTTACCGTACTCTTTATAATTACTCCAGTTTTTTACGTAAACGAAATCAGCATCTTTAAATGCCTCCTCCTGATTGTAGGTGACTGTGGAATCTTTAACTATTTCCGGACTTAACTCATAGCCTTCCGGATGCGTAATGGTAAAATCAACATCCATCTTTTGCATCATCCCAATAAATGAATTAGCCACCGCGTGTGGTAAAGCTTTAGGGTGTGGTGCCCAACTGAGAACCACTTTCGGTTTTTCCTTCTGCGAAAGCTCCGTTATGGTAATCGCATCAGCCAGTGCCTGTAACGGGTGTGCTGTTGCGCTTTCCATATTCAACACCGGTACAGATGCATATTTTTCAAAACTGGAAATCACATATTCCCTTTCATCCATAGCCTTATCGGTAAGCGTAGGAAAAGCACGTACTGCAATCACATCCCCGTATTGGGAAATAACCTGTGCGGCTTCTTTTATATGCTCTGAAGTATCTGCATTCATAACTGTACCGTCCTCAAACTCCAGTTTCCAGGCGTCGCTGTTAAAATTCATTACCGTTACATCCATTCCCAGATTACAAGCGGCTTTTTCAGTACTTAGGCGCGTGCGCAGACTCGAATTAAAAAACAACATTACTAAGCGTTTGCGTTTCCCTAACTGCTCAAATGCATAGGGGTCATTCTTAAGTTCGCGAGCTTCCGCGATTAATTCTTTTAGATCTGTAATGTCGTCTAATCCAGTGTATTTCTTCATTAGTTGATTCCTGTCAGGTTAATAATTTGCAGCCGAAATCTCTGCATTTGTTACTTTTCTCTGCTATTCTCTGTTGATAAGGAGAAAAATGTTTCAGTTAATTTATAGTTTATCTAATTCGATTTTAAGAGCGTCGAAAAATTGATCGATGTGCTCATTTTTTATAGTAAGTGGCGGAAGAATACGTATAAGATTCTTATTCTTTGCGCTTCCGGTAAAGATGTGTTGATCGTAGATAAGCTTTTTGCGAATAGCAGCCGTATCAAATTCAAACTCCAATCCCAGCATCAGGCCGCGTCCCTTTACATTCTTAATCTGCGGAATATCTAGCGTTTTAGCCTTAAAATGGTCTGACACCTGCAGGGCGTTTGCCATTAAATTCTCTTCCTCTAAAACTTCTAGAACGGAAAGTGAAGCAGCACAAGCCAGATGATTCCCACCAAAAGTGGTACCCAGCATTCCATATTCTGCTTTGATAGATGGATGAATTAAAATTCCTCCAACCGGAAATCCATTCCCCATACCTTTTGCCATAGAAATAAGCTCAGGTTCTACATTGTATTCCTGAAAAGCAAAGAATTTACCTGTACGTCCAAAACCCGCCTGTACTTCGTCGGCGATTAGGCAGGTTCCTGTTTGCTTACACAGTTTGTCTACACCTTCGTAGAATTCAGCCGTACTGATATCCAAACCACCTACGCCCTGAATGAATTCCACAATCACCGCACACACATCTTCTTTTGCTAATACTCCGGCTAAAGCATCCAGATCTCCCAGTGGTAAAAATTCGACCTCCTGCTGCGCGTTTATAGGAGCAACAATTTTAGGGTTATCGGTAGCTGCAACAGCAGCAGAAGTTCTTCCGTGGAAACTATTATTGAAAGCAACAACTTTCTTTCTTCCCGTAACGAAAGAAGCCATTTTAAGTGCATTTTCGTTAGCTTCTGCTCCACTGCTACACATAAACAACTGGTAACCGGGAGTATTTGCCTGCACCGGAAGTTTTTCGCCTAATGCTTCCTGCAAGGGGTTGTGAACCGCATTGCTGTAAAAGCCGATATCCTGTAATTGCTTTGTGATATTCTCAACATATTTGGGATGCCCGTGACCGATAGAAATAACAGCATGCCCACCATATAAATCAAGATATTTGGTAGGAGTCGCATCATATACCCAAACATCCTGAGCTTTTACTGGAGTTACATCATACAAGGGGTAAACGTCAAATAAACTCATTATTTCTGATCGGTTTTAATCACATTAATTTTATTGAACGAAGCCACCATACCTTGAATAAGCGATGAACTAAGTCCTTTATGTTCCATTTCATTAAGACCTTCTATGGTACAACCTTTAGGCGTTGTAACCCGGTCAATTTCCTCCTCGGGATGGTTACCCGAGTCGATAAGCAGTTTTGCCGCTCCGTTACAGGTATGCATCGCCAGCTCCTGAGCTTCATGGGCATCAAAGCCCAATTGAATTGCAGCCTGAGTCGTTGCGCGTATAAGGCGCATCCAGAATGCAATACCACTTGCACAAACCACAGTTGCAGCCTGCATTTGATTTTCTGGAATGATAAGGCTATTACCAAGACGGTTAAAAATTGCTTCAGCCACCTTTATACGCTTCATTCCCTTTTCATTACTTGCAAGACAGGTCATCGATGCACCCACAGCAATTGCAGTATTAGGCATTGCTCTAATGATAAACTGATCGGTACCAACAATGGCTTCGATTTGTGAAATCGCATAACCTGTAATCGTTGAGATCAGCACATGCTTATCGGTCAGTTCGTCTTTAATATCATTTAAAATTTTTGCCAATTGAGCAGGCTGAACAGCAAAAATGAGAATGTCTGATTTCTGCACAGCCTCGACGTTGTCTGAGGTTACATAAACATTCTTATATTCTGCATAAGACTCAATTGCCACCGGATTACGACGGGTCATATAAAGCGTGGTAATCGCATTATTAATAATAAGCCCTTTGGCTATCGAAAGGCCAAGGTTTCCGGTTCCTATAATTGCTATTTTCATCTTAATATCTTCATTAGCATTTCCTATCTAAAGCTTATTTTCAGCATTATTTTAGATGGAAATTTTTAAAAATCTATACCAAAAAATAAGGGAGGTTTTTAAAAATAACTCCCTTTTAAATTAAGTCCTTCTGTCTGCGGTAAACCGAAAATCAGGTTCATATTTTCAACCGCCTGTCCCGATGCTCCTTTTACGAGATTATCGATACAGCTGGTTATGAGTAATTGATTACCATGTTTGTGCAGGTGAATCAGGCATTTGTTTGTATTTACCACCTGTTTCATATGAATTTCACTATCTGAAACAAAAGTAAATGGAGCGTCAGCATAAAAATCTTCGTAGATCTTTTTAGCTTCTCCTAATTCGCCTTCAAAAGTGGTGTATGCAGTAGCAAAAATCCCTCTTGAGAAGTTACCTCGATTGGGTAGAAAGAAAATCTCCTTATCAAAAGCTCCCTGAAGCTGCACTACAGTCTGATTGATTTCACCCATATGTTGATGGGTAAATGGCTTGTAATAAGAAAAATTATTATCTCTCCAGGTATAATGCGTAGTTGCAGACAACGAAGTCCCTGCTCCTGTGGCACCAGTTACCGCATTGATGTGTACATCGCTATTCAGTTTTTTGGCATTTGCCAAAGGAAGCAATGCCAATTGAATTGCCGTTGCAAAACAACCCGGATTTGCAATAGAACCAGCTTGTTTAATCGCGTCACTATTTAGTTCGGTAAGACCATACACAAATTCGCGACCCTGAAATTCCGCATCAGGCTTAAGGCGAAAATCATTACTCAGGTCAATTATAATTGTACTTTCTGTAAATACGTTTTCCTCTAAAAATGCCTTAGAATTGCCGTGACCTAGGCAAAGAAATACGACATCGACATCAAAGTCAATAGCTCCTGAAAAACGCAGCAGCGTACTTCCCAACAAATCCTGATGTACATCGCTCAACAGATTTCCTGCATTAGAAGTACTATATACAAAGCTGAGTTCTACATATTGATGGTTAAGCAAGATGCGCAGCAGTTCACCTGCTGTGTATCCGGCTCCACCAACTATTCCTGCCTTAATCATGAGTTTCCGTTTACGTGATTGTAAATCTTGTTCTGATTACCGGTGATTTTGATAAAACCTTTAGCGTCTTCTGCAGTCCAGCCTTTGTTCATTTCACCGTAGGCCCCAAAAGAAGCATTCATCAAATCATGCTCCGATTTAATTCCTTCTAAAGTGAAGCGATATGGTTGAAGGGTTACATAAACTTCTCCAGAAACATTATTCTGACTATCAGTAAGGAAGGCTTCCATATTACGCAAAGCAGGATCTAAATATTGACCCTCGTGCAGGTGCATTCCATAAAAATTTGATAGATAGTCTTTATGCTGCATTTGCCATTTGGTAAGGGTATGCTTTTCCAACAAATGATGAGCTTTGATAATAATTAATGGTGCTGCAGCTTCAAAACCTACACGCCCTTTAATACCTATAATCGTATCACCCACGTGAATATCGCGGCCAATTCCATAAGGGGCAGCCAACTTTTGAAGTGCTTCAATATTCTCAACAGCAGAACCAGACTTGCCATTAACCGCTGTTAATTCGCCTTTATTAAACGTAAGCGTCACCTGCTCTGCTTCACTCTTTTGAACTTGTGAAGGATACGCAGATTCTGGAAGACCTTTATGAGATGTAAGCGTCTCGCTACCCCCTACGCTGGTTCCCCAAAGTCCGCGATTTACAGAATACTTGGCTTTTTCCCAGGCCATTTCTACACCGTGACTTTTTAAATATTCAATTTCTGCTTCGCGGGAAAGTTGTAAATCACGAATTGGTGTTATGATTTCGATTTCTGGAGCCAAAGTTTGAAAAATCATATCAAATCGCACCTGATCGTTACCAGCGCCTGTACTACCGTGTGCAACATATTTTGCACCGATAGACTTAGCATAATTAATAATCTCCACTGCCTGAATAATACGCTCTGCGCTAACTGAAAGCGGATAGGTATTGTTCTTTAAGATATTTCCAAAAATCAAATACTTAACTACTTTGTCGTAGAACCGATCAACTGCCTGAACATTTTTATAGGTTTTCGCACCTATTTTCAAAGCTTTTGACTCGATTTCATTGATTTCTTCCTGACTGAAACCACCGGTATTTATGCTTACAGCGTGTACTTCATAACCTTTATCTGCTGAAAGGTATTTTGCGCAATAACTGGTGTCTAATCCACCACTGTAAGCCAGTACGAGTTTAGCTCCAGGAGGATTTGATTGTGGAATTTTTGTATCTGTAGATTGTGATTGGGTTGTTGAATCCAAAACGTATTATTTTAAAGTTTTCAGTTTTTTAGTAAAAAGACGGGGTAATCCTACACCTTTTTTTCCTTTTTCAAAAAAAGATGTTCTTTGATGCTTTTGAGGCGGGTAAATGCCTTCGGATTTAACTTCTTGTCTTTTTTTTTAAGTTCTTCCGGGTTTTCAGCTTTTTTCTTTTCTTCCTTGGCAGGATCGTAAAGCATCCCTGTACATAAGCACATTTTTTGCTCGGTACGCTGAAGAATATCGTAATTGCGACAGGTTTGACAACCTTTCCAAAAGGTAGGATCATCGGTTAATTCAGAAAAAGTGACTGGCTTATACCCCAATTCAGAGTTAATTTTCATTACAGCAAGACCAGTAGTAATACCAAATACTTTAGCATCTGGATATTTGGTACGTGAATGCTTGAAAATAGCCTCTTTAATTTGGCGAGCTAGACCGCTACCTCTGTAATCAGGATGAACAATAAGACCACTATTGGCAACAAATTTACCGTGACCCCATGCTTCGATATAGCAAAAACCAGCAAACTTATCACCATCAAGAGCGATAACAGCATTGCCGTTTTCCATTTTAGTAATTACATATTCTGGAGTGCGCTTAGCGATACCTGTACCGCGTACTTTAGCTGATTCTGCGATCGTGTCGCAAATGTATTGTGCATATCCCGCATGGGATTTGTTAGCAATGGTAATTTCCATATTCTTTAGAATTGGAAGTTAGAAAAAAAGTGAAAATGAAATTTGAATTGAATACGGAACCGGACTCACCTAGGTTCCCGATAAAATGGCACCCACTAGGGGCGGCGACGCTCATGGCGACGTACTGGAATAAATACTAAAGAATTGTGGGTCTCTCTAGCAACGGGATATAAAGAATGAAACAAAGCACTTACGCCTTGCTTAAACTCTTCGATATGTAATAATATTCCCTTCATTTGTGTTGCTAAATTACAAAGTAGATTTAAAAGACTCCCCATTTTCAGGTTTAAATATCTTCTAAATCTACTTTTTTATGATTTCTTTAGATTTTCGTCCAAATTTCAACAATCACTGTAAAATATTTAATCATTCGTTTAGTTCACATCGATTACAATAAGTAATCGGTGCTTACAAAGTTAGATTTTTTAGTATCCAAAAGCTCATTAAGGATGGCATTATTGTATGCATTGTCCTTTGAAGCTACAAAAGTACGTATCGAGAATGAACGTAACGCGTCATGAACACTTAAAGTACTTACTGCAGAATCCTTTCTACCTGTGAATGGATATACATCTGGACCACGTTGACAAGAACTATTTAAATTTACACGACATACCAGATTTACCAGTGTATCGATTAATGGAGCTAAAGCCTTCACATCTTTACCAAATAAACTTACCTGCTGCCCATAGTTTGAATCTGCCATATCATCTAATGGTTCATCAATATGTTTAAAGGTTAAAATCGGAATCACGGGACCAAATTGCTCTTCTTTATAAACCTCCATTTCTTTAGTTACTGGAAACAATACAGCAGGCCAGATAAAATTCTCGGAATGCTCACCACCCTTTTCATTTATTATTTGGGCTCCTTTTGCTTTTGCATCATCTATTAATTCCTGAATATAACCTGGTTTTGATGGTTCTGGAAGTGGAGTTAGACTAACACCAGCCTCCCAGGGCAATCCAAATTTTAAGGCATCTACAGCCTGAGCAAACTTGCGATTGAAAGTTTCCACAATATTCTCGTGAACATAAATCACTTTTAAAGCTGTACAGCGTTGCCCGTTAAACGAAAGTGTACCAGCAATACATTCTGCAACGGCAAGATCAAGATCGGCATCTGGTAAAATTATTGCCGGGTTCTTAGCCTCAAGACCAAGAACCAATCTAAGTCTGTTTTGCTTTGGATGCAAAGCCTGTAATGCATTTGCAGACGAACTGTGACCGATTAGAGCCAGAACATCTACCTTTCCGGTTTTCATAATTGGTGTAGCCACTGCTCTACCTCTACCAAATAATATGTTTACAACTCCATGAGGAAAGCTTTCCAAAAATGCATCAAGCAACGGTGTAATTAATAAAACGCCGTGTTTTGCTGGTTTAAAAACTGCTGTATTCCCCATAATTAATGCCGGGATCAACAAACAAAAAGTCTCATTTAATGGGTAATTATATGGCCCAAGGCAAAGAACTACTCCGAGAGGCCCGCGGCGTATGTGCGCATGAATGCCAGCTTCCTTATGAAATTTGGCACTATCGCGATCCATATCCTTGTAATCTTCAATAGTATCTAAAATATATTCAACTGTGCGGTCAAATTCTTTCTGAGAATCGGCATAATTTTTACCTATCTCCCACATCAATAAATTTACAACCAACTCACGCTTTTCTTTCATTTTAGCAACAAAAGTTTGCATGCATTTAATGCGGTCTGCAACCTTTAAAGTTGGCCATAATCCCTGACCTCGATTATAAGCTTTGTGAGCAGCATTTACAGCTGCTAGTGCTTCAGCTTCACCAAGACTTGGTATAGATCCTAAACGTGTTGGTTTACGTTCCCCATCGACTACTGTATGGATGCTCGAATAAACATCTGAAGTCTCCCCTTCCCAGCTAATCAACTTTCCGTCAATTAAATATGTTTTCTGCTCAATGGGTTGCACAGCAAATTGTGCAGGAATTTCCGTACTTAAGGGTTTCATAATTTGGTTGGTTAGGTTAGTGTACTAAATTAAAAATTCGAATAAATCGGGTTTATTATTTAAGTATTCGCCAAAAAAGTTACGTTTTTTCATTCGATCAATCAAAGGATCCAGATCAGATTGATCTTTTATTTCGATACCTACCACAGCAGGACCGTCTTCCCGCGAGGTTTTTTTCTTGTATTCAAAGAAGGTAATATCGTCTTCAGGACCCAAAATTTCATTTAAGAATTCACGCAAGGCTCCTGCACGTTGAGGAAAACGAATAATGAAATAATGTTTTAAGCCGCGATAGAGTAGTGCACGCTCTTTGATTTCGGCAGTACGGGTGATGTCGTTATTGCTTCCGCTTACGATGCAAACTACATTTTTACCTCTGATCTCTTCTGCAAACTGATCTAAAACCGAAAGCGTTAATGCTCCCGCAGGTTCTACAACAATGGCATCTTTATTATATAAATCAAGAATTGTCTGGCACACCTTCCCTTCCGGAACCGTTACCATTTGATCCAGATTTTCTTTACAAATAGCAAAATTGCGATCACCCACGCGTTGCACGGCAGCACCATCCACAAATTTTTCAATTAGAGAAAGAGTCGTGTTTTCCTTATTGAAAATTGATGTACTCATGGAAGGAGCACCTTCAGGCTCAACCCCAATTACTTTGGTATTTGGTGACAACATACTAAAAACTGTACTCAGCCCAGAAGCTAAACCTCCTCCACCAACCGGCACAAAAACATAATCAATTTCTTCGGTGCTTTGCTCAATGATTTCAAGACCTACTGTAGCCTGCCCTTCTATAATTTTTTCATCATCAAAAGGATGCACAAACACTTTCCCCAACGCATCACATTCAATTTTTGAAGCTTTGTAGGCATCGTCAAACGTGTCGCCTGTAAGAACGATCTTTGCGTAGTCTCCTCCAAACATTTCTACCTGCTCAATCTTTTGCTTGGGCGTAGGTGCAGGCATAAAAATAGTCCCGTTAATTTTCAATTTGGCACACGCAAATGCTACCCCTTGTGCATGGTTCCCAGCACTGGCACAAACAATACCTTTTGCACGGTCTTCCTCACTTAGTGAACTGATTTTATTAAATGCTCCGCGTATTTTGTACGATCGCACCTGCTGGAGATCTTCACGCTTAAGCAGTATGTTTGCGCCAAACTTTTTAGAATAACTAAGGCTTGGCAATAAAGGTGTTAAGGCTGCAACACCCTTAAGGGTTTGTGCAGCCTTTTTAACATCTTCTATTTTTGGGAAATAAGTCGTCTTTAAGTCGCTCAAAATGAATGTATTTTGATTGACTGCGCACACATCACTGTAACGTCAATATATGCGCAGTTGAAGTCAGTTTTAGATGTATTAAGCGGTAACCTCTTCTGCAGCGGCTACAGTCTTAATCTCCTTCATTGCAGTCATAGACTCACGTAACCACGCTCCTACTTCTTCTACAGTATGTGAGCGGATAGCGTCATTCACCGCAATTAAGGTTTTATTATCCACACCGTTATCTGAAGCATAAGCCTTACCAATAACATTGGTATCGATTTTCTTCATAAACTCGGTAAGCATAGGCTTACAAGCGTGATCAAACAGGTAGCAACCATACTCTGCAGTATCAGAAATCACACGATTCATTTCGAATAATTTCTTACGTGCAATAGTATTTGCGATAAGTGGAGTCTCGTGAAGTGACTCGTAGTATGCAGATTCTTCAATGATTCCAGCTTCTGTCATAGTTTCAAAAGCAAGTTCAACCCCGGCTTTAACCATTGCAACCATAAGCACCCCGTGGTCAAAGTATTCCTGCTCGCTGATTTCCATACTTCCGGCAGGAGTCTTTTCAAAAGCAGTTTCTCCGGTCTCAGCACGCCATTTCAACAGATTTGCATCATCATTAGCCCAATCTTCCATCATTGTTTTAGAAAAATGACCTGAAATGATATCGTCCATATGCTTATGGAAAAGTGGACGGGTAATGTCTTTTATTTCTTCCGCAAGCTCGAAAGCTTTAATCTTTGATGGATTGTCTAAGCGATCCATCATATTGGTAATACCCCCGTGCTTTAAAGCTTCGGTAATTGTTTCCCAACCATACTGAATCAATTTAGATGCATAACCTTTGTCAATTCCCTTCTCAACCATTTTGTTGAAACATAAAATAGAACCGGTTTGCAACATTCCGCAAAGAATCGTTTGCTCACCCATAAGGTCACTTTTTACTTCAGCAACAAATGAAGATTCTAGAACACCTGCGCGGTGACCTCCTGTTGCTACTGCATAAGCTTTCGCTTCTTCAAGTCCTTTACCCTGAGGATCATTCTCCGGGTGAACCGCGATTAATGTTGGAACTCCAAAACCACGCTTGTACTCTTCACGTACTTCAGAACCCGGGCACTTAGGCGCACACATAATTACGGTAAGGTCTTCACGAATTTGCATCCCTTCTTCAACAATGTTGAAACCGTGACTGTAAGCTAAAGTCGCTCCTTCTTTCATCAAAGGCATAATCGCTTTGATTACTGAAGTGTGCTGCTTATCAGGCGTAAGGTTACAAACAAGATCTGCTGTTGGGATTAGTTCGTCATAAGTACCAACTGTAAACCCGTTATCTGCAGCGTTTTTATAAGAAGCTCTCTTTTCTTTAATAGCACCTTCACGTAATGCATATGAAATATCAAGGCCGCTATCACGCATATTTAAACCTTGATTTAAACCTTGTGCACCGCAACCTACGATCACTACTTTTTTATCGCGTAATGCTTCGATCCCGTTTGCAAACTCATCAGACTCCATAAATCGGCATTTTGCCAACTGAGCGAGCTGCTCTCTTAGGGATAAGGTGTTAAAGTAATTTGACATTTTGATTCTGTTTTTATTGATTATGATTCGTTAATTCTGGTTAATTATGAGTTGCTTATTCTGCAAACTCGGCGAGCATTTTTGAAATTTTCATTTCATCTTTTGTCACTGCAATTCGCCCACTACGCACAAATTGCATAATACCAAATACACTCAGTTCGCGATACAATAATTCGATCTCGCTGCGACGTCCTGCTTTTTCTAAAACAAAGAATTCTTTGTTTACAGTAACAATACGTGCATTGCTCTCTTTGATGATATTCTGTATCTGACGCTCTTCAAATAGCAAGTCTGATTTGATTTTAAACAGACAGGTTTCTAAAAAGATCGTTTCTTCATCGGTGTGATAGAAGGCTTTAATCACCTCAACCTGTTTTTCAAGCTGACCGATAATTTTCTTCATACGCTCTTCAGTAAGATTGATTACAATAGTGAATCGCGATACACCTTCAATCTCAGAAATTGAAGTATTAAGGCTTTCGATATTTATTTTTCTACGCTGAAAAATCGCCGAAATTCGGTTTAGCAAACCGATATTATTTTCGGTATAAATAGATACGGTATAGGTTTTTATCTCGCTCATAACTATTCTAATCTAATATCTGTAACTGATGCTCCTGTTGGGATCATCGGGAATACGTTATCTTCTTTTTCCACTTTTACTTCCAGGAAGTATGGCCCTTCTGAAGCCATCATTTCAGCAATTGCATCAGCTAGTTCGTCACGTTTAGTCACGCGTTTTGCATCGATGAAATACCCTTTTGCGATGGTCACAAAATCAGGATTAATCAATTCTGTTGAAGCGTAACGACGGTCAAAGAACAACTGTTGCCATTGACGCACCATTCCTAAGAAATCGTTATTAAGCACCACAATTTTAACCGGAACACGAGTTTGGAAAATGGTTCCCAATTCCTGAATGGTCATCTGGTAACCTCCATCACCAATGATTGCAACTACAGGACGCTCTGGAGCTCCCATTTTTGCACCAATAGCTGCCGGAAGCGCAAAACCCATAGTTCCCAAACCACCTGAAGTAACATTACTTTTTGTCTGGTTGAATTTTGCATAGCGACAAGCGATCATCTGGTGCTGACCAACGTCTGAAACGATTACCGCATCACCTTTTGATTCTTTATTAATACCTTCAAGAACTTCACCCATTGTAAGACCTTCCTTTTCTGGTGTGATATCATCCTTGATGATCTTATCAAATTCTATTTGATACAATTCTTTAAAGCGGTTATGCCACTCGGTATGACTTCTTTCCTCTAAAAGCGGAAGCAATGCTGCCAGGGTTTCTTTACTATCACCCAAAACAGCAAGGTCTGCATTCACATTTTTATTAACCTCAGCAGGATCTATTTCAAAATGAATCACTTTTGCCTGCTTGGCATAAGTATTTAGATTACCGGTAACACGATCATCAAAACGCATCCCGATTGCGATCAAAACGTCACATTCGTTAGTGAGCATATTTGGTGCGTAGTTACCATGCATACCCACCATACCCACATTTAATGGGTGATCTGTAGGTATAGCCGAAACTCCAAGTATAGTCCAAGCCGAAGGAATACCCGATTTCTCGACTACAGCTTTAAATTCTTCTTCAGCTTTACCAAGAATAACTCCCTGACCCCAAACGATCATCGGTTTTTTAGCTGCATTGATTATATCTGCTGCCTTTTGAACCGCTTCCGGATCTAATTTTGGCACAGGCTTGTAACTACGTACAGCTGTACATTTCTTATAGGCAAAATCAAACTCCTCGTTTTGGGCGTCTTTTGTGATATCGATAAGTACTGGACCAGGACGACCACTGCGTGCTATATAAAAAGCTTTAGCCATTGTTTCAGGAATTTCTGAAGCTCTGGTAATCTGGTAATTCCATTTAGTTACCGGCGTCGAAATACCGATGATATCGGTTTCCTGAAATGCATCACTGCCTAACAAATGTGAAGCTACCTGCCCGGTAATACATACCATTGGTGTAGAGTCTATTTGTGCATCGGCAATACCGGTAATGAGGTTGGTTGCACCGGGACCTGAAGTCGCGATTGCCACTCCCACTTTACCGCTTACGCGCGCATACCCCTGAGCCGCATGTGTAGCTCCCTGCTCATGACGAGTAAGCACGTGATGCAACTGATCCTGATATTTATACAACTCGTCATAAACCGGCATAATTGCCCCTCCCGGGTAACCGTACAGGGTTTCTACGCCCTCTGCAAGCAGACACTTAATTATCGCCTCTTTACCGGTGATGCGTTGCGTAGCCTCTACACCTGTGTCCTGCAATTTAATTGTTTGTGTATCCATAAGCCTTCTACATTTCGTCTGTCACACAACCTTTAGAAGCTGACGAGACCGTTTTAGCATATTTATATAATGCTCCGCGCTCAAATCTAAGTTTTGGAGCTGTCCAGTTTGATCTTCTCTTTTCTAACTCTTCGTCAGAAATTTCAATATTTATAGTATTCTTTACTGCGTCAATTGAGATGATATCGCCATTTTCAACAAGTGCGATATTACCACCTACCTGTGCTTCTGGTGAAACGTGCCCCACTACAAAACCGTGAGAACCTCCAGAAAAACGCCCATCGGTAATTAAAGCCACGTCTTTACCAAGACCTGCTCCCATAATTGAAGAAGTAGGTTTTAGCATTTCGGGCATACCAGGACCTCCTTTAGGACCTTCGTAGCGTATAATTACAACATCTCCTTTTTTAACCTCACCGTTTTTGATACCTTCATTCACCGCTGCTTCGCTGTCAAAAACATTTGCAGTACCTCTAAACTCCAGACCTTCTTTCCCAGTAATTTTAGCAACAGCACCTTCTGTAGCTAGGTTCCCAAAAAGAATACGGATGTGCCCGCTATCTTTAATGGGCTTGTCTAAAGTGCGAACGATGTCCTGACCGTCAATTAGATTTGGAACATCTTTCAGATTTTCTGCTAGGGTTTTTCCAGTTACGGTTAGACAATCGCCGTGAAGCATTCCGTTATCAAGCATATATTTTAAAACACCTGGGATTCCACCTACACCGTGAAGGTCTTCCATCGAATATCTTCCGCTAGGTTTTAAATCTGCAAGCAATGGTGTATTATCACTAATTTTTTGGAAGTCTTTCAGCGTAAACTCAACCTGCGCAGCCTTGGCAATTGCCAAAAAGTGAAGTACTGCATTGGTAGAACCCCCTAAAACAGTTACCAACCTAAATGCATTTTCAAGCGACTCGCGGGTAACGATATCAGAAGGTTTAATATCTTTTTCCAATAAATATTTTAAAGCCTCTCCTGCCTTTACACATTCCAGCTCTTTAATATTGCTATCGGTTACTGCAGGATTTGAAGAGTTAAAAGGTAATGACATCCCTAAAGCTTCAATCGCTGACGCCATTGTATTTGCTGTGTACATACCGCCACAAGCACCTGCACCAGGACAAGCTTTATGTACTACTTCTTTATATTCATTCTCATCAATAGTACCAGCTACTTTCTGACCGTAAGCCTCAAAAGCTGAGATAATATCTAGTTTTTTACCATTGTGACAGCCTGAAGCAATCGTACCTCCATAAACCAATATAGAAGGACGGTTAAGACGCAACTGCGCCATTAAAGCTCCCGGCATATTCTTATCACAACCTACAACAGTTACCAGACCGTCATAGCTCATCGCCTGCATAACCGTTTCTATCGAGTCTGCAATAATATCTCGTGAAGGAAGTGAGAAACGCATACCCGGGGTTCCGTTAGAAATCCCATCACTTACTCCTATAGTATTAAAAATTAAACCAACCATATCTCCCTGCTCAGCGCCTCTTTTAACGTGAGTTGCCAGATCATTAAGGTGCATATTACAAGGGTTACCTTCATAACCGGTACTTGCAATACCTATAAATGGTTTCTTTAAATCTTCATCAGTTAGTCCGATGGCGTGTAGCATTGCCTGCGCTGCCGGCAATGTCGGGTCTTGGGTGACAGTTTTACTGTATTTGTTCAATTCCATTAGTATAATTCTAAGTCGAAATTAGTTATTCATTCAAATTGATAGCTTTATTCTTAAAAACCTTTGGATATACCAAAAAAACTTAAAAACTTATTAAAGTATTGATTACCATTATATTAAATATAAAATACTACTACGTTCAATACTTTAAAAAAGCTAAATTGAGCATGCTAAATCAAGGCAAAAAAAACCTCCCGTTAGCGGAAGGTTTAGATTTATCATACACCGTTCCGCATCAAAATTTATTGATGACACGAATTGAACGGATGATTACCACTTGTTTTTTCATACACGGTAAAGCTATTTATTAAATGCCGGGCTGCATTAGGAAATCCAGGAAAAGAGGTTGAAAACCCTAATTTTTCAATATCCACTATTTCAAGGGTGCTTTATGACAATTCTATTAAAAGAACTGAAGTGGTTTTGTAATTTTAGTGCAAATTCTAAAACGTTTTTTTATGAACTATCGCATATTAGGCAAAACCAATCTCAAAATATCTGAACTTTCACTAGGCACCTGGCAGGTTGGCGGCAAATGGGGCTCAGGTTTTGACGATGCCAAAGCCGAAAACATAATCCATACTGCAATCGATAACGGCATTAATTTTATAGATACGGCAGACGTTTATGAAAATGGACTAAGCGAAGCTGCTGTTGGTCGTGTGGTGCGAAGCAGAAAAGAAAATGTATATGTAGCAACCAAATGTGGACGGCAAATAAATCCTCATATAGATAAAGGTTACACTCCACAGGTATTGCGTAAATATGTAGAAGATAGTCTTAAAAATTCCGGGCTGGAACGTCTCGATCTCATACAACTACACTGCCCTCCAACCGACACCTATTACAGACCGGAGATTTTCGCACTCTTTGACGATTTGAAAAAGGAAGGTAAAATCGCAAACCTAGGCGTTAGCGTTGAGAAAGTAGAAGAAGGTATCAAAGCGATGCAATACGACAACGTCACCACCGTGCAAATCATCTTTAACCTGTTTAGACAGCGTCCGGCTGAGTTATTTTTTCGCGAAGCGGAAAAAAATAATGTAGGTGTAATCGTGCGGGTGCCACTCGCCAGCGGTCTCCTTACCGGAAAGTTTGATAAAAACACTTCTTTTGATGCGGAAGACCATCGTAATTTCAACCGGGATGGCGAAGCTTTTGATAAAGGCAAAACCTTTTCAGGTGTTGATTATGAGAAAGGCATCGAAGCGGTGAATGAATTCAAACAACTTTTTCCCGATACTGACAATCTCGCTCCGGTAGCACTGCAATGGATTTTACAATATCCGGAAGTAAGCACCATCATCCCCGGTGCCTCCAAAGAAGAACATTTGATGTCAAACCTGTCTGCTCTCGACCGAAAAAAATTAACTCAGGCGCAAATCAAGAAGATGAATGCGATTTATAAAGAGTATATCAAAGCTGATGTTCATCAGCGTTGGTAAATGCCAGTTAGAGGTTAATCGTTAAATGTTATGTGTTGAATCTTCAACACCCTACATCCCCAACCCTTATCACGCAGGAGTAGGGAGTTTGATTCTAACTTAACTTATTTTTATTAATTCAGAATCTTCCCATACTTGGTTAAATCAGGAGAAAAGCCCAGAGACTTGTAGAGTTTTCGGGCTTTTTTGTTGTCATCAAATACGTTGAGAGTAAGCAGCTTGTAACCGCAGTCTTTGGTCCATTCTTCGGCTTTTGCCATCAGCATTTTACCAATTCCACGCCCACGGGCGTCAGGCGAAACGATGATGTCTGCGATATGACCATGGGGTTCGCGATGGTAATAATCGGTTCCTATTTCCAAAAAGATAAAACCGAGTTGCTGTTTGGTTTCGACATCTTCTGCGATAAAAATGGCATTGTCTTCACTCCCGTCGTGAATCTCCGATTTTAAAATTCGCTGATCTATATCAAGCATCACATCGGGATCGCGCCAATGCGGTAGCTCAGGATCCGCCAGGCTTGGCAATAAATTAAGGATGAAATCGGTGTCACTTTTTTTTACGCGGCGAATGTTGATATCGGGCATACTTTCTAGGTTTAGGGTGTTTAATGGTTAAAAGATATACTTTTTAGAGAAGAGTTAAAAGGTTGAATCGTAAGAAATGAATTCCTTATTCCTTGTTCTTTGTTCCTTATTTAAAATAAACCGTTTTTTTGTTGACAAATTCCTGAATTCCGTCTGCGGAGAGTTCGCGGCCATAACCGGAAATCTTGGTGCCGCCAAAAGGCAAACGCGGATCACTTTTCACAAGTTCGTTTACAAACACGGCTCCGTCTTCAAATTGAGGAACGAGTTTTTTCGCGCGCTTCTTATCTTCGGTAAAAATGGAAACACCCAGACCAAAAGCGGATTGATTGACAAGGTCTACCGCTTCTTCTTCAGTTTTAAATGTGGTGATGCCAATTACCGGACCGAAGGTTTCCTCTTTAAACAGGGACATTTCGGGAGTAACACCGGTAACAACGGTAGGTTCAAAATAGGCTTTATCCCGTTTCCCACCAATGAGTATTTTAGCTCCGGCTTTAACGCTGGCCTGCAGTTGTTCTTCAAGTTCTTCGGCGAGATCGGGTCGAGCCATCACCCCGATAAACGTATCTTCAGCCAATGGGTCGCCGCATTTGAGTTCGCGAACGGCTTTTACGTATTTTTCGGTGAATGCTTCAGCAATATTTTCGTGTACAAGCAAACGCTTACCGGCTATACAGCTTTGTCCCGTATTCTGGAAACGCGCCTGTACCGTGGTTTTCAGGGTTTCGTCCAGATCACAATCTTCAAAAACCACCAGGGCATTACTGCCGCCGAGTTCAAGAACCGACTTTTTAATTTCGCTTCCGGCAGTTGCCGCAACAGCGCTACCGGCAGGTTTGCTTCCGGTAAGTGTAACCGCTTTGATCTTGGGATTTTTGATCACGTCTTCGATCTTTGAACTGCTTAAGGGTAAATGCGTAAAACAACCTTTGGGGAAGCCCGCCCGCTCAAAGACTTTTTGAATATTATCTGCACTGCTCATCACATTACTGGCGTGTTTCAGCACCCCAATGTTGCCCGCCATAAGAGCCGGAGCCGCAAAACGAAAAACCTGCCAGAATGGATAATTCCAAGGCATTACCGCAAGCACGACACCTATAGGCGCATAACTCACATAACTTTCTGAAGCATCGGTTTTAATGGTCTTGTCTGCCAGGTGACTTTCAGCGTGCTCAGCATAGTATTCACAAACCCAAGCACATTTCTCAATCTCGGCGACTGACTGGCTGATGGGTTTCCCCATCTCAAGTGTCATGGTTTCAGCATATTCCTGTTTGTTCTTTTTGAGTTCGTCTGCTGCGGCCTGCATCAATTTACTGCGCTCAGCAAACGATGTTTTGCGCCAAGATAAGAACCGCTCGTGGGCGGTATCTATGGCGTCTTCGGTTTGTTTTTTGGTGAATTCTTTGGTTTCAAATACAACCTCCTGATTGTAAGGGTTTATAGATTGAATCATAATATTTAGGAAGATAATTTGTTTAAAGTTAGCAAGCACGAGATAAAGCAGAGACTGGATTAAGAGCACTTTAACGATGGATTTGTTTATAAGTCGTTTACAACTCTTTTGGCATCGTACTTGAAGTGTTTGATATAATTGTAATTTTAGAAAACTTCACTTTATGGAAACCCGGGATACCCAGTTACTTGCGTTAAGACCTTCAATTCCATCGGCTCATGTAAACGACTCGATGAGCGCTGACGAGCAATTTCAAAACGGTACACTCAGACCGGTGGTTAAATTGCAAAACGACCTGCTTCTGGAAGCTTTTCGCAACTACATCGCCAAGCATAAAAATGTTTTTTATAACCTGACCATTGAGCGCCGTATGAATTACATCGAAAATGCAATTCAGAAAGACATCAAATTTAGAAACAGTTTAAAAGGAATGGTGATTGGCCAATTTACGGTTGATGAATACCGCAGGTATATTCAAAACTCGTCTGCGCTTAATAAACGTATGATGAATCTGGTAAAGGAGCGTATTCAGAGTAATATTCAGTTGCTGGAACGAGAGATGGCAGTGTAAAGCCAGTTTACTGTTTGTTGTTTTCTATTGTATATAGTTATACATATAGGAAAACAGCACTTCAACCGCTCTCCAAATGAAATTAAAAATCCCTCCGGCATTGCTACCAAAGGGATTCAAATAATATATGTTTTGAGCAAAGCGCGTAGGTTGACCGTAAACGGCAAACTACAAACCCTAAACTACACGTTAAACAGGAAGTGCATGATATCGCCGTCTTTTACGATGTAATTCTTTCCTTCAACGCCCATTTTACCAGCTTCTTTTACCTTGGCTTCGCTGCCGTATTTCACGTAATCTTCATACGCGATTACTTCGGCACGAATAAACCCTTTTTCAAAATCGGTATGAATCACTCCGGCTGCCTGTGGCGCGGTAGAACCGATGTTGATCGTCCAGGCACGCACTTCTTTAACACCTGCGGTGAAATAGGTTTGTTGCTTCAATAATTTGTAAGCGGCACGAATGAGCTTTGCCGAACCCGGCTCCTCAAGACCGATATCCTGTAAGAACATCTGGCGTTCCTCGTAATCATCGAGTTCGTTGATATCAGCTTCAGTTCCTACTGCAAGCACTAAAACTTCAGCATTTTCTTCTTTAACCGCTTCGCGTACCTTATCAACATATTGATTTCCGCTTACAGCAGAACCTTCATCGACGTTACATACATACATCACCGGCTTATCGGTGATAAATTGCAAGGGTTTTACAAAATCTGCATAATCATCTTCAGAAAATTCCAAAGCACGAATCGATTTACCCTGCTCCAGACCCTGCTTGATTTGGGTAAGAACGGCTTCTTCTTTCTGGGCATCTTTATTTCCGGTTCGCGAAGCTTTCTTAACTTTTTCCAGCTTTTTCTCTACAGTTTCGAGGTCTTTAAGCTGTAACTCGATATCAATAGTTTCTTTATCGCGAATAGGATTTACATTACCATCTACGTGAACAATATTGTCATTGTCAAAACAACGCAAAACGTGCAGGATAGCATCAGTCTCACGAATATTTGCCAAAAACTGGTTGCCCAAACCTTCACCTTTACTCGCTCCTTTTACCAAACCAGCAATATCTACAATCTCAACAGTTGCAGGCACAACTCGCTCTGGCTTTACTAACTCTTCTAATTTTGCAATACGTGGATCTGGCACGTTCACCACACCAACGTTAGGTTCAATAGTACAAAACGGAAAGTTTGCACTCTGCGCTTTGGCATTGGATAAACAATTAAAAAGTGTTGATTTACCTACGTTTGGTAATCCTACAATACCTGCTTTCATGATGCTCAAATTTTAGGGCGCAAATATAGGAAGCTTTGTTAAAACAAAAGCCTATAAAATCAATTCCTGTTTTTTGGGTATATTAATAAATGAATATGCAGCTTAAAAGCTAATCTATATCCCCTAATCTTCACTGAATCTCTATCTTGTAAACTATACTATTTAAAGCAATACTAAGAATTGAAATCTCATTACCCGCACTCATAAAAAAAGCCCGGCTAAACCGGGCTTGTAATTGTATCGTATAGTTAATCCTATTTATGGTGCATAAAAGCCTGTTTGCCTAGCAATTCTTCTTCAGTTTCTACGTGATCTTCATCAGGCACGCAGCAATCTACAGGACATACCGCAGCACATTGTGGCTCTTCGTGGAAGCCCATACACTCGGTACATTTATCTGGAGCGATGTAATAAACCTCATCACTTATAGGCTCCTGAGCTTCATCTGCGTCAACTTCCTTTCCGTTAGGTAAAACTACATTACCTTCCAGATCAGTCCCATCTGCATAACGCCAGTCGTCTGCTCCTTCATATATAGCTGTGTTTGGACATTCAGGTTCGCAAGCACCGCAGTTTATGCATTCATCAGTTATTATAATTGCCATAGTATAATCGTTTTCTAATGTGTAATTTTGACGCCTAAAGACGTACTAAAAATGCTATTTTCTTTAATCCTACTTAATAAATAGGCTTTAAGCAATTTCGGTGCGTAAAATTAAGACCTGAGTAGAACTCTACCAAACCATTTATGGATTTAAAACAAAGAATTACCGCATTCGCAAACCTCGGACAATTTTTAAACGATTTTCTGTCAAAGACCGAAAAAAGTAAGCTAGACTTATCAAATTATGAGTTACTTATAGATGAATTTGAAGCTGTTTTAGTAGCTGCAGAACGTGGTAACTCCTGGTTTACTCCAGAAAATCTGAAGCGCTCAATAGAATCCTGGGCCAATGCATTGCAAACGGAAAATCTTGAATCCTGGCTTCAGCCCTATTCCATATATACAACTCAACCTAAAACTGTAGCGGTAATTATGGCGGGGAATCTGCCATTGGTAGGATTTCACGATTTTGCAAGCGTACTTTTAAGTGGGCATCACATCTTAGCAAAACTTTCTAGTGACGATAAATTGCTACTGCCATTTTTGGCTAAAGTTCTTATTGAGTTGGAACCTCAATTTAGCAATGCCATCAACTTTACCGATAAAAAACTCACCAATTACGATGCCGTGATAGCGACTGGCAGCAATAATACCGCTCGTTACTTTGAATATTATTTTAAAAACAAGCCGCACATCATACGTAAAAATCGTAATGCTGTCGCAGTGCTTACAGGAAATGAAACACACGAAGAGCTTGTTGCTTTAGGAAGCGATATTTTCAGCTTCTTTGGTATGGGATGTCGCAGTGTTTCCAAATTATTTGTGCCAAAGAATTACAAGTTCGATAATTTCTTTAAAGCAATGTTTGAACATAAAGATGTGATTCATCATCATAAGTATGCTAACAATTACGATTACAACAAGGCGGTTTATTTAATGAGTCTTTTCCCCATTCTGGATAATGAATTTATGGTTCTGAAAGAGGACGACAACTTCTCTTCTCCTATATCTGTTGTATTCTATGAGTTTTATAACTCCAAGGAAGAACTCAACAAAATGTTTGAAACCCGATCTGAAGAAATACAGTGTGTGGTTGCCTCGGGATTTGATAGTGACGAAATAGCTTTTGGGCAGGCTCAAAAACCCAAACTTCAAGATTATGCAGACGGTGTGGATACCGTTGCATTTTTGCTAAAAATATAAATGAATTAGTTACATAATTTATCGATTTTTTAAGCTGTTTTGTATAGCTTTTCCACATCTTTACAAAGCTTTAGAAACATTGATTTTCAGCAGGAATTTTAACCCAATTCCTCAATATTGTGTTTTAAAAGCTGTATTTTTTGAACCAGAAAACTAATTGGATCAGACCAAACTCAAAACTCATGAAAAAACATAATTTCAGTGCCGGCCCAAGTATTCTTCCACAAGAAGTGCTAAAGCAGGCCTCTGACGCCGTATTAAATTTTAACAACCTCAACCTTTCACTTTTAGAAATTTCACACAGAAGTAAAGACTTTGTTGATGTGATGGAAGAAGCCCGCGAACTCGCTCTTGAGCTTATGGGTCTTGAAGGTAAAGGCTATAAAGCTTTGTTCTTACAAGGAGGTGCAAGTATGCAATTTGTTATGGCCGCCTACAATCTTTTAGAAAACAAAGCCGGTTACCTTAATACGGGAACCTGGAGTGATAAAGCCATCAAAGAAGCTAAGCTTTTTGGCGAAGTGATAGAAGTTGCAAGTTCAAAAGACAAAAACTTCAATTACATTCCAAAAAACTATAGCGTTCCTTCAGATTTAGATTATCTGCATGTAACGACTAACAACACCATTTTTGGTACTCAATTGAAAGAGATTCCACAAACGGATGTTCCTTTAGTTGCAGATATGAGTAGTGATATCTTTTCACGAGCTATCGACTTTTCGAAATTTAGCATCATCTATGCCGGTGCTCAGAAAAATATGGGACCTGCAGGTACTACTTTAGTAGTAATCAAAGAAGACCTATTAGGTAAAGTAACACGCCAAATCCCAAATATGCTTGATTACGCTCAGCATGTTTCTAAAGGAAGTATGTACAACACCCCACCGGTATTTGCGGTTTACACTTCATTATTAACGATGCGCTGGTTAAAGAGCAAAGGAGGGGTTAGCGCTATTGAGGAAGAAAACGAGAAAAAAGCTACACTTATCTATTCTGAGATTGATCTGAACCCGTTGTTTACAGGTTTTGCAGCTAAAGAAGACCGCTCTCTTATGAATGCGACTTTCAACCTAACCGAAGATAATTTGAAAGAAACCTTCGATGCGATGGTTAAAGAAGCCGGTATTAGCGGTGTAAATGGTCACCGTAGTGTAGGTGGTTACCGCGCATCTATGTACAATGCTCTACCCTTGCAAAGTGTAGGTGTACTTGTAGATGTAATGAGCGAATTAGAGCGTAAAGCTTAAAAACCAAACCATAAATTCAAATAACAAAACATGAAAGTTTTAGCTAATGATGGGATTTCACAATCTGGCGTTGATGCTCTAGAAGCAGCCGGTTTTGAAGTGATCACCACAAAAGTTGCACAGGAGCAACTCGTAAACTATATAAATGAACATCAAATAGATGCATTGCTTGTAAGAAGTGCAACTAAGGTACGTCAGGATCTTATTGATGCCTGCCCTAATCTTAAACTTATAGGACGCGGCGGTGTAGGTATGGATAATATCGATGTACAATATGCCAAAGACAAAGGTCTTAGCGTGATCAATACCCCTGCTTCTTCCTCCGCATCGGTTGCTGAATTGGTATTTGCACACTTATATGGTGGTGTACGCTTCTTATATGACGCAAACCGCAATATGCCTTTAGAAGGCGAAACCAAATTTGGTGAACTTAAAAAAGCATATGCTGCCGGGGTTGAGCTTCGCGGTAAGACGTTAGGTGTGATTGGTTTTGGCCGTATTGGTCAGGCTACCGCTAAAGTAGCTTTAGGTGCCGGAATGAAGTTGATCTACTCTGATCCGTATATGGAGAAAGCTGAAGTAAAACTGGATTTCTTCGACGGTCAGGAAGTGACTTTTAAATTTGAAAGTATTTCTAAAGATGAAGTTTTAAAACAGGCAGACTTCATCACGCTACACGTACCTGCTCAAAAAGAGTACGTGATTGGTAAAGCCGAATTAGAAAAAATGAAAGATGGCGCTGCTCTTGTAAATGCTGCCCGTGGAGGTGTTGTTGACGAGATTGCTCTAATCGATGCTCTTGATAGTGGTAAACTCGCTTTTGCTGCTCTAGATGTTTTTGAAAGCGAGCCAAAACCGGAAATAAAAATATTAATGCATCCTAAAATTTCTTTGTCTCCGCATATTGGTGCTGCGACTAACGAAGCGCAGGATCGTATTGGTACAGAACTGGCTGAACAAATCGCTTCAATTTTAAAGGGCTAGTTCAACAAAACTATATTTTAAAAAGCTGAATCCGTGGATTCAGCTTTTTTTATGCTTATTTGTTAATTTTTTAACTATTCCGATTTATCTTTAAACTGAACAAAAAATCAACGAAATGGCAGGATTAATAGATTTATTAAATAGTGACCTGGGTAAGCAGCTCGTAAGTGGAGCAAGCGCTCAAACAGGTGCTTCAGAGAGTAAAACCGCAGATGTATTGAGTATGGCACTACCCGTATTACTGGGAGCAATGAAGAAAAATGCGTCCTCCACTGAAGGAGCAACTGGTCTAATGGGAGCTTTGAACAAAAAACATGATGGTAGTATTCTTGACAATCTTGGCAGTATTCTGGGAGGTGGTCATGTAGATCAGAACGTCATGAATGATGGAGCCGGGATTCTGGGGCATGTTCTTGGAAACAAACAACCCCTTGTTGAAAATGCATTGAGTCAGAAATCAGGTTTAGATGCCGATACAATTGCTCAAATTTTAAAAATAGCAGCTCCAATTCTCTTAGGTGTAATCGGCAAGCAAACCAAACAGAACAACGTCAATGATTCCGACAGTCTCACTGGGATTTTGGGAAGTATGTTGGGCGGTCAGCCCCGCGAAAATCAAAGCCTTATTGAAAAACTCATCGATGCTGATGGTGATGGAAGCGTACTTGATGATGTAGCCGATATGGTTTTAGGATCTAACAAAAAGAAAGGTGGCCTGGGCGGTATGCTCGGCGGACTTTTCGGCAAATAATATTTAGATCGATATTATGTAAAGCCGCATCATTGCGGCTTTTTTTTGTAATCCCAGGTTAATTCAAGTTTTTGTATTTTTAAAAGAAAAAGAGATGAGAACATTTATATACTTCCTTGTAGCAGCGGCTTTTGTGTATGGCTGTGCCAGTACCCAAAATGATAAACAAATGGGCTCATCAGATCCTGCAGCAACTGCAAATGACACCGTACGCATTGCAAATGACAGTTTGGAATATGAAATTATTATCATTGAGCCCGGCTTCAACTCTTTCCTCTATTCTCAAGCACGACCAGAGGGATATTATTCTCAATCCTACTTAGAAAATAAAAACCTATTTCTAGTAAACGAGTACAACCAACGCGTGATGCAGCCCTATCAATTTGACCCAAACCTGTATCCGCAACGCATCGATTACAACAGTAATATTGATTATGGATATGAAGTAAATTACAAACTGTACAATTACTTTGTTTTTTTCAGTAGACAATACAACCAGAGATTTGGCATACCTACACGTATTTAGACAAGGTAAATAAAAGACAGAATCCTATATTTGCCGCGTGAAAAAATTTAAAGAGAATTGGGAAATTACCCAGAACTGGCAACTTATATATCCTGTATTGGGCATTTTGCTCGCTTTGGGCTTTGGTTTACTCATTGCCACGCGTTTTGACAGCTTTTTGGTTGGCAAACCCTTAGAGCAAATCATTTTCCTGACTGTTGTCACTTTGGTGCTAACCTACATCTTTATTGTAATCAGTCTTTTTTGTTTTAGAAAACTGAAAAACCGCTGGGTTCTGGAATATCGCTGGCAGTTTATCGCAGTTTTTATGGTTTTTGCAATTACCGGAAGTACCGCAGGTCGTATCTCAAGCCCTGTAATGCAATTTTTAGGATTAGGAAGTGATGACATATCTGGCTGGCTCTATTGGCCGCTTCGAATCCTGCTCATTTTTCCGCTTTATCAAATGCTTTTATTGATGGTTGCCTGGATTTTTGGTCAGTACAAATTCTTCTATCAATTCGAAAAGAAAATGCTGAGTCGTATGGGGCTTGGGTTTCTATTTAAGTAATAAAAGGTTTTTTATTTGTGGTTCCTTATTCTGGTGTTGCTATTCTCAATATTCAGTTTACCTCTTTCAATTAAGCCTTCTGTATAAGTGGTTTCCCGACTGCGCTCGAAATGACATTCTAGCTTCATATAAAGATTATCATTTTTAAAAAAAGAAAAGTGATGAGCAATTTTTCTTTCAACCTCTCACCTTTTTACTTCTTACTTTTCACATCTTTCCACTAATTTGTTATAAAACTGCCAACACTAATTTCAAATCACCATTTACAGTTAACCATTAACATTTTCCTTTCCTGGTTGTTCAAATAAATCAAGAATGGCAGCTCCTAAAAAATCTAAGATAGTACTCGCCGTAAGCGCTTCATAGGCAGTTTGATTCACAGCCAGATCTCCTGCTTTTCCGTGAAGATAACATCCAAATATGGAAGCTGTAAGCGGATCATAACCTTGTGAAATCAACCCGGTAATTACACCGGTTAATACATCTCCACTTCCTCCAGTTGCCATCCCGGGATTACCTGTATTATTGATGTAATAATTACCTTCAAAAATCACGATTGTGTGAGCGTCTTTACACACCAACACACAATTGTATTTAGCCGAAAATGCTTCCGCTTTCTCTAGCTTCTCAAAATCATCTTTCCATGCACCAATAAGCCGTTCCAACTCTTTCGGGTGCGGTGTTAATACGCAATACTTCGGAAGAAAATTAAGCAATTCCTTATCCTGAGCAAGCATATTCAAAGCATCGGCATCTAAAACCAGTGGAATTCTATTGGATTTTATAAAGGTTTTAAAAGCTTCACAAGTTGTTTTTTCGGTTTCCAGACCTGGGCCAACACCAATAATATTAGGTTCTAAATCAAATTTAATTTCTTCCAGATATGTGCCATCGTGACGATCTGTAAGTACCATAACTTCGGGAATACTGGTTTGTAAAATGGGTAATCCCTGTCGTGTAGTATATGCTGTGACTAAACCTGCTCCTGCTTTGAGACAGGCTTTACTACTCAAAACTGCCGCTCCCATTTTCCCATAGCTACCAGCTATAATCAGAGCATGACCATAAGTGCCTTTGTGACTAAACTTAGCGCGAGGTCGATACATTTGTCGAGCTTCAGTTTTATCAATCAATTGGGCCTTTGTTTTTACCGAATTGAGATACGATCGATCTAAACCTATATCCAATACATCCCAACTGTTAATGTATTTTCCGCTTTGCGGAAGGAAAAACACGAGTTTGGGAGTTTGAAAACTCAAAACTACTGTTGGGTGAATTACTTCAGCTTCTGATATAATTTGGTCAACCGCCATTCCCGACGGAACATCAATTGCCAGAACATAGGCACCGCTTTTATTTATTTGTTTGAACAAGTGCTGCACCCAATCTGGAGCTGGTCGATTTAAACCAATTCCAAAAATGCAATCAATAATCAAATCTTCGTGTGAAATAGTTGGGAGATCATCTTCTGACTTTAAAACAACAGGCCAATTTTTAGATTTCGATTTTAAAGCTTCTAAAGCCTTTAGAAAATCGGGGCTGCGTTTCTCACTGTAACTTACAATATAGATTGTGACATTATAATCATGTTCAATTAGATTACGTGCTATCACCAGACCATCACCACCATTATTACCTATTCCGCAAAAAACTTTAACGGGTACGTTCTGCCCTTGCAAGCGTTGATGCAAGTATTCAAAAGCATATCCTCCGGCGCGCTCCATCAGATTGATAGATGGGATTCCTTCGTTAGTAATAGTCGCTTGATCGGCCTCATAGACCTGTTCTTTGCTGAGAATTTTCATAAAAAAGTTTGGTGGAATTAGATATTTCGTAAGGAAAAGCCACAAAGCCTTAATTAATTGTCAAATTTTCGGTTAAAATACAGATCCTTGTAAATTCCCTAAAAATGAGCTTAAAGCCTTGCGCTTAGGAGTAAAAATAATACTTTTAACCTCAAGAGTTAAGCACTTATGAAAGCAATTAACACAACGTTTACTTCTACTATCGCGACCACAGGTCTTGCGATTGCTTTCATTATTATTACCCCTTTGGGGTATTGCTGTAACATATAACCATCGCCTTTTCTCGTGTTTTCACGAACCAAACTCATTTTTACAACCTTTCAAACACAAAAGCCATGCGTGTTTTAAAATTTGGCGGTACTTCTGTAGGAAGCGTCGCAAACATCAATCAGGTAATCAAAATTGTTTCTCAAGAAGCTCAAAACGACCGTATTTGCGTAGTAGTTTCTGCAGTGGGCGGCGTAACCGATTTGCTAATGCAATGCGGTCTTCAGGCAGCTAAAAAAGAAGATTACTTACCTGTTTTTAAAGAACTTGAAGCTAAACATCTTCACTTTATTAACGAACTGGTACCCAATAATCAAGAAGCTGTAGAAGAAACCTTAAACCTGCTAAATGATCTTAACTCACTACTTAATGGAATCTATCTCATCAACGAGCTTTCTCCTAAGACAGTAGATAAACTTTTAGCTTATGGTGAGATTTTATCTTCATCAATAATTGCTCGTGCAATGTATGCTCAGGGTCTCGATGTATTACGAAAAGACAGCCGCGATCTGATAACCACAAACGATAAGCACACCAAGGCTGGAGTGAATTATAAAGTAACCAACAGTCAGCTGGAGTATTATTTTGCTAAAGCGAAACAAAAAGTTACTGTATTACCTGGATTCATAGCCAGTTCAGCAAACGGCGAAACCACCACCTTAGGACGCGGGGGATCTGATTTTACCGCTGCCATTGTAGCTGCAGCACTTGAGGTTGATCAGGTAGAAATCTACACCGACGTAAGCGGAATGTACACCGCAAATCCAAAATTGGTTAAGCAGGCAAAACCTATAGATAGCATCTCCTATCACGAGGCTATGGAGCTTTCACACTTTGGAGCAAAAGTGCTCTACCCTCCTACCATTGTGCCGGTGATGAGTAAAAACATCCCGATACGTATAAAAAATACTATGGCTCCTGAAGAAGCGGGAACCTTAATTCACAATCAGGATGGTAAAAGCGAAAATCCGATAAAAGGACTTAGCAACATCAACAATATTGCTTTACTCACGCTTGAAGGCGGTGGAATGGTTGGTATACCAGGGATTAGCAAACGTTTGTTTGAAACCCTAAGCAACCAGGGCATCAATATCATTCTTATCACTCAGGCATCTAGTGAACACAGTATTTGTCTTGGAGTTATGGAGGAAGATGCCGGAAAAGCTAAAAATGCTATCGATGAAGAGTTTGAATACGAAATCTCTCTTAATAAGATTGATCCATTAAATTTGGAAATTGGGTTGAGCATTATCGCTTTAGTTGGTGACCAAATGAAGAGTCATCAGGGAATCAGCGGGAAGATGTTTAGTACACTAGGCAAAAACAACGTAAACATACGCGCTATTGCCCAGGGTGCAAGTGAGAAGAATATTTCCGCAGTTATTGCACAAAAAGACGTTAAAAAGGCTCTAAACAGCCTTCATGAGCGTTTCTTTGAAGCTCAACGTAAACAGCTCAACCTGTTTATTACCGGCGTTGGTAATGTAGGCGAAAAATTGCTAAACCAAATAAATCAGCAACAGGAGTATCTAAAGAAACACCTCAACATCAATATGCGCGTGCTGGGGCTTAGCAACTCCCGAAAAATGCTTATCGATGAAAATGGAATAGATCTCAACAACTGGAAAACTTTACTAGATGCAGGAGAATCAGCAACTTTAGAAGGTTTTCACGAGGCCGTGGTTAACCAGAATCAACGTAATAGCATTTTCGTAGATATAACAGCAAATGCAGACGTAGCCGATATGTACGGCAAATACCTTAAGCAAAGTGTGGCCGTGGTAGCCTGCAACAAGATCGCTGCCTCGTCTGAATTCAGCAAATACAGTGAACTCAAGCGTCTGAGCAAGGCGTATAACGCTCCATTATTATTTGAAACCAATGTGGGTGCCGGCTTACCTATAATCGACACTTTAAATAACCTTATAGCTTCAGGTGACCGGGTTAATCGCATTCAGGCAGTGTTGTCCGGTAGTTTGAATTTTGTGTTCAACAACTTCAAGTCGGGCGAAAGCTTTCACGATGTGGTACAGGCTGCAAAAGCAGAAGGATATACCGAGCCCGATCCACGTATCGATCTGAGCGGTGTGGACGTTGCCCGAAAGATTTTGATCTTAGCACGCGAGAGCGGACTCAGAATAAACCTTGAAGACATTGCGAATGAACCATTCTTAACAGAGAAAAATCTGAACAGTAATGATGTACCGCATTTCTTTGAAACTTTAAAAGAAGATGCAGCACACTTTGAAAAACTGGTTGCAGAGGCTGAAGCTAAAAACCACCGCCTGAAGTATGTAGCTCAATTAGATAATGGCAAAGCCAGCGTTGGTTTGCAAAGCGTGCCTGAAGGACATCCATTTTACGATTTGAAAGGATCTGACAATATCGTATTATTCTTTACAGACCGTTACCCCGAGCAACCTATGCAAATTAAAGGTGCTGGAGCCGGTGGCGACGTTACCGCATCAGGGTTGTTTGCAGACATCATTAGAACAGCTACTTATTAAAATAAGAAAAAACAAAATCAGAAACTTCAAGCCTGAGTGATTAAATGAACTAATTACTTCTGACTTAAAATTTGATTTTTCAATCTTGAATTAACAATGAACGAAATACGTGTTTTTTCACCTGCAACGGTGGCGAATGTAAATTGTGGTTTTGATGTTTTGGGCTTTGCTCTTGACGGACTTGGTGATGAAATGGTCTTAAGAAAAGTCCCTCAAAAGGGTATTAAAATCACAAAGATCGAAGGTGCAGAATTACCATATGAGGCATCAGAAAATGTTGCCGGAGTAGCGGGTCTTGCACTGGTTGAGGCTCTTGATTTAGATTTCGGTTTTGAAATCGAAATCTATAAAAATATCAGATTGGGCAGTGGCGTAGGTAGCAGTGCAGCAAGTGCCGCGGGAGTAGTTTTTGGGATCAACCAATTTTTAGAAAAGCCATTAAGTAATTTAGAGCTGACCGCTTTTGGGATGAAAGGTGAAGCTGTCGCAAGTGGCAATGAGCATGCAGACAATGTAGCTCCTTGTGTATATGGCGGCTTTACATTAATCACCGGTTATGAGCCTTTAAAGATCGTTTCGCTTCCGGTTCCTGAGGAGTTGTATGTGACGATAATTCATCCGCATATTACTATCAAGACTAAAGAGGCCAGAGCGATTTTACCCAAAGAAGTTTCGCTTCAAAATGCCATTAAACAAACCGGAAATTTAGCCGGACTTATCGCTGGACTTTACGAAGCAGATTATGAACTTATCGGTTCAAGTACACAGGATTTTTTGGTTGAACCCTATCGTAAGAATTTGATTCCTGATTTCGATTTCTATAAGCAAACAGCACTTGAAAGTGGTGGTTTAGCTTTCGGAATTAGCGGCTCAGGACCATCAATGTTTACTTTAAGCAAAGGAGAAGAAAATGCTGGTTTTGTGGAGATTGCACTAAATAAAGCGCTAAAAACCAAAAATATGAAAAGTGATAGTTATGTTTCCCCGGTTTCTAAAAAAGGAAATCGAATAATAAGCCAAAAATAACGATCATAAATTGTCATTTAGGAATAATTCCTAGCTGTAGGAATAACCGATAAACAACATACAAATCATTTGAAGAATTAGAATTATGAACTATTATAGTTTAAACGGAAAAGCACCAAATGTCGGATTAGAAGAAGCTGTAGTTCGCGGTATTGCACCTGATAAAGGACTGTACTTTCCGGAAGAAATCAAGCCTTTGCCTGCCTCATTTTTTGAGAATATTGAGAACCTTTCTAATAATGAAATCGCATTTACCGCCATCAAACAATTTGTGGAGGGTGCAATTCCTGACGAAGCCCTAAAAGACATAATTGCAGATGTGTTATCCTTTGATTTTCCTGTTGTAGAATTGGAAGAAAATGTAGCTACTTTAGAATTATTTCATGGCCCAACGATGGCGTTTAAAGATGTTGGTGCTCGTTTTATGGCTCGTTGTCTGGGTTACTTTTCATCTCAAAAAGAAACTCAGGAACCGGTTACCGTTTTAGTAGCGACCAGTGGCGACACCGGTGGGGCAGTTGCTCGTGGATTTCTAAATGTAGATGGTGTAGATGTAGTGATCCTCTACCCTTCTGGTAAGGTTAGCGACATTCAGGAAAAGCAATTAACTACTCTGGGAGCTAATATTACTGCCCTTGAAGTAGATGGTGTTTTTGATGATTGTCAGGCGATGGTTAAAACTGCTTTTCTAGATGAAGAAATCACTTCTAAACGTAAATTAACATCAGCCAATTCTATAAATATTGCACGCTGGCTTCCGCAGTTATTCTACTTCCTGTTTGCACACAAACAGGCAAAATCCAAAGGGAAAGAATTGGTTTTCTCCGTACCAAGTGGAAACTTCGGAAATATCTGCGCAGGTATGGTAGCTCATAAATTGGGAATGCCGGTTAAGCACTTTGTGGCTTCGGTAAACCGCAACGACATCGTACCTGAATTTTTAAAAACCGGTGACTATAAACCGAAACCTTCTGTGGCAACTATAAGCAATGCGATGGATGTAGGTGACCCTTCTAACTTCATCCGCATTCAAAAACTCTTTGATAACGATTTAGGCAAACTTCAAGAGAAATTATCATCATTCTCGTATGATGATGAACAAACCAAAGAGGCTATGCAAAAGATTTTTAAAGAGACCGGATACATTGCAGATCCACACGGCGCGGTAGGATATTTAGGTCTGAAGAGATACCTAAACGATCATCCTGAGGCTTATGGAATCTTTTTAGAAACTGCCCATCCCGTTAAGTTTTTACCGGTTGTAAACCCAGTAATTGATGCAGAGATTGAGATTCCTTCTCAAATTGAATCCATTATGCATAAAGACAAGCAGGCAATACAGATAAAAAACTACGATGAATTTAAGTCCTTTTTAATAAGCTAGAAAGCTCGGTTTTCTGTGCAGTTTTAATACTTTTGTGCTCCTAAAAAACAGAGATGAAGACAACTGCACTTACTAAAATACATGAAAGCCTTGGAGCTAAGATGGTTCCTTTTGCCGGGTATAATATGCCGGTTTCTTACGAAGGCGTAAATGCCGAGCACGAGACGGTGCGCACTGGCGTTGGCGTTTTTGATGTATCGCATATGGGTGAATTTTTAGCCATTGGCGAAAAGGCGCTCGATCTGCTTCAAAAAGTATGCAGCAACGACATTTCTAAGATTCAGGTAGGTGGTGCACAGTACAATTGCATGCCAAATACTGAAGGCGGAATTGTTGATGACCTTATCGTTTACCGAATTCGTGAAAATGAATATTTGCTCGTTGTAAACGCCAGCAATATTGAAAAAGATTGGAACTGGATAAACAGTCACAACAGTTTTGGAGTAGAACTGAAGAATATTTCAGACAACTTCTCTCTTCTGGCTATTCAGGGTCCGAAAGCAATTGAGGCTATGCAGTCGCTTACAGACACCGATCTTTCAGCGATTAAATTTTACAATTTTGAAGTCGCTCCCTTTGCAGGAATCGATCACGTGATCATCAGCGCCACTGGTTATACAGGAAGCGGAGGTTTTGAAATCTATTGCCACAACGAGCACGCTGAGCAACTTTGGGCAAAGGTTTTTGAAGCTGGCGAAGAGTATGGTATTAAGCCCATAGGACTTGCTGCACGTGACACCTTACGTTTAGAAATGGGATATTGCCTGTACGGAAATGATATTGACGATACCACTTCGCCTATAGAGGCAGGTTTAAGCTGGATTACCAAATTCACTAAAGATTTTATCAATTCTGAAGATTTAAAAGCCGAAAAAGAAAACGGACCTGAGCGCAAACTGGTAGGTTTTGAACTTACCGAACGCGGAATCCCACGACACGACTACGAGATTGTTGACGCACATGATACCGTTATTGGTAAAGTAACTTCAGGTACAATGTCTCCTTCCCTATCGAAAGGTATTGGTCTGGGTTACGTCAAAATCGAATACAGCAAGCCAGATAGTGATATTTTTATCAAAGTGCGCAATAAAAGCATTCCGGCTAAAGTTGTAAAACTGCCTTTCTACAAAGGATAATTTTAAAATTACATCGCACAAGCGCAATCACATAGAATCCTTATTCTGGGAGCCAGTGGCTTTCTGGGCGGTACCCTGTATAAAGAATTACACCGGTACTACGATACCTATGGAACCTATCATACCGGTAAAATCTATTCAGACAACCAACATTTCATACATTTTGATGTAACTCAGGATAGTATTTATGAAGTATTGAATCAGGTAAGGCCTACACTGGTTATTTCCGCTTTGCGTGGTGATTTTGAAGGTCAGGTTGAAGCTCACGAAGATCTTTGTGATTTTGCTCAGCGCACAGGTATTTTTGTAATATTCCTATCATCTGCAAATGTGTTTGATGCTTTTACAAACTATCCCAGTTATGAGTTTGATAAGACATTGTCAGACAGTAAATACGGAAAGCTTAAAATTCGCTGCGAAAACTATTTTCTAAATTATCTACCAGGATCGCAGTATGCGATTATAAGGCTACCTATGGTTTTTGGTGCAAACTCACCACGTGTACGAGAAATCAAAAATGCGCTATTGCTACACGCACAGATAGAAGTTTTTCCGCATTTGATTATGAATACAACTACAGATAAGAAGTTAGCGCAGCAAATACACTATATCATCAATCGAAATCTCAGCGGAATATTTCATTTGGGTAGTAATGATCTCATTCATCATCAGGAATTTATTCAGGAGATTGTGCGTAAGATAAATTTGAATATTAAGCCTCAATATAAGATGGTCTATACTTCAAACTTCGACCGTTATCTGGCTGTACTACCAAAAGACAATAAATTGCCTCAACATCTAACTATAACTAATGAAGAGGTGCTGGCCGAATCTCAGGTATTTTAAAAAACCAAAATATGAAATTTAAAAAACCAGTTCTATATGCTTTATTGCTTTTGCTTCAGATACTGGTTTTAAAATTTGTTGGCCAATTCCCCGATGCAATTGAGCGTTGGTATAGTAATGGTGTTTACATATATCTTTCAAAGACATTTCGACTTAGTCTAGGCTGGATTCCTTTTTCTTTTGGAGATGTAATGTATGCAATAGTGATTGTTTATGCGTTTGTTTCCGTCTTTAAATTGATTAGAAACCGGTTTAAAACCTTTTCAAAATTTCTTACCAAAACCCTGCTTTTTTTCAATCTGATTTATTTCAGCTTTCATTTTTTATGGGGATTGAATTATTACCGGCTGCCTCTACATGAATCGCTTGAAATCGAGAAGGATTATACGACCGAGGAGCTCATCAGTCTCACCCAGCGACTGATTAAAGAATCGAATATACTTCACAAGCAATTACAGGAAACAGACACACTGCCAGTAGAATTCACCTATTCGCTTCAGGAAATTTTTAAAAAGTCACCGGAAGGTTACGCGATTGTAGAAGACAACTTCCCGAAACTGAACTACGCTCCTACCAGCATCAAGAACTCCCTTTTCAGGCTTCCACTAACCTATATGGGATTTGGCGGTTATCTTAATCCCATAACTCAGGAGGCGCAAATAAATGGTATGTTACCGGCGCACCGTTGGCCGCTCGTAAGTTGTCATGAGGAAGCCCATCAATTGGGTTTTGCCAAAGAAAACGAAGCCAATTTTATAGCTGTTATGGCTACAACAAATAATCCTGATCTGTATTTTAAATACTCCGGGTATATTTTTGCGCTGCGCTATTGTTTGAGCGATGTATATATGCGTAATCCTGATACAGGAGAACTCCTTAAAAATCAAATACGCCCAGGAATTCTCGCTAATTGGCGGCAGTCCAATGATTTTTGGCTTGCTTATCAAAATCCGCTAGAGCCCATTCTGGCAAAATTTTATGGCGGGTATTTAAAAGCGAATAACCAGCCGGACGGAATGCAGAGTTATAGTTATGTGGTGGCACTTTTGGTCAATTATTTTAAAAATAAAAGCGATTTACCATAAACAAAAAAGCAGGGATACTACAAAGGTATCCCCGCTCTATAAAAACCATTCTTGATTTTTAATTAATACTAATTAGTCATTCTGAGTTACCGTAGAAACATTAGAGTTTCCTAATTGAGTTACTGTACTCATATGAGTCATTCCTGTTTGTGAAACAGTACTCATATTTAAATTTCCGTCTTGAAGTACCACACTGATGTTTGAGGTTCCCATTTGATAAACTGCACTGTTGTTTCCGTCTCCTAATTGATCAACATCAGAATTATTAGCAAAACCGTCTTGATTAGTATAGCTCACATTAGAGTCTCCTTCCTGATTAGTAGTAGATACATTTTCATCACCATTTTGCTCGGTATTAGCAGTGTTATAATCTCCAAGCTGAACAATTGATGCATCATTCAAATCACCCACTTGATATATACCAAAAGATCCGCCATTAGCCATATTTCCATTACCTAACTGATCAATTGATGCTAAGTTGGCATCACCATACTGACCGGTTCCTGAATTATTATCATCACCCACAGAACTTGAAGTAGCAGTATTGTCAGAACCTACTTGATTGATTCCCCAAATAAAGGAAACACCTCCTCCAGAATTACGATTTCCATCCTGATAATTTGTTGCATAGTTACTTGCTCCTGACTGTGTAATTCTAAATTGGTTATCATTACCATATTGGTCAGAATGTGCATAATTATCATCACCATACTGTTGTATTGTAGCATCATTGGCATCTCCCAATTGGTTAATACCCCACATACCTCCGTTAGCAATGTTATTATTTCCTAATTGGTATATCGTAGCATTATTATCTGCTCCATCCTGACGGGTTCCTGCGTTATTATCATTTCCATTTGACGTTGTAGCAGAAATATTTCTTTGCCCTACTTGTAGTGTTCCCCAAATTAATGAAGTTCCTCCCCCAATATTTCGGCTTCCGTCTTGGTCAACTGTAGATTCATTCTGCAATCCATATTGGTTAACTTTGAATTGGTTGCTTGTTCCATTTTGATCTGTAGCGGATGAGTTTTCATCGCCATCCTGATCCACATCAGAATCATTCAAAGTTCCTGTTTGAGCAACAGTCGCAGCGTTCATAGCTCCCGTTTGATCGACTGTACTCACATTCGACTGAGCAAACATAGCCGCTCCGAACATTAGTGCTGATGCACTTAAAATCATTTTTTTCATAATAAAAGTGTTTGATTAATATAATATTGAGTGGTTAATAAATACATATCTGTAAAGGCTTTGCCATAAATTGAATTT
>CAXPQP010000017.1:0-23467 GCA_964219495.1 Leeuwenhoekiella sp. | reverse complement strand
CCAAAACTTAAAGAAAGTAGCACGCAATACGGGGTTGAAAATGTATTGATAATGGTTGATGGAGAAGGTAATCTCGCTGCTGAGGATGAAAAAGAACGTACAGAAGCGGTTGAAAAACATAAAAAATGGGTCGATGCTGCTGCTTATTTAGGCTGCCACGCAATTCGCGTGAATCTTATTGGAGCTGCCGACAAGGAAGTCTTTAAGCAAAGCGCAATAGACGGTCTCGGCAAGCTAGCTGATTATGGTGCATCAAAAAACATTGAAGTTATTGTAGAAAATCACGGCGGATATTCTTCGGATGCTGCTTTTGTAATGGAAATAATTACCGCTATTGATAAAGCAAATTGTGGTACTCTGCCCGATTTTGGAAACTTCTGCTTAGAACGTGAAAATGGAGAGATATGGGGCGCCGAATGCGTAAAAGAATATCCCCGTTATCAGGGAATAAAAGAATTACTGCCTAAAGCCTTTGCCGTAAGTGCAAAAACCTATGCCTTTAATGAAGAAGGCGAAGAAAGCATTATGGAATATTCTAAAATTCTTCAAATGGTAAAAGACGCCGGCTATAACGGCTTCATAGGTATTGAATATGAAGGTGATGGTCTTACTGAAGAAGAAGGCATTAACCAAACACGAGAATTACTAATCAAATCTGCACAAAACCTTAATTAATTATTTATGAAATCACTTGTTAGAGTTCAATTATCAGTAATGATGTTCCTGGAGTTTTTTATCTGGGGAGGCTGGTTTGTTACATTGGGAACTTTTATGGGACAAAATCTGGGCGCAAATGCCGTAGAGATTGGTGCCGCATTTTCAACACAGTCCTGGGGAGCAATCATTGCTCCGTTTATTATTGGTCTTATTGCAGATCGCTATTTTAATGCTGAACGTATTCTTGGTGTTTTGCACCTCATTGGAGCAGTATTGATGTATCAAATGGCCTATGCCGCAGACTTTGCAGAATTTTACCCTTATGTTTTAGGATATATGATTGCCTATATGCCTACTCTGGCGCTGGTAAACTCTGTATCTTTCAGACAGCTTAAAGATCCTGCAAAAGAGTTTTCCTACATCCGGGTCTTTGGAACCATCGGCTGGATTATTGCCGGTATCGTGATCAGTTATGTATTTTACTGGGACAGTTCAGAATCTCTGGCTCAGGGAGCTTTAAAAAATACCTTTTTAATGACTGCTCTGGCTTCAGCTATTTTAGGGGTTTTCAGCTTTACATTACCTAAAACTCCGCCTGCTGTTGCCAAAGGCGAAAAGATTCAGCTTAGAGATATTCTAGGTCTTGATGCCCTTGCACTTTTAAAGGATCGCAACTTTTTGGTATTCTTTGTTTCTTCAATCCTAATCTGTATTCCACTTGCATTCTACTATCAGAATTTAAGTCCGTTTTTAACAGAAATAGGTATGGAAGGTTCAACAGCAAAAGCAGCAATAGGGCAATTGTCTGAAGTGCTCTTTATGCTATTATTACCGCTTTTCTTTAAACGTTTTGGTGTAAAATATACTCTGTTACTGGGTATGGCTGCTTGGGCAATTCGTTACCTGCTTTTTGCTTACGGTAATGCAGGCGAACTTGTATTTATGCTGTTTATAGGAATTGCACTTCACGGGGTTTGCTACGATTTCTTCTTCGTTTCAGGTCAAATTTATACCGATAGCAAAGCCGGTGAGAAGTTCAAAAGTTCTGCTCAAGGATTAATTACACTGGCTACATATGGTGTAGGTATGTTAATCGGTTTCTATATCGCTGGTAAAGTAACAGATAGCAATTTATTGAGTGAAGGAGTTCACGATTGGAACGGGATCTGGACTTTTCCCGTTATTTTTGCTGTAGCGGTTATGGTTCTATTCGCTATATTCTTTAAAAACGAAAAAGTAGAAGAAAAACACTTATAAGATGAAAAAACTCAAAATGGGAATGGTAGGCGGAGGTAAAGGCTCTTTTATTGGAGACGTACACCGCAGAGCTTCCCGCATAGATGGAATGGTAGATTTGGTTTGTGGTGCTTTTAGCAGCAACCCAGAACGTAGTTTAGAATCTGCCGAAGAACTTGGTGTTGCTCCAGAACGTGCATATAAGAGCTTTGAGGAGATGATCACCAAAGAGAAAGAGCTTCCGGAAGGAGAACGTATGGATTTTGTAGCCATCGTGACTCCTAACCATATGCACTTTCCCCCAGCAAAAATGGCACTTGAGCATGGCTTTCACGTTATTTGCGACAAGCCGGTTACCCTTACGCTAGACGAAGCTTTTGAATTGCAAAAAGTGGTTGAAAAAAGCGGAAAAGTATTTGCGCTAACACACAATTACACCGGTTATCCTATGGTCAAACAAGCACGTTTGATGATCCAAAATGGAGAACTGGGTGAATTGCGAAAAGTAGTTGTACAATACCTGCAAGGTTGGATGTCTACCGCTGTTGAAGAGACAGAACATAAAGGTGCATCCTGGCGCGTTGACCCAAAAAAATCGGGTATTGGTGGTGCTCTTGGAGACATTGGTACACATGCTGAAAACCTTACCGAATATATCACCGGTAAAAAAATAGAGAAAGTAGCGGCAGATCTCAGCAGCTTTGGCGCAGGTCGTTTACTTGATGACGATGGAAATATTCTTTTACGTCTGGAAGGCAATACAAAAGGCACGATGAGTATTTCGCAAATTGCAACCGGAGAAGAAAACAACCTGGGTATCCGCGTTTATGGAACAAAGGGAAGCATCGCCTGGTATCAGGAAAATCCTAACGAACTTACCGCTTACTGGCTTGATAAACCAAAACAAATTTATACGCCTGGCGGTAACGGTACCTATGCGGAATCTACATCTTATACCCGAGTACCTTCAGGACACCCGGAAGGTTATCTGGAAGGTTTTGCTACAATCTATCGCAGTTTTGCAAAAGAAGTTTTATCGGTACAGGATGGCAATGCCATTTCTGAAAGACCTGATTTCCCAACCGTTAATGACGGTTTGAGAGGAATGCAGTTTATCTATGCTTCAGTTGCATCTAATGATAATAACGCTGCGTGGGTAAGTTTAATAGAAGACTAATTAGGCTTCCATAAATTATAAAAAAAACACTATGAAAACCATTAAAGGACCGGCCGTATTTTTGGCTCAGTTCATGGACGATAAAGAACCTTTCAACTCGCTTGATGGTCTATGCAAATGGGCTAGCGATTTAGGATATAAAGGTATCCAAATACCTACCTGGGAAAGCAGACTTATCGACCTTAAAAAGGCCGCAGACAGTAAAACCTATTGCGACGAACTTAAAGGCAAGGTAAACAGCTACGGTCTTGAGATCACTGAACTTTGTACACACCTTCAGGGTCAATTGGTTGCCGTACATCCTGCCTATGATGAGATGTTTGACAACTTTGCACCAGATGGCTACAAAAACAATCCTAAAAAACGTCAGGAATGGGCTGTCGATCAACTTATGAGTGCAGCAAAAGCAAGTAGAAATCTTGGGATTGACGTACACGGCACCTTTAGCGGTGCACTGCTTTGGCATACATGGCATCCCTGGCCACAACGCCCACCGGGACTTGTGGAGTTAGGTTTTAAAGAACTTGCTAATCGCTGGTTGCCTATTCTTAATGCTTTTGACGAGCAAGGTGTAGATGTGTGTTATGAAGTGCATCCGGGAGAAGACATTCACGATGGAGTAACTTTTGAACGCTTTAGAGAGGCCACTGGCAATCATAAACGGGCTAATATTCTATACGATCCCAGCCACTTTGTGTTGCAACAACTGGACTACATTGAATATATTGATAACTATCATGAGTTTATCAAAATGTTCCATGTAAAAGATTCTGAATTTAATCCTACTGGTAAAAAAGGAGCTTTTGGTGGATATGGAGATTGGATTGACCGTGCAGGCCGCTACCGTTCTCCAGGCGATGGTCAGATAGATTTTAAAACTATTTTTACCAAGCTTACCGAATACGGTTGTGATGTATGGGCTGTGATGGAATGGGAATGCTGCATAAAATCTCCTGAGCAAGGTGCTCGTGAAGGCGCTCCATTTATAGCAAGTCACATTATTGAAGCAACACAGAAAAAATTTGATGATTTTGCAGGTGCTCAAACTGACGAGGCAAAATTAAAACGCATACTAGGTATCAACTAAACATGAAAACGCTAAACTATATTTTAATCGCACTTGTTTTAACTTCATTAAGTGCCTGTAAATCTTCAGCTGTAAACACCAACAAGATGACCGCTAAAAATGGCTGGATCACTCTATTTGATGGAAAAGATCTAAGCCAGTGGCACGCTTACAATGGTGGCGAACCCACACAATGGAGTATTGTTAATGATGAACTGATTTTTAAGCCGGCAGAAAACCGTAGAAGAAGCGAAAATCTCGTAACCAATGAAGTATTTGAAAGCTTTATTCTGAATATCGACTGGAAGATTTCTGAAGGTGGAAATAGCGGCATCATGTGGGCGGTGCAAGAGAAAGATTCTTTTGGAGAGCCTTATGTAACCGGACCAGAAATTCAGATTCTTGATGACCAGAAACACCCAGATTCTAAAGCAGGTGTTACCCACCGAAGTGGCGCTCTTTATGATATGATTGGAGCTCCTGCAGGAGTAGTAAAACCTGTAGGTGAATGGAACAATTATCTTATCACAATCAACCACGAAGCAAATGAAGGTATTGTGGTTATGAATGGTGTTGAGGTGGTTAAGTTCCCTCTAAAAGGTGAAGCCTGGGATGAGATGGTTGGCAAGTCAAAATTCTCAAACTGGTCTGATTTCAGAAAAGTACTAGAGGGTAAAATAGCGCTTCAGGATCACGGTCACGAAGTAGCTTTCAAAAATATTAAAATTAAAAAACTATAAAACCATGAATAAAAAATTCATCCTTCCGTTACTAGCTTCAGGCTTACTTTTTTCATGTAATACTTCTACAGAAAAAGACGCTACAGAAGCAGAACCTGCAGTAGATACGACAACTGTTGTTGAAGAAGCTCCTATAACAGACCCGGCAGAAACTGAGGTTTGGGAACCAGAACCAGCAGTGGTAAGCTTTAATGAAGCAGGAATCCCATCTGATGCTGTGGTTTTATTTAACGGTGAAAATCTGGATGCCTGGAAAAGTACTAAAGACTCTGTTGTTAATGCTCCCTGGGTGATTAATAACGATGGTTCTATGACCGTTACGGGAGGAACCGGAGATATTGAAACTAAAGAAAGTTTTGGAGATATGCAGCTTCATATTGAGTGGCGTGCTCCTCAGGTTGTTGAAGGTGAAGGTCAGGGTCGCGGTAATAGCGGTATTTTCCTTCAGAGCCGTTATGAAGTACAGGTTCTTGACAGTTATGAGAACAGAACGTATTCAAACGGACAGGCTACTGCAATCTACAAGCAGACTATTCCGCTAGTGAATGCTACAAAACCTACCAGCGAATGGCAGGCTTATGATATTATCTATCACCAGCCAGAATTTGACGCTGATGGAAACAAGACTAAATCGGCTACTGTTACCGTACTACACAATGGCGTGCTAGTTCAGGATCATACAGAGATTCAAGGTACAACGGAATACATAGGTAAACCTAAGAATGAAGCTCACGGTGAAGCGCCTATTAAACTTCAGGATCACGGCAACCCTGTAAGCTACCGCAATATTTGGTTGCGTAAGCTTTAAGTTTATAACAGCATAAAAGAAAACCCCATACAATTTGTACGGGGTTTTTTAGTTTTAAAAGTTTCCTGTTTACTGATTATCGGCAAGCAATAGCAATCGGGTAACTAAAGGTGCGACCTGAGCAGGAGGGCTTCCTCTATCGAAAGACGCGCTACGGCTATAAGTACTTCCCACAACCAAAACATTTACTGGCACCGCAGCATCACGATCTGCAGCATCAGAAGAGTTTTCAATATCTTCAGTCGTAGTCGCAACAAAACCCTGTGCCAATCGGTTCAATTCACTTACCTGCGCATCTGTAAGTTGCCTGGTAGTGCGATCACTTCCATCACGAGCATTTTCCTCAATAAGCGTGTTTCCTTCAACGCGAATATGGTGATATACTCCACGCGTAGAAGCTTCATAATCTATACTGCTATATTTTAATTGCTCGTCACAACCTTTAGCAGCGAAGAGAACCATAAAGAAACCTAGTATATAATTCATAAGTCTGATTTTAATATTAAAATACAAAAAGGTGCTCTTGTGGAGCACCTTTTCAGATAGTTTTAAGACTTCTTAAATCACTTAGTTTAAGAAGGCTTCTCTAGGACCACCGCTTGCAAAAAGAGCACGCATACGTGATTTTTGGCCTTCAGAGAACATATACATACACGCATCATTTACATAATCCATATAATTCATGGTCATGTCATTTGACTGGCAATTAACTGTAGGATATGATGGGCAACCGTAGTTAGGCGCATCTGAAGATGGAGTGTCTGCTACAAAATCATCTTGTCTGCAACGACCGTCACCCCAAATGTGACGTAGGTTAAGGTAGTGACCTACTTCGTGAGTAGCAGTACGACCTTCATTAAAAGGTGAAGCTACATAACCAGTATCTCCAAAATATTGTGGGCCAATAACTACACCATCTGTTGCTGAAGAACCTCCAGGAAACTGAGCATAACCAAGGATACCACCACCTATGTTACATACCCAGATGTTAAGGTGAGTTGATGGGCTAACCACATCAGAACCTCCGTTTGAAGAATACTTCATTTCATCACGAGTTCCCCAAGATGTACGGCTAGAAGCTACACGAATGGTTTGGCTTAAAGTAAAGTTGATGTCTGAATCTGCAACTACACCTGCAAATTCTGATGGCACCTGACCTAAGTCTGCGTTTGTAGCGTTAAAGTCATCATTCAAAATACGAATTTGAGAAGCGATTTGTGCATCGCTGATGTTTTCATTGCTATTGCTATAAATTACGTGAACAACAACAGGAATGTTGATAACACCAAGACCATCATCTACAGGAGGTGTAGTTCCACCTCCACCACCAGAACCAGGTTTCCCTTTTCCGTTTGATGATTTAGCAGCTATAAATGTTCTTGAGTTTTTTTCGATAGCAAACATTTTGTCATAAAGTTTGTCATCTTCTTCCAGTTGTCGATTTAAATTAGCCATAGAAAAACAAACTTTAGAGTTTTTTCCTACACTTGATTTACCATTTGTATAATCATCAGTGTACAAATAGAAATCGCTCATGTCTACGGCAACTTCCTGACCTTCAAATTTCTGAACATCATTTGTCTCCTCAACATTGTCTGTACAGGATAGCATGGTTACACATGCAATTCCTAAAGCTAGTGCTGTTTTTTTCATAAAATATTTGTTATTAGGGTTAATGTTGCCGTGAATTTATAAATACTTAACAATAATTAACCTTAATTTTCAATAATTTTTAATTACTCCCTTAAATTTTTAACACCAGGCCTTATAAAATCTAGGGTTTCGAAGCACGTGGCGATTTGCTATATTTGCCGCTTAATATTGCTTCATGATTAAATCGATGACCGGCTTTGGGAAATCTGTTACCCAATTGCCATCTAAAAAAATTACTATTGAAATAAAATCCCTCAATAGTAAGAATCAGGATCTCAATGCACGTATTCCGTCTTTTTACAGAGAAAAGGAATTAGAACTACGTAATATGGTCGCACAACGCCTGGAACGTGGTAAAATTGATTTCAGCCTTTATGTTGAGTTAAATGGTGAAGAAACCAGCAGCTCTATCAATGCGGATGTGGTAAAACAATACATCAAGCAGTTACAACAGGTAACACCTAATGCAGATGAAGTTGAGCTTCTTAAAATGGCTATTCGCCTTCCGGATGCTTTGAAAACTGAAAAAGATGATATCGAAGATGCCGAATATCAAGCCATTGTAAAAGGTGTTGAAACTGCTCTAGACGGAATTGACAATTACCGAATAGATGAAGGTAAAGTTCTGAAAGAAGATTTTGAACTGCGCGTGAGCAATATTTCAGAATATCTTGACGAAGTAAAAAAATTAGATCCAGAACGTATGGAAGGCGTGCGTGAGCGTTTAAATAAAGCTGTTTCTGATTTAAAGACCACGGTTGACGAAAATCGCTTTGAGCAGGAACTCACCTACTACCTCGAGAAATACGATATTACTGAAGAAAAAGTACGCCTGAACAATCACCTGGAGTATTTTACCAAAACTTTGAACTCTCCACAATCTAACGGTAAGAAATTGGCTTTTATAAGTCAGGAAATGGGCCGGGAAATCAATACAATTGGCTCAAAGTCAAATTATGCTCCCATGCAACAGGTTGTAGTGCGTATGAAAGACGAATTAGAGAAAATAAAAGAGCAACTTTTAAACGTACTTTAATGGAAGGTTCAGGTAAACTCATTGTTTTTTCAGCACCTAGTGGAAGCGGTAAAACAACTATTGTACGCTGGTTACTCGCAAAACCCGAACTCAATCTGGAATTTAGCATCTCGGCAGCCTCACGAGAACCTCGTCCTACGGAGCAACATGGAGTTGATTATTATTTCTTATCACTAAAGGAATTTAAAAGACGCATTAAGGCTGAAGAATTCTTAGAATGGGAAGAAGTATATCGCGATAACTTTTACGGGACCCTTAAGAGCGAAGTTGAACGCATCTGGAAGCTGGGTAAGCACGTGATTTTTGACATTGACGTGGTAGGAGGTTTAGATATTAAAAAGCTATATCCTGAGCGCACACTGGCTGTTTTTGTAAAACCACCTAGTATCGAAGAACTTAAAATACGCCTTAAAAAGCGCAAGACAGAAAGCGAAGACCGTATCAATATGCGTGTTGCGAAAGCTAGTATTGAGTTGGCTACAGCTCCACAATTTGACCATATCATAGAAAATAATGACCTGGACACTGCTTTAGCCCAGGCTTATGATCTGGTTCAGGATTTCATCAAAGATTAATTATGAAAATCGGTCTGTACTTTGGCACGTTTAATCCGGTGCATATAGGGCATCTCATTATCGCAAATCACTTTGCCGAGTATAGCAATCTTGATAAAATATGGATGGTGATTACACCTCACAATCCATTCAAAAAGAAAAAAACGTTATTGGATAATCATCACCGCTATCAACTGGTGCTTGAAGCGGTTGAAGATTATCCAAAAATTGAGGCAAGTACTATAGAATTTAATCTTCCACAACCCAATTATACTACTAACACACTGGCTCATTTGAAGGAAAAATATCCCAATTATGAGTTTAGCCTTATAATGGGAGAAGATAATCTTCGCACTTTGCATAAATGGAAAAATTATGAAGTGCTGCTGGAGCAACATTCTATTTACGTGTATCCACGAGTTGCAGAGGAAGCCCAGGCAGACAAACCAAAACTTTTAGAGCATCACAATGTTCACATCATTGATGCACCTGTGGTAGAAATCTCTGCGACATTTATTAGAAAAGCTATAAAGGCCGGCAAAAACTGCCAGCCTTTATTACCACACCGGGTATGGCGCTATATCGACGAGATGAATTTTTATCGATCTTAGGTAACCTGCAAACAACCAATTAAATTCGCCTGTACATACATTGCCCAATTTTTGCCTCCAAATGACTCGCCTTTAGCCCAGGCTGTTTCACTTCCTTGAGGTCCATCGACTACCGCATGTGCAGCAAAGCAGAAATTCCAGCTAAACTGATCCTGATAAATGGTGTATTCCACTTTATTTACACCGCCTTCATGATTGGCAGCATAATCAAATTTACCTACCTGAGGATTTCCAGATTTGGTTACTGGGAATGAAGACATAGTGCAATCTTTACTTAAATCTAAATGTGTTTCACTCAACGACCATCCATCAATGGTTTGATAAGTAAGCGTCCAACTAGCGTCATCATTAATGTTGATACTTACCTGCCCTACGACTTCGTGCTGTCCCGCAATAAGATCACGGGTAAAACAAGCCTGTTCTTCGGCCTCCTTATTTTCGAGAGATACTGTAAAGTCAGAAACGGTATACGAATCTTTTTCAGTTTGTAATTCTTGATTTATACTCTCATCATCCTGAGAGCAGCTTATAGTTAAGAAAGACATCGTCGTAAAAGCAAGCGTTGTCCAAATTCTATTTTTTAAATTCATAAATTGTGTTTTATTAGTATTCATAATATTTACGAGCTCAAAACCACTTTAGTTTTCTTAACATTTTAGGAGCAAGTACAGTCTACTCTCACCGAGTGCTTTAGAAAAAAACTTTAACACAAAAAAAACGCTGAGATCTAAACCCCAGCGCTTTTCTAAACTTTATGTTGCTTTAATCCAATTGCGGAATTCTAAGCATTTGACCCGGATAAATTTTGTCCGGATCTTTTAGCATCGGTTTATTTGCTTCAAAAATAACCGGATACTTCATCGCATTTCTGTAGAATTTTTTAGCAATTTTGCTTAGCGTATCACCTGATTCTACGGTATGAAACTGAGCTTCTGGCTCGGTATGTTCTACTTCCATACGGTCATCTACTTGTGCGATACCTTCTACATTACCTACAACAAGACGTATTTTCTCTCGTGTGGTTTGATCTTTGGCCAACCCACTTACCAGAACGGTATCTCCCTTAATATCTAAATCTAAATTTTTGATCTCAAGACCTAAATCGTGAATAGTTTCCTTCAGCGAAGCTTCGGCTTTTCTATTTGCTTCTGCAGCAGCTGCGGCTGCCTCTGCTTTCTTCTCAGCTGCTTCTTCAGCCGTACTTTTACCAATGCCTATTTTGGCACCTGCGTTTTTTATAAATGAAAATAATCCCATAATATTTAATTTTTCGGTTTCCCGATATTAGTTAGTTATATAAAATGGAAATTACAAAACGAAGCCTTAAGACTCCGCCAAGACTTCTGTAAAACTATGTGAATGTTTAGCCAATTCAACTTCACAAGTGCTCTAAAACAAAATCGCCCTGTAGTTTTACCTACAGGACGATTTCAACTAACTAACCAACCAAAAAATCTATTTCTTACTTTTTGTACTTTGCAATTGCTTTATGCTTTGTTCAATCACGCTTTGTTTTAACCTGCTCTTTCCTTCTTCAGCAGATTTATACGTTATATATCCTTTACCTCTAAAGCGGTATTCGGTACCCGATGCCGGGTGATAGAGTGAAATGGTAGTATCATCTATAATTGACAATTCAAAAAATTCATTTTCAAAATAATCATAATCCAACGTAAGCGTCTTCAAAAGTGCATTTCCTGCTACATTTTGCACATCATAAATACCTGTATAATCCCAATATAAATTAGATACAGAAGTACCTCTTAAATCTTGCGAACTTTGGAAATTACCTCCGCCGGTTGCCGGATAAAAACTTAAAAAGTTCTCTGCGTCAAATTCATTTGACACCCCGCTTGCCGATGTATAAATCTTTTCCCAGGCTGCATATTCCTGTAAAAAGAAATGAATGTTATCATAAAAAATACGGTCATAATCAAATGTTGAACGCTGGTAACCCTTTAGAAAAAATGAAGTTTGCGAAGGGCGATGATACAGCTCTATCGTGCTTCTGTTTATAGGGATTACTTCAAAGGAGTAAAAACCATCTATGTCGTGACTAATATCAAGATCGTAATCAAATATGTCGTAATAACCTACATCAATCCCATAACCGTTACCCGAGTCACCAATACCTGCAAGGTTATTATTCGCCCAAACTTCACCATTTAAAAATGAAAGGGTAAAGGCCTTTTCCATAAAAGGAATGTTTGCGTTGCCCTGTGTCTGGTTTATATCTACATACCATAACTCATAGTCACTTAATACTACAGAAAGAGGTACGGCTGGTTCTACAATTTCATCTTCATAATAAACGTCGCTTACGCAAGAAGTAAAGACGCTAAGAAATATAGCCAAGCCACCAAGTAATTGTATTGCTTTCATAATTGTTCATCTTTAGGTTACTACTTCTGAAATCACTTTGGCTTGAGGCAAAAGTTCAATCAGTTTCAAAAATTCTTAGCGTTGACGTCATAGCTCGAATTGTACTATCTAGATATTCAAAGGCTATGCCAAAAAATTAAAACTATGTTTTTCAAGATTTTAGGTACGCTTTAAAATCTGTATTTTTAGGGAGGAAGAAATTCCTGAAAAAATGCGTTCTACAAATTGCTTTTCAAGAATGTATTTTGCTAATAATCAATCTCTCACCGAGAGGTAAAACTTTTTAGTTATGGCCATAAAGTTTGGCGTTATAGGAGGTGGTAGTTGGGCTACTGCAATTGTAAAAATGCTTTCTGAAAATTTAGAGGAAGTAGGTTGGTATATGCGCAGTGTTTATGCTTTGGAGCATCTAAAAAAAGAGCAACATAACCCTAATTACCTGAGTGCTGTAGAATTTGATACCACGCGTCTAAAACTTAGCAATGATATCAATGAGATTATTGACTATGCAGATTATATCATTTTTGCCGTGCCATCTGCCTTTGTAGGTAAAGAGCTTGAAAAAGTAACCAACAATTTTAAAAACAAAATCGTTTTTTCGGCAATTAAAGGTATTGTGCCCGAAAGCGGAAAAATTGTTGGTGTTCATTTTCACGATAAATATGAAATTCCTTACGAGAATATCGGTGTAATCACAGGTCCTTGTCACGCAGAGGAAGTAGCATTAGAAAGACTGTCATACATTACCATCGCCTGTGCAGATGAGGAACATGCTAAAGTAATGTCTAAATACCTCAGCAGCGATTATATCAAAACTACCATTACCGATGATACCATAGGCACCGAATATGCTGCAATGCTGAAAAACATTTATGCTATTGCAGCAGGTATTGCTCACGGACTGGGTTATGGAGATAATTTTCAGAGCGTGTTGATGAGTAACGCCATACGCGAGATGAAAAAGTTCATCAAAAAAGTACATAAGATGAAGCGCAACATCAACGACTCTGCTTATTTGGGAGATTTACTGGTAACTGGGTATTCTATATTTAGTCGAAACCGTATGTTCGGGAATATGATTGGTAAGGGTTATACTGTAAAAAGCGCACAGATGGAAATGAGTATGGTTGCTGAAGGGTATTATGCCGCGGAAAGCGCCTTTAAAATCAAGGAAGAAACCGGAGCTAAAACACCTATTATCGATGCGGTTTATGAAGTCTTATACAAAGGAAAAGATCCTAAAAAGACTTTTAAAAAACTGACTGAAAAGCTCAATTAAATCTCAATTAGTCAGCAAGCACACCTTCTCTAGGCATAACCGGGATTGGTCCTGAGGTATCGTCTGATATTGATGATGCTTTGAAGATAAATTTCTTTTCAAACAACTTTCCGTCGAGAAAATAGGTGACTGCAAATTCATTTGTTAGCTCAAGAACACTGTCTTCCATAAATTCAATCTTTGCATATCCTTTAGCCGGAAGCATTTGTAGTTTATGACGCATCTGGCTGGTTACTTTTTTATCATTATACCCATTAGATACAATGAGAATAAGCTCTAAGGGTTCGTTGAGATCGTTGATGATATAGGCATTCCAGTCGTTGGTACGGTGTGTTTCATTAAACTCCTTTACAGCAGCCACATACACTCCGTCACTTTGTGGGATATCAATATCCTTGCGCATAATTAATCATTTTTAACTTTCCACATTATCCACAATGCCAGGATTGCAATACACATTATAACCAGGAAAACGCTCCCAATCATAATCTTAATTACACCTATAGCAAAGGTTAATACGGCAATTACAATTGCAATAAAAATCAAGAATCCTATAATACCATACTTTTTCATAACCGGAATTTTTAGCGTGAATCCGGTACAAAAGTCGCTTTAAAAGCTATAGGGCGCTCTTAAATTGTTCCAAAAACCTTAAATCATTTTCACTCAACAGACGAATGTCTGATATCTGATGTAGCAGTAAAGCGATACGGTCTATACCCATTCCAAAGGCAAAACCACTGTATTCTTTAGGGTCGATACCGCAATTTGCCAAAACGTTTGGATCTACCATTCCGCAGCCCATAATTTCAAGCCAACCGGTTCCTTTGGTCATTCGGTAATCTGTTTCTGTTTCCAATCCCCAATACACATCTACTTCAGCACTAGGTTCTGTAAATGGAAAATAAGAAGGACGTAAACGTATTTTACTTTTCCCAAACATTTCAGTAGTAAAATGCTGCAGGGTTTGCTTTAAATCTGCAAAGGAAACATCCTTATCTATATACAAACCTTCCACCTGATGGAAAAAGCAATGCGAGCGTGCAGAAATAGCCTCGTTACGATACACACGACCTGGAGAAATAGTACGAATAGGCGGCTTGTTTGCCTCCATATAGCGCACCTGTACAGATGACGTATGCGTGCGCAATAAAATATCTGGATCTGTTTGTATAAAAAACGTATCCTGCATATCTCGCGCCGGGTGATACTCTGGTAAGTTTAATGCTGTAAAGTTATGCCAGTCGTCTTCTATCTCCGGTCCTTCAGAAACATTAAAACCAATTCGCGCAAAAATGTCAATGATTTGATTTTTTACGATCGAAATAGGATGTCTTGATCCTAAAGAAACTACATCTCCAGGACGGGTAAGGTCACCGTAAACTCCCTTTTCTTCAACAGTCTCCAAATCTGCTTTAAGCGCATCTACTTTTTCCTGTACAATAGCTTTCAGCTTATTGATGGTCTGACCAAACTCCTTCTTTTGCTCATTTGGTACGTTCTTAAATTCAGCAAAGAATTCATTGAACAAACCTTTTTTACCCAGATATTTAATACGGAATGCTTCTACCTCCTCGATCGAGTTTGAGGTAAAGGCTTTAGCCTCTGCAATACGCTCTTTTATTTTGTCTAACATACGTTTAGAGTTCAGTTCATCAGCCCGTAATTATAGAAATGGCTTCAGAAAACCTTAAATTTTGAAGGCACAAATTTAAGAAATCTCAGCGGCTTGTGCTTTATTGTCTAATAAAATATAGTTGAGTATACAGAACACCGCTGTGCCGCCTAGAAGATGCCAGAGCCAGTGTGTACCCATCCAGAACATTTCGAAGTCTAAACGCTGATCGATAAATCGAAATGCGATGGCACAGGCAAAGATGCCAAAACCTGCAAATACCCAACCCGCGTAGCGCCATTTGGTTTTGCTTAAATAACCCAAAACCGGAATTAAAATAGAAAGCGCGCTGATTAAGTATCCCAGATTATGTTCAATATTTTCAGGAACGGGAAGGTAGCGCAAACCTATAAATGCTGTACTGATACCAATAATAAACAGGAGGCGCTGTCCCCAGCCTTCTTTCCACTTTAGAATAAAATAAAGTACCGCAAGAAAACTAAGTCCGCGTATGGGAACCCAATCTAATAACAGCCAGATCTCTGCACTGCGCAGGCCGTGATACAAAGTACCACCAATATAGCCCACGAAAATGAGTGGTATAGTAATGACTAAAAACCAATGCTGTTTGGGCTTGTTGTAAATGTGTAAAAAGAAATAAATTACAATAAACAAAAAGATAAAGTTGCTGTAAGTATTAAATGGCTCTACAGGAAATCTCCCAGCTACGGTCTCCTTATAAACAGGGCCGGTATCGTTGGGAAATACATTTTGCAGCATAGTAAGTAGCACCACCTTAAGCAGATTAATGAATCAATTCTTTTTCTAAAAAATACGTAACTATAGCTTCTTTCATCAACAACGCCTGCTCTCCTGCCTTAAGAGGTGGCAAAGCCTCGAGCATCTCATAATGTGGCCAGCCATCCTCATCCTGATAATCAAAACGGTAAAAACCAAGTGGCTCGAGTAAGCGACAGATCGCGATGTGCATCAGGTTGATCTTATCATCCTTTTTAAAACGCTTGCCAGGCTTCCCAAGCTCCTGTACACCTATCAAATAAATAATTGCATCCAGATCAAGACGCTCTCCATCTGCAAACCGAGTAGATAATTTGGTCACCACCTCATCCCAGCGTTCCCTAAGTTGTTCATCTCTTGCCATGCCGCAAATATAATCAAGAAGGCTTGTAACACTGTTGTTGATGATACGAATTGAGGGATTTTGCGAAAAATTTAGCATCTTCCCCGACTATAGAAAACAGTATCTTTAGTGCTATGAACTATTTAGACATTATACTCGGAATTATCCTAATCCTTGGTCTTTATAAGGGGGTTATGAATGGATTGCTTATAGAAATTGCATCGCTCTTAGCTTTGGTTTTGGGAGTTTATGGAGCTATTCATTTCTCATTCTACGCAGCAGATTATCTCACCGAACGCACAGACTGGGAGCCCGCAACGCTTAACCTCATCGCTTTTGCCATAACCTTTATCGCAATAGTTCTCATCATTACACTTACCGGAAAATTACTTACCAAACTGGCAAATATCATTATGCTCGGCATTCTCAATAAGATTTTGGGAGGTGCTTTCGGCTTATTAAAAGCCGCATTTATATTGAGCGTATTTTTAATGTTTTTGGCGTCTGTAACAGACCGTTTTAATTTGATAAAGGAGGAAACTAAAGAGTCTTCCGTACTCTATCCATTGGTTGCTCCGATAGCCCCATTAGTTTTACCCAATATTTTAGAAGAGATTGAAAGACTTCGAGAAGAAAAAGATGTAATGCCAACTGAAGAAGAAATGCAAGTAGAAGAAAACATTTAAAATTGAAGTATTTAGCTCAATAAATTCTGAATTCTCTTCTACGTATCTAGCCTGTAAATCTGCATTATACTGTCTAAAATTCCATCAAAATCTATTTTGAGATCAATAAGTCGCCCCGAGTGAATGTCGAACACCCAACCATGAACCGATAGTTTGCGAGTTCGTATTGCTTTTTGAACATCGGCTGTTTTAATGACATTTACGCATTGTTCCTGCACATTCAGCTCTACAAACTTTTTATAGCGCTCATCTTCATCGGTGATTGAGCTGAGTTCATCCTTATGTATACGATATACATCTCTAATGTTTCTCAACCAGGGGTTTAATAATCCCAAATCTGCAGACTGCATTGCTGCTTTCACCCCACCACAATAATAATGACCGCAAACCACAACATGTTCCACTTTGAGATGCTCAACAGCATAATTAATTACAGACATCGAATTCAGGTCTGTATTGGGAACCATATTGGCAATATTACGATGTACAAACACATCACCAGGTCCAACACCCATAAGCTCCTCTGACGAAACCCTGCTATCACTGCAACCTATATAAAGAATTTTGGGAGCCTGCCCTTCAGATAGTTTTTTAAAATAATTGGGCTCAGTGCTTAATCGTTGTTCTACCCACTCTTTATTGTTTTCAAAGATTTTTTGGATGTCCATAATGAGTTGGTTTTCGGGTGTAAGGCCGCAACAGGCTTTTTAAGACTGAAAAGGAGATCAATCCTTAGGTCAATTAAAATTAGCCTTTTTGCAGAAGTAGAAAAATTTAAGCTAAGGGAAAACGCTTCAAATGTGTACTTAGAAAAATCCTGTACTACAGAATTTTAATATCTGATGCCGGCATCCACCCTTCTTTACCATCTGCCAACTGAATCTGAACCCAGTTCACATCCTCTTCAAGAATACGCACTTTGGTCCCTTCGTGAAGCACAAAACTGGTTTCTCCCGCCAGGTTTGGTGCATTTTTGATTTCAGTCTCTGTGGAAAAAACAATGGCAAAATTCCTATTATTAGCATCAGATTGGGCTTGAAATGCCATAGTAAGACTTAGTAATCCCAAACCTAATGCCAGAAATGAAAGGGTAAAAAAGGTACGTTTTAAAGTGGTTGAAGCAATAAAGTAATAAACCAAAAAACTAATGGTAAATACCCCAAAAAGAACGACTGTTAGAATCGCCCAGCCATCTAGATTGAAAAGCCCCAAAACCGCTCTATACCATTTTTTAAACGTATTCTGTGGCAAGGGAGTGATGGCATCAACAGTCATATTCTGAGCAAACTCCAGATTATTTTTGATCTCCTGATCGTTTGGCTTTAACTGCAGAGCTTTTTCAAAATTATAAATACTGGGTGCGATGCGGTTAAGCTTATAATTAGCATTTGCCAAATTATAATACACAGCAGCAGACTCATAACCCGCCTCTAAAACCTGCTCGTAGTTTTTTATAGCCTCTTCAAAATTATTCTGAGCATATTGTGAGTTACCGGTTTCAAAAAGTTGCTCAGGGGTTTGCGCAACCAGTGAAATACAATTCAGTAAAAACACAGCTATAACTAAATGCAAAGCACTTTTTTTAACTCCTATCGGTTTAAAATATTCTATACTCGTGATCATCTTACAGCGATTTTAAAACCTATAATTGCTTATCAATATCTGAAATTACCTGAGATGCCTGCTCATAATCGTGCTGCATAGCGTCACTACTTGCTGGTGTATATCTCGCAAATTCGCAGCTTTCCAACAGTTTCAAGAAATTTGCCGTTGTCTCTACCGTAACGCCGCGTTCCTGTAACAAATGGCTTATACGCTCCTTGCTCATTTCACTGGTTTGAATGTTGAGTTTAGCCTTGAGGTAGTTATGCAGACATTTTTCTAGTGCTAGATAAAATGCGGTTTGGTCACCCAGATTCTTTTTGGCTTCGCCTAAATATTTACGCGCAAGCTTATCTGCCTTTCGAATGCGATTACCTTTAACGTCATTTTGATACTCACGACGCTTACGCCCAAAAAAGATAACAAGCGGAATAAGTAATGCCGGAGTACCTAAAATTCCCCAGAATAACGTGCTTCCAAAAAACAAGTCGCGGTTTTTTGAAATCAGATTTGCATCAGATTTTATGTAGCTAAATTGCTTCTGTTCTTCGACCGGTACTTTGTTTGAATTCTGAGCCAAACTAGCGGGTCCATTAATCACATCAATAACAATCTCATCACTGCTCAAAGTTTTATACTGCTCGGTTGCCGGATCGAAATATGAAAATTCAATAGGCGCAATAGGATAACTCCCTTTCTGTTGAGGAACAACGGTATAGCGCTGCGCATTTTTACCAGACATTCCATTTACCGAAACTCGTATATCCTGTTCATTCTCGGGCTCATAAACTTCAAGTGTACTAGGAAGCTTGGGCTTAGGAAGATTAAATAGTTTTAAATTCCCATTACCTTTTGCACTTAAAGTAAGATCTAAAGCCTCCTGCGCATCTAATTGCGTTTTGCTGGCTGTAACTTCAAAATCAAAAGTACCTACAGCTCCGGTAAAACTTTCTGGCTTGCCTTCTTCAGGCAGCGGCTTTACATTTACTTTACGCGTAGGTGCTGTTACTCTAATTTGCGCGGGTCTGGTGATGCGCATCCCAAAAATATCTCTTCGGTTTGTAGGCGCTTCCACATTAATATTTAAGGATAGGGGCTCAATAGCCAGTTCACCTGTTTTCTGTGGATACAGTAAAGTTCGTCTTAAAATTACATAGCGATAAGGCTTACCATTGTAGCTACCGTCATATACCTTAAACTGCTTCTCATCTACACTCTGACTCCAGAAATCTGAAAACTTGGGAGCATCAGCCTCATTCCAGCCGTTTACAGCCGTCTCGCGAGAAACATATAACTTATAGACAACCGTAAAAGCTTCATTGAGATAAGGATCAGATTTAGAAACTTCGGCGACTAAGTGCACGTTCTCTGCAGCAGAGACTGCGGGATCATTTGGGTCTTTTGGTACATCTACCGCACCAGTAACGGTAATTTCAACCGGTAAGGTTTTGTAAGTAGAACCATCAATATCGATCTCAGCCTGACCTATTTTGAGACTTCCGGTTGCATTGGGCTGCAAAAAGTAAGAGAAAGTTTTAGAGAAACTTGCTTTCCCATTTACCCATTGCTTACTGATGCTTTGATTAGGACCGCCTACAACAGTAAATCCCTGAAAACTGGGAGGCCTAAAATTATCTCCATCCTGATTCATCTCAAAATCTACACGCAGACGCTCGTTAACGCCAAGCGTCTCTTTACTTACCCGGGCATCAAATTTTACCTGAGACCAGGCAGTAAATCCTGCAAAAAACAGGATCAACATAAATTTTATCTGCATCTTCAACATCATTACAGCTTGTAACTTAAACGTGATTACCAGTCTTTATCTGTTTGTACTTTAGCACCTTTAACTTTCTCGGCGTTTATCTTTTCCTGAACCTTATTCTCCTCATTTTTCATTGCCTCAAGCAGACTTTTTACCTGCTGAGGAGATAACTGACCCTGACCGGGCTGTGGTTTGGGCTGTTCTTTAGGTTTGTCGCCATTTTCTCCCTGATCTTTTTGATCTCCCTCACCATCTTTTGGCTTGCCTTTGTCGTCCTCTTTATCTTCTCCCTGATCGCTTTCTTTGTCTCCATCACCATCTTTTGGCTTGCCATCGTCGCTTTCCTGCTCATCACCATCACCATTCTGATCTTTTTGATCCTGATTCTGATCCTGGTTTTGATCATCTTTATTATCGTCACCACCGCCGCCGTTTTTCTCTTCTTCTTTTTTAGCAAGGGCTAAATTGTAACGGGTCTCATCATCTGTCGGATCATTACGTAAAGCATTTTTGTATGCTTCTACTGCTTTTTTATAATCTTTTTGTTGATAGAAGGCATTACCGAGATTGTGATATGCTTTATGTTTTTCAGCTTTTGATGTAGCAACTTCAGCTGCCTGAAGATATCTGGTCATACCTTCATCATATTTTTTGTTTCGGTAATAGTTATTACCCATATTGTATTTTGCCGCAACATTTGCAGGGTCTTTAGCAATAGCTTTTCGATACGAAGTTTCAGCAGAAGTAAATTCCTTGCTTACAAACTCTTCATTACCTTCAGCCACAAAATCCTGCGCTTCTATAATTGCGGGGTTGGGTTTTTCGCTTTGTGCAAAAAGATTACCACCTAGCAACAACGCAAATGTTGCTGCTAATTGAACCCCTATTTTCTTCGCTCTCTTCATCTTCAAAATCTTATTTATCCTTTTTATTTTCGTTAAATAAGTTGAGTTTACGTACCCATGCGGTCTTACGCTCAAGTAGAAACACATCTATAAATAACAAGAATAATGCCGCGCCAACAAACCACTGAAACTGGTCTTTGAAATCGGCAAATTGCTTGGCTTCAAATTCTTTTTTATCCATCTGGCCAAATGCAGTTCCTATTTTGTCAACAACCTCCTGAGTGCTGTTTCCATTTATATATTCGCCATTAGCCTCTTCTGCGATTTCCTGCAGAGTTGCAGGGTTGAGTTTGGTAATTACCGTTTCTCCTTCCTGATCCTTCTTATAAGACTGAACGACACCGTTACGTTTAATAGGAATACGCTCTCCGGCTTCGGTACCCACTCCCACAGTAAAGATGCGAATACCTTCTTCAGTTGCAGACTCGGCAATTGATGCCGCATTACCTGCGTGATCTTCGCCATCTGAAATGATCACCAGAACCCGATTGGTTTGCTCATCATCATCGTAATAGGTTTTTGCAAGCTCAATTGCATCTTTAATCGCTGTTCCCTGACTCGATAACATATCGGTATTCATAGAGTTGAGGAACATTTTGGCACTGCTGTAATCTGTTGTGATAGGCAATTGGGGATAAGCACTACCTGCATAAGCGATGATTCCCACGCGGTCACTCCCAAGATTATTGATGATTTGAGTTACCAGTTGCTTGGCTTTTTCCATTCGGCTGGGAGCGATATCCTCGGCATCCATACTTTTTGAGACATCAACGGCAAACACCACATCAACTCCTTCTCGTTTTACAGTCTCTAGCTTGGTTCCAATTTTTGGATTTACCAGCGCAATCACCATAAAAGCAATCGCCAGGCAAATTAATACCAACTTTAAAAGCGGCTTAAATACCGAACGTTGCGGCGTTAATGCATTCAATAAATCTTTGTTGGCTACAAAACGCTTTTGCGCGTTGCGTTTCCACAGACTTACAGAAAGATATATCAACACCACTGCCGGAATAGCCAGCAATGCCCAAAACCATATTTTTTCTTCCAATAAATACATAGATGCTTATCTATTTTTATTGTTATTCTTAATTCAAATTCTTTCACAGTTCAGCAATGCTGAATCTATGTTGCTCTATACAAAACTTCTAAACACGGTGTTGCGCAACAACAACTCAAAAAGAAGCAAGAGCCCTGCAATTATCACGAGAGGTCTAAACTTTTCTTCATAGTTGGTGTACTTAAACTCTTCAACATCAGTTTTTTCAAGCTTGTTTATCTCTGCATAAATCTGCTCCAACTTCTCATTATCAGTCGCGCGGAAATATAGTCCGCCAGTTTCATCAGCAATTGTTTTAAGCAGCTCTTCATCAATCTCTACAGGAATTCTCCCGTAAATAAAGCTTCCGTCGGGTCTGATGTTTGTTGGCGATAGCGCAGTACCATTTGTACCCAGTCCTATTGTATAAACTTTAATGCCATATTCCTGTGCCAATTCACTGGCAATTGCAGGCTCAATAAAACCAGCATTGTTTACCCCATCGGTCATCAGAATAATTACTTTACTTACAGCCTTGCTATCTTTTAGTCTATTGACAGATGTTGCCAGTCCCATCCCGATTGCCGTTCCACCTTCAATAATACTGTTATAACGCACGTCATCTAACGAACTCAACACGATTGCTTTATCGCTGGTAATGGGTGTACGCGTGTAACTTTCCCCTGCATATTCAACCAGACCAATACGGTCATTTGGACGCTGACGTATAAACTCGGCTGCCACATCTTTTAGCGCATCGAGCCTGTTAGGGCGTAAATCTTTCGCCAACATACTCGCGGAAACGTCAATGGCAATCACTATATCAATACCGCGTGTGGTTTTAGTACGGGTAGAAACATCTACCGTGCGGGGTCTTGCCAGCGCAACAATAAGAAAGGCCAAAGCGAGTAATCGTATGATAAACAGGATAGGTCTTAACTTTGCAAGCAAACCACTTCCTGTTTTAAATCCTTTTAAGCTCGAAAGTTTAACCTGAGCGGTGATTTTATTTCGTTTCAGGAAATACCAAAGCGCAGCGATAGGCAAAGCCAAAAGCAGCCAGAAAAACTCAGGATTTTGAAACTCAAAATTACTTAACATTAGTAGGGACTGTTTTTTGAAGTTCTACTGAATTGATTATGCGCTGGGCCATTTGTACGGCGTACTGATCATCTTCTCTCCAGGCAACCAGCACTTGCTGAAGCACTCCCGGAGTTGTAAACAACAGAATCTCATATTCACCTTTACTAAACTTCTCTTTCTGGAACGAATCTGGAAATTCCCCCGATCCAAAAACCCGAAGTCCTTCGGTACCTTCTGGCGTGGTGTATTTCTCTGATTTTACGATTAAGTTTTTAGCTCCGCTGGCTTCCATGGTGCTTATCATTCCCTGAACGGCTCCTTCCAGATTGGCTTCCTGCTCACCAGGAAATCGTACATTATTAACTACAACATAAAATTGGTCGATAATGCTTCCGTAAGCAAATGAGTTCATATTTACCTGCATCGCCAACG
>CAXPQP010000016.1:0-15910 GCA_964219495.1 Leeuwenhoekiella sp. | reverse complement strand
GGAAGTCGCTACTGCGACGTCCTGATTCTGATTTTCTGTTTTCGATTCTTTACATCCTGGCAGGGATAGGAGAACCAATCCAACTAAAAATAAACTTATATGCTTTTTCATCATTACCATCCTGGGTTTTGTCTCATTGATGGTGTTTGTACGAGTTGTCTGTTTGGTATCGGGAATAACTCGTGCTTACCTACGATAAAGGTTTTGCCGTCTTCAGCCATTGCATCTTCTGCCTGCCCTGTACGAACAAGATCAAACCAGCGGTCGTGCTCCATAGCTAATTCAAGACGACGCTCCTTCCAGATCGCTTGGCGTAATTGATTTTGATCTGTAGTAGTTACATTAGGCAATTGTACGCGAGTACGTACGCGGTTTAAAGGAGCTAATGCTGCTGAAGATTGACCCAATTCGTTTAAGGCTTCGGCACGTATTAAAAGAATTTCTGCAAAACGCAACACGCGGATGTTTTTATCACCATCGCTCTGTCCTGCATTTGCTGAAGAATAGGCTTTTTCACTATATCTCGAGTTCTCTACGCTTGTGCTTACTACACGGCCATCCCAAAGCGTTTCACCTGCAAAAATGATGGTTGCATCACGACGGATTACGTCACCTTCTGCATTAAACGCATCTTCTAAATTTTGAGAAGGCGAGTTGAAACCCCATCCCCAACCACTTGGGCCACGAGCGCCCTGAGTTTGAGAATATTGTTGTACACCATGCTGAGGGATTTCTCCACGAGCCTGAATTTCAAATACAGATTCAGGTCCATTTTCTGTAGATTCTCTCCAGATGGTAGCATAATCAGGCTCTAAATCGTATTGATTAGATGTGATAACGGTATTTGCCATATCGGCTGCCTGCTGCCATTTTTCCTGATACAGGTACACTTTCGCAAGAAGTCCCTGAGCAGAACCTTTAGTGGCACGACCTATATCTCCAGATGCATAATCATTCTTCAAAGGAAGGTCTGCAATAGCTTCAGTAAGATCTTGCTCAATATAAGCGTATACTTCAGAAACAGGAGCACGCTCTACAAGATCAACGTGCTGAAGCGGGATATCACCAAAAGAACGAACCAACCAGAAATAATTAAGTGCTCTTAAAAATTTCGCTTCTGCGATAATACGCTCTTTAGGCGCACTGCTGCTACCCTCATAAAGTTCTGTCAATTCAATTGCCTGTGATGCACGACCAATGGTTTTATACCACTGGGTCCACATTGCAGGGATAGAAATAGAAGATGAGGTGTGATTTAAGTTATCTAATTCACGTTTGTCACCACCACTATCGGTAGGGCTACTTCCTTTATCAGAGTTATCAGAAATAATTTCGGTCATTCCCAGGTAAGAGAATGCATACGTAAAGTCGGTATGCATCCCGTAAACACCGGTAAGGAAATCTACCGGTTCAAAATCATCGCTATCTTCAGCGACGGGGTCTACGACCTCTACTTCTTCAACAAAGTTGTCACAGCTAACAAGTGCAAAACCTGCTAACAGTGCGAACATCATATTTTTAATTTTACTATTCATCGCTTTATTTTTTATAATTTGAAATTAGCACCTACAATAAATGAGCGGGTATTTGGGTAAGCCGAAAGCTCAATACCGGTAGTGCCGGTAGGATCTCCATTCTGGTTTAACTCTGGTGTGAAGCCAGTATAGTTTGTGAACATAAATGGATTCTGAAGCGTTACATACACACGAGCGCTATTGATAAAATTGGTAAGCTCTGGAAGGGTATAACCCAATGTGATGTTGTTGATTCGGAAATACGATCCATCTTCCAAATAGTATGAAGAAGCTTCCACATCACGGTTAGCACCTGGATCTGTATTAGTAGAACCTGGACCCGTCCATCTCTTGTTGAATTGCTCTTCAGTGATGTTCTCACCACCCAAACGTGTGCTGTAAAGACCGTTGTAAACTTTGTTTCCGCCTACACCAAAACCAGATACAGAAAAATCAAAGCTCTTGTAGTTAACTCCAATGTTTACACCGTAGTTATAAGTTGGGATGTAAGAACCAAAGTATTTCTTATCACGATCGTCGATAATACCGTCATTATTTTGGTCAACATAGCGTAAGTGACCAGGAGCAGCATTACCTATAGAAGTATTGTTATCAATCTCCTCTTGTGATTGCCATACACCATCTGCTTCATACATCCACCAGGCGAAAATAGGCTGCCCGTCTGCAAGACGCTTTGTGATACGACCGTTACCTAAGCTACCACCAATTGCACCATCATATGCAGGCTTGACGTTTTGTACACGGTTTTCGTTTGTAGAAAGGTTTAGACCAATGTTGTACGAAAAGTCATTACTTATCTGATCTCTCCAATTGATTAAGAATTCAAAACCTGAGTTTGAAATTTCTGCAGCCTCATCGAAGAAGTTTGCACTAAACTCTGAGTTGTCAATAGGTCTAACATTTAAAATAGCATTCGTATTCAATCTGTTGTAGTAATCGATAGTACCGCTAAGTCTTCTGTTAAGCATAGCGAAGTCAAAACCTACTTCAAATTCTTCAGTAACCTCCCAGGAAAGTGGACGTGCCGGAGTACCTAAAGCAGAACCAATAATTAAGCTTTGTGCAGGTCCAAATACATAGTTTGTATTTCGGCTTCCGTCTCCAGAGTTGATAGACTGTACGTTGAATGGAATAGCCTGGTTACCCAACTTACCCCATCCGGTAAATAACTTTAAGTTATCTAACACACCGTTATCCTCCATAAAGGCTTCGTTAGTAAGATTCCAACCTAAACTGAATGCGGGGAAATAACCAAAGAAGTTATCGTCACCAGTTACGAAGTCACTGGTACCATCACGACGTAAAACTGCGCGTAGGTAATAGTGAGAGTCATAGTTGTATTCTACACGACCGAAATAAGACTGTAAGTTGGTGCTTTGATAGGTATCACCTCCCACACTGTCATCAAAAAGACGATCGGTACGTAAATTGAAATTACGCAGATTGCGCTCTGGTCTTACGTCATAACCCTGAGATGAGGTAAATTCACCACCCTGATAATTTTCACGGCTAATACCCACAGTTGCGCTGATATTGTGTTTGTCGATTTCCTTGTTGTAGGTAAGAAATCCTTCTAGGTTCCATCGGTAAGATTCTGTACGGCTTACAGAATATGAATTGTTAGCATACTCTGTAGAAACAATCCCGTCACCGTTAGGGTCTTCACGCTCAGCATCAAAAGTAGCTTCCAGACGTCTTGGGTCTGCATTAAGCCACTGTGATCTGATGTCAGAATAGCTGTGATTGGTAGAGTAGTATTTTGTTGCTCCAAAGCGCGTGGTAAGCATCAAATCATCGGAAATATCTAATTCTGCAGCGATTTGCCCCTGGAGACTGGTTGTATTGATATAAGTGTCTTCAAAATAAACCTGAGAAACCGGGTTAGCGTGCGTATTTAAACGACCTACACGTTGACCGGGTTCGCTTTCAAACGTAGCGATTCCTGTTGCTTCGTTAACAAATGACTGACCAAAAAGTCCATTTGCATAACGTACTGGAACTAATGGAGACTGTCTGTATGCAGAACTGAATGCTCCAAAAGGTTTTGGAGTTTCATTAGTATACGCAATATTCAAATTCTGGATGATGCGTAAATCATCATTAAATAAGTGATAGGTGTTGTTACTACGAATAGTACCTCTTTTAAATTTCTGACCGTCTAGAATACCTTTCTCTTCAAAAAGGTTGTAGCTTAAGAAGTAATCGATATTGTCTGAAGCACCAGAAACAGAAAAACTGTTATTGTTGATCAAGCCGGTTTGTAGCAATTCGCCATACCAATCAGTATCATATTGCTGGTTTTCCTGTAAAAGGAAACCATTGTTTGCAGCACTTTCTTCATTAAAATATTGAATGTACTGGTCTGCATTAGCCATTTTAACCTGATTTAAAATGCTTTTTGCACCATAATACGATTCAAATGAGAATACAGGTTTCCCGCTTTTACCACGCTTGGTAGTAATTAGGATAACCCCGTTTGCTGCACGAATACCGTAAATGTTGGCATACGATGCACCTTTAAGGAAGTCAATAGACTCAATATCGTTAGGGTTAATGCTACGAATATCGCTTAACGGCTGACCATCTACGATATATAATGGAGAGCGACCTCCTTCTGCAGTACCTAAACCACGCATCAAAACAGTTGGAGTAGAGCCTGGAGCGTCATTTGCAATAATATTAACACCGGCAACTTTACCCTGTACCGATTGAATTGCAGTGGTGGCTGGTTGCTTGGTAATCTCTTCACTGTCAACCGATACAATAGCACCGGTAATATCAGATCGTTTTTGATTACCATAACCTACAACTACAACCTCGTCTAATTCGCTGGTTGCATCTTGCAACATTAGCGTATAAACATTGTCATTAGTTACAGAAAACGTTTGCGATTGAAAACCTAAATAGGTAATACGTATTTGATCGCCTACGCTGGCCTGGATCGAAAAGTTACCGTCAAAATCGGTAACCGTATAGGTGTCTTTATCAACAACCTTTAATTCGGCACCTGGTAAGGGCACCTCACGGGTATCTGTAACCGTCCCCGTGATGGTCTTGGTCTCCTGAGCTGTTAGGGTAAATGTGAACAGAAGCAGGACAAGCAAAAAGCTAATTTTACATTTCATATACTTTACTTTTTGAATTGGTTTTTAAAATTCAGGTGTGAATATAGAAGACCTAAAATGCAATTTGACTACATAAAAAATACATCAAAGTGTTAATTGAAATTAAATAACTGAAAAACAGTTGATTGAATTTTGAAAAGAAAAAATTACAACGTTTTCGAAAAGCTCTTGATGTAGTAATGAGAAAGTCTGAAATCGAAAATTGAGTAGTTGAAGTATAAGAATTTAATAATTTTTAATAAGATATTTTGAAAGATTCTTACCGCTTTTCAGTCCCAGCTTTTTGCGTAAACGGTAGCGGTGAATTTCTACACCACGTACAGAAATTGCCATCAAAGGAGCAATCTCTTTGGTCGCTAAATTCATTTTTAAGTAGGCGCAAAGTTTTAAATCTTTCGAACTTAAACCTGGATGATCTTCCAGGATTTTTTGGAAAAACTCATCATTAATTTCCTTGAATGTAGTTTCAAAAACCTTCCAGTTGTCTTTTGCATCTATGATGTGATTGATCTTATTTTGAATGTTGGCAACCTTTTTAGGATTTCCTCCATTGGATTTTACTTCATCGAGTTCATTTTTAATATCGATGAGACTGCTATTTCGTTTTGCAGCTAAATAGGTTGTATTAGCAAGCTCCTTGCGCTTGGTATTGATCTCATTCAACAGCTTATTGCGCTCTGCGATCTGGTTTTTGCGATCCTGTTCTTTGATGAGTTTAAGCTCCAGTTCTCTCCGGTGTTTGTTTAGTTTTCGTCTGTTTATGTATGCGATAAGACCTACAACGCTTAACAGTAAAAGCACATAAACTACAAGCATTAGGTTGGAGACATACCAGGGCCTGAGGACAACAAAGTTCATGGTTAAGGTCTCTTCACTTCGTTTTCCTTTGTTAACAGACCAAATTTTTAAGGTATACTGTCCCGGGGTTAAATTTTGAAAGGATAAAACCTTAGTGAATTGCCCGCGCATTCCGTTTGAGAGATTGTAAATAAACGTGGGGTCGTGTAGGGATGGCGCTGCTGTATAGAGACTAAAAGAGGCGGCATCCTTATAAGGAATTTCAAAATAATTTGATGTGATTTCACGAGTTTTACCACCCGTTAAAAGTCCGGTTAGTAATGGTTTTTGTAAACTGCGTTTATCATTATTTGTTTTCAGTTTAGCTAAATTAATACGGCCATAACCCTCATTGAGCGTGATAAAAAAGATGCTGTCATTTTGTTGAATGACGTTTTCGTAGTTTTTTACAATTCGGCTTTCTAATAAAGGTTCAACTATAAAAAGACTGTCCTGTTTAAAGTCGGTATAGATGAGCCCATTTCCCTTTCTGTTTTTAAACCAATAACTCCCGTCTTTCTTATTTAGCAGAGCATAGGATTTATAATTTTTGAGATCAGAGAAATCTTCAAGCGTATCATTAATACTGTTGTAACGGTACCAGGCTCCGGCATTATAGAATGCGATTTCGCCCTCAATCTGATGTATTTGTGTTTTATAGGCTGATAGTCCGCTGAGGTTATTATAGGCTTCTGCCTGCGTGGTCTCTTGCCTTGGTAAATCGAGTTTCGCCCTGTAAAAACCTTTATAGGGATGGGCTGCCCATAAATTCTGATTGTTTTCAAAAATCACTTTTTCCACCGGCGATGGTTTAGCATCATCCAAAGGCAACATTTTAAATTGTTGCTGTTCAAAATGATACCTGCGCAAGCCATTATAGGTAAAATTGAGATATTGATCGGTTTGCGGGATCGCAATAATCCCATAACTCCCCGATGCGTCAGATATAAGCTGCAGTTTATCATTTACTAACTCAAATAAGCCCAGATTATGATTTACAAAAAGTCGGTTTTCAATCAAGGTAAAGCCCCAAACCTGTCCCTGTGAACCCGGTATAAAAGTGATTCCGTTGTCGGTTATTTTATGAACCCCAGTATTGGTTGCGGCATAGGTAGCATTGCTAAATAGCGCCAGGTCATAAACTGCACCCAGTTCTCCTGTATTGTCTAAATAATATTGCACCGCAGTATCAGGCAATACCAGGTCAATACCGTTGTCAAGACCTATCCAGATTTTTGAGCCGGCTTTGTGTAAGGAGAGCACCGTATTGTTTTGCAAGCCATTTTGGCGGTAGTGATTTTTAATGCTTCCGGTGCGTGTGTTGTAATAAATGATGCCACCTTTTACGGTACCAAAAATCAGGAGTTCGTCATTTACAGGTTGTATTTTGTTGAGCTCATTAGTTTCCAGAAATTGGGTTAAAGCGTTGCTTCCCCATGGAACCAGCGTGTTATTTTCGTAGATAAAGAGTCCGTCTCTACGTGTACCTGCGATAATTTTACCTTTATAACTGCTGAGTTCTATCAATGCGCTTTGATTAACAGTTGCATTAGTAAGGGTGTCAATTTTTTGACTTTTAAACCGGTATAACTTCCCGTCATTGGATCCAAGATAAAGTTCATTTTGAAATTCTGCCATCGCGGTGATAACAAATCCCGGTTCAAACGCCTCAATTGCTTTACCGTCATAGATGTAAAATTTACCAAATGATCTGAAGAAAACTGCATCACCCCAGATGCCTATCTGCCAAAACTCTTCATTTTGAAATGTAGCATCAATAAGGTGCGTGAGTGAAGTATAAGTCAAATCACCAGTAGAAGTGGTAGTCCAATACCCGAATTCTTCATACGATCCTGTATATATTCGATCTTCTACACTGTAAACCGATCGGATAGTGGTATGGTTTGGTAAAGTAAAAAGTTCCCAACGCTGGCCATCAAATCTCAATAAACCTTCATTGTTAGCTACAAATAAAACCCCATCATCATTAGTGCTCAATCCCCAGTTTTGACTGGCAGCATTGTATTCACGAGCACTATAATTGGTTACTGGAGGATAAAAATTCTGTCCATAGCTCAGCATAGATAGAAGCATGAACAAGCAGCAAACCCAGTATGATTTAATTTTTAGCAGCATATGGAAAGGTAATTAATGCCCAATTAAGTTTCAAAGACAAAATTAAAGGAAAGCATCGCAGCGTGTGTAGCTTTTTAACCGAACACCTTAAAAAGTGATAATATTCCATTAAATTAGGTCGCTTCCTATTCATGAAGTATAATACAATCAGCACTTTATGAAATTTCATTATCTAGCCTGTATTTTAGTTTTGCTCTCGTGTTCAGAAAAAGAAGAAGAAATAAACTATCGATTTACCGGTTTATCTGGTACAGAGAGCGGTATTGACTTCGTGAATACACTTACCAATAAGCCAGAATGGAACGCTCTCAATTACCTTTATTTCTATACTGGATCTGGTGTGGCTGCGGGAGATTTTAATAATGACGGCCTTGAGGATCTTTACTTTGTAAGTAATCAGGAAATCGATCATTTGTATATAAATAAAGGGAATCTGAAATTTGAAAATACCACGACACCTTCAGGAATTTCTGTTCCTGAAGGTTGGTCGACCGGAGTTACCACTGTCGATATAAATGCAGATGGACTATTAGATATCTACATTTCCCGTCTCGGCAAACATATGAGCATGCGGGGCACCAATTTACTTTATGTAAATCAGGGAATAAACGATGCAGGTATACCCGAATTTAAGGAGCAGGCTGCTGATTATGGTCTTGATTTAGTCGGATTTAACCATCAGGCGGCATTTTTTGATTATGACCTTGATGGAGATTTGGATGTTTACATTTTGCAATATTCTGTAGATCCTGCAAGTATTTATGTTGATTCAAAAAAGCGTTTGCAACGCGATAGCCTGGCTGGTGGCCGATTGTATCGTAATGATGATATGCGCTATGTAGATGTAAGCGAAGCTGCGGGGATTTACAGCAGTGCGATTGGTTTTGGATTGGGTGTGGGTGTAAGCGATGTAAATGATGACGGCTGGCCAGATTTGTATGTAAGTAATGATTTTTTTGAAAGTGATTACTTCTACATCAACCAGCAGGATGGCACGTTTAAAGATTATTTTCAAACCCATCCGGAAGCTTTTCCGCATACGTCAAATTTTTCAATGGGAAATGATATTGCCGATCTCAATAACGATTTAAATCTCGATATTTTAACCCTCGACATGTTGCCAGACGATCTGGAGACCCGTATCACTTCAGAAAGCGACATCGGTTACCGCCAGTATAAGTCGTTTCTTGATATGAAATACCATCCACAGTTTATAAGAAACGGCTTGCACTATAATGATGGTGCGATGCATTTTCAGGATCTTTCATTTATGTCGGGAGTTGCATCTACAGATTGGTCCTGGGCGGGGCTTATTGCCGATCTGGATAATGACGGGTTTAAAGATATCTTCATAACCAGCGGAATTTATGGAGCCACAAACGACAAAGATTTTGTCAATTTTTTAAATACAGATATCAAACCGGGAATCATTTCAGATAAGATGAGGCCTGAAGATTTAAAGTATATAGATCGCCTGCCTCAAAAGAAAACACCTGATTATATTTATAAAAATCAGGATGGAATTGATTTTAAGGAAATGGCTGGCGATTGGTATAAAAAGGAAGATTCCTATAGTAGTGGCGCTGTTTATACCGATTTGGATAATGACGGCGATCTCGATTTGGTAATTAATAAAGTGAATGAATCTGCTGAAATTTTAGTAAATACCACTTCACAAAAAGCTGCTAATTATCTCAAATTGAAATTTAAAGGCAAAGAAAAGAATACTCTCGCCATCGGTGCTAAAGTCTACGCATATGCGGGAGGATTAAAAATCAGACAAGAGCAGTATTTAAGCAGAGGCTATATTTCTTCGATAGCTGCCGGTATGCATTTGGGATTAGGAGCTAACAAGGCGCTTGATTCATTAACGGTTGTTTATCCAGACAAAACCTATCAAACTTTGTATGGTGTTACTGCCAATCAGACTTTAGAACTCGATCAGAAGAATGCTGCCGGGGACTTTTATTCGCTTAGCACAAAACCAAAAGCGTCTCTGTTGGTTAATGCGAAAGCGATTTCAGACTTTAAACATCAGGATAACTGGTTTAATGCCTTTGATTTTGAACCTTTAATTCCGTTTATGTTTACCAATCAAGGGCCCAAAATGGCAAAGGGAGATATCAATGGCGACGAGTTGGAAGATTTGGTTGTTGCTGGTGGTAATGGGCAAAGCACCAAAGTTTACCTTCAACAAAGGGACGGAAGCTTTAAAACTGGAGTTCAACCTGGGCTTGAGCGTTTTTCGAGTATTGAGGGTGTCGTGCCATTTCTCGCTGATACCGATGCAGACGGGGATGCCGATTTGCTAATTGGTCACGGAGGTAGTGAGGCAGACGCCTATAGTATTTCCCGACCGTTCCTCTATTTCAGAAATCAAAATGGCACTTTTAAGCGAGACACTCTTAATTTTAAAGGACTAAGTCTTAATGCTTCAGCGATTGCAGCTTCAGATTATGATGCCGATGGTGACATCGATTTATTTATAGCCGCTTCTGGTGTCCCTGGTAAATTTGGCTCTAAACCCAAACACTATTTATTTAATAATGACGGTAAGGGTAATTTTAAAGTAGCGGAATCTATTCGGTTTCTTGAAAATGCAGGCCAACTTATGGATGCAGCATGGGCTGATATGGATGGAGACCAAAAGCCAGATCTCATAACAGCAGGATATTGGACAGGAATACAGGTGTATCTTAACAATCCGGAAGGATTTCAGCTTCTGAAAAATGAAACGCTCACAGCCAGCACCGGCTTCTGGAATTGTATTGAAATTGCAGATATCAATAAAGATGGCCGCCCTGATATCGTTGCTGGTAACTGGGGACTAAATTCCCTTTGGCAGGCAAATGAAGAGCAACCCATAACCTTATATCTCAATGATTTTAATGGAAATGGCTCTACACTTCCCATAGTTACTTATTTTCACAACAATACCGAAACACCTTTTAACAGTAAAAACGAACTCGTCAAACAAATTCCTCAAATCAATAAAAAATATCTGTCATTTCAGGATTTTGCCGAGGCTCCGATAGCTGATATTTTTGGGAAAGATAAACTGGCATCAGCCAAAACGCTTCGCGTAAATACGTTGGCAAGTTGCTATTTCATAAATACGGCTGCGGGCTTTGAGAAGAAACAGCTTCCGCCGGCAGCTCAGGCATCTAGTGTACATGCAATTGTGTCAGACGATATAAATGCAGACGGATTCCCCGACTTGATTCTTGGAGGGAACTTTTATCAGCTCAACCTACGACTAGGCAGACTCGATGCTTCAACAGGAAGTCTGTTGCTCAATACCGGCGATGGTCATTTTAAGTCTGAACCTGTTCAGGCTAAAGTATATGGCGAAGTGCGGGATGTAATTAAAATACGAGACTTCAACAACTCAGAGCAGTATCTATTCAGCGTCAATAATGACAGCCTTACGACCTGGATGAAGCCTTTGAACTAGGCAATAGAGGTATGTTTCCCAGACGTTGAGCATTTAAAGTCGCAAATAATACAACTCCAAAAAGGATTAGAATCAGGTAGGTAAAGGCAACTCCCTCATCTATAAGGTAACCAATTAATAAGGGTGCTAAAGCGGTACTTAAGATCATAGACATCGAAAACAGGCTGTTCACTGCACCCAATTTTTGAGTGCCATAAACTTCGGCAAGCACAGCAGATTTTACAGTGCCGGCCAGTCCGGTGGTTATTCCTGTAAAAATTAGAAAGATAAGTGCCCCGGTAATGCCCTCCATAAGGGCAAAAGGTAAGAGCCCTATTGCCTGTGGAATTAGAAAATAACGGTACAGCCGTTTTGCTGTAAACTTATCTACCATGAGTCCGCCTACAATTGACATTACAAAACGGGTTATGGCATAACCTGTAAAAAATGCAGCATAAAGCGATACCGACCAGCCTTTTTCTTCCACAAAAACATACTGGTAAAAGAAAATAGCTGTTGAGGTAAAAGCCAAAGCAAAAGTAGAAGGCATCAATATCATAAAGCGTTTGTCTTTAAGGATCCCTCCAAAATCTTTAGCAAGCACGCTAAACGTTGGGCGCTTGGCAACCTGTTCTCTCCGGTCAAAATAACTCAAATCTTTAAACCACAGGAATCCCAGATAAATAAGCAAGAAAAAAGCACTAGCCTCTGCGGCAATTTCAAAACCGTAGGCTAAAATGATTGAAGTAATAATAATGGGGAATATAGCTTCTCCCATAGGAAATCCTAGTGATGCGATACTTAATGCCTTACCCCGGTTTTCACCAAAATGCCGCGACATCACCGTTTGACTTATATGACTCATCATTCCCTGTCCCGTAAGACGAAGTCCTATCATTGCCAGAATAAGCAGACTTATGTGATAGGGAGAAAAGCTTAGAAGCAGGCAGGATAAAATCAATCCTGTGATATTGAAAAATACGACGCGTTTAACCGTTTTATGATCTATCGTGTGCCCTACAGTAATGAGTATAACCGAAGCGATCACAGTTCCCAAAGCATAGATGCTGCCAAACGTCCCTTCAGAAATTGAAAAGGTTTTAAGGATTTCAGGAACATAAAGAGAGATTAAAAAGGTCTGCCCAAAACTCGACAGAAAGGTAAGCACCCATCCAAAGCTAGCCGACTTAAAATGATTTTTGAGAAATTGGAGAAGATTCTTCAAAACAGGGGTTTGATGCTCGTAAAGTTACTAAACCTGAGATAGTTTGGGGAATTATTCCAGCTAAATAGCAAATTCGGGTTTTTTAAAGAAACTTTTGCTTTTTCAACAGTTGAAAGGCATAGCTTTTGCCAATTTCAGGGTGTAAATGAATATTATAACCTATTCTGGGTATTTAGCCAGAATACTATATAAGTAGAATGCTATGAAATTTCTCAGTTTAAAGCCTTTGTTACTTCTAAACCTAATTTTTTGGAGTCTAATGTTTCCCGTTGAAGCCCAAAAAATGAAAAAAGTTCAGCCCTATTCCATTATTCAAACCTGGGAATTGCCAGATGTACTTGATGAGGTCTCTGGAATTGCCTGGGCAAAAGATGGAAGTTTAGTTATGGTAGAGGATGAGCATGCTACACTTTATGTCTATAATCTGATGGATAATAAGCTTGATCGTGAAATCAATTTTGGTGAAAATGGAGATTTTGAAGGAGTTGCCTTAAATGACAGTACTGCTTTTGCAATACGAAGTGATGGTAACATTTTTCAGATTGATAATTATTTAGATGAAAACCCTAAAACAACACATTTTCAATCTTCACTATCTCATAAAAATAACGTGGAAACGCTTGCTATAGACATAGCAAATAAACGCTTGCTTTTGGCTCCAAAAGATGAAGATCCTTTAGATAAAAAAACAAAAGGATTTTATGGGTTTGACCTTAATACGGGTGAGATGTATAAAGAGCAGCTTTTTAGCTTGAATATGTTTGACCCTGCTTTAGAAAACTATAAAGAAAAGAAAGCTGAACGAACTTTCAGACCATCTGATCTTGCCATAAATCCTCAAACCGGGGAGTATTATATAATTGAAGGTGTAAATCCAAAATTACTGATCCTTTCCCCGGAAGGGAAAATTAAAACTGTTTTTGAGCTTGATGAAGATCATTTTCCACAACCGGAAGGCATAACCTTTAGTCCAGATGGAAGATTGTTTATTTCTAATGAAGGTCACGGCAAACTTGCTACAGTGGTCGAACTAAGTTTAAATGATAAGTCGTAATTTCTAAAATAGGGTTTATTAAACCTTTTCTTAACCAAAACATAAAGCCCAGTTGAACTAGGAATAAGGGGTATTTGGTTTATTTGCGGTGTACGTGAATAAACAGGTATCCCTATGAACTATTCAGATCAGGAATTATTGATGCTTCTAGACAAGCATCGAAAACTGGGTTTCGATCTGATTTTTGAGCGCTACTGGCAGCGTCTCTATAGGTACGCCTATGCCATTTATACCGATGATAGCATTTGTGAAGATATAGTTCAGGAAGTATTTGTAAGCCTTTGGGAAAATTCAAAAACTCAAAAGATACTAAACCTGGAAGCATATTTACTACGAGCTGTAAAAAACAGAGTGATCAATCACCTGCGTGATTTAAAATTTACCCGAGAACATCAGGAGGTTTTAGATTCACTTTCTGTACCTGCAAAAGTTGATCAATATCTGGAGTACGATGATGTTGAAACTCTTATTTATAGCGAAATCGACAAATTGCCTCCCAAGTGTAAAAAGGTATTTCTGCTCAGTCGTTTTGAAGATGTACCCAACGCAGAAATTGCAGAAAAACTGAATATATCTATCCGAACCGTTGAAAAGCATATCAGCGAGGCATTAAAACATTTAAAGACTACGTTTCCGGCAGGTGAGGTGTCGCTCATTCTTGCTTTACTGCAGCAAAGCCTTTAATTTACTTATGCTATATTTAAAATAAGACTTTCCGTAATTGGGCTAGAATTCAATCAAAGCCAGATACGCGTTGTTTGCCAAAGCTTCGAGTTCGATAGGTTTTTGATCCCAAAGGCAAATGCCTTCTCCAGTTTCTAAGAGACGATTTTGAAATTCAAATGCACCTTGCAGAACATAAGCAAATACTGAGGTGTTTTTGTTTTTATAAGTATAAATGGTTTCCTCTCTACCTTCAAACTGACCTAGACTTAGATAATTGATATCTGTATTGAAAACGGTTTGCAATTTGTTTTTGGAGTCTAAAGTGTAAGCGGTTGTCTTGGTTTCTTTTGTTTCCTGCTTGATTAAATAAAGTAAAAATCGCACGCTATGATCTGGATACACATTTTTAAACTGAAGTTTGGAGCCAGCCTTCACAGAGATTTTTGTTACCTGATTGATATGTGTAAAGCGCGTCTGCTCATCCTGTATTAATTCGATAGCACCAAAAAGCGGAACCAAAAGCAACGTACCTGTAGTAGTGATCCATTTACTTTTACAGGTTGCTGGGTTTAAAAATACATCTGCAAAAAGTTCGAATGAAGTTTCGCCTTCAGGGTTTCCTATTGCACGTATTTCGCGACCGGCATCAAGCGGATTGAATTTTCTGTAAAACTGAGCGGGTGTTTGAGTCATACTTATCATAAAAATGGGATTTTAATTTTTAATCGAATCTGAAGGGGATACCCGCGTATTTGTGTTGATCCAGGTATCCCGCAACAGATTACTATCAATCAAAAAAACTACGTTACGCTTTAACGTTGATGATATGGTCGAGGGTAAACCCTTCAGAAACAGAACCACTTACCGTAGCGAGTTCGTTTGCAACCCCATCACCAAATACATTGTCACTGGCATTATAAGTATAGCCAGACATTCCTTTTGTATAGCCATAACTCGAAGCTGAGTTTACTGCAACCACGGCACTGTCAGAACCTTCCGGAAACGCAATTTGAGTTACTAAAAGTGAGGTTCCTGTGGCATTGTAAATATGAACGTGAATGTGCGTGGAGCGGCCATTATACCAACCCGGAAAAATCGACTGAAATTTCACAACCCCTTCGGCATTACTCACCTGTCTGCCGCGTAAGAAATGATAATTCTGGTAGTTGGTACTTTGCATTCCGCTTCCTCCATATTCTGAATAATTACCGGCTGCATCGCAATGCCAGATATCAACAATCGCGTTTTCTAAAACAGCACACGAGTTGTTCACATCCCGTATTATAATATTTATTGCAAGATCAATACCGCTGCGATCTCCGGTTATATCTACCCGCTCATAATCAGCTGGATTTTTAGTAGGAAATGGTCCTGCTGTTTCAGAGTTGGTTACTGCACAGTCTGAACTGGTAGATGTTGTGGTAGAACCTGAACTACTACCCGAACCGCTTGTGGTGCCTGTCTCTCCTGATTCAAGAAGATCATTGTCTGTGGTGCAGGCAAACAGCGTAGCTCCCGTTGCCGCAAGCCCCATCAGCCCTATACCTTTTAAAAATTCTTTACGATCCATAATTCTTTTGTTTAATATGGATTAAAAGTAGAATGTTTCTAAGAGTGATAAAAAAAGTTGCGGTAAAGCCGGGAAAGTTTGCGGTAAACGCTGAGTTATGATGAAAAACTGCTGGTTACCTGGACTTTATAGGTATTCCCAATGGGCAGTTCTTTACCAGCAATTTCAATACTACCAGCTTGTACAGCTGCAACCTTAGTATTGTTTACTATATAAGATTTATGAATACGAGTGAAACGGCTTGCAGGTAATTTATCAAGAATACCTTTCATTGTAGAGCGTGCAACCACAGTCGTGTTTTTTTTACGATTTTTTTTTATTTAATAAAA
>CAXPQP010000015.1:0-38113 GCA_964219495.1 Leeuwenhoekiella sp. | reverse complement strand
TAATACTGACTACAAATAAAGTTTCTTTTCTTTTGCCTTGATGCAAAAGAACCAAAAGATCAAGGCTCACAAGACGATATCTAAATTTATCGTTCGCTTCGCTGCATGCGCTTAACTCGTCCGCTATCGCGTCCTCAAACAGAACCGCCTGCGACGCTGCGCTCATTTCAAATTTCACGATATCTTCTTGTAGGCCGTTTTACCTCATCCCCAGCCCTTCTCCTACAGGAGAAGGGAGCTTATAATTAATAGATATTTAAATCTAGGACTAGATTCTTATTCTTTAGCCTTCTTTTTCTTCAGTATAGCAAGAAGTTCCCGTTAAGAATTTTCGAAGCCTTGGAGAAAATTTAGGGAACTTGTTGCGGTTTTGCCTGATAAGGCAAAAATATCTAAGAAATGTGCCTCGCAAGATTATAATTAAGGATCCTGAATTATTAAAGGCACATTCAATCTGACCAAATTTTTACAATAAACAATTCAGATTAAAAAGGCTCCTTTCTTTTGGTGAGCCTGTCCTGAGCGATAGTCGAAGGATTTCTTTGGAGAAGCAAACCGAGGCACGAGGTTCACGAGCTCCAAAACAAATAAGCAATAGCGAGCTAAATCGACGATAGGAGATTCACGAGCTCCAAAACTAATAAGCGACAGCGAGCTAAAACGACTTTAGAAGGTTATTATATTCTAAAAGTGAAACTACAACTTCAAATAATAGTTCCTTTTCTTTTGCCTTGATGCAAAAGAAACAAAAGATCAAGGCTCACAAGACGATATCTAAATTTATCGTTCGCTGCGCTGCATGCGCTTAACTCGTCCGCTATCGCGGCCTCAAACAGAACCGCCTGCGACGCTACGCTCACTTCAAATTTTACGATATCTTCTTGTAGGCCGATTCTATAATAGAAACTAAGAATTATATTCTTTGGTTCTCCCTCGCTTCAGAATAGTCGCAGGAAACTCCGAAGGACAAGAGCGATAGTCGAAGGATTTCTTTGGAGAAGCAAACCGAGGCACGAGGTTCACGAGCTCCAAAACCAATAAGCAATAGCGAGCTAAAGAAAATGAACGAAACAGTCTATAGAAACTAGAATTCACTAAACCATATAGAAAAGTGAATTAAAAAAAATAAACAAAAAAACCCACAACGTATTGCAGGTTTCTTCAATAACTCAAAACCAAAACCTAGGTCAAGGTAACCTCCCCCAAATACAAACTGGTAGCGGCATCGCTATCGGTTTCGGTGGCAAAAGTGGCGTAAAGCAGGATCTCCATTCCCGCCATATAAGTCGGAAATTGTAAGGCTGCCGTTGCAGCATCGCGGCGTACCCCGTCATTAAAGATCACGGCTCTGCCTAGCGCTTCCTGATAGCCTACTACAATAAGCTTGTCGGTAGCATTGGCATACCCCTGTCCGCTGTTGTTTGCCCAGGTAAGGGTAACCAACTGGTTTGCGGCCACAACCGTAGCTGCGTTAGATAAACCTTGCAGATCGCCTTTGCTAATGAGTACTTTAGCCGCATCGATGGTAAAACCACCAGCCCCGTCGGGAACGACTACATCCTTAATAAAATAACTGGTCGCCAGGTTGTAGGATGATTTGTCTTTTTGGCGTTTCCCAAAATACAGGCTAACGATACTCTTAATGGGATTGAGAAATTCAATCGCCACGCTAAAACGCAGACGCTGCTCGAGTTGCAGTTCGGTGGGCGTTTTGGTGCTGGGAGCCGGTAAGCTGCGCAGCACGTTTTTACCTCTCCAGCGGCTACCCACTACCGATCCTACTTTACCACTGAACCCTCCAAGGATTCCTTTTTCAAATGTTGCCATAATGCATTGATTTTTAATTGTTAAACTTATTTGTACAGCCAAAGTAATCCGGGATTTTAGTATAACCAAAGGCCTGCAGTCAATTGCAGTTAATTGCAGTCAATTGCAGTCGATTGCAGTCAATTGCAGTCAATTGCAGGGTGTAGCCAAAAAATAGGGGGTTTTGTTCGGTATTCGTTCGGTATTTGTTCGGGTATGACTCGGGGATGAACTGGTGGAGGTTGGGACCGACTCGCGATGGGTTTTTTCAAGATGGGGGTTTGGGCGAAGCGAGTAGGATGTTGAAGCGAATGGTGAGAGGTTAAATGTTATTTGTTAATAGTTAATGGTTAATTGTAGACTTGAGATGTGAGACTAGAAAAGTGAAAAGGAAATGGTAGAAAGTGGAAAGTGGAAAAAAGTGAATTGTTATTTGTTAATGGTTAATTGGAAAATAGTAAACGGCAAACTGTAAACTACAAACAGGAAACCCTAAACGGCAAACAGTAAACCGTAAAAAGTTTGTGTACATTTAAGTCTCAAATATTTGAAACTATGACCATTCTCTACCTCCACGGACTTGAAAGTAAACTCTCTGATGCAAAACGAGCGGTTCTGGAACATTATGCTAACGTGATTGCTCCAGATTTGGATTATCATAACAATCCTAATGCAGTACAGGAAGTTTATGATGCCTTTAAATCCCAAACCATAGACTATGTGATGGGCAGTAGTATGGGTGGTTTTGCGGCTTTTCACCTGGGGAGGGCTTTTGACAAACCGGTGTTACTCTTTAATCCTGCCCTGGTTAAACGCTTGGTGCCTCAAAACATACCGACTTATAAATTACCTACTTCAGGATTTGGGCAGGTGGTTTTGGGTGGTATTGATACCGTCGTGGACCCGGCAGACAGCCTCCGCTATTTAGGTGACCAACTTAAAGCGGGTTTTGACTATTACCTGCACCTACGTGCGGAAATGGGACATCGTACCCCGCTGGACGTATTTGAGGAGGAAGTGATGTTGTTTTTTAGTGGTTTATAAGCGTTAAAGATCTTTAGTTTTCAAAGTATCAGCCGATAAAAGGCTTCGTAGGACGAATCTCAAAAAAGCAATTAGAACGCTATTAAACCTAATTGCCTAAATATTATTTTAACTTATTTACAAATGGTTGCAGTGCCGCTTCAAACTTTGGCAAGTTTTCTACTAAAAATTCTATCATTTGCGGCCAGTATTTTTCATCAAAAAGATTAACCTCTCTCAACTCTACCTTTACTCTTGACATTTTGTAATCTGGTAACTCATCCCAAGATAATGGTTTACCAAATTTACTTTCAATTGCCTCCTTGTTCCTAAACAGTTTATGGAAATAAGCTTTATTCTTTTCTTTAGAAGAACTGCTTAATCCCAGTTCAACTCTAGCATAAGACCCTGTAATCACAAAAGAATACATCACGCCGGTTGTACCCGCTCCCGAACTTAACCAGTGATCTCTGGTAGGGTTTACATTTGCAAATAAGCTGGTGTTTTTGATCTCAGGCAACAATTGCTTCCAAAACTCTCTGCGTATTGAAAAACGTTTCGCCGTGCCCGTACTGCCAGACGTGTTTTCATATTTTATGTATAAATCATCTTCTGCTTCATAGATAGAGAGCACCCTTTTCAAGTTTCTAAACTTCGTATTGCTGTCTAAATTAGCTTCAATATAGTAGCCATTGATTAATTCCTGCGGTGACCTAAAAGTATCTGGGTCTCGTGAAAGCTGAACAGCTTCTTTGCTATCCAGTAATAGTTGGGGATTCTTTGTGTATAGTTCACTGAGTACTATAAAGTACATCTGTGCAATGTGGCTTTCTTCATAACGCGTTTCTTCAAAAATGAAGTACTCTAATTTTTGTCCGGTTGGTTTATCTGCATTGAAAATATTTACTTCAGCCTCTTCCGTTTCAGTTTCAATAACTACATCCGGATATTGCCAGATACGTAGAAAGCGATCATAAATAAGTTCAAAACGCTTGTTGTACTGCTCTAGATCCCAACGATCCAATTCTTTTAAATAGGCATTTAACCATAGTCTACTGAAGGAATAACCCTGCTCTAAACCACTTTGGTTCATTTGCTTTTTATCTTGAAAAGACCTGTTGCCTAAAGCACCGTTATTTCCCGATAGGGTTAGGTTCGCAATGGTATTTAGGTGCTTTTCCTTGAACATAAAGAAACTTTCAGTAGGGAGTTCTTTTTCCCAAGACGGTGCAGGAGTCTGTGGAAAAATATGTTCTATCGTTATTTGATCGTTAGAAGTATCTACAAACTCTCGATTGTTGTAGTTTTCTAACAGCTCAAACATATAGTTTCTATTCTTTGACTGTATATTATATACATCCTTATCTAAAAGTGCTGCTTTAACTTCTTCATCACCTGGAAATTTTGAGCTCCCTTTTTTTCTGAGTAATGTTTTTGCCAAAGAATCGTAATAATCTTCTATATCAATCTCAGCATATAGCGACATAAACATTTTGTTCAAGGCATTTGTGGGTAAGCCCACGATAAAACGCCGCCACACATAGGATTGAATCAATTTGAGAATACGTAATAGCGTTTCTTTGTCTAAGACTCCATTCTCTTCATCTTCAAAAACCTGAAGCAAAAATGGGTATGCTACATTAATCTCTAATCTGGCAATATATTTTAATTGTTCTCGTATTCCCGTGTCTTTAACTGTAGACGGATTGATGAACTTTTTGTAGTGAACCGATAAAGATTTGATATTTTCTAGTTCCTGCTGATAACTGTCATCCTTTTTATTGGTATATAACTTCTTAAACTCAGCATAGACCTTGCTTTTATTAGGTATTTTGTTATTGCGTAAAGTGAGATAATCTCTTATATAGGAAGACACTACAGACTTTTGACGTGTAAGATCATAGGCGTTATCTTCAATAGGATTCCAGATTTGCTCAAAAATGCGATGCTGTTCTTTAGGTTCTAAGTCCATCAGAATAAAGTTTCTGATAAGGTCAGATTGCGACAATTCTAAACCTGTAGAATTTAAACTTTCAAAAATGCGCTGCGGATCATCTTTGTCACGCTCTAAACTGATTTCTACAAAAATCAGTCTATAGATTCCTTGTTGAATGGTATTAAAATTCTCTTTTGTTATGCGCGATTTAAAAAAGTTAAAGTTTTCGATCACATTAGAATAGTGATCAAACTCCTTTTCTGTACCTATCATAATCGCTTTAAAAGCTGCTGAATTGGTATCTGTCTGTTTGAGTTTTAATTTGCTAGATTCCTGCTGAACATACTGATTGGTCAAAAACAAATTGTACAGCTTGTTTGCATCTTGCTCCAAGTCATTTTCTTTAGCATACCGATATAAGGCTACGTAAAGTATATTGATTGTAGTTAAGCGCTGCTGTCCATCAATAATAACGAGCTCCTTTACTTCAGTTGTACTGTAGATACCCTCGTGAATATATACGATACTCCCTATAAAATGAGTGCCCCGAGACTCCTGCTCTACCGATAGTATGTCTTTAAAAAGTTCGCTACACTCTTTTGAGGTCCAATCATAATTACGTTGATAAACCGGAATTACAAATTGAACATTAGGCGATTGTAAAAACTGATTTACGGGAAGTTCTGTTGCTTTCATTTAAGAATATTAATTAATACCGCTAAAAAATGTTACTAATTATTTGAAATTAAAATCCTCCTATTTTATGATTAGGATTATAGCAGTAAATAGAAAGACTATTAAGGAAAAATAAATAATTGTATTTATTGAAAGAAACAATGAATGCAGAAAACTGTATTTGCAACCAGAATATTTAGAAGAATCCATATCATAATCTAATTCTGTTTTTCTTTCCTTTGCTGAAGTAAGACCACAAATGTCTTTATAAAGACCTCTATACTTCCTCTCTAACTGTAGATAATACGAATCTATTATCCACATCGTTACAGTAAGAGGAATGGGTATTATGAGAAAAAGTTGATTTTTTGTACTTGCAAATACAGCGCAAGAAGCCGCAATTATTGTAACACAAATCTTCTTAATTTCAAATGAATTACTATTCATTCGAGTAATTGTAGATTGCACAAATTCCCTATGTTGTAATTTTTCTTGACTCATCCTTTTATTTTTTTCATTGAGTATAATAAGTCCAGAGAATGTGTACCGGGATTTTGAGCTTTTAACATTTTCCAAAAAATTATATCCATATTTTCAAGATCTACAAGATGATCCGTATTTGCTTTATAAACTGGATTGAATCCTTCATTCATATAACGAAATAATTTTACAGACTCATTAGAACTTCTTAAATCAGTGTCCCTTGGCTTTGGCTTTTTTCTTAAGACTTTTGAAAAAAATAATTCGTTGTAAATCCACGGAGAACGAGTCTCTGTCTCATATTTAAGTTTGCTCATATTAATTGAATTTGGAGACTCAAAAAACATTAAACATTCAGTTTTATCCATCATATCAGTTAGTGCATTGATTAGCATCATATGAACATGGCTTGTTGTTTCATTCCTTTTGTCATAGTCATATGTTTTCTTTTTGGGATCGTAGCAATATCTCTTATCAATTTGTTTTAACAGATCCCTCATATTTCCCCAGATATTATAATCTATAAATACAATCAACCCAAGCTCTTTTTTAACCCAACCAGCAAATTTGTTAGCTTTTTCAATATCCTTATGTGAATGGGAAAGGAAAATGTCACATTCTATATTTGAAAACCAATCTTCTTGAATCGCAGTACCATCAATTATCTTGTTATCTTCAAACTTGTGTCTTAGTGATTTTGTTAATTGATTTTTGAAATTCTCTCCTATATTTTTGCCTGATATTAAATCAAGGTTGTTAAATGAGAAATTTTCAAAAACTGATTGATTTAATTTAAATTTACTGTACATATCAATTATGTTTCTCTATTTCTTTTAACTCTAACTATTCTCAACAATTGCAATCTCCTCCTCCGTCAAGCCATAGAGTTCGTAGACCATCTGGTCGATCTCGTGTTCGGTTTGATTGATCTGGGTTTGCAGGTCTTGAGCTTTCTTTTTGTTTTCTTCAAAAAGGGACATCCACTCAAACTCGTCTTTTTTGGTTAGGGCGGAGACTTCAACATAGTTCTCGACTGCGCTCGAACTGACAGTAGCTTCTTTTGCAGCTTTTTCACGAAGTTTGTTATTGGCTTTGATGCTTTTATTAAGCTCTTTTATAAACTCGCCAAACTCCAACTCGTGCCAGTTCTCTAGCTTGCGGGATACTTTTTCTAGTTTATATTGGGATGTGAAGAAGGTCTTATATTTATTATCAAGTGCAATTAATGAGGCGTTCTGTTTTAATATTAGATCTACAGCATTACTTAATAGTATTTCTTTTGGACTTTTACTCAAAACTGGTAAAGACCTTAATTCATACACTCTTATTTCAGGAAAGGTTTTATCTATTCGATTGTATTTTTTTCGAAAATAAAAAGCCATTAGGTTACTATTCAAAATAGCTAGTATTTCTTTTAAGTTAACCTCTAATATTGGTTTAACAATCTGCAATAATTGGCTTGTTACAAAATCAGATTCTATAAATGTTGAAATTAAGTTTTTGCCAACAATTCTTCTTACTAAGAGCCTCGGACCCTCAAAAAGATCAGGGCTCCTTGGAGCTGCTAAATTCTCACCATACTTAAGCCATCTACCCTGGTAAAGAGTTTGATAAGTATTTATATCTTTTCCTTCTAGATAAGGCCTATATGTATTGTCTACCTTAAAAGTAGATTCGTAAATATTTTTTTTAGAATCAGCTTTTTTTTGTGGTGGGTTTCCTTTGCCGGTTTCATAAATTTTAATACCAAATTTTACATCACAATACTCCTCTAAAGGAGTTCCCTTACTTTCTATTCTTTGCAAAATGGCGATGTCCTTTTCCCTTAAATTTGTATTGATAATATTAAGATCATTATCAACCCAAGCACTCTGTTTTATATATTCAAAATCAATTATGAGGTTATCTGATTTAGCCTTAAATGTTTTTACAAAATTTTCCTTATTTTGAAAATTTTTTCTAATAATTCCTATCATAGTCATAACTACAGCATCTTTAAAAACATCAACATTAGAGAAGTCAATTAATTGTAAAACCTGTGTTTCCTTTAAAATAAATTCTCTTAATTTTTTTGTTTTTTGATTGTTAAGCCAAGTTATTGGAGTTATAAAACCTAGAACACCAGATTCTTTTGTTAGAAATAATCCTCTTTCCCAAAAAACCACATACATATCAAACTGATATTCAGCAACCCTATATTTGCTCAATAAATAGTCATAATTTCTTCCATCAGAATCCTTCCAATTTCTACCTCCTAAGTATGGTGGATTCCCAATCACCACGTCAAAACCTCCTTTTTCAAAGATTGCAGCAAATTGTTTTTCCCACTTAAAGGCTTTATCACCGGCAACGGCTTTACTGTCTATTAAGCTGTTACCGCACTTGATATTGCTGCTTAGGTCGTTGAGCTTCCGGCGGGGTTGTGCGGTACGTAACCATAGGGAAAGCTTAGCGATCTCTACAGACTCTTCGTTAAGGTCTACGCCATAGATGTTGTTCTCTAAAATAGTGTTCTCAATATCTGCAAACACGAGACCACCTCCCAATACTTTGGCTTTGAGTTCATCTATATAGCGGTGCTCTTTGATCAAAAAGTCTAGCGCCTGGTTTAAGAACGCCCCAGAGCCACAGGCGGGGTCACAAATGGTGATCTGCAGCAGCCACTCGCGGTAGTCGTCAAGAATGGTGACCAACTTTTTAAGCGTGTCTTTGTTACGGCCTTTTCGGCTTTTAAAATACTCGGCTTCTTCAAAGCCCAGTTCGGCTTTCTTTTCTTCACAAAGTTTGCCTACGGTATTTTCAACAATGTATTTGGTAATGTATTTAGGGGTATAGAACACCCCGTCTTTTTTGCGCTTGCTGGTTTGCTTATCAAAGGTGTCGCCTTCTATCTCGGCATTCACGCTTTCAATCTCATTGAGTGAGTTCTCAAAAATATGCCCTAAGATGTTGACGTCTACCTGACTTGCAAAGTCATAGTTCGCCAACTTGCGGGTATGCTTTAATAAAAGTTCGTCATCTATTACCAATTGGTCTAAGATAGCATCCGGTTTAAAGAGCCCGCCATTATAGGCATAGATCTCATCTTGCCCGGTGCCGCCTTTGCGCCCCTGATCGAGGTAATTGAAGTAGAGTTTAAAACGTTCGTAAAGCGGCACATGTGCATCCATCACTTTAAGTTGCTCAAAATCATCAAGGATTTTAAGTGTAAAATTGGGCGGTAAGAGTCCGCGGTCTTCTGCAAAAAAGATAAACAGAAAACGGTCTATGAGCTTCTGCGACTTTTTAAACAGAGTGAGTTTGATGTTCTTTTGCAGGCGGGTACGCTCTGCGCGTTCTTCTTCGGTAAGTTCGGCGGTGGCGGCATCTTCCAGTTCGCTCTGGCGGTTACTGCGGATGCGTTTTACATTGCGCTTTACTAGGTCTCTAAAGAGTTCGCGTTTAAATACCGAGTAATCCTTGTAAAACTCCTTAGTGATCTTTTCTTCCTCAGCGATCGAAGCGTCCTTTACTTTAAGCGGCAGGTCGCTCATCAGGTTATCGTGCTGTAAGCACAGGTATAACAGCGTAAAACGCTCCAGGGTCAATTCAAATAAATTGAACTCTTCAAACTCGGTCGCATCGTTGATGTAAAAGCGCAGCTTCTCAAAATTAGAGGTGATCACATACACACAGCCCTTTTGATTGGCCTTGTAATCAAACGCCTGCCGGCGGATGCTCTCTAAGTCTTTGGTATTGGTTCCCTTTAACTCAATAACACCGGTAGCGCTCCCCTTTTTAAGAATCGCCCCGTCGGCCTTACGGTTGTTCTTTTCGTTCTTAAACTCGGTCGTAAGGTTATAGTTGGGATTGGGATTTAACGTATAGCCCAGTATGCTTACAAAGAGTTCGTTTAAAAAGGTAGCCTGAAACTGCTCTTCCTTAGACTTACGGATGTTCTCCTGGATCACCGGGTTGAGGAAATAGGCGGTATATGCTTTATAGGCTTTGGCAACGGGTTTTTGATCTTGTGCGTTCAGGTACTTGTTAAGTACCGATGCTTGAAATAAGGCCATCTAGAGAATTTGGTAGTTGATTTTCTAAAAATAGAAAATCCTGAGTTCAGAAAAATTTAAATCTAAAAGTATTATTTCAATTAAACATAAGGAATACCGTAAAATTCAAAAATTACCATAGAGACCAAGCTCAATTATGCTATAATTGCATTCCCAAAACAAGCTTATGCAATACAACTACAATCAAGATTCTTTTGAAAAAGGTAAAAAATTTGAAGAGTATGTTCAAAAGCGACTCTTCCCGGAAGATGATTATGAGTTGCTGCATCAAACTACCCCACACGATCAAAACAACAAACGTTTTGTAGGTGACAGTAAATTACCCGACTTTAGATTTAAGCATATTCTTACGGGTAAAGAATTTCACATAGAAGCTAAATACCGCACAAAGCCCTTTCAGGAGCACTACGATATTTTAAGTGAAACGCAGGTTGAGACCTTTAAAAATGTACACACCCCTGAAATTCCGGTATATATTGTTTTAGGTTTTGGTGGAAGAGCAAGTTATCCTGCCTATTTGAGTTTGATCCCATATGCTGTTTATCAGGAGCAAAGCATTCCGGTTCCTGTAGCTTATCAGCATAAAATCAAACGCGGTAGTATAGCTATTGACCTTATACACACCGCTTCGAAAACGACAGCACCATCAGAAGCTATTACAACTGAAGCTTCTACTACACCTACATCACCCACGCCACGCAAAGGCACTTTAAAATACTGGATTAGCGCTATTGCCGCATTGCTAATTATTGCACTCTTTGCGTTAGGATTTAGTGATTCAGGTCCCACTCCACATGAGCAATTGCAAGAGCGTATTGCTACCTATTACCGGTTAAGCGATGCCAACGACTTAACAGCCCTTGTTGATTACATTTCACCCGAAATGGAGTACTGGTACGGGATCTCTAATCCTACTCCGCAACAGGTAATTGATAACATTAAAAGCTACCGTGCAAAGTGGCCGTATTCCGAAACTACAATAGAATGGGATAGCTTTAGCATTACACCACAAAGTAACGGAGAGTTTTATGCGACTTATCCACTTGAGTATAAAGTCCGCTCCAAGCTAACAAACCCGTGGCGCAGTTATGATCTTAAACTCATTACCGTTTGGGATGAGGAGTTTAGATTGGTGAGTATTCAAGAGGTGAAGTAATAGTATTGCTGCTTATGACAAACCACCTCTTTATCTGTTCAGCCAATAAGCAGCGTTCTAAAACAGCTGAGGATTATTTTGCAGCTAAATACCCACGATTACAATTCTTAAGTGCCGGGACCAATCTGCGCTTATGCCGGCAGGAAGGCCCTACCCCACTTACAGATGATTTACTGCACTGGGCAGACCGCATCTGGGTGATGGAGCAACGCCATCTGGATCAGCTTAAAAAAACCGGAGGAGCTAAATACTACAACAAAGTCACCGTCCTACACATCCCAGACCATTACGCTTACTACGACCCGGAGCTTATTAAACTACTGGAGGAGCGGGTGTAGTTTTAGGAGGTTATTTGTTAAGGGTTAAAAATTTAAATCTTGAATTTTAAATACAAGCGGATGCGATCTCTCAGTCGCTTTGGCTCCTTCGAAATGACTGTTAGGTTAAGTTGATGTGAGCTTTTTCCACAAGCCTCTACCTGATTTGATACTATAAATCTATAACTACTCTTCTGTGTTGATTGTAAAACAGGGGAAAAATCCCCGTGGGTTAAAATTGTTAAAAAAATCTAAACCCCTTTTCTTTACCCTGTAAAAACTAACCAATACCATTATGAGAAAAATTACTTTAGCTTTCTTTTTAATCCCTTTGTTAACTTTTGCGCAAAATAATTCTCCCAGAGCTCTTGTTGATTGGGTAATAACCAGCTATGAATTGGAGATCAACGACAGCGTTTTTGTAAATAACAAGACACTAAATATTCTAATTGGGGACGTTTTAAACCAATACCTGCCAAGCACCAAAATTTCTACACAACCGGCAAGCTTTGTTTTAGACAATGATGATAATTCATTGAGCTTAATGGGTAATTATGATCATAGAGCAGAAAAATTTGGATATCTAAGATACCTATTATCGGGAGGAGTTAAATTAAAAGGTGAACCTACCGGTTCATTTTACAACTTCAAAGATTCCGAATGGTCTCAAAATATTGGTGCTCAACTAAAACTCACCTATTTTTTATCGGGTACGCTGGCTAAAAACTCCGATCAACAGATAAGTAACCTTTTAAAAGGCTATAGAGAAAAGACTATAAAAAATCTGGCACTCGAAGCTTTAGAAACCAAACCTTTGGACACCACGGAATTGGAAGAATTAATAGCTACTAAAGAAGCTGAGTATATTCTTAAAAATGATTTATACGTATATATGTACAAAATTTGGTTTACGCTAGAAGGATATATTCCAATTACAAAAAGCAGTAAAACCTTTACCAACACTACAGATGCAAGCCTACTGGCACAACATCAGTTTGAGGCCTGGGATGCTTCGGCTAGTGTTAATGGATTTTTTAAATGGAAAGATGCTTCATTCAGTTTTTCAGCTATTCCTCGTGTTTATCAAAATAACAACATACTAACCGAAACAGTTAAAAAACGAACCTTTACCTCTTTTGAGGGCTCTCCGGAAGGGCAACCTGCTCTTACCAAGACAGACAGTTACTATTATGGGGAATATGAAGAATTTACATCGGGGCAGGTAAAAGCTGAAGTGGCATCACTCTATAGAGATTTTATAGGGCTTAGTGCAGCTGTTGAAAAAAACTTTTGGAATGGCTATGATGCCCTAAACTGGAAATTGGGAATTCCTTTAAATCTTAAAAATAAAGACGGAGAATCGAGCATAGCTTTCGAACTCCAATGGCGCGAATTCAACAAGCAACATTACCTTGGTATCAGCGTGGGTAAGGCATTTGGTAAATTTCTTGATTAATGCCAGGAATACGATTTAACTTCTAACCAGCCTCCTCTGGCTTCGATACTAATTCCTCGTAGCCCCGCTACTTACGGATTGCGGTTTTCGGTTTGTTGTTTGTTGTTTCTAATTTCCGATTTCTACTTCTCACTTCTCACTTCTCAAGTCTGAAGTCTGAAGTCTCACAACTAGCTTCGATACTAATTCCTCGTAGCCTCTGCTACTAGCGGTTTGCGGTTTAGAGTTTACGGTTTGCTATTTGTTGTTTGCTATTCGTTGTTTGCTATTCGTTGTTTGCTATTCGTTATTTCTAATTTCTTATAAAGAAGGCCCCTGAGTGATGCGACAAGGGAGCATCGTATCGAAGGGTCAACCACTTACCTTTAACTTCTCACTTCTCACTTCTTACTTCTTACCTCTTACATCTAACATCCCAAGTCTGAAGTCTCAAGTCTCAAGTCTCAAGTCTCTATTCTTTTTTCTACTTTCTACTTCTTACTTCTTACTTCTTACCTCTTACCTCTTACCTCTTACATCTTACCTCTTACATCTAACATCTAACATCTAATATCTCATTATGCCGCAACACGCAATTCAGGTACTCCTGCATAAACCGCAAAAGCAGGTTCAGGGGTAGTAATCGGTGCCTGTAGTACTGTTGGAAGCGTATAGGTAAGCCAGATTTGAGCCAGTTTTCCGGGGATTTCTATTGCATCTTTTACGCCTAATCGTGAATCGTCCACGTGTACCCACCGCATCAGGGGTTGCTCGATGATTTGCTTCAGGGTCTGTTTTTTGCCCAGATATTTTTTCAGTCTTAAAAAGATTTCCACATCAAACAACCATTTGCTTACAAAGCCTTGTTCGTACAATACCGGGATGATCTCACGGGTAAATACTTTGGCTCCGCACTGGGTATCTCTGATAGGCAAACCCAGAATCAATAAAATAAACTGCTTGATAAAGTTGGAAAAAAGGCTGCGCATAAAATTGCGCTCAATACCCCCACCACCCGAATTTCGCGAGCCAAACACCATAGACACGCGCTCGCGTTTCAGGGTAGTCACCAAATCTTTAAAATCCCGGAAATCGGTAGACAAATCGGCATCCATAAAGCCGATATAAGCGATTTCGTCTAAGGTATAGAGGTATCGGGCGCCGGCACGTACCGCGGTAGCCTTACCCGAGTTTTTTTTAACATCTACAATACTGATGCCTGTAGGTGCCAGAGCACGCATTCGGTTCAATACCTGTAGGGTACGGTCTTTACTCCCGTCGTTTACAAAACATAAATGATAATCCTCATGCTCCTGAGCAAAGCGCACAAAAGCTTCCTGGTTAAGACGTTTTTCTTCGTTGTAGCAAGGTATGATAATGCCTGTTTTCATCGTAATAGATATTTGGGTTTGTATTAATTTCCGTACAAACATACCTGCGTCTCGGGATGAAAATTTGGCTTTATCTGTGACTGAACCGTTTCTGTAGATGGAAACCATTCATCGACAGATGAACCAGTTATCGAAAATCCTATCTTTACCTTAAACAAATAAGCCCCAAAACACCTGATGAAGGCAAACCAAACCAATAAATACCTGGTCACCGCAGTACTGCTGGGCATTATTGTACACGGTACCTCCATCTTTTTTACGCTGGAGCGTACCTATGATGCGCTAATTCATTTGTTTTTTGCCAATCACTATGCGACCAGCTGGTTTGAACCCTGGAACTACAGCTGGTACACCGGCTTTACCGTAATGGGCTATCCGCCGCTGGTACACCAGATCATCGGTGCGTTATCCCTGGTGGGCGGACTCAAATTTGGCATGTTTACCCTCGCCTTTGTGGGCATCATCTTATTCATCACAGGTGTTTACCGCTTTACCCTGGTGCTTATCCCCGATAAAAAGGTCGCAGGCTATGCGGCCATCCTGGCGGTCTTTTCATCTTCCTTTGTAGAAACCCTGCATATTTTTGGACAGTTGCCCAGTATAATCGGGATTTCGGTGTTGATGCATGCACTTCCGGAAATTTACCTCTGGCTGAAAACCGCCCGCAAACGACATCTGTTTAAAGCCCTGGCCCTGCTTTCGGTCACGGTAACCTCGCACCATGTCACCCCTATTTTTGGGATGGTATTCTTTATTTTTCCACTTATAGGTATGGTTATTATGGATGCCGCCCGCGAAAAAGTATCCACCAACCGCGAAGTCACCCTGATGCTGTTTATCAAAACCCTGTGGAGCCACCTCAGGCGCATCATCATCTTCGGCGGTTCGGCTTTGTTCCTTATAGTCGTCTGCATCCTGCCCTATTGGATCAATTCCAAAAAAAATCCCATTACCCAGGTGCCCATCCCACACGGTTCCCGGGATAATTTTCTCGAAGTGACCTCATCAGGGCTGGCTTTTTTTATTATTCCGTGGGGGATTCTGCTCCTGCTCCTGCCCTATTTCTACTACCGCTATTACAGCAAGCGCCTCTTGTTTTTCGGGATCAGCTTTACCCTGTTGTCCATTTTAGGAACCGGAGGCACCACGCCTATTCCCTTGAAGATTTTGGGCGAAAACGCATTTAACATCCTCACGCTCGACCGGTTTACGCTTTGGGCTTCGATAATGGCCTTACCGGCTTTTGGAGAGTTTTGCTATCGTTTTGTAGAAGGTGATTATAAAGAATACCTGCAGGCTAAATGGGGTTCGCTGCTCCACCGCGCTGCCGGAGGTTTCCTGGCCGGGGTTTTTATCGCTATCGCCATTTTTACGGTTACCCTGGGAAAATTCAGGCCCAGTCAGCCTGCTACCTTAAACTTGCTGCCCATTGTCAATTTCCTCAATCAGGACAACCACGACAAATGGCGCTATCTGCCTTTGGGCTTTGGCGATCAGATGGCATGGCTTTCGGCCCTTACTCCCGCGACCACAGTTGACGGCGATTACCACTCTGCACGTCGCCTGCCCGAACTCACTTCCCGCGCGGTAGAGCGACTCGAAAATTCGAAATACCGCGGTATTGAAGGCATTGGTTCGTTACAGCAGTTTCTCACGGTACCCGAAAAATACCATCTCAAGTATGTGTTTTCAAACGATAAGTTTTACGACCCGCTCCTGTATTTTACGGGTTGGCACCGCCTTAGCGTGCTCGAAAACGGCATTCAGGTCTGGGAAAAAGGAGGAATAGAACCCCTGCCCAGCTTTATCCCAAAAGAAGATGTCGCCCTGTTTCAAAAACTCATGTGGGGCACCATCCCGTTTCTCACCGTAATTATCGCCCTGCTGCTGCACCTGAAATCGATGTGGACGCGCTCTTTTAAAAAAGGACGGGAACGCGCAGCCGCGTATTTCAATTTTATACCCTCCAGGCATCGCATACCCGCTTTGCTTTACCGGATTTCGCTGGTTTGGGTACTCTTGATGACCGGTTTCTTTTGTTTGGGGATGTACCTGTTTTACATCAAAAGTGAAGAGCAGTTGAGCCCAAAAAATGCCGTGATGGCTTATTACGATGCGATGGACTTTAAAGAGTTTGAGCGGGCGCATTCCTATATTGATCCGCAAAGCGGAAAGAGTATCGCCCAGTTTATGCTGGAGATTTCGGTATCAGACGGCTTGCTGAGTTCGTATGCCAAGCTCGACCGCATCGATGTGGAACTGACGGCAGCAACCGATTCTACCGCTCATGCCGTTGCCCGGATGGAATGGGTCACACCCCTGAAAATCATCGAAACCACAGACAGCCTGCAACTGGTAAAACGCAAAGGCGACTGGTTTTTAAGGGCCGAAAGCGTAGATCCCGATATTCCGCCAGATCAGCTGCTCACGGAAAATACCACAGCCTGGTACAACCACGGCAAGCGTAAAATCACTTCCGAACAAACCTACCACGAGGACATCCTGAAACAGCCCGTGGTCGAGGTGCTTTCCGCCCGACTCGTGCAGCGCGACAGCCTGTTCTATATTGTGGGCGAAATTCAGAATGTAGACAACATCCCGGCAGATATTTCGGTGACCGGAGCTTTATACGATGCCCAAAACCGGGAGCAGGCCCGCTACAACGCACAAGATCTGGTCAAACACAAACTCCTGCCCAAAGAGACCACACCCTTCCGCATTGATTTTATCGAAATTCAGAAAGATTCGGTGCTTCGGGATATTGAAAATTTTGAAGTACAGGTAAAAGCCAATGTCGCCACTACCGATTTGTATCAGGCGGTTGCACCTTCCGCCTTAAATCAAAAAGACCGGCAGCTCACCGGCTTCCTTTTTAACCCAACTACCGAGGCGGCGACCATTCCGCAGTTGCTGTTAGCGTATTATAATGAAAATCAGCAGCTGGTTTGGGTAGATGCAACCTATGTTGACGAAAGTGTGCGTCAGCAACGCAAGCAGTCTTTTGACCTGAGTTTATACACCGGCGCGTGGCCCCAAATCTGTGCTTCGGGTTTGAGTACGGTTTCGGTAAACGGACTCCCCAATCAAAGTATTTCTGATAAAATTGTACCCTTTAGAACCGATTTTGGCAAAGCCGAAGAATTAATCGAAATCAGCGGGATGCCCTATCGCTATCTCAGCATCACCCCAAATGCGTATATTGGAAATCCACGATGAAAACCAGAAATACATACCGCTTCCCTTTAGCCTTGCTCCTCCTGGGTTTGTTTTGGGTTGCCAAAGCGCTGCAGACGCCCGCGTCCAAAACGGAAAAAGAGGCCCTAAAGCTTGAAATTCCCGCTTCACAACCCGTTACGCCCGAAGGAATACCGCTTCGGTTTTCATCCTACCGGCTGCCGCTTAAGGATTCCATCCGCCTTATCGCCTCGGGGACCTATGGTACCACCGCTTTAAAACCCCAATCCAGTGCTGATGCTCACTATTTCCACATTCCGCCACAACTCACCAAACACGCCGGAGTGATCACCTGGCAACTGCTTGAGGGCAAAACCCCACTTCAGGAAGGCCAATTCAGCCTGCTTGCTGATACGACTAATTTGGGCGAACTCGAAAATTACCTGGGTCCGCGCAGCATTGTCGCCAGTGAGCGTGATTATACCATGCTTGTAAGTTTGCCTACCGATTATCTGGACAATCTTTTGCCCGACGGAACACCGGTTGTGATCAAACATCAGTTTCAGGAAGAGATTACCACTACCCCCAGCCCAATCTATGCGGGTTTTGCGTGGAAAAACATCCCTGCGCCCCTGCAAACCGGCCGGGTGACTACCGCCAGTGTTTTAGGCAAGGCTGCCTCGCGTGAACTCGTCGCTGATGTGTACCCCGATCTGGCTGAAAACTTCAGGCTAAGCATCGAGCAATTGCATCCCTATGCTGACGGCAACGCCCTGGTGACTTTTAAAACTGATCAAATCAGGGACGAGCACAATAATGTGATTACTGACGGTACGCTGGTTTATTTCTATATGCGGAATGAGGAAGGCAAGCGTTGGAAAACCGCCGCCTCAAGCCTTAACGGCTATGCCTTTGCACCGGTGCTACACCCGGAATTCCCCACCACCTGGACGGTAGAGGCCGTCATCAAAGGCATTGCCCGCAGCGGTGTTGCTCAGGTGAGTTTTAAACCGGTAACTGACGAGATCCCGCTTAGCTTTAAAGACCGAAGCCTGCATATAGGGCCCGTTACCAGCTATCTGGGGCAATTGATTCCCGATGGCATTAGCGTCGAAGTTCAGATAGGCAATACAACCCGGGTTCTTAAAACCAGAGATGGCAGGGCTTCCTTTGATCTGAATCCCGAAGAATACGCCGCAGGAGATTATCTGGTTACTGTAAAAGCTTTAGGTTTAACCACCCAAAAAACCATCGCGCTGCAGTGAACCGAAACAAAACCATATTGAGAGCTACGATTCTACTCCTGTTTGTGCTGGTAAACGCCGGGATTCTGTATGGCATCAGCCAGGTCATCGCCTACCTCAACACGGGTGCCGATAAATCGACTATGCTGCACCTGGATGCCAAACGCGGCGATTATTACCTGCCCGATGTAACCTGGGAATCTGTTGAAAATCCCGGCAGACCTCTGGAACCCGCAAACCAGACCCGCCTCGAACAGGATTATCTGGACGCCTGGTATGTACGCAACAACGCCCTCTTTACTGGCGACGAGACCGGAATCAACGATCACTATACCTCAAGCGCCCGCGTGAAACTCAAAGAATTGATGGCCTTTAACCAGGCAAACGGAATCAGCATAGAAATGACCACGCTGGCGCATCATCCCACGCTGGAATTTTACAGTGCAGACGGCAAACTGGCCGTACTCACAGACCGAAAGGTAAGTGGTTTTGAAAAGATCTATACAAACGATACACTCCTGCAAGCCCAGGCCTTCAACGCAGATTACCGGGTGGTGCTCCTGCTTGAAGACGGCTTTTGGCGCATCAGGCATTTTGAAAGACTGGCGGCCCGTCAAGATTCGGTGGTACCTGCTTCGATTCAACTGGAAATGGAAGCTTTAGAAGGCATAAACTATTATCCGCGGGAGACGCCCTGGGATACCTTTGGCGAAAACTTTGATCGGGAAATACTGGCTCAGGATTTCAGGTTGGTAACCGATTTAAACCTCAACTGCCTTAGGGTATTTATAGGCTATGAAGATTTTGGTAAAGCCAACCCAAAACCCGAAAAGCTGGAAAAACTTACGCAACTCCTGGACGAGGCCGACAAAGCCGGTTTGAAAGTGATGGTAACGCTTTTTGATTTCTACGGAAACTACAGCCTCAGTGATTATACATTGACTAACAAACACCTGAGCGGGATCGTCAATCACGTAAAAGAGCATCCGGCGCTGTGGGGTTGGGATGTAAAAAACGAGCCTGATCTGGATTTTGAATCCCGCGGAAAAGAAACCGTTTTGTTTTGGCTGCGCCAAAGCATTCAAAAACTGAGAGCGCTTGACGGCAAACATCCTATAAGCATTGGCTGGTCAACGCCCGAAGCGGCTGTCCTGCTTGAAAATGAAGTAGATGTCATTTCCTATCATTATTACCGGGATCTCAGTGGACTTTCGGAAGCGCATCAAAAGCTAAAGAAGCAAACTCAAAAACCCGTAGTGCTTCAGGAAATAGGCTACTCGTCTTATTCCGGGATCTGGAATGGCTTTGGTATTGGCAAAACCAGTCAGGATGAGTTTTACAAGGAGTTTTTACAACAAAAAAGGAGAGACAGTATAAACTATCTCTCCTGGACGCTCTTCGACTTTAGGGAAGTTCCAGAACGTGTTGTGGGGCGGTTTCCGTGGCGTAAAAACAAGCAGAAGTATTTCGGTATTATTGACCAAAATGGGGTGAAGGACGAAGCCTATTACACCATCAAAAACCGTTAATCAGGCAGCCATAAGCAGTTCTTCAGCCGTTTCACCATCAATATTTTTAAAAGCTTCCAGATAGCGTTGTGCAATCACAGACATCGGCAGGGCATTAGCCGCTTCAAAATTGGCCTTCGCCAGCTCGGTACGATAGGCAGAGTCTACCACCAGTTTAGCAATTGCCTGGGCAAGACTTGTAGCATTTTCGGGTTCAAAAAACTCTCCGCGATAGCCTTCTTCTTTCACCAAAAGGGCAAGATCACCCAGGTCTGGCATCACAACCGCTTTACCGTAACTACCGGCCTGATGCAGAACACCGCTGCTTCCGGTTGTTGACGTGTAAGGGAAAACCACCATCGCGCTTTCGGTAAAAATGCGGGGTACATCTTCTTCAGCTACATAACCGGTGAAATGTACGTTAGATACGTGCGCATACTTAGCCTGAACCCCTGCCAGATAACCAATAGTATTAGGGTTATCGGTCCCGGCGATGACCACTTCCAGTTCTTTACCGGTAACCTGGCGAGCACGCTCTACGGCTTCAATAAGGACTTCTACTTTTTTATAGGTACCAAATTTTCCAAAAGTCATAATCTTCAGCGGACCTTCAGCGAGCTCAAAGCTCGGTTCTTTGGCCAGTTCAAAGGTACCGTGCGGAATGAGCATACAGTTTTTGGCCTGGTATTTTTCTTCTAACAGATTTACGTAATTGCCTATGGTAAGAGCCACTTTATCGGCCTTTAAAACCACGCGGGTAAGCAGCGAACCGATAAAACTGAATATTTTAATTTTCAGTTTATTGGAAGTGAATCCGGCCTGATTGAGATCTACCGCTTCCATAATGTTATGCAGCAACACGATGGTTTTCATTCCCATCAGTTTGGTAAAAAAAGGAGTAAACAAGCCCAATGCAGCCGGAATCTTTTGGTCCCCAAACTTCATAAACTGAAGATTGTAGAGCACCGCATCCGGTTTAACGGCTTTAAGAGTTTTGGTAATGGACCACACATTGCGATAGCTGTTAAACTTCCAGCAGTTGATGACTTTTACCGTGCAGCCTTCCTCTTCAAAACGGATGTCAGCCTGAGCAGGTTTCACATCGGTTAACAGAACGATTTCAGTAACTTCTTCAAGCTGGCGAAAATGCTTTACCAAATGATATGCATATTCGTTAAGGGTTACTTTACTGGGAGGATACGCGGTTACGATAGCTAATTTCATAATCAAGGTTTTTAAGATTTGGAGTACTTGAGGTTTAAATTCAGAACAAAAATGGGTTAGAAATACCAGAGCTTTTGCCGAAACACGTTCGTTTGAAGTTTGGTATCGACGAATGGTAGTTATCCTACGACGAGGCTTTTTTCAGCTTTAGGCTATGCAGCACAAAATAAGCGAGTTGGGCACACAGCAAGAGCCCCATTGCAATCACCTGAGCGATGACTACTTCGAGTAAACTGGCGTGGAAAAATACGATAAGCAGCACCTGCACGACTCCGAAAATACCGGCCAGTGCTACGGGTTTATATTCATCAAGAGATAAAAAATAATAGGCAAACACATTAGACAGGGCAAACAGGGAAGTCGCCAGCGCATACCAGCCGAGCAAAGGCGCGACAGAAAGGTAAGCTTCCCCAAAGAGCAGTTGTACCGAAAACGCGGGAAACAAAAAAGTAAAGGCGGTGATGGAAAGCGACAGCAAACCAATATAGCCCAGATACTTCTTAAGAACGGGTAACGGATTCTTCCCTTCTTTACGCAGCAAAACCACTTTGGGCAATAGGATCATCACAAACATCCAGGTCACAAAATACACCACCCGGCCTATCAGCGCCAGCGAGGCGTACAAACCCGCATCATAGGCTTCAAAATAATGCTTCACCAGAAGGATATCGCTGTTGTTACACATGATTTGGGTGAGTTCGTAAGCTGCGGTAAGTACAAAAAAGTGCAGGATTTGCTTATACTGCCCGGGTGCCAGTACTGGCTTACTACCCCGGGTACGTGTGCTCTTTTGAAAGGGAAACATCCCTGCGACAAACGAGACCGCAATAGCGATTGAAACGGCGTAGGCCGCCTCGACTTGGAAAAGCAATAACAGGCTAAAGGTCAGCACCAGGCGCACCAGCATTTCCAGTTGATAGGTAACCGAAAGCTGCACGAAAAGCTGATTGCCCTGCAGGTTGCCACGGTTGACGCTCATCGCGAAATATAGGGGTATGGCATGGCCAAAAATCACAAATAGCGTTGCCGAAGCCGTATGGAACAGTTCCTGCAAAAACGAAGCGCTCAGCACACACAAAACGCCAAAGCCAATTCCTGCACCGGTCGCATAACGCAAAGCTTTAGCGATTAAGGCTTCCCGTGCTTCAGGATCAAAACCGGCGGTAAACTTAGCCACTGCAAGCTGAAAGGTCATCGCCACAAATGACAGGACTAACAGCATCGTAATGAGTATGGCGGCATCAGCAAAGGCAGCCGGTCCCAGCACCCGTCCCAGAATCAGGTTGTAGGCGTAGTTACCTCCGTTTACCACAAAGGCACTGGCCATAAAGATTTGTTCGGGGGTGAGGAGTTTGGGAAGGCGTTTGGTTATTACAAGCATGAGATAAGTCTTAGCAGGTTACTAATGAAATGACACGGATTTCCGCTTTGCGGTGTACCACACGCAGAAAATTTTGGGTAGCGGGGCGGTACACGTTATGCACCACTTTCAATTTAGATTCGGAGGTGATAGGAATAAGTCGCATAGTCTTTGGGTTTTTGTTGGTACAAAGATGTTGCGGGAATCAAAGGAATTCGGTCAAATTTCGTTTAGCGGAAGTCTGCTGTAGACGAATGGTATTTAATCGGCTTTGAAATGTAGTTAATCGATTTAGGCGAGAGGGTTTCTGGTTGCACTATTTATTATCTCTTGTTCTTGTTCTTTGCTCTTTGCTCTTTATTCTCTATTCTTCTTTTCGGTTTTCAGTTTTCAGTTTTCAGTTTTCTTAACCTATAAAAAAGTGGAATTGTGAAATTGTTTTCTCCTTCTCTTCACCTCTAACTTCTAACCATTTACTTCTAACCATTTACTTCTCACCCGTCCTTCCTTTGTTCTTAATGAAAGCATTTCGTATTTCGTACTTTCAACTTCTTACCTCTTACTTCTTACTTCTCACGTCTCACGTCTCACGTCTCAAATCTCGAATCTCAAATCTCAAATCTTACATCTCACCTTTCACGTCTCACGTCTCACGTCTCAAATCTCAAATCTCACATCTTACATCTAACACCCCACCCCCAAATACCAAAAAGTATCGACGAGTTGCAAGGAACTACAGATTGAATCTGTACGAACTGCTTCTAACTTGCATCAGTAAAATAACGATGATGAAAAAACTAGTTCTCGCTTTAAGTATGTGTTTCGCCAATTGGGCTTTTGCTCAGGAAATGACAACCGGATTTAACTTATTGGAAAACGGTAAGTATACTCAGGCAAAATTGTTTTTTGAAGAGATCCTTGAAGACTATCCTACCAATAAAACGGCCCAACTCTGCTACGGCAGGGCTCTGGGTTTGAGTGGTGAGACCGCAAAAGCGACCGCTCTTTTCACCCAAATGCAAAACGACTATCCGGGGGATTATGAGATTGCCTTAAACTATGCCGAATCGCTTTTATGGGCCGAAAACTTCAACGCAGCCCTTACGGCGTATGAAGACCTGGTTAAGACAGACAGTACGAGCTTTTCGGCAGTGTTGGGTTATGCCAATACCCTGTCTAACCTCAAGAAATACGACAAAGCTCTGGAGCGCGTCAATCAGGCATTGAGCCTGCAACCGGGCAATGCAAACGCGCTGGTTTCGCGTAAATACATACGTTTGGGCAGAGCCAATCAATTGAGCAGTGATGGAGATTACCGTACGGCTTTGGCTTTGCTTGATGAAAACCTTAAGGATTTTGACGGCGATAACCTGAGCCTACAGGTTAAAGCCAATGTGCAAATCGCACAGAAAGATTACGATTCGGCTTTTACGACTTATGGCCGTTTGGCGGATTCGGTTGCGGTTTTGACCGGGCAGGCTTTGGTGGCCCATCTTGACGGTGCCGATCAAAAAGCTTTAGCCCTTTCGCGCAAAGCGAAAAATTTCAGCCCTAAAGATTCGCTGCAAAGCATACAGGCCATTGAGCGTTATGTACAGGCACTCATCTGGAACCAAAAATTTAAAACCGCACGCCACACTTTAGACAGTTTAGATCAGATTTATGGAAATGCTCCACGTATTTTGGCCTTAAAAGCCAGTCTGGGTATGTACACCGGCACCTTTAAAACCAGTATCGCACACTATAAGTCTATCCTAAAACAGGACTCCACCTCCTTCGATGGAAATCTGGGAATTGCCAATGCCTACCGCGCAAAGGGTAACCTGGATCAGGCTTATGCTTTCGCCCAAAAAACCACGGAATACTACGAAGGTCAGAAAGACGCTCTGGGACTGATGCAAACCCTTTCGGGCAGTCTTGCTCCGCAGGTAATGCCTCGTGCCGCCTATACCCGTGATAACGGAGGCAACCGCGCCTATGCCGCCGGTTTGAGCGTGCTGTTCCCGGTGTCCTATCGCTTTCGTACCCAAATCAATTACGACTACCGTAAAACTTCCAATGAAGATGTGGATGCGCAGGCATCGAACAGCAGCTTTAATTTTGGAGTTCAATACCGTATTCACAACAACACCTGGATTGAAGCCAACCTGGGGATTCTTAACGCCGAAGCCAATGTCAACAGCTATACAGACGTCAACGGCTCGGTGCTGTTAAAAGCCCGCCCGCTTCCCCTACAATACCTTGAACTGGGCTACAGCCGCGAGTTACAAAACTTTAATGCTACGCTGATCGACCAAAAAATCTTTATGAATAACTACAAGCTCAATTACAATATGGGCACAAACGTAAACCTGGGCTGGTATACAAGTCTTATTTTCACGCCACAAACCGATGGCAACCAGCGCAAGTTGTTGTTTACCTCGCTGTATTACAACTTTACCAAAGCTCCGGCACTTAAAGGCGGAATCAATTACCAGTACCTCAGCTTTAAGGATCAGGTACCTACCTTGTATTTCAGTCCGTCAAGCTATCAGGCGGTGGAGTTGTTTGCAGATTTAAACGGAAACATTAAAAACTGGCAGTATACGGCCAATGCTGCCGGGGGTTATCAGTTTGTGGAAAAAGACAAGGCTACTACCCTATTCAGACTTGAAGCAGGCATCAACCATACGCTATCAAATCGTCTGGATGCGGGTTTTTATACCAAATACAGTAACGTGGCTTCGGCTACTGCTGCCGGTTTTGAGTTCACCGAAGTAGGGGTGAAAATGAGATGGCAGTTTTTAGCAAAACCGGTGTTTAAACTTTAGTTCGGTTTTAAAGCAGATTGAGCCGCTTCATCAGCTCGGGGCGGTTAGAGCGGCTGATGGGAATCACATCTCGCGCAATAAGCACGCTGTTGTCTTCAATATCAATAATCTTCTTGATGTTTATGATAAACGAACGGTGCACCTTCACAAACAAATGATCGGGTAATTTCTCTTCTATTTTTTTGAGGGTAGAATGAACGGTGTAGTTCTTCTGTTCGGTCTTGATGAGGATGTAATCGCCTTTAGCCTCGATCAAAAAGATTTTATCAAATTCTATTTTAATCAGGCGCCGGTCTATGTTGACATACATTTCCTTTTCGGTAGAAGCCTCGGGATTTGCAGAGGTTTCTTTGCTTACTGCCGGTGCTGCAGCAGGAGTCGCAGCCGGGGCACTTTCGAGCCTTTGCAAAGCTTTGATAAAACGCGGCAGGGTAATGGGTTTTACCAGATAATCTACAATACAATCGTATTCAAAGGCTTCAATTGCAAAATTGCGGTCTGAAGTGGTGAGAATGACTTTTGGCGGACTTGCCAGCGTATCTAAAAAATCAAATCCTGTAAAATCGGGCATGTGAATGTCGAGAAATACAAAATCAACTTCATTCTTGTTTAAAAACTTGATCGCCTGAAGGGCATTGGGAAATTCATCAATTACCGTAACATCTTCCACCTGACTGCACAGGTGTGATACAATCATTCGTGAAGCGGCTTCATCATCTACAATAATACAATTCACAATCTGAGGCTTTTAAGTGCTAGAGCAAATTACAAATTATAAGTCATTTACAAAATCAGAAAGTCGGTTTAGCTCCCGTTCAAAAGCATTTTGTGAGGTTTTTGAGCCGGCTTTTAATTCTTCTTCATAAAGAATGGCGATTTCGTAGGCATCGTCCATACTGGCAATTCCCAGTTTATGCTTTATTTTATGCACGCTCTCTGCTGCAGACTTCCACTGCTCCTGCTCTATATAGCGACGGTAGAGCTCTATTTCCAGAGGCAGCTCCTTTTTAAGAATGGTGATAAACTGGCTGCGGAACTTTTCATCTTCTCCGGCTAAATCATCAACGTAATTAAGGTTAGGGCTATTCATAGTGATTTTCGGTTTGTGGGAGGGTGAAATAAAACGTGGTGCCCTTTCCCGGTTCGCTGTCCAGCCAAATGCTTCCACCATACGAGTTTACAATCTTCTTGACTATGGAAAGACCGATCCCGGTTGAATTAGAATCGTGCTCCAGTTTTTGAAAGACTTTAAAAATTTTGTCGAAATAATTCGGATCAATACCTTTTCCGGTATCGGTCACTTCAAACTGAAAGCCACTATCCAGTTCGCGGCCTACGATTTTAATACTACCAGAGGGTTTATCGATGCTTTTAACCGCGTTACAAATGAGGTTTTGAAACAACTGGTGAATCTTAAAACGGTCTGCCGTGATCACCGGTAAACGGTGTACCTGCACCTCAATGTCTTCGGGAATGGAAATACCGGAAAGGGTTTCCTGCATCAGCAGATTGAGATCAATCTGGCTTTCGGTACCGCTTTCTCTCCCTATAGTAGAATAATGTAGAATTCCGCCAATGAGGGCGTCCATCTTTTCGAGATGGGTTTTGATCAGGTCCATTTGCTGCAGTCCATTCTCATCAAGTACATCGCCGTAGTCTTCCCGAATCCAGGAAACCAAAGCATCAATATTACGTAAAGGTGACTTGAGATCATGAGATACAATGTGTGCGTAATCGCTCAACTCCTGATTTTGCTGTTCCAGTTCCTGCAGGAGACGTTCCTGTTTTTTAGTAACTGCAATCAACTCATCGGCCTGTGTACTGATGTAATCGGAAAGATTTTCTCCTTCCAGGAGGGGTGCCCCACTTGACGGTGCCACCCGGTTGATGACTTCTTCAAACCGGCTTAAGAGTGCACGCTGCTTTACGGTCTCCTGACGCAGGGAAACATTGGCCTGATAGAGTTCGTCTGAACTCAGCTTCATCGCCCGCTGGGTTATATTGAACTGGTCTTCGAGGTTGTCGTAAGAGGTGCTTACAGCCTGCAAAAATGCCTGCAGGTCTTCCCGCTCCTGAAGTTCTTCGGGAAGGAATTTGCGCATTTGACGGAAAAGCAGCTCATTCATATCATTCACTTATTAAAGTTATGGTCATGGTTTGGTTGTGCAGTTTACAGCTGCGTTCACCATAAAAGGGAGCGATCTCACCGTAAGAGTACATGCCGCTAATTATCACGTCTTCGCCCAGTACCTCCCGTACTTCTTCAACCTCTTCTTCCACCCGCTGATTCAATACCAGTTTACGACCTATACAACTGATGAGCAGGGCAAGCTGGGGTGGTGCCGTGCGGCCTTCAAGCGCCCTTAGAGCGGCCGTTTCTGAAGCCATGGCAAGGCTGTCTGTATTGGTCATCATCAGTTGTACCAAAGCCTGCTCGGGCACATCACCGGCCAGAATCATCGCATTCTGTGCTTCATCAATCTGAAGAATGGTGCGCACAAAAGCCTGATTGTTTTCGGTACTGGTAACATTAAGCGGATAAATCAGGGCAGATCCCGGAAGTTCTTTAGCCTTTTCACCCAAATACATACGATACAAATCAAGGGCAGGTTTACCATCTATTTCATACAACACATTCCCTTCAGAGCGGGTTACCACACGTTGCGGACCAAAGGGAATCCACCCCCCGAACAGCGAGAAACTGGCTTCAAAGCTTTCGCCATAAAACCCGATTACCACGATTTCCCCGTCATCAGGCGGTTTATTATACCCGGCGAGGGTACGTTCAAAACGGGCATCATCACCACACAAACCACCGGTGATCAACACCTTGTGAGCCGCGGCCTGCATGCCTTTGGTAAGTGCCGAGCCGTTTACCGAGCTGCCTTCCGAAACCACAAAAATATGTTTGAGTCCTTCGGGATTTAATTTACTAACCACCTCGCGCCCGGCCAGCTCACTGTTGTAAGCCACGCTGCTGATGTTTATGGTTTGTACTTCAAAATGCGCGCGCTCCAATTCGATTGCCGTGACACTGAGATGCTCATCGTTTACCGAATCGGCAATCAAATCACCGCTAGACGAACCAAAAACCAGATGCCCATCGGGGAAAAGTTCGCGCAGTTCATCAAAAGTAGCCTCCTCTTCCAGCAGAAATCGGTTACCGAATATCAGAACCAGAGGATTCTTCAAATCCTGCTTCGGCCCTATATACTGCCAGGCTGTATTGCGTTTCCGCTGAAGTTGTAGGGTTTTCATAAGCTACTTGGTTAAGGTGAAATAAAAAGTAGTTCCTTCGCCAGGGGTGCTTTCCAGCCAAATCTTACCGTTGTACAACTCCACAATCTTTTTGACGATAGAAAGTCCCACACCGGTGGAATCTTTTCGCTTTTGCAAAGACTGAAAAATCTTAAATACCCTCTCGTGATACTCGGGGGCGATCCCTACCCCGTTATCACTCACTTTAAAGAGCCAGTTGTTTTGCTGCTCTTCGCATTCGATGCGCACCCAGCCCGGATTTTTATCACAATAGGCAATAGCGTTACCTATAAGATTTTGAAAGAGTTGATGCAGCTTCACCCGATCTGCCAGCAGGACCGGAAGCTTATCAGGATAGCTAAATTCAATATGTTCGGGGATGTGAATCAGGGTTTTGATATCCTCAAGTACCTGCTTAACCGGCACCTCCTCACCTTTGCTGCATTCAATACCCATACTCGAGTAGTTGAGCACATCTGAAATAAGCTGTTCCATCTTCTCCAGAGTTTGATCTATAAGACCAAAATTAGTAAGGGTTTGCTCATCAAACTGCTCTTTATTGTCTTCCCTAATCCAGTCTACCAGAGCACTCAGACTGCGTAAAGGTGATTTCAAGTCGTGAGAAACCACATGGGCGTACTCCTGCAATTCGTCATTACTCTTCTCCAGTTTACGCAGCAGATTCTCTTTTTGAAGCTCCAGGTTTTTGATGTCGGTAATATCGAGGTGAATACCAATAGAACCTACCACTTTGCCGTTGATGTTGTAATTAGGCGCTCCACTGATGAGCCAGTGGCGTAAATCGCCGTTTTTTCTGCGGGCACGAATCTCGTAAGAATTGGAAGCCCCTTGCTGGCGGCTTTCATTCTCTGCGGTGAGTTTATCGCGGTCCCCGGGATAGAGCAAAACGTCCATTCCCTTTTTCCCAAGGAGTTCTGCTTCGGTATAGCCCGACATTTCTTCAAGACTTTGATTTATCATCAGGATCTCATCATCGTTGTTTACTTCGATGAGGCCCAGGTTCATATTGGCGATGATATTGCTGTATTTTTGACGTTCGGCTTCAATACTCTCGCGGTATTTGCGGCGCAGGGTCACATCGCGGTAGGTCCAAAGATGTCCCTTGTATTGCCCTTCTTCATAGATGGGGATAAAATCACGCTCCAACACGCGGCCGTCACGCATCGCGAGTTCGTCTGCAAGCACCTGCTCTTTATTTACCAGGAGTTCGTTGATGCGGTTTACAAAACCGTGCGGATCTTCAAACAGACCTTTGCTTTGCTCGGCAGCCTGCTCGCAGTTCTGACCCTGCAGCAGTTCGGGTTCGACGGGAATGCTGAAGAAATCGCAAAAGCGCTTGTTTGTAATTACTATATTTCGGTTCTCATCTTCCAGCAGCACGCCGCTTTCCAGATTGAGAATCAGGGTAGAAAGGCGGTTTTGCGAATCTACCAGTTGCTGCTCGTTACGCTTCTGACTACTAATATCACGTATAATACCCTGTGCTGCCAGGGGCTTTTTGTCGCGATCGTAAATAACACTGGCATTTATTTGCACATAGCTTACTTCACCACAGGCACGGCGTATGTGAATTTCAAAATTGGTGATAGAGCCTTTTTGCATCAGCTGTTCAAAACCCAGAGGTACAAGAGGCCTATCTTCTTCGGTTACCAGTTTGTATAAGTGAATGTGATCTTTAAGCGTATATCCCAAAAGGCTTTCCGCAACCTTGTTCATTTTAATGGGAACTCCTTCCAGATTCATAATCACATAGGCATCTGCAATATTGCCAAAAACACCCTGTAACTCAGAGTTTGCGGTATATACCAGGCTTTCAAGTTTCTGATTAGTCTTTTTAAGCTCTTCAGACTTAAAATACAGCTCACGGGACTTTTCTTCAAGTATACGCTCTGCCTCTTTACGGGCAGCACGTTCCCGGGCCAACGCCCTCTCATACAACTCGAGCTGCTTGTCACTCATAAACGCGGATACTAAATTTTACTTCGGTGCCATCATCATTGATCTTTTCGACCAGCACTTCTGCCTGATAACCATAATGTAAAAGGGTACGCTGCATCAGCCCCTTGCCAAAGGCATACATCGCGCGGCTGGAGCGGTATAACAAAATCAGCTTGTTGCTGTCTTTCTCCAGTACCCGAAAAACGGGCAGTTCGGCATCAGGATATATTTTGCGTACCTCAACGTGGATATGGCTTTCGATTGAAGCCAGTAAGTCTAAAGGATCTGTGTACTGGGTTATAAAACCGGGATAACTTTTTAATACCACACCGAAGAAATGCTCGCCGTAAACTTCGAGCAAAGTGTCAATAGAAACTCCCGTTTGCTCACTAAGTTCACCCAGCAGGCTTAGCATTTCTGAAAATTGATAGGTGCCCACCGCAGTATAGACTCCACCGGAAGGCAATTGCGCTGCGCTGATGAGGTGGTCTACCATCTCAAGGCCGTAGCGCTCTTCTACCAGCTCCAGAAATTCTGTAAAGACAATACCTTTCATTAAGAATCTATAAGTTCGTTAATACTCCAGTAGTCTAAAGCAATTTTAATTTTGTTGACGTATTCGTCGTATTTAAGGGGCTTTATCAGGTAACCTGCAACGCCTATTTTATAGCACTCCAGCATATCCTTCCGGTTTGCCGAGGTCGTAAGGATCACGGTAGGTAAAAACCGTAGTCGGTCGTCTGCCTTAAGTATTTTCAGAAAATCAATACCATTGATTTTGGGCATATTCAAATCCAGAAAAACAACATCGGGCAAACTGCCTCCGGCTTGCAGCAGGTTTAGAGCCTCTTCGCCGTCTCGGGCTTTAATCAACTGTTGTTCGACGCCCAGTTTGCTGATAGCGCGTTCAAGTTTCATGACTTCTATAGCGTCATCTTCGATAAGTAAGATATTCATTTTACGTGTGATCACAAGTTTCAAGTTAGGGAAGCTACAAAATTGCGTAAGAAATCCTTTTGAACAATCAAAGCTAGATGAAGCTTGCCTAAAGTGTAGACGAGTGGTCGTTAAGTGTAGACGAGTGGTTTTTAAGGAAGTTATTAAGGTCTTTTAAAATTGAATCTTAACCTTATTGTTAATATATTTAACAGTAAATTAGACCTCTCAACCCATTAACCGGGATTATTTATGCTAAGACTTCTACTTTGCTTCAGTTTATTGGTTTTATCGGTTAGCACCTTACAGGCACAGGATAAATACCGCATTCTTTACGATTATAATAGCGAGGCCACTACCTTTCTGGCTTTAGACCATTCCAATAAAGTAATAGATACCCTCGAGCATCCGCGTATTAAGCGCAACTCGCTGGTAGAAATCAAATTGCTCAATGTAAATCCCTTTGCAGTTGATGTGATTGCAGACATTAAGGAAGAAGATAAGCAGCCTTCTTCAGCAGGTTTTAATTTCACTTCGCTTCTGGGAGGAATCAGCGGAATGGGGGGCGATAACCTGGGGCTTAATGTAAATTCCTCTTCCCTGGGTAGTCCAGACTTTTTCAAATCGGCTTCCCGTGGAGCTTCGGTAAGTAATGGTTTTAACGATTTAACCGACAAGGTAACCGCTGTACGTGCTATCGAAAATACACTTAAAGCCAATTTGCTCAACCCCAATCTCGACAAGCAAAGTATCATAACCAACATTAAAAATTTGGCTAAACAACAAACCGATGCACGCCTTAGCGATCCCGATGCCAACTTTTACCTGTTTCTCTCTAACCTCGATAAAATCATCAATGCCGATAAGCAGGATCTGAGTGCAAACCTCGATCAGATGGCCGAAGAGGTAAATCCTACCAGCCAGACCGATGCTCCTGCATCTCGTGGCGAACTCGTTGAGCGTACCCGTGCATTAGGAAATATTGAAGCCTTAAAGGCTACCTTAAGCAAAACCGTAGAGCTTACACATCTTTCTATTGAAGAGATCCAATCGCTGTACACCCAGCTTGAGGCCGCTTCTTTTGAACGTACCTACGACTACCAGATGGATGCCGACGAGACCAATATCAACCTGCGTTTTGTGCAAAGTACCTTTTCTGAAACTATGGATGCTGATGCGGAAGTCACCACATTGAAAACGAGAAATTTAAAGTTATTTTCTACCGGAGGTTTTAAAATCAATAGCAGTGTGGCGCTTACCCTCAATAATTTTGGCAGCAAGTCTAAAGACTACTTCATCAGTGAAGATGGAGTAATCGGTGCGACTGACAATAACTATTTTACGCCCAACCTCAGCACCATGATTAACTTCTACCCGGTGATTGGTGACAATTTTAATGTAGGTGGAAGCTTTGGTCTTTCCATTCCACTTTCTGAAGATATCTCAGGGGTTAACTTCCTGTTGGGACCTTCAGTCTTTTTAGGCAGCAAAAGTCGAATCTCACTTTCGGGAGGTGTGGCATACGGCCCGGTCGATCGTCTTACTGATGGTCTTGAACCCGGTCAAACCACAAGCCTGAGCAGTCTTGACAATTTTACCAAAAAAGTGTACGATTTCGGGTATTTCTTCGGAATCTCGTTTAGTCTGTTTGACATCAATTAAAACACCTGTATGAAAAAACTACTACTCCTCACACTATTAAGTTTATTGTCCATTCAGCTTCAGGCTAAAAAAATTGCCCTAATCATCGCTGTGGGTGATTACCCGGCAAGCACCGGCTGGAGCCCCATAAGCTCGGTAAACGATGTGCCGCTTATCAAATCGGCGTTGCTTACACAAGGTTTTAGTGAAGACAACATAAACATTATTACCAATGCCGAAGCCACACGAGCCGGTATCATCACCGCCCTTGAAAAACTGGGTAGCAGTATCGAGCCCGGTGATATTGTGGTGATTCACTACTCGGGTCACGGGCAGCAAATTGCAGACGATAATGGGGAAGAGATAGATGATAAAGATGAGGCTATTGTTCCCTATGACGCACTCGTACGCCCGACCTACAATTACACGGGGCAGAATCACATACGTGATGACGAATTGGGAAAACTTATTACCAACTTTAGAAACAAACTGGGTAAAGACGGGCAGTTACTGCTTTTGCTAGACAGTTGCCACTCGGGTTCTGCAACCCGGGGCGGAAAAGCCCGTGGTGGTGCCGCTACTTTTGCACCAGCAGGTTGGCAACCTAACACAAATAAAACCAAAGCCGGTAGCGATATGTTGGAAACCGCTCAGGTAGCTGCAGATGCAGCACCTTTTGTGATGCTTAGCGGGGCTTCGTCAAACGAACTCAACTACGAGTATGAAGGAGTAGGTTCGTTGAGCTATGCTTTCAACAAAGCAATGACCGAATTGGGAAGTGATTTTACCTACAGACAATTGTACAACAAGATGTCTGCTACTATGAATGTGATCTCTCCCAACCAAACGCCAACTCTTGAAGGAGATCCCGATTATAAAATATTTAAAGGTGAATATGTTAAGCAGGAGCCGTATCACGAGGTACTTTCCCTGCTACGCCCTGACGTGATCAAAATACAGGCAGGTAAACTTCAGGGTATTTTTGAAGGTACTACAATTGCTATTCTTCCGGCAGGAACTACCGGTTTAGACCGCTCCAAAATTCTGGCAACGGGTACTGTAAAACTGGCAAAATTCAATGAAGCCAATATTGTTTTAGACAAGGCATTACCCGGCACCAATAAAAAGGAATACTGGGTTTTTGTTGATGAAAAAACCTATGGTGATATCAACCTGCAGGTATATCTGGATGCTTCCGCAGCCGAGAAAAATGTATCTAAAGAACTTGAGCAGTTTTTAACTGAAAACAGCCTCGGCAGTCTGGTAAATGATTCGTTGCAATCTACAGTCATCATAACCGGCGATCAAAATGGCTATACGTTAAATGCAACCAATGGTCAACTGGCAGTGAACGCGGTTGAAGCATCGCGCGGTACTGAAGCTCTTGACGACCTGAAGCAAAAACTTTTTAATTACGCACAGGGGCAATACCTCAAAGACCTGCAGATGCAGAATCCTGATTACGAGTTCAGTTTCCGCTTGTTGCCGGTTAGCTATGATCCCGTGATGGAAACTTATGGCGAACTGATGGAACCTGCAGCTTTTGCAGATGCAAACGGAACCTTCAGTGTACTTCCCGGTGATGATCATGTTGTGCTGGAAGTCACCAATGAAAGTGATCGCGAACTTTATTTCAGCATTATTGAAATCAACAGCAAGGGAGAAATCAATCCCTTTATGCCCAACGACCAATGCACTTTAAATAACAACGAGCGTAAGCTGGCACCGGGACAAACGATGGTGTTTAAAGATTGTATATTTTCATTCGGTCCTCCTTTTGAAAAGCTGATGCTCAAAGGTTTTGCCTCGCCATCTCCTATCAACTTTAAATCAACCGTACAAACCCGCGGTGGTGTTACTGCAGGAAGTGCCAATCCGCTGGAATCCTTTCTGGCAAATACCTACGTAAAAACCCGTGGCGGCAGTGGTGCTGCTACTTCTGGCAAAGTAGATGGATATGCGACCGAGTTTATGTATCAAATTGTGGAATCCAAAGAATAACGCTCTATAACCCTACTCTTATGAATAAAATTACCTTTCTCAGTCTTTTTGTTTTGCTGGTATCTGCTGCTGTCTATGCACAGGATACCGAACCTGCTATAGAATTTCCTTTTGGCGAACCTGGTAGTACCTCCCGTGGTGTATTTGGTCCTGATGATCGTAAAGAAGCACAGGATGCAGTAGGCTATCAGGATTTTGTACGGGCTACTGCCGTGATGGTCGATAAGCGCAGCATTAGAGACAATATCGCCTATTCCTATTCGTTGGAAGAGCGTTTGAGTTATATGTTTGAAACCGAAAGGTTTGATGACAATGTGCAGTTTTTAGATCAACCTGCTCTGGCTAACTGCACCGGTTTTCTTATCGCACCAGACATTCTGGTAACTGCCGGGCATTGCATACAAACTATGGAAGATGCGGAGCCTTACGTGTGGGTTTTCGATTACACCAGCGACAAGCAATTCAACACCACCACACACGCCATTCCTTTAGATCCTAATAATATTTATGAGGTAGCCGAAGTGCTGAGTGCTAAACTTGATGATGCTACCGATGATGATTATGCCATTTTACGCCTGAAGCGCAAATCAGACCGTCGTCCGTATCGTTTTAGAACAAGCGGAAGCATCGCTGAAGGAACCGGCGTAAACACTATTGGTTCGCCTACAGGTTTACCGCTTAAGTTTGCTGAAAACGCTGAAGTTGTTGACGCATCACCCTCCAACTGGTTTAAGAGTGATATCGACTCGTTCCCGGGTAATTCTGGCGGACCGGTTTTTGATGATTACGGCTGGATTGAAGGAATTTTGGTACGTGGTGCTGTGACCTACCTCAATGGGGATTACAGTGGGGATTACTACTATGATGAAGAATGTGACTGTGTAAAAACAGTAAGTTTTCAAAGTGCCGATTATACAGCAGGTTGCCAGGCTCACAAAATTACTTCGGTGCCAACCGATTTGCTGATTCGAAGTATTTATGAAAATATCGCCTATGCGATAGAAACTAACAATACCGAGCGTTTTAACGACTGGGCAACCTATAAGTGGATTTTTAACCGTTCGTATACTCTAGATCGTGGGCGTCTGGAAGTTCTGGCGTTAAGCAAGCGCAACTACGAGATGTATGATGCCATCCTCGATCATACATTTGAAACTTATACCGATGCACAACATCGCGAACTGCTTGATTATACGATTAAGCAAAATGACCAGCGTTTGTATCAGATCCTGATGGAGCGCGATCTGTATCCCGATGCCGGGGCAGATAAGCCCTATACGGCACTTCAGGAAGCTGTAAAGAACAGCAATATCAACTGGGCTGCAAGCTTATTACAGCCGGGGCAGATACCGATGTAAAAGATTCTTCCCGCAATACCTTGCTACACCTGGCTGCCGCTACCGGTAACAGTACTCTGATTTCGTTTATTGCAGGAGAAAATGCTGCTGCTGCCAATATCGAAAACGCAAGTGGAGATCTGCCTGAAGACGTTGCAAAAGATAATGGCTACAAAGACCTTTCAAAATATTTAAAGAAAGTACGCAAAGGAAAAGCTTAATCATAATACACTCCCAATGTCTCGTCTAGTTCACATCCTGTCACGAGTTATTTGCCTGCTTTTGCTGGCAAATGGGGTGTGCTATGCACAGGAAGACAGCAGAGGTTCGCGGGCAAAAGCTTTAAAAGCTGAAGAAAAATCGGGAGCAACTCGGGCATTGGTTATCGGTGTAGGTAAATCGGGTGAACAAGATGCAAATCTATTTCGCTCATTTTTACAAAAGGCAGAGCAACTACCCGAAGAGCAGCTGCTTTGTCTAACAGGTAAAGAAGCCACCGCGGTATCGATTTATACCAGGGCCAGAGAACTTGTTGATTCGGTTGAGGCTAATGATATCGTGTATGTGTATTTTTCAGGCATCAGCTATCCTAATACCTATTTTGACGATCGCGAGAGTTTATTCCTGGCTTCAGATGCTGATTTGGAACAAATTCAACTGGGTGCTCCGGGTTTGATACGCATTTCTGATCTTGTTAAACTCTTTGGTAAAGCCACCGAAAAGGCTGCACAGGTGAGGTATATTTTTGACACCAATAAAGTTGACACCCCAAATCTTAGCGAAGCACAAGTCCGGCAAAATCTCGAAAATTTACAAACCCTCACTCAGGGATCACAAACTTTTCTGGCAACTACGGGAGACCAATTTTCTCATACAAATACTTCAGGTGATTATGGAATTTACACCCGCTTTTGGGTAACCGGACTTTTGGGAGCAGCAGATTTAAATGCAGATAATGAGATTACCTACAGTGAGTTTGACGATTATCTCTACGAAAACATTCAGGCAGCCAGCGACTCCAGACAAAGCCCATTGAGTCCGTCACAACCGGGTGCTATTTTAAAGATTCTGCAACCAGGTGCACGTGAAAAAGCATTGGAGCTAAGCAACAAACCGGAAGCATTCCTCCTTAAATTTCTAAAAGACTTATGAGAATTTTAAAGGGAAACATATGGATTCTTGTTCTGGTCTGTCTTTCACTACAAAGCTTTAGCCAGGAAGCTACTCTTGTAGCACGCAAAGCCCTGATTGTTGGGATTTCTGATTATCAGGAGGAAAGTTTAAAACTCAATTATGCAGCCTCTGATGCAGCGCTGTTCCGGGACTATTTGCTAAAAATTGAAAAACTGTCTGATGACCAGATTACCTATCTCAACAGCAACGACCC